>JAHCAK010000003.1 GCA_019634955.1 Burkholderiales bacterium
GTGAGGAGGATGGGATCGTTGCCGAGGATCATGGCGGTCTCCAGTCGGTCGATGACGGCTCAGGGCACGATCGCGGCCCGGAGCACCCGCCGCTCCGCGGCGTCCTGCATGGCCTTTCCGGCCTCGTCGAGGCGGTACTTGCCGTCGACCAGCTCGTGGAAGGGGAAGCGGTCCCGGTTGGCGTGCACGAAGTCGAGCGCCTCCACGAGGTTCCTCGGGTGATAGTTGTGCACGCCGGTGAGCGTCACCATCCTGCGCAGCAGCAGGTTCGCGTCGATCGTCACGCCGGAGCCGGGGTTCACGACGCCCGCGAGCGCGTAGCGCCCGCCCGTGCGCAGGAACGCGATCCCGGCGGGGATCACCTCCGGGTAGCCGCACACCTCCAGCACCGCATCGGCCCCGTCGGGCGGGCAGGCGGCCCGGACGGCCTTCACCAGCTCGGCCTCGGGCACGGCCGAGGGATCGAGGGCGAGGTCGACGCCGAAGCGCGACGCGAGCTCGCGGCGGGAGGCGACGGTGTCCAGCCCGATCACGCGCCGCGCGCCCCTCGCCTTGGCGATGGCGGCGCCATAGAGCCCAAGGAGGCCCAGGCCCTGCACCACCACGGCGTCGCCCATGCGGATGCCGGCACGCTCGGTCACGCACATCATCGTGGCCACGCCGCAGTTGATGGGCGTGGCCTCCTCGTCGGTGAGCGCCTCGGGGAGCTTGAGGATCCAGGACTGCGGCAGCACGTAGCAGTACTCGCCGAAGCCGCCGTGGTGGTGCGGGTCGGTGGCGGCCGCCATGTGCCCGTACTTGTCGACGCCGGGCGATTTCTGGGGCAGGTCCAGCACCTCGGTGAAGTAGTTCGGGCCCGGGATGAAGTACTCGCTCCAGGTGATGCGGTCTCCGGGCGCGAGCGGCTCGCCGCGCATGTCGTGCGTGATCCCCGCGCCCAGCTCGACGATCGTGCCGATGATCTCGTGCCCCAGCACGCCGGGGCACGGGTTGGGGCGGTGGCCCAGGTAGGAGTGGACGTCCGAGCGGCAGATCGTCGACATGCGGATCCTGACCAGCACCTCGCCGGCGCGCGGCGCGCGCACCGGGAAGAGGCGGATCTCGAACGGGCGGTTCGGCGCCTCGTACACCGCGAGGCGCCCCATGAGGCCGTGCGGGATCGCCATGGGCTCAGGCCACGCCGTTCAGCGCGAAGTCGAACAGCTGCCAGCTCTTGAGCACCGAGGCGCCACCCCGGAGCTTGTACTCGTCGTTCAGCGGCCGGTTGATGATGATCGGCACGCGCGCCTCCGAGACGCCGCCGTGCGTGCGCAGGCGGTGCCCCTCGAGCCCGGAGAGGTCGTGGTCCTTCTCCGAGGCGCCCACGCAGACATCGGCGGCGGCGACCACCACCACGTCGCCCTCGCGGTCGGCGGGCAGGTCGAAGGCGCGGCAGGCGCTTTCCTTGTCGAGGACCTGCGCCAGGCCGGGAAGCCCGCGGATCGCCTCGATCACCTGCGGCGGCGTGGCCTTGCCGCGGCACCACACCCGCACGAACCCGCCCAGCGCACCGTGGTGCGCGACGAAGGCGTCCGTGATCGGGCAGATCACCTTCGTGTCGCCCTTGCCGAACCGGGCGTCGAGGATGTCCTGCAGCCAGATCACGTTGGGCTTGCCCTCCGGCGTGGACTTGTCGTTCATGCCGTGGTCGGCGGTGAGCGCGACGGTGGCGCCCAGCTCCGCCAGCCGGCCGAAGCGGCGGTCCAGCTCCTGGTAGAAGCGGCGCGCCTCGGCCTCGTGCGGCGCGTACTTGTGCTGCACGTAGTCGGTGAGCGACAGGAAGAGCAGGTCGCGGTGGCCGGCCTCGAGCAGCTTGATGCCCGCGTCCAGCACGAAGAGCGAGAGCTCCATCGAGTACATGCCGGGCTGCGGCTGGCCCACGAAGGCGGCCGCGTTCTCGATGCCGTGCTCGGCGAGCGTGGTCGAGCCCGCCCTTTCGGAAGAGAAGCACACGTTGCCGCGCGAGACGTCCAGCCCCTTGCCGAGCTGCTTCCTCAGCTTGTCCTTGGCGGTGATGGCCACCACCTTCGCGCCTGCGTCGGCGAAGCCCTTGAGCACCGTGTCGCCGCGCAGCAGTTCCGGGCCGGTCATCACCACCGCCTCGCCCGTGGCCGTGTCGAGGTAGAAGTTCCCCGAGATGCCATGCCGCGAGGCCGGCGTGCCGGTGACGATCGACATGTTGTTGGGGCAGGTGAACGAGGGCACGGTTCCCTCGGCCACGACGGCGAAGCCTTCCTGCATGAAACGCGCGATGTTGGGGATCGCCCCCTCGCGCAGGAACTGCTGGATGTAGGCGGGGTCGCCGCCGTCGATGATCACCACGGCCACCGGCCGGCCGGGCCAGCGGTATCGCGTGCCGTTCACGACGACGGGGGGTCTTTCCTGGGGCATGCTGCTTCTCTCCTGTGCGAGGCGCGCGGGCGCCTCAGATGAACATCTTGCGGAAGCGCGCCGAGACGATGTCGATGGTGCTCACGAAGGTGATGATGATGAGCATCACGGCGCAGGTCTGCGCGTACTCGAAGCCGCGGATCACCTCGTAGAGGATGACGCCGATGCCGCCCGCGCCCACCATCCCCACGACCGAGGCGGAGCGGACGTTCGACTCGAAGCGGTAGAGCGAGTAGGAGATCCAGAGGGGCATCACCTGCGGGATCACGCCGTAGACGACCTCCTCGATCGCGGAGGCGCCCGTGGCGCGAACGCCCTCGACGGGGCGCGGGTCGATGGCCTCCACCGCCTCGGCGAAGAGTTTCGCGAGCGTCCCCGTCGTGTGCACCCAGAGCGCCATCACGCCGGCGAAGGGGCCCAGGCCGACCGCCACGATGAAGAGCATCGCGAAGACCATCTCGTTGATGGCGCGGCAGCAGTCCATGAGGCGCCGCACGGGCTGGTACACCCACACCGGCACGATGTTGGCCGAGGAGAGCAGCCCGAAGGGCACCGCGCAGACCACGGCGAGGACGGTGCCCCACACCGCGATGTGCAGCGTCACCACCATCTCGCGCAGGTAGCTCTTCCACTCCCGGAAGTCCGGCGGGAAGAACTCCGAGAGGAAGGTGGCCATGTTCCCCGAGTCGCGCACGAGGTCGAGCGGGCGCACGTCGGCGCCCTTCCACGCCCACGCGAGCACGAGCGCGAACGCCGCCCAGCCGATGGCCTGGGCGAGCGTTCGCTTCCCGGACCCCGGGGGCGTGAGCGCCCCCGGCGGGATGGCGGGAACGGCCGTCACTTGGCCTGCTTCGCGAGCGCGGCGAGCTTCGCGTCGATCTCCTTCAGCTTCGCGGCCTTCGCCTCGGCGGAGAGCGTGGTGTCGCCGGCGGCCTTGGCGCGGTCCTTGGCCAGCTCGAGCTGGCGGATGGGAACGAGCTGCGCGTCGGTGGACTCGCGGAAGCCCGCGATCTGCTGCATCCCCTTGAGGATCTCCTTCTCGCGCGCGTCCTTGCCGTAACCCACGACGAAGTCCTTGATCTTCTTCTTCGTCTCGGCCGGGAGGTCCTTGCGCCAGACCAGCGGGTCGCGCGGGATGAGGGGCGAGGTCCAGAGGATCTTCACCAGCTCGCGCTTGGCCGGGTCCTTGAGCTTGAGCTTGTCGAGCTCCTCGCTGTTGTTGGTGGCGACGTCGACCTGCTTGTTGAGGACGGCCAGCAGGTTCACGCCGTGGGAGGCGGGGCGCACGACCTTGAACACGTCCTTCGCCTCCAGCCCGCGCTGCGTGAAGACGTAGTAGCCGGGCACGAGCGTGCCGGAGGTGGACTGCGGGTCGCCCGCGCCGAAGCTCAGCTCCTTGCCGCGCTTGAACATGTCGTCCAGCGAATTGAGCGGGCTGTCCTTGTGCGTGATGATGTAGCTGTAGTAGCCGGGCGTGCCGTGCAGGTCGATGAACTGCGCGAAGACCTCGCCGTTGGCGCGGTCCACGGCCTCGATGGCGCTCTTGTTGCCGTACCACGCCACCTGCACCTTCCCGAAGCGCTGCGCCTCGATGATGCCCGTGTAGTCGGTGGAGAAGAAGGCGTTCACCTTGAGGCCCGTCTGCTTGCGCATGTCCTCGAAGAACGGATCCCAGAGCGACTTGATGGCCGCGCTCTTGTCTGTGGAAATGACGCCGAAGTTGATTTCCTGGGCGAGGGCGGTGCCGGCGATCAGCGCGGCGGCGAGGGTTGCTGCCGCTCGTTTGGCGAGGTTCATGGGTTCTCCTTGCGGGGGATGGAAGGGCGTTCGGGTCGTTTCAGGCCGATGCCGCCGCCGGGGCGAGAGCCTCGGCGACCACCGGGTCGTTCATCACGGCGTCGATCGTCTCGGTGCCGTCCAGCATCTCCTCGACCGCGGCGCCGTAGAGCCTGCGCAGCATGCCGGCCTCCAGGTCCGCCGACGGCCCGTCGTAGACCACCTCGCCCAGGCGCAGCGCCACCGTGCGCTCGCAGTAGCGGCGCGCGAACTGCACCTGGTGCAGCGACACGAGCACGGTGATGCCCTGCTCGCGGTTGATGCGGGCCAGGATCTCCATCACGTTTCTCGCGCTCTCGGGGTCCAGCGAGGCGATGGGCTCGTCGGCGAGGATGATGCGGGCGCGCTGGACGAGCGCACGGGCGATGGCCACGCGCTGCTGCTGCCCGCCGGAGAGAGTGCTGGCGCGCTGCCAGGCCAGGCCTTCGATGCCGACGGCGCGCATCGCGTGCCAGGCCTCGGCCTTCTCGGCCTGCGTGAAGCGGCCGATGAGGCTGCGCCACGCGGGGATGCGCGGCAGCTGGCCCATGAGGACGTTGGTCATCACGGTGAGGCGGCCCACGAGGTTGAATTGCTGGAACACGAAGCCCACGTCGGCGCGCAGGTCGCGGATGCCGCGCGCGACGCGCCCGCCGGACTGCATGACCTTTTCGCCCACGCGCACGTCGCCGGAGCCGGCATCGCCGGCGACGAAGCCGGAGATGTGGCGCAGGAGCGTCGACTTGCCGGACCCCGAGGCGCCGATGAGCGCGACCATCTCGCCGGGCCCCAATTCCAGCTTCACGCCGGACAGCGCCTTGTGCGCCCCGCCGAAGGACTTGCTCAGCCCCGCGACGGACAAAGCCGCGCCGTTCGCCATCGTATCTGCACTCCTCCGTTCGTTTCGCCGTCTGACATGGGGCTGTCACCGGCGAAGGTTATGCTTCGTTTGTTGCAGATTGTTGACAATCTACAAACCGGAGGGTTCTAATGTCAAGCATGGCGACCGTTATCCTGCCCTCGCCACATGACAACATGACAACAGCCGCCCCGACCGGCCCCTCCTCCGCGATCGACCTGCTGCGCAGGCACTCCCTCACTTCCCTCGTGCAGCAGGAGCTGGAGCGCCGCATCCTCGCCGGCGACATCCTGCCCGGCGACAAGCTCAACGAGGCCGACGTGGCCGCCGAGCTGAACGTCTCCCGCGGCCCGGTGCGCGAGGCGTTCCGGGCCCTCGAGCAGGCCGGGCTCGTGCGCACCGAGAAGAACCGCGGCGTCTTCGTCCGCCAGGTGTCGCTGGAGGAAGCCGACGAGATCTACGAGCTGCGCGCGGGCTTGGACGAGCTGATCGGGCGCCTGGCCGCCGAGCGCGCTTCCGACGGCCAGGTCGCGGAGCTGCGCGCCCTGGTGGTGCAGATGCAGGAGGCGGCCTCCGCCAAGGACGTGGACGCCTACTACCCCCTCAACATCCGCTTCCACGACCGCCTCGCGCAGCTCGCCGGCAACGGCACGCTGCTGGCGGCCTACCGGCGCCTCATCAACGAGCTGCACCTCTACCGTCGGCGCACGCTCGCGCTGGGCCACGACGCCTTCCCCAAGTCGACGCGCCAGCACGCCGACATCGTCGAGGCCATCGCCGCCCGCGACGCGACGCTCGCCGGGGAACTGCTGTACCAGCACGCCATGAAGAGCCGCTCCCGCCTGCACGAGGCGCTGGAGCAGGTCGACCTCCAGCCGCCCCCTGCCCTCGTCCGGGAGACATCCAAGCCATGAGCGCCGTCGCCAAGCCCGCCCGCAGTCCCCGTTTCCGCGCCGAGGCCATGCGCATCGGCGGCGAGCGCGTGTCGACGGATCGCGTGATCGAGGTCCTGAACCCCTGGTCCGGCGAGGTCGTGGGCACCGTGCCGCGCGCGAGCGTCGAGGACGTGCGCCGCGCCTTCGCCATCGCCCGCCCCTACCGGCCGAAGCTCTCCCGGTACGAGCGCTCCTCGCTCCTGCTCAAGGCCGCCTCCCTCCTGCGCGGGCGCGTCGAAGAGGCCTCCGACCTCATCACGCTGGAATCCGGCCTGTGCAAGAAGGACTCGGTCTACGAGGTGGGCCGCGTCTGCGACGTGCTCACCTTCGCCGGGATGGAGGCGCTGCGCGACGACGGGCAGTCCTTCTCCTGCGACCTCACGCCGCACGGCAAGAGCCGCCGCGTCTTCACGCGCCGCGACCCGCTGCTGGGCGTGATCTCCGCCATCACGCCGTTCAACCACCCGATGAACCAGGTGGCCCACAAGGTCGCGCCGTCGGTGGCGACGAACAACCGCATGGTGCTCAAGCCCACGGAGAAGACGCCGCTCTCGGCGCTCTACCTCGCCGACCTGCTCTACGAGGCGGGGCTGCCGCCGGAGATGCTGCAGGTGGTCACGGGCGACCCGCGCGAGATCGCCGACGAGCTGCTCACCAACGAGCACATCGACCTCATCACCTTCACCGGCGGCGTGCCCATCGGCAAGTACATCGCGCAGAAGGCCGGCTACCGGCGCGTGGTCCTGGAGCTGGGCGGCAACGACCCCGTGATCGTGATGGAGGACGCCGACGTCGAGGAGGCCGCGACGCTCGCCGCCCAGGGCTCGTACAAGAACAGCGGCCAGCGCTGCACGGCCGTCAAGCGAATGCTCGTGCACGAGAAGGTGGCCGACCGCTTCGTGGAGCTCCTGGTGGAGAAGACCCGGGCGTGGACCTACGGCGACCCCATGGACCCGAAGGTCGAGATGGGCACCGTGATCGACGAGGAGGCGGCCGTCCTCTTCGAGTCGCGCGTGAACGAGGCCGTCGCCCAGGGCGCGCGCCTGCTCGCGGGCAACGTGCGCCGCGGCGCGCTCTACTCGCCCACGGTGCTCGACCGCGTGACGCCGGGCATGACGGTGGTGCGGCAGGAGACCTTCGGGCCCGTCTCGCCCGTCATCCGCTTCTCCTCCCTCGACGAGGCGATCGCGCTCTCCAACGGCACCGCCTACGGGCTCTCCTCGGGCGTCTTCACCAACCGCCTGGACTACATCGCGCGCTTCGTGGCGGAGCTGAACGTGGGAACCGTCAACGTCCGCGAGGTGCCCGGCTACCGGATCGAGCTCACGCCCTTCGGCGGCATCAAGGATTCCGGGCTGGGCTACAAGGAGGGCGTGCAGGAAGCCATGAAGAGCTTCACCAACGTGAAGACCTTCAGCCTCCCGGCCTTCTAGGACCGTCACGAAACTGTCATAATCTCGGCTCGCGGCCCACCGGCGGGCCGCCGAAGCGAGGTGACCTTTCCCGCGGGCGTCCGCGCCCTTCCGGGAGTCGCAAACGACCGCAGTGCAGACGCTCCTCAACCTCTTCGCCAGCGTGGCCCTCCTCGTGTGGGGCACGCACATCGTCCGCACCGGCATCCTGCGGGTCTACGGCGCGAACCTGCGCCGCGTCCTGTCGAAGAGCGTCTCCAGCCGCGGCTCGGCCTTCGCCGCGGGCCTCGGCGTCACGAGCCTCGTGCAGTCCTCGAGCGCGACGGCGCTCATCACCAGTTCCTTCGTCTCGCAGAACCTGATCGGGCTCGCGCCGGCGCTCGCCATCATGCTGGGCGCGGACGTCGGCACCGCCCTGATGGCGCAGGTCTTCTCGCTGGACCTCTCGTGGCTCTCGCCGGTGGCCATCTTCTTCGGCGTGGTGTTCTTCCTGTCGCGCAAGAACACGAAGGCCGGCCAGCTCGGGCGCGTGTCCATCGGCCTGGGCCTCATCATCCTCGCGCTGCAGCTCATCCAGGAGGCGACCAGGCCCATCGTCACCTCCGCCGGCACCAAGGTGCTCTTCGGCTCCCTCTCCGGCGACCCGATGCTCGACATGCTGATCGGCGCCGTGTTCACGCTTTTCTCGTGGTCGAGCCTCGCCGTGGTGCTCCTCACCGCCACGCTCGCCGCGGCCCACGTGATCTCCGTGCCGGTGGCGATGTGCCTCGTGCTGGGCGCGAACCTCGGCAGCGGCGTGATCGGGCTGGTGGCGACCCTGGGCACGCCGGGCGCCGGGCGGCGCGTGGCGCTGGGGAACCTCTTCTTCAAGCTGGCCGGCTGCGTGGTCTTCTCGCTCGCGCTGCCGCTGGTGCTGCAGGGCATCGCCCAGCTCGACGAGGATCCGCGCCGCCAGGTGCTGCACTTCCACGTGATCTTCAACGTGGCGCTGGCGGCGGGCTTCCTCTTCCTCACCGACGCCATCGCCCGCCAGGTCGAGCGCTTCTTCCCGCTGGCCACCGGGACCGCCGGCCCGCAGGCCGCCGAGCCGCGCCACCTCGACAGCGGGGCGCTGGAGACCCCCACCCTCGCGCTCGCCAACGCCGCCCGCGAGACGCTTCGCATCGGCGACACCATCGAGCAGATGCTGAACGGCCTGATCGAGGTGATCCGCACCAACGACGAGAAGCGGGTCGAGGAGCTGATCCGCCTCGACGACGACGTCGACCGGCTCTACACCGCGGTCAAGCTCTACCTCACCCAGATCAGCCGCGAGGCGCTCGACGAGCGCGACGGCCGCCGCTGGGCCGAGATCATCTCGCTCACCATCAACCTCGAGCACGTGGGCGACGTGATCGAGCGAATCCTCGGCGACATCAAGGACAAGAAGATCGCCCACCGGCTCTCGTTCTCCGACGCCGGCATGCGCGAGCTCGAGGACCTGCACGCCAAGCTCGTGGCGAACCTGCGCCTCGGGCTCTCGGTCTTCCTCACCGGGGACGTGAAGACGGCGCAGATGCTCCTCGCCGAGAAGGAGAAGTTCCGCGACCTCGAGCGCTCCTACGCCGCGCAGCACCTCGACCGGCTGGCCGACCAGTCCGTGCAGTCCATCGAGACCAGCTCGCTGCACCTGGACATCATCAGCGACATGCGCCGCATCAACTCCTTCTTCTGCTCGACCGCCTACCCGATCCTCGAGCAGGCGGGGCAGCTCCGGAAGAGCCGGCTGCGCCCCGCCGCGGCCGATGCGACGGGTGCATTCGCCAAGGGCGAGCTCGCCGCCCGCCCGAAGTAGGCGCTGCCCTAGGCGCCGCCTGGGGCCGAGCGGCGCGCCGCCACCCACTGCATCGCGCCGACCCCCAGCAGCAGCGCGAGCCCGACCGAGTCGGTGACGATCCCGGGCTTGATGAGCAGGATCGCGCCCGTGGCGAGCGCCAGCCGCTGCCACAGGGCGAGCGGCGCGAGGAGGTAGCCGTAGAGCGCGGCGGCGAGGCACATCACCCCCACCGTCGCCGTCGCGGCCGCCAGCGCGATGGTCTGCCACTCGCCGATGGCCAGCAGCGCCGGCTCGAAGACGAACATGAAGGGCACGATGAAGCCCGCCGCGGCGATGCGCACCGACTCGAACCCGGCGCGCCACATGTTCGCCTTCGCGAGCGCCGCCGCCGCGAAGACGGCGAGCGCCACCGGCGGGGTGATCGCCGAGAGCACGGCGAAGTAGAGCGCGAACATGTGCGCGGCGGGCGTGACCACCCCCAGCTTGATGAGCGCCGGCACGAGGAGCGACACCATCACGATGTAGGCGGGCGTGGTGGGCATCCCCATGCCGAGCACGATCCCTGCGACCGCCGTGAGGACGAGCGCGAGGATGAGGCTGTTCTGCGCCAGCGCGATCACGATCTGGGTAAAGGTGATGCCCAGACCCGTGAGCGAGATGACGCCGATCACGATGCCGGCGCAGGCGCAGGCCATGGCCACGGCGAGCGCGTCGCGCGCGCCGCCCTCGAGGGCCTCCACCACCGTGCGCCAGGTGATGCCGGCCCGCGTGCTGGCGCGCATGAGGGCGATGGGGAGCGTCGCGATCGTGCCCACGAGAGCGCACAGCGGCGCGCTGTAGCTCATGCCCATGCCCGCCAGCACCAGCAGGATCGGGATGAAGAGGTGGCCGCGCTCGCGCATGACCTGCCCCAGGCGCGGCAGCTCCGAGCGCGGCACGCCCTTCAGGCCCACGCGCTTCGCCTCGAAGTGCACGGCGAAGAAGAGCGCCACGTAGAAGAGCAGCGCCGGGATCCAGGCCCAGACCGTCACCTGGAAGTAGCTCACCGCGAGGTACTCGGCCATCACGAAGGCCGCCGCCCCCATGATGGGCGGCATGATCTGCCCGCCCGTCGAGGCGCTCGCCTCCACGGCCGCGGCGAAGGGCGGGCGGAAGCCCGTCTTCTTCATGAGGGGGATGGTGATGGGGCCGTCGACCATCACGTTGGCAACCGCGCTTCCCGAGATCGTCCCGAAGAGGCTCGAGCTCACGATGGAGACCTTGCCCGGCCCGCCCGCGGTGTGCCCGGTGAGGGAGAGCGCGAAGTCCATGAAGAGCCGGCCCGTGCCGCTCCGCTCCATGAAGGCGCCGAAGAGCACGAAGACGATCACGTACGAGGCCGAGACGCCCAGCGTCGAGCCGAAGATGCCGTCGGTCGAGAGGTACATCTGCTCGAGCAGCACCTGCATCTTGATGCCGGACCCGAACACCGCGTAGGCGAGGAAGGCGAGCGCCGTGAGCGGCAGCGCCCAGCCGATCACGCGCCGGGTCGCGTCGAGCACCAGCACCACCGTCACCACCGCCATCGCCTTGTCCCAGGCGGTGAGGTCGTCGATGTAGATGATGCGGTTCACGATGTACTGGTAGTTCGCGAAGATGTAGCCGATCGCGACCGCCGAGAGGGCGACGAGGGCGAGGTCCAGCCAGAGCAGGCGCCGGGGTCCCTCGCGGCCCCCGGCAGGGTAGAGCAGGAAGACGAGCACGAGCGCGAAGAGCAGGTGCGTGCCCCGGAAGATCATCGCCTCCGGCGGCGGCGATGCCGAGAACCACATGTGGTAGAGCGACATCGCGATCGCGATGCCGCCCGCCGCCCAGCGGATGGCCCTGCCCATGGCCGCGCGCGCGCCCGGCGCGGGGCTACATCGCGCCGACTTCCTTGTAGAACTTCACCGCGCCGGGGTGGAAGGGCACGCCGATGTCCTCCGCCATCGCCTTCGGCGTGAGGCTCGCCATGGCCTTGTTGATGGCCGCCATGTCGGGGACGTTGGCGGCCATCGCCTTGGCCATCTGGTAGACCGTGTTCTCGGGCAGGCTGCACGAGACCACGAGGTGCGCCGAGTACACGATCGCGGGCACGTCCTGGTCCTGCTTCGGATAGGTGCCCCCCTTGATGGCGCCCTTCGTGTAGCCGGGGTTCATCTTGCGCATCGCCGCCACGATCTCGTCGGTCACCGGCACCATCTTGATGTCGCGCCCGGCAGCCACGTCCATGATCGAGGAGGCCGGGATCGTCGTGCCCAGGGTGAAGACCTGCGCGTGGCCGTCCTTCAGCAGCGCCGCGGCGTCGGTGTAGCTGTTCACGAAGCTCACCTTGGCGCTCTGGTAGGAGAGGCCCACGGCCTGCAGGATCTGCTGCGAGATGAGTTCGGCCGTGTTGCCCTTGGGCTGCACGGCGATCGACTTGCCCTTGAGGTCGGCGATGGAATTGATGCCGCTGCCGGCCAGCGCCACCACCTGGAAGTACTGCGGGTAGAGGTTCGCGAGCTGGCAGGCCTTCTCGACCTTCTTCGGGAAGGGCGCGCGGCCGTGCACCCCGTCCACCGAGGTGATGCTGTTGCCGAAGCCGACGTCGGCCTTGCCCTCGTCCACGCCGCGGACGTTGGCGATGCCGGCGCCCGGCATGGTCTGCACCTGCAGGCCGGGAATGGCCTTCTCCCACATGTTCTTGAGCGCGCCGCCGAGCGGCACCCACACGCCGCCCTGCGGGCCGGTCATGAGGCGGATGGTCTGCGCCTGCGCGGCGCCGGCGGCGAGGGCCGCGGCGACGGCCACGGCAAGGGACAGCTTGCGGGTCATGGGATCTCCTCCGGTTGTCGGTTGGCCGCCCCGGTTGTGCCCCGGGGCTCGCCGGCGGAGTATCGCACGGCCCCCCCGCCGCGCGCATTGCTGCGCTGCACCGAGGCCGCCTCAGGCGGCCGCGCCCCGCCACCGGGCGATCTCGGAGAGCAGGCCCTCGGGGCGCTCGACCACGACCTCCGGCTCGCCGTCGAGCACGCGGCCGCCGTCGGCGTCCAGGCAGATCGTCTCGCCCTCGCGCAGCGCCGCGCCGCCGAAGGTCACGGTGCGCGCCTTCTCGTCGATGCGCAGCGCGGTGCATCCGACCAGGCACACCTTGCCCATGTGCCTCGCCACGACCGCCGCGTGGGAAGTGCGCCCGCCGCGCGCGGTGAGAACGCCCACCGAGGCGGCGATGCCGGCGATGTCCTCGGTGCTGGTGTCGGCGCGCACGAGGATGGCCGGGCGGCCGGCGGCCTTGAGCCGCTCGCAGGCGGCAGCGTCCAGCGCGATGGCGCCCACGGCGATGCCGATGCCCGCCGGCACCGCGCGGGCGAGCGCCACCTCGCCCTCCTCGGCGACTCGGCGGCGCTCGATGGCCGCGAGGTCGAGCCCGTCGAGGCGCGCGAGCGCCTGGACGGGGGTCGCGATCGCCTCGCGGACCTGCTCGACGGCGATGCGAAGCGCCGCCCACGGCGTGCGCTTGGCCGTGCGCGCCTGCAGGAGATAGAGGCGCCCGTCCTGGACGGTGAACTCGAACTCCTGCGCGTCGCCGAAGGCGCCCTCGAGCGCGTGGCGAAGCTCCTCCAGGCGCTGCGCGACCTCCGGGAGGGCGAGCGGCAGGCGCGCGGTGTCGGTGACGGCGTGGCGCCCCGAGACCACGTCCTCGCCCTGCGCGTTGAAGAGGAAGTCGAGGTAGAGGCGGTTCTCGCCCGTGGCCGGATCGCGCGTGAAGCCCACGCCGGAACCGGAGGTCCCGCCAGCGTTGCCGAAGACCATGCGCTGGACGGTGACCGCCGTGCCCATCGCGTCGTCTATGCCGTGCAGCCGCCGGTACTCGCTCGCGCGGGCCGAGCGCCACGAGTCGAGCACCGCCACCGCCGCCGCCTCGAGCTGCTCGCGCGGATCCTGCGGGAAGGGCGAGCCGACGATCTCGGCGTAGGCCTCGAGGCTCTCCGCCGCCAGCGCCGCGAGGCTCTCGAAATCCAGCTCGCGCTCGCTCCTCGCCCCCGCCTTCGCGAGCGCCGCCTCGGCCAGGGTCTCGAAAGGCGCGGGGTCGGCCCCGTGCACGACCTGCGCGTACTGCTGCACGAGGCGCCGGTAGGAGTCCCAGGCGAGGCGCGGGTTGCCCGTGAGGCGCAGGAGCCCGCGCACGGCGCGGTCGCACAGGCCGACGTTGAGCACGGTGTCCATCATGCCGGGCATCGACACCGGCGCGCCGGAGCGCACGGAGACGAGCAGCGGGCGGCGCTCGCCGCCGAAGGCGAGCCCGCAACCCTGCTCGAGGCGGCGCATCCACTCCGCGAGCGCGTCGCGAAGCGCGCCGCGCGCGGCGCCGGGGTCGCGCTGGTGGAGCGCGCACCAGCCGGTGCCGAGCACGAAGGCCTGCGGCACCGGCAGGCCGGCCGCGGCCATGCGCTGCAGGTTGAAGGCCTTGGAGCCCATCTGCGCCGGCTCGCCCGCGGCCGGCGCCGCCTTGGCGAGCGCGATGCCGAAGACGGGCGGCAGGCTCGCGGGGGCGTTCACAGCACCACCAGCTCGCCCAGCACCGCCTCGCGCAGCTTGAGCGCGGAGTGCATGAGCGCGTCCGTCGCGGCCTCGAGGTTGCGCGCGCACTCGATGTAGCCGTAGAGGCCGCCGTAGGCGCCGGGGAGGGACGGCACGAGGGCCTTCACGGCGCGGTGCACCTCGTCGCTGCGCCGCTCGAGGGTCATGATGCGGTGCACGGCCTCGAGGAAGTCCTGGGTGTCCTCGCGGGGGCTGCCGCGGTGCAGCGTGCGCGCGGTCTCCACGGCCTTGAGGTACTCCTGCGTCCCCTCCACGGCGAGCGCCGCCAGCGGCCGCAGCGACTGGCACATCGCCTCGCCCTCCGCGCCGCGCGGCACGAGGGCCAGGTGGAAGGCCGCCTCCTCCAGCTCGTCGACGATGTCGTCGGCGGCCTCGATGAGGGCGCGGTAGGACTGGGCGCGCTCCGACTGGCGGGACTGCGCGCGCGCGGCGTTCACCAGCTCGTCGGCGCGGTGCTCCCAGGTCTTGGCGCGCTGGGCGTTCCTCGCGACCGCCTCCCCGCCCTCCTCGGAGGCGGCGCTCACGAGGGCGTCGCGCGTGCCGGCGGCGATCTCGTGGGCGAAGGCGGCGTGCTCGGCCGCGATGTCGAGCACGCTCTCCTGCGCCGAGCGGAAGTAGCTCACCAGCTCCGCGCGCACCTCGTCGCGCACCAGCCCCTCGGAGCGGCCGCCCGCCAGGCCCTGGGCGCAGGTGCGCATCACGTAGCGCATGAAGCTCACCGCCGCGCTGCGCCCCAGCACGTCGTCGAGGCGCGCGCCGAAGGAGGCGGGCGCGCGCGAGACGAACGCGAGCGAGTCGAAGATCATCTGCTCGCCGCCGGCGCGCAGGAAGGCCATGTGGCCGTGGTCGTTGTCGGCGGCCCACTTGAGGAGCTCCATCACCTCCTTCTTCGGCAGCAGCAGGCGCAGGCGTTTCCTCGCGCGGTTCCAGTCGATGAGGAAGACGAGGCGCGAGCCGAGGAAGGCGAGGTACTCCTCGAGCTCGGCGGCGCCGGCCGCGGCGTAGGTGCCGATGCACAGGTGGTAGACCCCGTCCTCCATCGTGCGGTCGGTGCGCGAGAGCGTGTCCTCCCAGTCCACGCGCCAGCGGTCGAAGAGGCCCTGGAAGAAGAGCAGCCGCTGCATGTGCACGTCGGTGTAGGTGAGCGTCACGCGCGCGCCCTCCACGTGCACCACGAGGACGTGGGCGTCGGTCGTGCCGATGTCGTTCTGGATCACCAGCCGCGCGCCCGAGCGCGTCGCGGTCGTCCCGAGCCCGGGGTGGTCGAACTTGAGGCCGGCGGTGCGGTTCACGCCGCGCATGAAGGCCGCCACCAGCGCGCGGTCGCCGGCCGCCATGCCGTAGGCGTGGGCGCCGTCGATCGTCTCCGAGGCGATGCGCGCCTGCAGGGCATTGAGCGCCTTGTGCATGTCCATGACGAGGCGGTGCACCGTGTCCTCGCCCTCGCGGCCGCCGCCGGTCAGCGCCGCGATCTGCGCCGCGGCGATGCCGTCGTCCTCGTCGCACCAGGGCGCGGCGGAGAGCCGCTCGCGGCGCGCGGCGAAGGCGGCCGCGTCCTGCCCGGCGGCCTCCAGCGGCGCGAGCATGGCGTCGACCTCGGCGTGCAGCCGCGCGCACAGGCGGTCGACCCCGGGCATGTAGTAGCGGCCCTCGCCCACGGCGGTGGCGGCGCCGGCGACCTCGTCGAAGCCGGCCGCGGCGAGCCCCGCGGCCTCGCGCTCGGCGCGCAGCTCCGGCGCCGGCCCGCCGGGATGGTCGGCGTGGCCCTGCGCCACCTGCAGAACGGTGAAGAGATACTTGGCGCGGTCGTTGGCGGCCAGCGCCTCGTTGAGGAGCGCCGGCAGCCGCAGGCCCTCCTCTCCCAGCGCTTCGACGATGCGCGACTTTTCCATGTTCATGGCGTTCACGGCTCCCCGCCCGGAGGATGCGCCGCGAACGTGACACCCGGATGGCAAGCCCGGTGCGGGCGCCAGCCCTCATCCCTAGGCTCCTCCCGGCGGGGGCGCCCCCCCTTGCGCCCGATCAAGCACCCGACGCGATATAGTTTCGCGATGGAACCCCTCAAGATCGGGATTTCGGCACGGTTGCTCTACCCCGACCCGCGCCGCTTCTTCCTGCCCACGAAGAGCGTGCAGTACCTGGAGCAGTCGGTGGCGAGCTGGGTCATGTCGGGCGAGGTGCTCGCCTTCATGGTGCCGGCGCTGAGCCTCGCCGCGCCGCACCTGCCGGCGAAGATCGCGAAGAAGGACTATGTCGACGCCCTGGACGGGCTCGTCCTGCAGGGCGGTGCCGACATCGCCCCGGAGACCTACGGGGAGAAGCCGCTCAACCCGGAGTGGTCCGGCGACGGCGTGCGCGACGGCTACGAGATCCGCCTCTTCCGCGAGTTCGTCCGCCAGGGCAAGCCGGTGTTCGGCATCTGCCGCGGCTGCCAGCTCATCAACGTGGCCCTCGGCGGCACGCTCTACCAGGACATCCAGACGCAGGTGGGCGGGGCGCTGCAGCACCGCTGCGACCAGCGCTACGAGGACAACTTCCACGCCATGCGGCTCGCCGAGGGCGGGTGGCTCGCGCGCCTGTATCCGAAGGCGTCCGTCACCCGCATCAACACGATCCACCACCAGGCCGTGAAGACGCTGGGCCGGGACCTCGTGATCGAGGCGGTGAGCGACCCCGACGGCATCGTCGAGGCGATCCGCTGGAACGGCCCCAGCTACGTGGCGGGCGTCCAGTGGCACCCCGAGTTCATGGATCCCGCCGACGCCGAGCTCCTCGACGGCAAGCCCCTGCTCAAGTCCTTCATCGAGGCCTGCCGCCACCGCAAGAAGACCGGCAAGCCTTCCCCCGCCCTGGAGACTGACTGATGCGCCCCGCACCCGCCGCCCTCGCCCTCGCCCTCGCCTTCGCCGCCGTGCCCGCCGCCGCCTTCGACGGCGAGCCGCCGCAGGAGGAGCGCCGCGACTACCGCGACGGCTACCGGCGCGGCTACGACGACGGGTTCGCGAGCGGCTACCGCAAGGGGCTGGAGGACGCGCGCCGCGGCGCGGCCCCGGCCGCCCCGCCGCCTCCCCCGGCCGCGGCCCCCGTCCCGCGGCCCACCGGCCCCATCACGGTGTCGACCGCCTACTACGGCACCTCCTCGAAGAGCTGCGACGCCACCCGCTGGGTCGCGCGCCGCGCCAACGGCCGCCGCACGGCCACCATCGAGGTCTCCAACGAGATGTGCGGCGATCCCGCGCGCGGCGACCGCAAGCAGCTCGAGGTCACCTACGTGTGCGGCAGCATCGCCAAGACCGCCTCGGGCTACGAGCACCGCTCCGTCTACCTCGACTGCACCAACTGACCGCCGCGCCGTGGAGACCGAACTCGCCACGGTGGCCACGACCGCGCTGGTGACGCTCGCGGCGCTGCTGCCGATCACCAACCCGCCGGGAAACGCGCCCATCTTCCTCGCGCTCACCGAGGGCATGGCCGAGGACGCGCGCCGCGCCATGGCCCGGCGCGTGGGCCTCGCCTGCCTGGGGCTGCTCGTCGCGGGCGCCTTCGCCGGCAAGCACGTCCTCGCCTTCTTCGACATCTCGCTGCCCGTGGTGCGCGTGGCCGGCGGGCTGCTGGTCGCGGCCACCGCGTGGCGGCTGCTCGCCGCCGAGGAGGGCGCGGGCGCCGACTCCCCCGGCGCCTCGCGGCAAACCTCGGCGCAGGCGGTGGCCGGGCGCGCGTTCTACCCCCTCGCCTTCCCGATCACCGTGGGGCCCGGCTCCATCTCGATCGCCATCACGCTCGGGGCGAGCCTGCCCAAGCGCGGCGTGCCGCTGCTCACCACCTCCCTGGGGCTGCTGCTGGGCATCTGGGCCGCCTCGCTCGCCATCTGGCTCGCCTATCGCTACGCTTCGCACATGGTGCGCGTGCTGGGGCCGTCGGGGACGGCCGTGTTCCTGCGGCTCTCCGCCTTCATCCTGCTCTGCATCGGCGTGCAGATCTGCTGGGACGGCCTGGCCGAGCTCCTCGCGCCGTGGCGCGCCGCGCCGCGGTGACGGGAGGCAACGCGCCATGATGCTCAAGGACAAGGTGGCGGTGGTCACGGGTGGCGCGGGCGCCTTGGGGCTTGCCGCGGCGCGCGCGCTGCTGGAGGACGGCGCCCGCGTGGCGCTCGTCGACCTGGACGCGCTTCGCCTGGACACGCTCTCGCGCTTCGTGCGCGGCGACCGCATCGTGGTCGCCGCCGACGTGACGGACGCCACGGCCGTGCGCGCCGCCCACGAGCGCATCCGCTCGGAGCTGGGCCCCGTCGACATCCTCGTGAACGCGGCGGGCGCCTCCGGCGGTTCCCCGCTCGCCTCCACCGACGACTCGGCCTGGCGGCGCGTGCTGGGCGCGGCGATCGACGGCTCGTTCCACTGGTCGCGGGCCGCCTTCCCGGAGATGGCCGCGCGCGGCTGGGGGCGCATCGTCTGCGTCGGCGGCCACGAGGCGGCCGGCGCCCCGCGCGGCGCGGCGGAGGCCGCGGCCTCGGGGGCCATCGCCTCCCTCACCCAGGCCCTCGCGCGCGAAGGCGCCGGCCGCGGCGTCACCGCCAACGCCATCGCCCCGGCGTACGTGCGCTCGGCGAGCGTCACCGAGCACCTCACGGAAGCGCAGCGCCGGCAGGCGCTCGCCGCCATCCCCGCGGGGCGCTTCGGCGAGCCGGAGGAGTTCGCCCACGCGGTGCGCTTCCTCGTCTCGCCGCTGGCCGGGTTCGTCACCGGGGAGGTGATCCACCTCGACGGCGGGCTGCATCTCGGGTAGTGGGGCCGGGGTATTCATCACGGAGGGCACGGAGAACGGCCTCCACGAGGTTCGATGCCCGCCGCGGGATTGCTCCGTGCCCTCCGTGTTGGAAACCACCGTCAGTTGCCGCGCCCGATTCACCGCGCGAAGCCGCGATTTCTTGATCTTCTTTAAATCCGCGGCCGCCTCGCGCGAGTACGCTGCCCTCTCCTATCCGGAGGGTGGATGCCCGTGGCGGAGTCGGAACCAGGCGGCGGCGTCCCGTCGCCGCGCGAGTCTCTCGGCCGGTGCCATCGCTGCGTGGCCGGGATGCTGGGCCGCCTCGAGGCACTGGTGGCCGAGGTCGCCGCGCCCGGCGCGGGCGGGGCCGCCGCGTCCGACCGCGCGCGCGAGCTGGTCGCCGAGATCGACGAGGCCCTGAAGGTCCACGTGGACGACGAGGAGGCCGACATCTTCCCCGCCCTGCTCGCCGCCAGCGACTCGCCGGCGCGCCGCGCGCAGGCCTTCGAGCTGGTGTCCTCGCTGCTCGTGGAGCACCGTGAGCTCGCGGAGCTGTGGCACGCGCTGCGGATCCCGCTGCTGGCGATCGGCGCCGGCGTGACCGTCGCCTTCCCCGCCGGCACCGCGGCGGACTTCCTCGTGCGCCTGCGCGCCCACCTCGACCGCGAGGACGTCGAGCTCGCGGAGATGATGGGCGTCCTCGACCCCTCCCGCTCCCGCGAGATCGCCGTCTCCATCGCCCACCGCCACGACGAGGCCTGCCCGCGCGTGCGCGACTGCCCCCTGAATCGCTCCCGGCCCTGACCGGGCCGCGGCGTCAGCGCAGCGCCCGGGCGAGCCAGAGCGCGGCGGTGAGGACCACGACCGCGCCGCCCTGGTGCGCCGCGCCGAGCCCGACGGGGACCACCATCAGCAGCGTGAGGACCCCGAGGACGACCTGCCCGAGCGTCGCCGCGGCGAGGACCCACGCGGCCGTGCGCGCCTCCGGCGGGCACGCGCGGTCGGCGAGGACGCGCCAGGCGAGCAGCCAGGCGAAGGCGAGCACCACGAGCGCGAGCGTGCGGTGCACGAACTGCACCGTGGCCATGTTGTAGCCGAAGTTGCGCCACCACGGCTCGATGAGGAGGATCTCGGCCGGCACCCACTGCCCGTTCATGAGCGGCCAGGTGTTGTAGGCGAAGCCGGCGCGGATGCCCGCGACCAGCCCCCCGGTGAGCGCCATGGCGAAGACGAGCGCGGCGAACGCGAGCCCGGCCCGGCGCAGCCCCGCCGGCGCGCCCGAGGGGGCGGGCCGCAGGACCTGGTGCGCGACCCAGAACATCGCGGCGTGGATGAGGAGCGCCAGGCCCAGGTGCGCGGTGAGGCGGAACTGGCTCACCTGCGGATCGTCGACCAGCCCGCTCTTCACCATGTACCAGCCCATGGCCCCCTGCAGCCCCCCCAGCACGAAGATGCCGCCGAGCTTCGCGGCGAGCGGGCCGTCCAGCCGCCCGCGCGCCCAGAACCAGGCGAACGGCACGAAGTAGGCCACGCCGATGAGGCGCCCCAGCAGCCGGTGGAAGTACTCCCACCAGAAGATGGACTTGAAGCCCTCGACGTCCATGTCGTGGTTGCGCAGCTTGAACTCGGGGGTGAGCTTGTACTTCTCGAACTGCGCGGCCCAGTCCGCGTCGTCGAGCGGCGGGATCGTGCCGATGAAGGGCTGCCACTCGACGATGGACAGGCCCGAGTGGGTGAGGCGCGTGACCCCGCCCACGACGACCATGGCGAAGACGAGGGCGCAGCAGGCGAGCAGCCACGCGGCGACCGGCCGGCGGCCGGCGGCGGCCGCGGAAGGGGCGGTTCCCGCCCCGGGGGAAGCGACGAGGGAGGCGTTCACGGGGGTCATGGTAGCGGCCGCGGGCGCGCCCGGGCGCGCGTTCGCGGCCCAAAGCGGCTTTTCTTGAACGGGTTCAATTTTTTCATTCTACCGCCTGCCTAGCATACCCCCACACGAGCCGGACCCCGCCCGGCGTGCGTCCCCACACAAGAGGAGGAAAACATGAGCCAGGACCCCGCCCAGGCAGCGCCGGCAGACGACGACGTGGGCGACGAGCCCGTCCCGATGATGCAGCAGCTGTGCGACAACCCGTTCCTGCTCCTGTTCCTCGGCGTCGCGATGCCCACCGTCCTGTACATCGTCTGGGGCGTGATGGAGATCGTCGGCATTCCGATCTCGAAGTGACCCCTTCCCCCCGGAGACCGACATGACCGCCATCCACTCCCCCGCCCAGCGCGTCTGGTGGAAGCAGCCCCTGGACCGCGTCGAAGGCACCTGGATCGTCATCGCCTTCGTCTGGTGCCTGGTGATGTTCTTCATGATGCCGTACTGGCACATCTACGGTAAGCAGAACCTCTCCAACGAGGCCTACCGCACCACGCCCGAGGCCTACGTGGCGAAGACCCAGGCCATGGTGGACAAGTACACCGTGCGCACCGCCACCGAGCAGAACATCCCGGTCGTGCACCCGGTGCCCGGCAGCGACGTCTACCTCATCGCCCGGCTCTGGAACTTCTGGCCCATCCTCGAGCTGGAGGAGGGCCAGACCTACAAGCTGCACATCATGTCGACCGACTGGCTGCACGGCTTCTCGCTGCAGCCCGAGAACATCAACGTGCAGATCCACCCGGGCTACGAGCACGTGATGACCATCACGCCCACCAAGGAAGGCACGTACTCGATCATCTGCAACGAGTACTGCGGGATCAACCACCACACGATGGCGAGCAAGCTCTACGTCGTGAAGCCGAAGAAGAGCTAGGGGGAGAGCGCCATGGCCGTCAACCGCAATTTCCGCACCTGCCCGTCCACCGGCCTCGTCTACCACGAGCCGGCCGAGAAGCTCATCCGCTGGAACGCCGTCGCGGGGGTGGTCTCGCTCCTCGTGGGCGGGGTCCTCGCGCTCCTGGTCACGCTCACGCGCTGGCCCGCGGTGAAGCTGCTGCCGCCCGACTGGTTCTACCTCGCGCTCACCGCGCACGGGCTGGACATGCTCGTCTTCTGGATCATCTTCTTCGAGATCGCGGTGCTCTACTTCGCGGCCTCGACGCTGCTCAAGTGCCGGCTGGCCACGCCCAAGGTCGCCTGGGCCGCCTTCTGGCTCATGATCGTCGGCGCGCTCATGAACAACTTCGCGGTGTTCAAGGGCGATTCCAGCGTCATGTTCACCTCCTACGTGCCGATGGGGGCCCACCCGCTGTTCTACCTCGGGCTCATCCTGTTCGCCGTCGGCGCGCTCATCGCCGTGTTCGTGTTCTTCGGCACGCTGGTCGTGGGCAAGGCCGAGAAGACCTACAACGGCTCGGTGCCGCTGGTGACCTTCGGCGCCATCACCGCGGCCATCATCGCCACCTTCACCATCGCCGCGGGCGCGATCATCCTCATCCCGACCTTCCTCTGGTCGGTGGGGCTGGTGAGCCACATCGACTCCCTCATGTACCGCACGGTGTGGTGGGGCTTCGGGCACTCCTCGCAGCAGATCAACGTCGCCGCCCACGTGTCGGTGTGGTACGCCATCGCCGCCATCGTCTTCGGCGCCAAGCCGATGAGCGAGAAGGTGAGCCGCATGGCCTTCGTGCTCTACATCCTGTTCCTGCAGCTCGCGAGCGCGCACCACCTGCTCGCCGACCCGGGCCTCACCTCCAACTGGAAGATCTTCAACACCAGCTACGCCATGTACCTCGCCGTGCTCGCCTCCATGGTGCACGGGCTCACGGTGCCGGGCGCGATCGAGGTGGCCCAGCGCGAGAAGGGCTTCAACAAGGGCTTCTTCGAGTGGCTGCGCAAGGCCCCCTGGGGCAACCCCTGCTTCTCCGGGATGTTCATCTCCCTCGTGGGCTTCGGCTTCCTGGGCGGCATCTCCGGGGTGATGATGGGCACCGAGCAGCTCAACCTCATCATCCACAACACCATCTACGTGCCGGGCCACTTCCATGCGACGGTCGTCGTGGGCACCACGCTCGCCTTCATGGCCCTCACCTACTTCCTCATCCCGACCCTCTTCCGCCGCGAGCTCATGTTCCCGGGGATGGCCAAGTGGCAGCCCTACGTCTACGGCCTGGGGATGTGCGCCTTCTCGGTCTTCATGATGGGCGCGGGGACGCTCGGCGTGCCGCGCCGGCACTGGGACATGGCCTTCTCGGGCGCGATCCTGCCGCACGAGTTCCCGGGCACGGCCTACCTGATGATGGGCATCATGGCCGTCTCGGGCATCGCCGCGGTCGTGGGCGGCGCGATGTACCTGCTGATCACCGTGGGCTCGGTGTTCTTCGGCAGGAAGATCGAGACGCCCGGCTTCAAGCGCGTGCCGGTGCGCGAAGGCATGGCCCCCCCGCCGGCTCCCGTGGCGGTGGCGCCGGCCGGGCACGGCGCGATCGGCCTGGGCGGGTTCGTCGCCCCCGGCACCTTCGTCCTGGCGATGATCTTCCTCGTGTCGTTCGTCCTCTACTACTTCGTCAACTGGAAGTACCTGTCGACCGTCTGGCCGATGAACTAGCCGCACGGGACCGGAGACCGCGATGAACGAGGTTGTCGCCCCCGCCGGCTCGCTCGCCGGCCACGCAAGGCTCTTCTTCGACCTGTTCAAGCTGCGCATCGGGTTCGCGATCGGGCTCACCGCGCTCGCGGGGGCCCTCGCGGTCCCCGGGGCGGCGGTCTCCGCCGTGCAGGTGGCGGTGCTGGTGGCGTGCGTCGTCGCGGCCTCCGCCTCGGCCGGCGCGTTCAACCAGTACGTGGAGCGCGACATCGACGCGCGCATGGCGCGCACGCGGCGCCGCGCCTTCGTCACCGGGCGGCTCGTCCACGGGCCGTTCTGGCTGGGTGTGATCGGCCTCATGCTCGCGCTCGCGGTCTGCGCCGCCGCGGTCGCCGTGAACCCGCTCTCGGCCCTGTTCGTCTTCCTCGGGGCGTTCTTCTACGGGGTCGTCTACA
The DNA here is from genome assembly GCA_019634955.1 of Burkholderiales bacterium. Lineage (GTDB taxonomy): Bacteria > Pseudomonadota > Gammaproteobacteria > Burkholderiales > Usitatibacteraceae > FEB-7. Next base: position 23,606 of record JAHCAK010000003.1, read on the forward strand.
CGGTGATCCTCAAGCGCCGCACCTGGCTCAACATCGTGATCGGCGGGCTCGCCGGCAGCTTCGCCGTTCTCGCGGGCGCCACGGGCGTGGCCCCGGGCGAGATCGGCCCCGTGGCCCTGTCGCTCGCGTGGGTCCTGTTCCTCTGGACGCCGCCGCACTTCTGGAGCCTCGCCATCGCCTGCCACGACGACTACCGCGCCGCGGGCGTGCCGATGCTGCCGGTGGTGGTGGGCGACGCCCGCGCCGCGCGCGCCGTGCTCGGCGGCACGGTGGCGCTGGTCGCCTCCTCGTTCCTGCCGCTCGCCTTCGGGCTGGGCCCCCTTTACGCCGCCGGCGCCGCCGTCGGGGGCTTCCTCTTCGTCCGCGCGGCCTCGCGGCTGGCGGCCGCGCCTTCGCGCGAGACCGCCCTCGCGAGCTTCCACGCCTCGCTCGCCCAGCTCACGCTCCTCCTCGCCGGGGTGATCGCGGACGCGGCGTGGCGGGGCTAGCCCCCGTGGGCACCGGGTGCCGAACGCGCTGGCTGCCGACGGCGGCCGCGCTCGCCTTCGGGGTCGTCCTCGGTTCCGTGCAGGCGCGAGCGGAAACCGAGGGCGCCACCCTGGAGGCGGGCGCGGCGCTCGAGCGCAGCCAGCGCGCCCTCGGTACCGCCGTGGGCGACCACGCCTTCCGCGCGGCCGACGGCAGGCCGCTGCGCCTCGCGGAGCTGCGCGGCCGCCCCGTCCTGGTGAACTTCGTCTACACCGGCTGCTCGCAGGTCTGCCCCACGACGACGCGCTTCCTCGCCCGCGCCGTGAACGAGGCCGACCGCACCCTCGGCCCCGGCCGCTACGCCGTGGCGACCATCGGCTTCAACTACCCTTACGACACGCCCGAGGCGATGCGGGCCTTCGCGAAGCAGCAGGGCATCGAACGCGCGGACTGGCACTTCCTCAGCCCCGAGGCCGGCACCATCGAGGCCGTGACGCGCGAGCTGGGCTTCAGCTTCGCCGCCTCCGCGGGCGGCTTCGACCACCTCACCCAGGTGACGATCCTCGACGCGGGCGGGCGCGTGGCCGCCCAGGTCTACGGCGAGGACTTCGCGGTGCCCATGCTGGTCGACCCCCTGAAGGCGCTGCTCACCGGCGCGCCGCTGCCCGAGATCACCCTCGGCAGCGTGGTCGAGCGCGTGCGGCTGCTCTGCACGGTGTACGACCCGCGCACCGGGCGCTACCGCCTCGACTACCGCATCGTGCTCGAGATCCTTACCGGCAGCTCCATCGTGATCGCGGTCCTCGCCTACCTCCTGCGGGAATGGGTGCGCAGCCGGCGCCTGCGCGCGGGCTGAGGGGCGCGCCGTGCTTCGCCTCCTCCAGCGGTTCCTGCAGCGCCTGTTCCTGCTGGCCGAGCGCGCCGCCAACGCCGTCTTCGGCGAGCGGCTGAACCCCCTCTACCACCTCGGGGCGCTCAGCTACTGGCTCTTCTGGGTCGTGGTCGCCACCGGGCTCTACCTCTACGCGTTCTTCGACACCAGCGTGACCGGGGCGTACGCCTCCGTCGAGCGGCTCACCCACGACCAGAAGTGGGCCGGCGGCATCATGAGGAGCCTGCACCGCTATGCCTCCGACGGAATGGTGCTCACGATGGCGCTGCACCTCCTGCGCCACTTCGCGTTCGACCGCCACCGGGGGTTCCGCTGGTTCTCCTGGGTGAGCGGCGTGGTCGTGCTGTGGCTCGTGTACGCCTCCGGCATCAACGGCTACATGCTGCCCTGGGACCAGCTCGCGCAGTTCACCGTCACCGCCACGGCCGAGTGGTTCGACGCGCTGCCCGTGTTCAACGGGCTGCTCATCCGCAACTTCCTCACCGAGGAGAGCGTGAACGACCGCTTCTTCTCGCTGCTGTCCTTCCTGCACATCGGCCTGCCCCTGGGCGTGCTCGCGCTGCTCTGGATCCACACGCATCGCGTCCCGCAGGCGAAGACGACGCCGCCGCGCCCGCTCATGGCGGCGCTGGGCGCCGCGCTCGTGGCCCTGTCGGTCGTGAAGCCGGCCCTCAGCCAGGCGCCGGCGAACCTCGCCATGACCGCGACCTCCATCGGGTTCGACTGGTTCTACCTGCCCACCTACGCCCTGCTCTACGAGTGGTCGCCGGCCTCGCTCTGGGCCCTCACGGGCGGGCTCACGCTGCTCGCGGCGCTCGCGCCGTGGCTGCCGCCCAAGTTCGGCCGTCGCGCGCGGCGCAGCTTCCACGTGCTGGCCAACCCCGACAACCGCATCGTCGCGATGAAGGAGGACGAGACGCTGCTCGACGGCTGCCTGCGCGAGGGCCTGCCCATGCCCTTCGACTGCCGCAACGGCGGCTGCGGCGTGTGCAAGTGCACGGTGGAGCACGGCGAGGTGGCGCTGGGCCCCTACCAGGAAAGCGCGCTCACGGCCGGGGAGCGCCGCGCCGGCCGCGTGCTCGCCTGCGTCGCGAAGCCCCTCTCCGACGTGGAGATCACCTACGAGCCCGCCGGCGACGCCGCGCGGCCCGTGCAGGTGCACGAGGCGCGCGTGGCCGCCATGGACCGCCTCGCGCCCGACGTGATGCGCGTGCGCCTCGAGCTCCCGGGGGGCGAGCGGATGGCCTTCTACGCCGGCCAGTACATCAACATCCTGCTGGACGACGGGCAGAAGCGCGCCTTCTCCTTCGCGACGCCCCCGCACGAGGAGGGCCCCATCGAGCTGCACATCCGCCTCGTGGAGGGCGGGCGCTTCACCACCCACGTCTTCACCGCGATGAAGGTCGGCGACCGCGTCCGCTTCGAGGGGCCGGTGGGCTCCTTCTTCCTGCGCGAGGAGGGCGACAAGCCCGTGATCTTCGTGGCCGGCGCCACCGGCTTCGCGCCGGTGAAGAGCATGCTCGAGCACGCCTTCCACGCCGGGATCTCGCGCCGGATGGTCCTCTACTGGGGCACGCGCACGCTGGCCGACATGTACCTGCGCGAGCTTCCGGAGCGCTGGGCGAAGGAGCACGCCAACTTCAGCTTCGTGCCCGTGCTCTCCGACCCGCGCCCCGAGGACGGGTGGCAGGGCCGCACGGGGCTCGTGCACGAGGCGATCCTCGCCGACTACCCCGACCTCGCCGGGCACCGCATCTACGCCTGCGGCTCGGTGGCGATGGTGCAGGCCGCGCAGCCCGCCTTCGCGCGGCAGGGGCTGTCGCCCGACGACTGCTTCTCCGACGCCTTCAGCCTCGCCCCGCGCATCCACGCCGAGGAAGCCGACCTCGTGCGGCTGGGAGGCCGGCCATGAACCGCCCGCTCGCCTGGGGCCTGCAGGCCGTCCTCTACGGCGCCTTCGCGGCGTTCCTCGGCTACTTCTCGACCTCGCCCGCCTTCGCGCCGCTGCCCCCGGACCACGCGCTGATCCGCCTGTCGCTCAATCACGCCGGCCAGCGCAAGTTCCCCTGCCGGACGCGCACCGCCGAGGAACTCGCCAAGCTCGCGCCCAACATGCGCGCCGCCGAGGACTGCCCGCGCGAGCGCGCCCCGGTGCGGGTGTCGGTGGAGCTCGACGGGCGCAGCGTGGCCGACATCGAGGCGAGGCCCGCGGGCCTTTCGCGCGACGGCGCCTCCGTCGCCTACCGGCGCATCCCCGTGCCCGCGGGCACGCACCGCCTGCGCGTGGCCCTGGCCGACGACGCGGCGGGCACCTTCGACCGCGTCCGCGAGGAAGCGGTGAGCCTGCCGCCCGGGCGCGTGCTGGTGATCGATTTCGAGCCCGGCAAGGGCGGGATCGTGCTGCGCTAGGCGCGGCCGACGACCGAGGCGCCCGATGGCCGCCCCCGCGATCGCCCTCCCCGCCCCCGGCCGCGCCGCCGCCGCCGTGGAGCGCGTCGACGCGCTCTTCGACGCCGCCTTCGGACAGGGGCTCAATCCCCTGCGCCACCTCGGCGCCCTCGGCTACCACTTCCTGTGGATCTGCTGCGCCTCCGGCATCTGGATCTACGTGGGCTTCGACACCAGCGCCACGGGGGCCTGGGCCAGCCTCGACGCGATGGATCGCGGCGAGTGGCCGCTGGGCGCCTTCGCCCGCGCGCTGCACCGCTACAGCGCCGACGCCCTGGTGGTCGTGACGCTGCTGCACCTCGCGCGCGAGGCCGCCCGGCGGCACTACGCCGCGTTCCGGCGCTTCGCCTGGCTCACGGGCCTCTTCGCCCTCGCGCTCCTGTTCCTCGCCGGCATCAACGGCTACTGGCTCGCCTGGGACCAGCTCGCGCAGTGGAGCCTCACCGCCACAATCGAGTGGCTCGACGCGCTGCCTGTCTTCGACGGGTCGCTCGCGCGCAACGTGATCGACGACGGGCAGGTGAACGACCGCTTCTTCTCGCTGCTCATCTTCGTGCACATCGGCCTGCCCCTCGCCCTGCTCGGCGCGCTCTGGGCGCACGTCCAGCGCGTGAGCCCGGCGCGCACGGCCCCGCCGCGGGCCCTCGGCTGGGGCACGGCCGCCATGCTCGCGGCGCTGTGCCTCGCCAAGCCCGTGGCGCTCATGCCCGCGGCGGATCTCGCCTTCCTCCCGGCGCGCATCCCCCTCGACTGGTTCTACCTGTTCCCCCACGTCGCCATGGCATCGCTGGGGCCGGCCGGCCTCTGGGCCGCAACGGCGGCGTTCTTCGCCGCCCTCGCGGCGCTTCCCTGGGCCACCCGCGTGCCGCGCGCGCCGGCCGCCCGCGTGAACCTCGCCAACTGCAACGGCTGCGCGCGCTGCTTCGCCGACTGCCCCTACGACGCCGTGGTGATGGTCGCGCGCACCGACGGCCGGCACCACCCGCGGCAGGCGCAAGTCGACCCGATGCTGTGCGCCGGCTGCGGCATCTGCACCGGCGCCTGCCCCTCCTCGACGCCCTTCCGCCGCGGCGAGACGCTCGCCACCGGTATCGACATGCCGCAGGCCGCCATCGGCGAGCTGCGCGCGCGGCTCGAGTCGCGCACCGCCGCGCTCACGGGCACTCCCCGCGTGGTGGTGCTGGGCTGCCGCTGGTCCGCGCCGGCGGCCACCCTCGAGGATGCCTCGACCGCCTGCGTGGAATTCCTCTGCGCAGCGATGGTGCCGCCCTCGTTCGTGGAGTACGCCCTGCGCGCCGGCGCCGACGGCGTGCTCCTCGCCGGCTGCCGCGAAGGCGATTGCGAATTCCGCACCGGCACCGCCCTCGCGGCCGAGCGGCTCGCCGGCGCGCGCAAGCCCGCCCTTCGGCCAAGCGTGCCGCGCGAGCGCGTGCGCCAGGTCCACGCCGGCATCACCGACGCCGCCGCGCTTCGCGCCGCGCTCGACGACTTCCGCGCCGCGCTCGCCCGCCTGGGCCCGCGCGCGGCCGACCATCCCCATCCGCCCAAACGCCAGGAGTCGCGCCATGGCTAGCCTGCAAACCGCCAACCCGTCCGCCGCCCTGCCCGCCGCCCGCCGCGCGGCCGGCACCTCCTTCATCCTGCCGGTCGAGCGCGACGCCTCGGCGCGCCTCGCCACCGGCTGGCTCGTCCTCGGCGTGGCCGCGCTCGTGGGCTCGGGGCTCTTCTCGGTGCTGCTCGTGCTCGCGCGCACCCCCGGGCTCAAGGAGCTCTTCCCGGTCGCGAACTTCTTCCAGGTGGCGCTGGTGGCGCACGTGGACCTCTCCGTGCTGGTGTGGTTCCTCGCCTTCGCCGGCGTGCTGTGGAGCCTCGCCTGCGACGGCCGCGCCCTCGTGCTGGGATGGGCCTCGCTCGCCCTCACGGCCGCGGGCACGCTCGCCCTGTGCGTGGCCCCGCTGCTTCGCGACGCCGTGCCGGTGCTCGCCAACTACATTCCCGTGATCGACAACACGGCGTTCCTCGCCGGGCTCGGCGCCATCGGCGCGGGCGTGGCCCTCGCGGTGGCCCGCACGTTCGTGGCCACCCGGTCGTCGGGCGGCGTGCTCGACGGGGCCTCGGCGCTGCGCTGGGGCATCGTCGGCTCGGCGGTGGCCACGGCCGTGGCGCTCGCCGCCTTCGGGTGGTCGTGGCTGGAGATCTCGCCGCACCTCGAGCGCAAGACCTACTTCGAGCTGCTCTTCTGGGGCGGCGGCCACGTCCTGCAGTTCACCTGGACGCTCCTCATGCTGGCCGGCTGGCTGTGGCTCGCCTCGGCCCTCGGGCTCGCCGTGCCGCTCTCCCCGCGCGTGGCGCTCCTCGTCTTCACGATCGCGCTCGCCTCCGTGTTCGTGACCCCGGCGATCTACCTGTCCCACCCCGTGGCCTCGGTCGAGCACCACAAGCTGCAGACCTGGCTCATGCGCTTCGGCGGCGGGCTCGCCATCCCGCCCATCCTGCTCGCGCTGCTGTGGTCGATGCGGGGCCTGCGCGCGCTCGACGCGGAGCGCCGCCCGATCTTCGGCGCGCTGGCCGCCTCCATCGGCCTCTTCGCCGCCGGCGGCCTCATCGGCTTCGCCATCAACGGGCCCAACGTGCGCATCCCGGCTCACTACCACGGCTGCATCGTCGGCGTGACGCTCGCCTTCATGGGGCTCACCTACCACCTGCTGCCGAGGCTCGGCTTCGCCACGCCGCGCTCGCGGCTGGCGGCATGGCAGCCCTGGCTCTACGGCGGCGGCCAGCTCATGCACATCGTGGGCCTGGTGTGGTCGGGCGGCTACGGCGTCGAGCGCAAGGTGGCCGGCGCGGCGCAGGTGCTGCGCACGCCGCAGGAAGTGGCCGGCATGGGGCTCATGGGCCTGGGCGGCCTCGTCGCCATCCTCGGCGGCCTCGCTTTCGTGGTGGTGGTGATCGGGGCCATGCGCCGGCAGGAGGCCCGCGGGTGAGGCAGCCGGACCGTCACGCGCGGTCGCTTGCCGCCACCGCGGCGGCCTGCGCCGCCCTCGTGCTCGTGGTCGTGGCCTCCAGCGCGTGGCTGCGGCTCGCCGCGCCCGCCTGCCCGCCCGGCGGCTGCGAGGGATTCGCCCTGGCCGACGCCGTGCGGCTCGCGCACCGGATCGCCGCGATGGGCGTCACCGTGGCCGCCCTCGTCCTCGTCGCGCTGGCGTGGAAGCCGCCGGCGCGGTGGGGGATGCGCGCCGCCGCGGTGCTCGTGCTGCTGCTGGTGGCCGCCCTGGCGATCGTGGGGCGCCGCTCCGCCGGCGCGGCGCCACCGGCCGTCCTGCTCGCCAACCTGCTGGGTGGGCTCACCCTGCTGGGCCTGGCCGTCGGCCTCGCGACGGCCGCCCGCGCCGGGCCCGGGCCCGTGCGGGGCGCCCCCCTCGTGGCCGCGACGATCCTCGCCGCCGCGATCGCCACCGGCGCCTTGCTCGCCACCGCCGCACCGGCCGATCCGGCGGCGCTCGCCCTCGCGCACCGCGGCCTGGCGTGGGCCGCGCTCGTCGCCTGGGGGCTGCTCGCCCTCGGCACCGGGCGGCCGCGCGGGGAGCGCCTGGCGGCAGGCACGGTCGCGGCCCTGCTCGCCACCGAGGCGGTGCTCGCCATCGCCGCGCCGGCGAGCCCGTCCCTGCGCTGGCTGCACAACCTCCTCTCGACGGCGGCGATGTGCGCGGCCATCGCCTGCGCAGCCGGCTGCGGGGCGCCGTCGCCACGGGCCGCGGACGGGCCGCGCGAGGCGCTCGCGAGGCCCTGAGCGCCGGCCGGGGTATCATGGGCGAAACATCCGCCCAAGACCCCGCCGTCATGCAACCCGGAGAAGCTCGGCCCCGCGGACCGGACATCCCGGTCGAGCAGTTCCTCGTCAACCTTCCGCTCTTCAGCGACCTCACGCCCGAGGAGATCAAGCGCATCGCCGCCGGCACGCGCCGCATCTACGCGACCAAGGGCGATGCGCTCTTCTCGCGGGGCGAGCGCTGCGAGGGCTTCCACGTGGTGCTGTACGGGCAGGTGAAGCTCTTCGTCACCTCGCCCCAGGGCTCCGAGAAGGTGATCGAGATCATGGGCCCCGGCATCTCCTTCGGCGAGGCGATCCTCTTCATGGACATCCCCTACGTCGTGTCGGCGCAGGCCCTCAAGGACTCGCTCCTGCTGCACGTGTCGAAGGCCGTCGTCTTCGAGGAGATCGAGCGCGACCCGCGCCTCGCCCGGCGCCTGCTCGCCGGGATGTCGCGCAAGCTCCACCAGCTCATCCGCGACGTCGAGGCCTACTCCCTGCGCTCGGGGCTGGAGCGCGTGATCGGCTACCTGCTTCGCGACGACGCGCTCGACCAGGGCGCGGCCAACGCGGCGAGCGTGACGCTGCCGGCCAACAAGATGATCGTGGCCTCGCGGCTGAACCTCACGCCCGAGTACTTCTCGCGCATCCTGCACGAGCTGGCCGACGCCGGCCTCATCGTCATGGAAGGCCGGTCGGTGACGGTGCCCGACGTCGAGCGGCTTCGCACCTACACCGGCTGAGGCGGGCCATGGGAGCGCGCGCCACCTCCACCCGCAGGAAGCCCGCGCGCGCCGCCGCGAGGCCGCTCGCGCCCGAGGTCGACGCCTGGCTCAAGGCCGCCGCCCTCGACGTGGCCGACGACGGCATCGTGATCTCGGACGCCACGACCCCCGACGCGCCCATCGTCTACGTGAGCCCGTCCTTCGAGCGGCTGGTGGGCTACCCGGCCGAGGAGATCCTCGGGACCAACTGCCGCATGGTGCAGGGGCCCGGCACCGACCGCGAGACGGTGAAGCAGATCGCGATCGCGCTGCAGGAGGGCCGCGTCTTCCAGGGCGAGATCCTCAACTACCGCAAGGACGGCACGCCGTTCTGGAACTTCCTGCGCATCGCGCCCATCCGCGACGACTCGGGAAGGGTCACCCACCACGTGGGGACGCAGTCGGACGTGACCGAGCTGCACCAGGCGCGCGAGCGCGAGCAGGAGCTGGTGGACGCGGTGGCGCACGCCTCGCGCGTGCGCACGGTCGCCGCGCTGGGCGCCTCCCTCGCGCACGAGGTGAACCAGCCGCTCGCGGCCATCGTCGCCAACGCGGAGGCGGCGCTGCGCTACCTCGAGTCCTGCAACACCGGCGAGATCCGCGAGGCCCTCACCGCCATCCGCGACGACGCGCGGCGCGCGGGCGAGATCATCCTGCGGGCGCACCGCCTCGTGCGCAAGCAGCCCGTGGCGCCCGAGCCGGTGGACGCCGCGCGCGTCGCCCGCGAGGTGCTCGCCTTCACGCGCGTGCGGCTGCGCCACGCCGGCGTCGAGGCGCGCCTCGACTGCGCGGCGGCGCTGCCGCGCGTGCTGGCCGACCCGGTGCAGCTCTACCAGGCGCTCCTGAACCTCGTGGTGAACGCGATCGACGCGATGGAAGGCAACCCGCCCGAGGCGCCGCGCACGCTCGCGATCGCCGCCGAAGGCGAGGACGGCGGCGTGCGCATCCGCGTGACCGACTCGGGGCATGGCGCCGACGACGAGACGCTCGCGCGCATGGCGCAGACCTTCCACACCACCAAGGCGCGCGGCACCGGCCTCGGCCTGCTCGTCACGCGCTCGCTCGTGGAGGCGCACGGCGGCCGGCTCGACGTGGCCCGCAACGCCGGCCGCGGCCTCACCTTCACCATCCACCTGCCGGGAGAGACACCGACATGATCGCCGCCGAAGGCGTGAGCCTCTGCATCGTCGACGACGACCCCTCCGTGCGTTCGTCCCTCACCCGGCTCATGCGCGCCGAGGGCATCGAGCCGATGGCCTTCGCCACGGCCGAGGATTTCCTGGAGCACCTGCCCAACCTCCCCGGCCCGTGCTGCGCCCTGCTCGACATCGGCCTGCCGGGAAAGAGCGGCCTCGAGCTGCACGCGCGCATCACGGCCGTGCGGCCGGAGATCGCGGTGGTCTTCCTCACGGGCCACGGCGACGTGCCCGGCGCCGTCACCTCGATGAAGCGCGGCGCGGTGGACTTCCTCCTGAAGCCGGTGGAGGCGGCCACGCTACTCGCGGCGCTCACGCGGGCGATCGAGCGCGCCCGGGCGGCCTCGGCCGAGAAGGCCACGAAGCGCGACCTCGCCCTCCACTACGGGAGCCTCACGCCGCGCGAGCGCGAGGTGCTCACCCACGTGATCGCCGGCAAGCGCAACAAGGTGATCGCCGCCGAGATCGGCACCACGGAGAAGACCGTCAAGGTGCACCGCGGGCGCATCATGGAGAAGATGAAGGTGCGCTCCGTGGCCGAGCTGGTCCGCGCCGCGGACAGGCTGGGCATCCGGCCCACGCCCTCCCCGCCGCGCGGCAAGCCGTCATGACCGACCCCGCCCACGCCGACGCCCTGCACGCCCTCAATGCGGACGGGCCGCTGCGCGCGCGCATCCGCGAGATCCACTGGGCGGTGCGCTCGTTCCTGCCGTTCGTGGCCCGCGTGGCGGTGGCCCTCTACGACCCGAAGACCACCTACCTCAAGACCTTCGTGCACTCCAGCGACGGCGACGACCCGCTGCCGCACTACCAGGCGCCGCTGGGCGAGGTGCCCTCCCTCAAGCGCCTGCTCGACGAGAAGCGCCCGCGCGTGATCCAGAGCATGCTCACCTTCGAGACGCCGGAGAGCGAGCATGCGCGGCGCCTCGGGCGGGCGGGCTACGCCGCGAGCTACACGATGCCGGTCTTCTCGAACGGCACCTTCCTCGGCTTCGTGTTCTTCAATTCCCGCCAGTCCGACGTCTTCACCGAGACGGCGCTCGCGCAGCTCGACATCTTCGGCCACCTCGTGTCGCTGCTGGTGATCCAGGAGCTCGCCGCGGTGCGCACGCTCTCGGCCGCGCTCGAGGGCGCGCGCCACCTCGTGCACGCGCGCGACGCGGAGACGGGGAGCCACCTCGACCGGATGTCGCGCTACGCGCGCCTCATCGCGCGCGCGCTCGCCGACACCCACGGGCTGGACGACGAGACCATCGAGCGCATCCACGCCTACGCGCCGATGCACGACATCGGCAAGATCGGCATCCCCGACGCGATCCTGCTGAAGCCCGAGGGCCTCACTGACGGCGAGATGGAGGTGATGCGCACGCACGCCAACCGCGGCCAGGTGCTCCTCGACGACCTGCTCACGAACTTCGGGCTGGGCACGCTCACCGGGATCGACATCCTGAGGAACATCGCGCTCTTCCACCACGAGCGCATCGACGGGAAGGGCTACCCCTACGGGCTCGCGGGCGACGCGATCCCGCTCGAGGCGCGCATCGTCGCCGTGGCCGACGTGTTCGATGCCCTCACGAGCCGGCGCCCCTACAAGGAGGCCTACGCGAACGACGTGGCCTTCACGATGCTCGAGCAGCTGGCCGGCACGCACCTGGACCGCGACTGCGTGCTCGCCCTCCTCGGCCAGCCCGGCGAGGTGGCCGAGATCCAGCGCCAGTTCCGCGAGGACCCGTTCGGCTGAGCCTAGCGGGCCGCCGCGCGCAGGAGGCGATCCATGCGCGCGGCGATGCCGTCCGCCGCTTCCGGCGCGAGGCGCGCGCCGTCGTGGACCACGTTGAGCGCGAGCCGCCCGCCCCAGGTGCCGGCCGCGACGAAGAGCGGCTGGTGCGCCATCGGGCAGAGCGCGAACGACACCTCGTCGACCGTCACGCCGCCGGCGGCGGGCATCGCGTCCACGCGCCCCACGTTGCTCAGCACGAACGCGGTGGGCATGCGGCGCATCCACGCGGCGAAGCCCGCCACGGCCTCCGGTGTCGCCGGCAGCGTCTCGGCGGGGGCGGCGAGGTGGTAGAACAGGTGGCCGCATCCTTCGGCGAGTTGGCGGCGCAGGTCGCCGGTGAGGCGCGCGGCCAGCGCGCCGAGGCCCTCCACGCCTGCGACCTCCGCCAGCGTCGACAGCAGCGTCACGCAGAAGGCGGGAGTGGCGTCGTCCAGTGGCACGCGCAGGCTCCCGCGCAGGTCCACCGGGCTGGTGAGCATGAGGACGGGCGTGCCCTCCGCCGCGAAGAGATCCCGCGCGGCGATGAGCTCCGCCGCCCCGATGAGCCCGTGCACGCTGGCGCCTTCGCGCCGCGCGCGGCGGGCGAGCCCCTCGACCACGGCTTCCTCGAAGCGCAGGGCGATGATCCGGGGACGGACTTCGCCGCTTTCCCGCGAGTGGCCCGGCACGGCCGCGGCGCGCAGGGGCTCGGCGCGCAGGGCCTCCTTCCAGGCCTGCGCCTTCGCGAGCCCGGCCTCTTTCGAGAGCGCATCGGGGAAGAGCGACACCGGCGATGGCGCGGGCAGGGCGGGGCTTGCGGGCGCGCGCGCGCCGCGGGCGTCGTCGAGCAGCTCGCGCATGAGGCGGAAGCCCGATCGGCCGTCGCCGATGGCGTGGTGGAAGACGAGCGCGAGCGCCCAGCGCCCGCCATCGAGGTCGTAGAGGTGCGCGCGCACGAGCGGCGCGTCGCCGGCGGCAAAGGTCGCGGCGAGGCTTCTCGCGACGGCCGCGCGGCAATCGGCGCCCCCCGCCTCGCGCGTGAGCGTGACGCGGGCGCCGGGCCGGGGCGCGAACCGCAGGCCCCCGCCGGCGACGGGAACGATGGCGACGCGCAGGGCCGGGTGCGTGCCTTGCGCGGTGGCGAGCGCGGCGGCCACCCGCGCCGTCGGCAGGCTGCCGCCTCCCTCCGCGATCACCGCGAAGTTCATCGACGAGCAGCGGTCGAGGAACCAGAAGAACGCTTCGGCGCGGTCGAGCGGCCGGTCGAGATCGGAAGCCATGGACGGGACCCGGGTCGGATCGGCCCAGTGTGCCCCGTCACGCGCGCCGGGAAATGACGGCGCGCAATTCCCTACCGGTTATGCGGTCTTTCGTTGACAGGCACCGCCGGTTGCGTCGATGATCACGCTCATGGAAGGTGTATCCAATATTCCTGTTATTGACGCCGACGGCTACCTCGTCGACCCGCGCGAGTGGACGGAGGACTGGGCCATCGCGACGGCGCGCGGCATGGGCATCGAGCTGGGCCCGGACCACTGGGACGCGATCCGCTTCATGCGCGCGTGGTGGGAGGAGCACCAGGTCGCCGCCGACGCCCGTTTCGTGATCCGCCACCTGATGGAGCGCCTGGGGCCGGACTCGCGCAACCGCCTCTTCGAGCTCTTCCCCTACGGCTACCCCGGGCAGGCCTGCAAGATCGCAGGCATGAAGCGCCCGCGCGCCTGGAGCACCGGCTGACCGGTTCCGTAGACCGGTTCCGCAGACCGGTTCCGCGGAACCGGTCCATGGATTGCCCGGCTCAGCCCTTGAGGCAGGCCGACATGAAGGCCTTGCGCTCCTCGCCCTTCAGGGACTTCTCCTTGGCCGTCGCGTTGCAGCGGCGCATCTTGTCCTGCTGCGTCTCGCCGGCCGGCGCGGCCTTGGCGGCCGCGGGCTTGGGCGTGCCCTCCGCGGCGAAGGCGGGGAAGGCGGGAAGGAGGGAAACGACGGCACAGGCCACGGCAAAGCGCATCTGGGTTCTCACGGGTCACCTCGCGATCTCGGTTCGTTGACGGAGAGGCCCGGCGGGCCTCGGCTCATCCAGCGAGGCCATGAGACGCGATCCGCCCGCGCGATTCGAGCGGAAATCGATGACGGGATGCGCGCAAATTCCGGTTGCGGCCCGCCCTTGTCAGGGCCCGCCGGGAACGCGGTGGCCGAAGGGCTGCGGGACGATCGCGCGCACGCGCGTGGAACCCGAGATCGTCGCGGAGAAATTCCCGGTGCCGCCGGCGAACGCGAGGCTCGCCGTTCCCACGCGCGTGGCCGTGACCTGCGCGGGATCGAACGCGGTCGAGCCCCACCAGCCGCCCGAGGATCGCGTCGTGTAGAGGTCGCCCGAGAAGCTCGACGCCCCGGAGAAGGCGACGCTGGGCAGCGCGACGAAGAGCGGCGTGCCGTCGCAGTCGTAGGTGAAGAGCACGCCGAACACGTTGTCGCCGTGTTGCGAGAGCGCGAGCCCCCAGCCCGACTCCGCCGCGTTCCACCAGATGTCGGTGAAGTCCGTTCCCCAAGCGGGCGAGGCGTTCCCGAACGGCTGCCGCGTCATCGTGCGCGACCAGCCCGTCCCGCCGATGTTGCCGCTGAAGCGCGCCCAGCCGGCCGGCAGGTCGGGCGGCGCGAAGTCGATCGTGGCCGTTCCCACGCGCGTCGTGCGCACGAGCGACGGGTCGAAGGCGGGCGCGCTGTAGCACGGCCCCGTGGTCGAGTAGACGTCGCCCGTGAAGAGGCGGCGGCCGGCCGAGAAGATTCCCCCGGGGATGACGAACCAGGTGGGCTTGCCCGAGGCGAGGTAGGTGTACCAGACGGCGAAGAGCTGGGACTCGTGGTCGGAGACCGTGAGGCCCCATCCCGATTCCGACGGGTTCCACCAGATGTCCGAGTAGTTCGGCAGGACGGTGGCCGAGGTGCCGGTGCCCGCTAGCGCGAGCGAGACCGACGGCGCGTAAGGCGAATCGGTCGTCACCGCGAGCGTGCCCCGGCGCTCTCCGGCGAGCGTCGGCGCAAAGCGCACCTGGATGCGGCAATCCCCGTAGGCAGGCAGGCTCGCCCCGCACGCGCTGGCGGCGGAGAAGTTCCCCCAGACGGCGATCCCGCGGATCGCGAGCGCCTGGTCGGTAAGGTTGCGGAATTCCACCTCCTGCGCGGCCGAGCTTCCGCCGACGGGCTGCGTGCCGAACGCGAGCCCGTCGTCGAGCGTCGCGAGGCTGAGCCCGCCCGCCGTCGAGGGCTTGCCGATCGAGGTCCCCGTCCCCATGCCGCCGAGGAGCAGCGGCGCGTGCGGATCCATCGCCGAGAGCGTGGTGGGCGTGACCGGCGTTCCGCGGCCGAGCTGGCCGGAGTAGTTCGCGCCGAACGCGTCGAGGGCGCCGTCGCCGCGGACCACGATCGTGTGCGCGCCGCCCGCGACGATGGCGGCGGCGCCCTCGTGCGCGCTCGCCCGCGCCGGCGAACGCGCGCAGGGCGTGGCCGACCCGCCGCCGGGCTTCGCGCAGCTTTGCACGGAAGCGCGGCCGAGCTGGCCCGAGTTGTCCAGCCCCCAGGTCCACACCGCACCGTCGCCCTGCATCGCCAGGGAATGGCCGAATCCCGCGGCGACCTTCGTCACGCCGGCGAGCCCCGGCACCGCCACGGGCGTGCGGCGGTCCGATTGCGTGCCGTCGCCCAGCTGTCCGTACCGGTTCGCGCCCCACGCCCAGACGCTGCCATCCTGCCGAAGGGCGAGCGCGTGCCGGCCCCGCGCGGCGATCGCCGCGACGAGCGAGAGGGCTGCGGCCCGCACGGGCGTCCGCGCGCACGGCAGCGGAATGTCGTCGAGGGATCCGTATGGGTCGCGCCCCAGGCAGGTCGCGGGCGCCGCCTCGCCGATGCCGAGCTCGCCGTGGGCGTGATTGCCCCACGCCCACACCGTCCCGTCCGTGCGCCTCGCCAGGCTGAAGTCGGCGCCCGCCGCGACCTCGGCCACGGCCGAGAGCCCGGCCACGACCACGGGCGTTGCCGCAACGGCCGTCGTGCCGTTGCCGAGCTGGCCCATCGCGTTTTCGCCCCAGGCCCTCACCGTGCCGTCGCCCATGAGCACCAGCACGTGGCCACCGCCTGCCGCAACGCCTCGCGCCCCGGCGATGCCCGGCACGCGAACGGGCGTTTTCGCGCACGGCTCGTACCAGGGATCGGGCGAGACGAACGACGGCGAGGCGCAGGTGGCCGGCGCGCTGGAGACCCCCAGAGCCGGGCCGTGGCCCCACGTCCACACGGAGCCGTCGGCCAGCAATGCCACCGAGACGCTCGCGCCCGCGGCGACCGCGACCACGCTCGCGAGCTCGCCCGCGCGCACCGGGATCGAGGAGCTCGTCGTCGAGCCGTTGCCCAGCTTGCCGACGTCGTTGTCTCCCCACGCCCAGGCCTGTGCGCTCGCGGTGACGGCGACGTTGTGCCCCCATCCCGCCTCGAGCGTGGGCAGGGCGCCGGCCGGCAGTGCCGCGGCGGCCGCCGCCAGCGCGAGAAGGCCCTTCCGGATCGCGAAGGCCGTCACCGCGAACCCCCGCCCAGCAGTTCCGCGAGGTACGGCATGGCCCGCCCGGCCGCGCGCTCGCCCTCGGCGATCGCCACCTCGGCGCGGTGGTAGTCCATCGCCGCGATGCCCGAGAGGCGCGGCCGGATCATCACGTCGGCGGGCTCGCCGGCGAGGCGGCTCTGCGTGATGCGCACCTGCATGATGTTGAGGCTGGTCGAGAGGACCTCGAGGAGCGACGGCGCGTCGGCCCCCGCGTCTTCCGTGCCGTTGCGTCGCGAGGCGCGCAGCCGCGATAGCCAGGACGCGAACACGCCCTCCTCCTGCGCGGGTGGCGCGGGCACGGCCGCCTCCTCCACCCAGTGGCGGCGCCCGATGAGGTCCCAGTTGAGGTCCACGGCGATCACGATGTCGGCGCCCATGGCGCGGCACAGGGACACGGGCACCGGGTTCACCAGGCCGCCGTCGACGAGCAGGCGCCCTTCGCGCTCCACCGGCGTGAAGAGGCCCGGGAGCGCGATCGACGCACGCACGGCGTCTATCACCGGCCCCTCCCGCAGCCAGATCTCGCGGCCGCTCGCGAGCTCCGTGGCCACGCAGCCGAAGGGCCTCGCCAGCGCCGCGATCCCCTCGTCGCGGAAATGCGAGCGGAAGAAGTCGACCAGCTTGCCGCCCGTGATGAGGCCGCCGGCCATGCGCAGGTCGATCATCCCCACGACGGCCTGCCACTTCAGGCCCTTCACCCAGTCGTGCAGCCGGTCGGTCTCCCCGGCGGCGTGGGCCGCGCCCACCAGCGCGCCGATGGAGGTGCCGCAGACGATGTCGGCGACCACACCCTCGCGCTCGAGGGCCCGGATCACGCCGATGTGCGACCAGCCGCGCGCGGACCCGCTGCCGAGCGCGAGGCCGATGCGGGGCTTGCGGTGGCTGGTGGGCACGGGCGTCCTTCGGGCGGATGGTCATCGCCACCATACCACCGGCCGGGCAAGCGCCCATGCGGCGCCCGGTGACCTGGGTCAAGCGACCATGAAAAAGGGGGCTCCGCGGAGCCCCCTTCGGGTGAGACGCGACGGCGTCAGTCGAGCTTCACCTTCGCCTCGACGCCTTCGCCCTTGAGCATCGTGTACTCCACCATCGAGCCGTCGTACACCTTGGCCTGCTTGTTGCCGAGGATCTCGCTGGAGGCGAACCAGCCGACCGAGGCCCAGTGCCCGGTGTTGCAGAAGTTGACCTGCTCGCCGGTGGTGGGCACGCCCGCGTACGCGTAGAGCTTCTCCAGCTGCGCCTTGCTGCGGAACTCGCCGCCGCCGTTCTTCGTGAGCCACTGGTTGGGCAGGTTCTTCGAGCCGGCGATCGTGCCGCTCACGGGCGCCTTGGGGTGCTTCGCGATGCCGACGAACTGGTCCTCGGGGCGGTTGTCGACGAGGAGCGTGCCGGCCGCGCGCGCCTTCTTCACGTCGTCCATCGTGACGAGCATCTCCTTGCGCAGGTTCACCTTGAAGGTCTTCGGCGCCGCCTTCTCGAGGCCCTGCTTCATCGGCGCCTTCTCGTTCTCCGAGTACTTGGCGATGCCGCCGTCGAGGATGGAGACCTTGTCGTGGCCCAGCACCTTGAAGGTCCAGTAGACGCGCGTGGCCTGCCCGACATCCAGGGCGGTGTTGCCCTGCGGCACGAGGACGACGTGGGTGTCGTTGTCGATGCCGAGCTTCGTGCCGATCATCTGGGCGAGGGGGCCGAGGTCCGCCGGCAGCATGTCGGGCACCTTGTCGCCCTTGCGCTCGGCGCGCCAGCCGTCCTTGCCGTAGTTGGTGTTGATGGCGCCGGGGATGTGGCCGTCGGCGTAGTCCTTGGAGGACTGGAAGTCGACGAACACGACGCCGGGCTTGCCGATGTTGGCGATCGCCCAGGCGGCGTCCACCAGGGGCTCGACGGCGAAAGCCGCGCCCGCGAGGCCCAGGGTGGCCGCGAGGCTCGCGGCGAGGCGGATGAACCAGGTTTTCATGCGGGACTCCTGTACGTGGGTTGGGGGGTATGCCGGTCGCTTTTCCGACGAAGCTTACCGCCGGGAAGGACCTCCGGACTGCGAATGATCAAATGCCGCGCCGGTACTGCCCTCACCGGTGCCGAAGGTCCAATGCCACGCGGACGGTGTCCCTGTCCCCGGGGTCATGGTGCGAGGCGAAGCCCAGCTGGTGGGCGAGGTGCAGCATCGCCGAATTGGCCGCGAGCACGAAGCCCTCCATCGCCTCGAGGCCGCGGGCGCGCGCGACCTCGACCAGGTGCCCCATGAGAATGCCGGCCAGTCCCGAGTGGTGCCAGCCGTCGTCGATCGCGATCGCGAACTCGCAGTTCCTGCCGGCCGGGTCCACGACGTAGCGGACCACGCCGACGATGGCGGGCGTGCCGCCGGGGTCCACGACGGCGACGAGCGCCACGTGGCGCACCTGGTCGACCTCGGTGAGGTAGGCGAGCTTCGCGGGCGAGAGCTCCCGCACCGTGGCCATGAACCGCCCGTACCGCGACTCGCTGGAGAGCCGCCGCACGAAGTCGGCTTCCAGGGGCTTGTCGTCGGCGCGCATGGGGCGGACCTCCACTTCCGTGCCGTGGACAAGGTGGCGCGCGTCGGGAAGTTCCGCTGATGCGGGTGCCGTCGGAGATCCCGGGTGCTCCACGCGCGGCGCGAGGTAGCCCACGATCGCCTCCAGCGTCTCGAGGCGCCCGTAGTCGGCCTCCGGGATCGCGATGCCCAACCGCTCGCCCAGCGCGGCGACGACGTTCAGCCAGTCCAGCGAGTCGAGGTCGACCTGCTCGCGCAAGGGGCGGTCGGCCGCGAGGCGCGAGACGTCCGTGCCCGGCGCGGCGGCGGCGATGGCGGCCTCGACGGCGGCGCGAAGGGAGGCGGGATCCACGGGTCGGCTCGGGGGCTGGCTACCCCGCCATCGTACCGGTTGCTCGCGGCGAAGCCTGTGCTACATTTTCGCCGCGAAGGCGGGGGCCGACACCCGCCCATCGAGCGCCGTGACCCCGACAGGATCGCCATGACGACGATGAACCGTCTCGCCGCCGCCTTCGCTTGCCTTGCCGCCCTCGCCACCCTCGCCTCGCCCGCGCTCGCCGCGACGACCACGACCGTGGTGGACGTCCCTTTCGGCGCCGACGGCGACAGCCAGCGGTTCCTCTTCGTCGCCCCTGATGCGCCCAAGGCCATCGTCGTCTCGGTGCCTGGCGGCGACGGCATCATGGGGATCCAGGACGACGGCACGATGACCACGCGGGTGGCCGCGTGCACCCCCGTCTCTCGCGTGCGCCAGGCGCTCGCGGACCGCGGCTATGCGGTCGCGCTGGTCGACGCCACGCGCAACGGCACGGTGCGCAACGCCGCCGGCATCCTCGAGGCCATCCGCTGGGCGCGCGCGCGCCACGCCGTCCCCGTGTGGGTAGTGGGCGGCAGCGCCGCCACGGTCGCGGTCACGAACATGGGAGCGACCCTCCCGCCGGATATTCCCGGCGGCATCATCTACAACTCGCCGGACAGGCCCAACGCGCAGGTGGCGCAGGTGCGCCGCCACGCGCAGGTCGTCTACCACACGCTCGACACGCTCGCGTTCGGAAACCTCATGTACAACGCGCTCACCGGCGCCGTGGTGCGCGAGCGCGTCGCCCTCTCGGGCGGGACCAACGCCAACTGTACCTACCACGGATTCAACGGCCTCGACGCCGCCTACCTCGACACCACCACGACATTCATGGACAAGTACACGGCGGCCACGCTCGCGACCGCCACGCCCAACGTGCAGGGGCTCTGGTGGAAGTCCCCGGCCGGCTCGGAATCGGGATGGGGCGTGAACCTCACGCAGCAGGGCGACATCCTCTTCGCCACCTGGTTCACCTACGACACGGACGGGCGCGGCCTGTGGCTCGTGATGCCCGCGGGCGCCAAGGGCGCGGGCAACTCCTGGTCCGGCACGCTCTACCGCACGACCGGCCCTGCCTTCAACGCCGTGCCGTTCAACCCCGCGCAGGTCGTGGCCACCGAGGTCGGCACCGCCACCTTCACCTTCACCGACGGCGACAACGGCACTTTCGCGTGGGTGGTGAACGGCGTGTCGCAGTCCAAGCCCATCACGCGGCAGGTGTTCTCGCCCACGCAGCCGGCCTGCGCCGTGGGCGGCGCGGCGGGATCGAGCCCCAACTACCGCGCGTTGTGGTGGACGCCGGGCGGTGCCGAGTCGGGCTGGGGGCTCAACGTCGACCACCAGGGCGACATCCTCTTCGCCACCTGGTTCACCTACGACGCCGACGGGCGGGGGCTCTGGCTCGTGGCGCCCGCGCTCGTGCGGACGGGCAGCGGCTACGCCGGCGCGCTCTACCGCACCACGGGCCCAGCCTTCAGCGCCAACCCCTGGAACGGCGGCGCCGTGGTCGCGACGGAAGTAGGCACCGCGTCGCTCGCCTTCGCCGACGCGGACACCGGCACCTTCACCTACACCTACGCGGGCGTCACGCAATCCAAGCCCATCACGCGGCAGGCGTTCGCGACACCGGCGACGGTGTGCAGGAACTGACGGGGCGCGATCGCTCTCCGCGCCGCCTGCGGCGACCGCGGTCTAGTGGCAGCTTTCGGGAAGGCTCGCCGCCGCTTCCCGCATCAGCGCGCCGAACTCCGCGCCCCGCATGTGGACGAGGGTCTCGTGGTCGCCGGCCTCGAAGTAGACGTCGGCCCGCCTGCCGAGGCCCTCATCCCAGATTGTGCGGATGCCGTAGGCGGCGCCGACCGGCGGGACGGCGCCCGGCCGGCAATCGGCGAAGAGTCCGCCAAGACGGGCCTCGCTCACCAGCGCGAAGTCGTCGGACAGGGCCTCTCCGAGATCCTCGACATCCAGGTGGTGGTTCGCGGGGAGCACGGCCATCAGGTAACCCCCCCGGCCCTCGAGGACGACCGCCTTCGCCACGCGATCCGGGGGTACGTGCGCACGGTGCGCCGCTTCCATGCACGACCCGCTGGGTTCGTGGGACACGCAGTCCCAAGGGAGTTGCCGGTCCGCGATGTACTTCTGCAGCCGGTTGGCGATCGACATGACAACCTCCTTTCGTGGAGATCCATCCCGACGGTCCATCGTCGCGCCACGGCGCGGGCCGCGTGTTGACTGCCATCAACGCTTCTCCACGGCCGGCGGGCGCGGGGGATATCTGGCAGACTTTCCCGGTTCCCCGGAGGATTCCGCATGATCACCGCCATCGCCACGTTCCGCCTGCCGAAGCGACTCGCCGTCGACGAGGCCCGCGCCATCTTCCAGGGCACGGCGCCGCGCTACCAGTCGCAGCCCGGGCTCATCCGCAAGTACTACGTGCTCTCCGAGGACGGCATGACCGTCGGCGGCATCTACCTCTGGGAGTCGCGCGCGGCGGCCGACGCCCTCTACACCGACGAGTGGCGCGCGTTCGTCACCGGGAAGTACGGCGTGGCGCCCGATCTCGCCTACTGGGAGACCCCGGTCGTCGTCGACAACCCGACGCAGCGGATCGTCGTCGCGTGAGCCGGCCCGCGGAAGCGGTTGCCGCGTTCCAGGACCGCTACCCGGAGAAGTTCAGCCACTGCTACGGCTGCGGCCGCAGCAACCCGCACGGCCACCACCTGAAGAGCTTCTGGGACGGCGAGGAAACGGTCGCGCGCTTCACCGTCCGCCCGGAATTCAGCGGCGGCGTGCCCGGCCACGCCTACGGCGGCATGGTCGCTTCCCTGCTGGATTGCCACGGCACGGCCTCGGCCGCCGCCTTCGCCTACCGCGCGGCCGGCCGCGAGATGGGCGACGGCGGCGAGTTCATGCGCTTCGTCACCGCGTCGCTGAAGGTGGAGTACCTGCGCCCCACGCCCGTCGGGGTGGAGCTCGAGATCCGCGGCCGGCTGGAATCGGTCGTCGGCCGCAAGGTGCAGGTGTCGCTGTCGCTCCTCGCCGGCGGCAAGCCGTGCGCGCGCGGCGAGATGCTCGCCGTGCAGTTCCGGGAATAGCGCCTCAGGAATCCATGCCGTAGCGGTGCGGGGCGAGCTTCCCGGGCTCCGCGTCCTCGTCCTCGAGGTCGACGGCAGCCGACGCCGGAAGCTTCGCAAGGATGTCCTTCACCATCCGGACGTGCTCGGCCTCCTCTTCCCGCAGCTCCTCGAAGAGCGCCTTCACCTCGGGGTGCTCCACGTGGCGAAGGGCCCGGTCGTAGAAGTCGAAAGCCTTCTCCTCGGCGGCGAGCGCCACCTGGTAGGCGCTGCGCGTCGACATGTTCCAGCGGGTCGCGCCGACGTCCGGCGCCTCCACGTCGAAGATGTCGTCCAGCCTCACGCGGGGGGGTGTGGCGCCGAAGAGGGCCAGCCGGCGCTCGGTGAGCTGCTCGCCGTGCTTGTTCTCGTTCACGGCCATCGATTCGAAGACCGCGCCGGCGTCGTCGTCGGCACGGCTGCCGAGGCGCTCGGCGAACTGCGCGTAGCGCTTGTAGGCCTCGACCTCGATCAGGGTGGCGAGGTCGAGGGCGTCCATCAGGGAGAGCGTGGCGAAATCGAGTCGGGTGGGCATGGGAACCTCTCGCGGTGATGGAAAGACGGTAGCACCGCGCCGAGCGCGCGGTCAAAGGCCAGGCCACCACGGGGAAACTAGGCGTGCAGCGCCTCGATCGCCGATTTCGGGTCCGATGCCACGATCTTCAGGAGCGCACGCGCCGGTCCCGTCGGCCGGGTTCGGCGCTGCTCCCAGTTCTGCAGCGTGCGGAGGTTCACGCCGATCAACTTCGCGAACTGCGACTGGCTGATCCGCGCAGCCTCGCGAATCGCCCGGACATCGGGCTCCTCGAGTTCCGTCACCTTGACGCCACGAACAGGCTTTCCGGCCATGTGGCGCTTCATCTCGCGCACGCCCTTGATCAACTGATCGAAGTGCTCCTTATCCATTCTTCAAATCCCTCGTCAGATCCGCGAGCACCTTCACCTGACGCGGGGTCAGATCTTCGCGCTCGCTCTTCACGTATCCAAAAACCAGATAGATCTGGCTCCCGGACACCTTCCAGTAGTAGATGATCCGGGAGCCACCGCGCTTGCCACGGCCTTGCGCGGCCCAACGCACCTTGCGCAACCCACCGCCTCCCGGGATCAGGTCCCCGGCCTCGGGCGAGACAAGCAGGAAACTCTGGAATGCCCTGAGGTCCTCGTCGGTCCAGTGCTCCCGTCGAAATTCCGAAAAAGGAGTCAGCTCGACGAAAACCATGGCGCGACTATACGCTGCCAGCGCATACGCGGCAAGCGTATGCGCTGGCATGACCTCCCAATGAAAAGGGGCCAGTCTCTCGACTGGCCCCTTCTTCCAACTGGCGCGCCCGGCAGGATTCGAACCCACGACCCCCTGGTTCGTAGCCAGGTACTCTATCCAACTGAGCTACGGGCGCGAAGTCGGCAATTATAGCAAAGGGCGGCCGTCCGGCAAAATCCCGCCCGGGCTGGCGCTTCCCCGGCATTGCACCTGCAACCGGAGGGCCCTGAGGCACGGGTTTCCTGCTAGTTTCCACCTTCGAGCCGAAGGACGCCCCGGGCGAAGGACCCACCGGCGCCGGCCAACAGGGAATCGTGGCAGCCATCGCACAAGACGCACCGCAGGAAGGCACCGATCCGATCGCCCTGCGCGACCGGGTCCGCGCGGACCGCCTGCAGCTCCTCTACTGGCAGTCCTTCCCCGCCCTCTTCGTGAGCGTCGCGGTGGCGGGCCTCCTCGCCTTGCTGCTGTGGCCGGCCGCGCGGCACGAGGCGGTCGTGCTGTGGATGAGCCTCGTCGTCGGCACCTCGGCGGCGCGCCTCGCGCTCTTCGCCGCCTACCGCGTGAAGGCGCCGTCGGGCGCGGCGCTCCTCGCCTGGGAGCGGCCCTACCTCACGACCCTCGCGGCGGCGACGCTGGCGTGGGGCTTCGGGGCGGTCTGGATCATGCCCAAGGACTCCTTCCTGCACCAGGCGATCACGCTCGTGATCCTGGTGGGCATGGCCGGGGGCGCGCTTTCGGTGTACTCGGCGGTCCGGTGGCTCGCGCTCGCCACCATCGGCGTGCTGCTGCTGCCGGCCTCGGCCTGGCTGATCGCCTTCGAGGGGCGGCCCGGGCTCTACCTTGGGCTTGCGGTGCTCCTCTTCTGCCTCTCGGCGATCCGTGCCACGCGCGTGCTCTCGCAGGCGATGGAGCAGAATTTCGTGCTGACCTACGAGCTGCGCGAGGCCAAGGAGGCCGCCGAGCGCATGGCCGGCACCGACGCGCTCTCGGGCCTTTCGAACCGCCGCGCCTTCCTCGATGCGGCGCAGGCGCCCGCGCACTACTGCCGCCGCAACGCGCTGCCGATGTCGGCGATCGTGCTCGACCTCGACCACTTCAAGCGCATCAACGACACGCATGGCCACGTCGCCGGCGACATAGCCATCCACCACGCCGGCAACCTCATCCGCACCAGCCTGCGCCGCTCGGACCTGTGCTGCCGCTGGGGCGGGGAGGAGTTCGTGATCCTGCTGCCCGACACGCCGCTCGCGGAAGCCGCCCGCGTGGCCGAAAAGCTTCGCGCGGCAATCGAGGCGTTCCCCGTGCCGCTCCCCGCCGCCGACGTCCCGGTCACGGCGAGCCTCGGCGTGGCCGAGGGGCCCGAGGAGGTCGAGGCCCTGATCGACCGCGCCGATGCCGCGCTCTACCGCGCCAAGCGCGAGGGCCGCAACCGCGTGGCCTGCGCCGAGTCGCCGCAGCCGTAGCCGCCCGATGGACCCCGTCCGCGCCGACCGCATCCGCCTGCTCTACGGGTCGTCCTTCCCGGCCGTGTTCATGAGCCTCGCCGCCGGCTCCATCCTCGCGGCGTTGCTGTGGCCCGCCGCGGACCGCGCGGCCGTGGTCGCGTGGCTGGCGCTCCTCGCCGTCGCCTCCGCGGCCCGCGTCGCGCTCTTCGTCGCCTACCGGGCGCGGGCGCCGAAGGACGGGCCGGGCCTGCTCGCCTGGGAGAGGCCCTATGTGTGGACGCTCCTCGCCTCATCGGCCACCTGGGGACTCGGAGCCGCGTGGATCATGCCGAAGGGCTCGCTCCTGCACCAGGCGCTCACGATCTTCGTGCTGGTCGGCATGGCGGGCGCGGCGCTCGCGGCCTACTCGGCCATCCGCGAGCTGGTGGTCGCCACCCTCGTGCTGGTGCTCGCGCCCGCCACGCTCCTGCTCTTCGCGAGCCCTGACGCGAGCGCGAACCTCGTCGGCGTGGGCGTGCTGCTCTTCCTGCTTTCGTCGTTTCGCGCCTCGCGCGTGATCTCCGACACGCTGCAGCAGAACTTCCAGATGACGCACGCGCTGCGCGAGGCCGCCGCGTCCGCCGAGCGCATCGCCAGCATCGACGCGCTCACGGGCCTCACCAACCGCCGCTCGTTCGAGGAGCGGGCCGAGTCACCCTTCCAGTTCTGCCAACGCAACGCCTTGCCCATCGCCGCCGTCGTGATCGACCTGGACCACTTCAAGCAGATCAACGACACGCGCGGCCACGGCGTGGGCGACGAGGCCATCCGCCATTGCGCCAGGCTCATCCAGTCGGGCCTGCGGCGCTCGGACCTCTGCTGCCGCTGGGGGGGCGAGGAGTTCGTGGTGCTGCTGCCGGGCACCTCCCTCGCGCAGGCCGAGGTCGTGGCCGAGGACATCCGCGCCACCATCGCGCAGACGCCCGTGCCAACCGATGAAGGCCCCCTGCGCGTGACGGCGAGCCTGGGCGTGGCCGAGGGCGGCGAGACGCTGGAAGCGCTCATCCACCAAGCCGACCTGGCCCTCTACCGCGCCAAGCGCGAGGGGCGCAACCGCGTGGCCTGCGACCGGGCA
This sequence comes from Burkholderiales bacterium, assembly GCA_019634955.1. Lineage (GTDB taxonomy): Bacteria > Pseudomonadota > Gammaproteobacteria > Burkholderiales > Usitatibacteraceae > FEB-7. The sequence continues at coordinate 49,344 of JAHCAK010000003.1, forward strand.
CCGGCGCCCGCCGAGGCCGAAACAGCCTAGCCCTGCTTCAGCGTCTCCACCGCGTCCATGGCGCGGGTGCGGATCTCGCCGCGGCGCCCTTCGTGGGCGATGGGCTCGTCCGGCAGGATGAGCCAGCGCATCAGGTCGCGGATCGAGACCACGCCGGCGGGCTTGCCGCCATCCGACACCAGCATGTGGCGGTAGCCGTGCTCGACCATGATGCGCAGCGTCTCGACGATGGATTCGGACGCGGGCACCTGGCGGACCTCCGGTGACATGACAGCGGACATCGCGGTCGTCTTCGGGTCGCGCCCCTGCCGCACCACGCGGCGCATCAGGTCGCGTTCGGTGAAGATCCCGGCCATGCGGCCGCCGGCATCGCGCACGAGCACGGAGCCCAGCCCCTTCTCGTCCATCAGCGCCACGGCTTCCGAGACGGTCGCGGTGGAAGCCACGGAAAACAGGCTGGCACTCGGCTTGCCCTTGAGGACATCGCCCACGGGACGGTCGATCATTTCTTTTTCTCCTCCTGGAACCGGAAACGGGTGCGACCATCCTACGCCGGGAGGCCCGCCTCGGGGAGCCTCCGGAGCCGCCCGCCATGCGAGATTCCGCACCCATTGACCGACGCAATGCCCTGCAGGCCCTCGCCGCGCTCGCCGGCGCGGCGCTCCTGCCCGCCACCGCCGCCCCGGCGCCGGTGCTGGAGCGGCCCATCCCCGCCACGGGCGAGCGCATCCCGGCCATCGGCATGGGAACCTGGCTCACCTTCGACGTGGCGCCCGGCGCCGATCGCGACGCGCGCCTCGCCGTGCTGCGCGAGTTCTTCGCCGGCGGGGGCACGCTTCTCGATTCGTCGCCCATGTACGGCTACGCGGAGGCCGCCCTCGGGGAGCTCGTCCCGAAGGCCCGGCCGGCGCGCGTGTTCAACGCGACCAAGGTGTGGACGCCCACCCGCTTCCTGGGCGTGAGGCAGATGGAGGAGTCCTTCGCCCACTGGGGCGTGCGCCGCTTCGACCTCATGCAGGTGCACAACATGCTGGACTGGGAGACGCACCTCGCCACGCTCAAGGAGTGGAAGGCCGCCGGCCGCATCCGCTACCTCGGCATCACCACCTCGCACGGGCGCCGCCACGACGCGCTGGAAGCCGCCATGAAGCGCGAGCGCTTCGACTTCGTCCAGTTCAGCTACTCCTTCGCCGACCGCGACGCCGAGAAGCGCCTCCTGCCGCTGGCGCAGGACCGCGGCGCGGCCGTCATCGTGAACCGCCCCTTCGACGGGGGCGGCCTCTTCGGCGCCGTGAAGGGCAAGCCGCTGCCGGGCTGGGCGCGCGACATCGACTGCGCCAACTGGGCGCAGGTGTTCCTCAAGTTCGTGGTCTCGCACCCGGCCGTCACCTGCGCCATCCCCGCGACGACGAGCCCCGCCCACATGCGCGAGGACACCGGCGCGCTCCAGGGCCGCCTGCCGGACGCCGCCCTGCGGCGACGCATGGCGGCCGATTTCGACCGGCTCTAGGCACCCGGGGGAAGCGCGCTTCCGCAAGGAGGCGCGGGATATCCCAAGGGGCACGCATCCGCGTGCCCTTTCCATTCGCCGGCCGCGCGCCGGCAAGTCTCGCGAACCAGCGCGCCGCATTGCGGGTGCGCGGCGACAGCGGCCAGGTGCCTGCCGACCATGCGCGCAAGCCGCGGGCAGGGCGAGGCCGCGTGCCGGCTCATGAGGTAGAGGGTGGCCGCGAGCAGGCAATCCACGCCCGCCTCGGCGGCCTCAGTGAACGGATGCCGGTCCATGCCCGCCTGCCGTCGCCGCGAGCCGCTCCTCCCACTGCGCCGCGAGGCGCCGGCACACGGTGCGCATTTCGGCCGATAGCGCCGGGTGGCCGGCGAGCTTCTCGAGGTTGGCGACGATGCGGCGCACGAAGACCGGCGCCTCGCCGGAGTGGGGGCAACTCATGAGGCAGAGGGTGCCGGCCAGCAGGGCCTGGGGTTCGAGGAAGTCGGGCAGTTCGCGCATGGGGCCTCCGGGTCTCGGGATCACTTGGTGAGGATGAGCTTGCCCAGCCTCGTGCGGCGCAGCGAGTAGGTCTCGCCCTCGTGCTCGATGAGCACGAGGCTGGCGTCGCCGAACAGGGCGCGGCTGGCGATCCGGACGGGGCCCGCGGCGGGGGCGCCGGCGGGTGCCGGGGCCTCGCGGTCCTGCGTCGGAAGGGGCTTGCGGTCGCTCAAGGCTTGATTTCCGGGTGAGTCGTGGGTATTATCGTATTGCGAATGGTTCGCATTTGCAAGCAATTCCGCACCCCTGCCAGCCAGCGGTCCTCCGCGAGCCAGCTCCATCCGCCAGCGCTCACTCGAGGAGAACACCCTTGGCCAAGTCCCGCCCTTCCGGTCGCCCGCCCGCGGCCGCCGCCACCCCGAAATCCCCCCGCGTCCTGCCCCTAGGCGCCCTGCTCCTTGCCAGTTCGATGGGCGCGGTGGCCCAGGCGCCCGCCGATTCCGGCACGAGCCTTCCGCCCGTCACCGTCAAGGAGCAGCCCGAGCCCGAGGAGACGAAAGCCAAGTCGACGCTGCGCGCGAAGGAGACGACCACGGCCAAGGGCAGGCAGGCCCTGCGCGACGTGCCGCAGTCCGTGACCGTGCTCACCGAGATGCTCATCGACGACCGCAACCTCGACGACTTCCGCGAGGTGCTGAAGACGGTCGCCGGCGTCTCCTTCCTCGCCGGCGAGACCGGCGAGGAGGACATCCGCCTGCGCGGCTTCTCGCTGGGGCAGGCGGGCGACATCTACGCGGACGGCCTGAAGGACGCGCCCCTCGTCGAGCGCGACACCTTCAACCTCGACCGCATCGAGGTCCTCAAGGGTTCCGCGTCCATGCTCTTCGGCAAGGGCTCCACGGGCGGCGTGGTGAACCAGGTCTCCAAGCAGCCGTTCCTCGTCACGCGCCAGGAGGTGGACCTCACCCTGGGCAGCGGCCGGGAAGCGCGCCTCACGGGCGACTTCAACGTGCGCACGGGCGAGGACGCCGCGCTTCGCGTGAACGTCCTCGGCCACCACGCCGACAACCACGGCGCGAAGGTGGAGAAGAAGGGCATCGCCCCGACGTTCCGCTGGGGCATCGGCCTCAGGGACGAGTTCTCGCTCGGCGCCTATTACCTCGACACCGACGGCCGCCCGCTCTACAACCACCCGTGGTTCCTGGTGAACGGCCGCCTGAGGCCCTCGCTGCCGGCGGAGAACTACTACGGCCTCGCGAGCGACTACCTGCGCACGGAAACCGCCTACGCGACCGCCTCGCACGTCCACCGCTTCGACGCGCGGACGGCGCTGAAGACCACGCTGCGCCACGGCCGCTACGAGCGCGACCTCTGGTCGAGCGTGATCGGCTTCGTGCCTGCCGCCCAGCAGCCCGGCGGCGTCGCCGTGACGCCCGACACGATCAACGCCGACACGCTGCTCCAGCGAACGCCCAAGGGACGCAAGGCCGAGACCGACCTCACGCAGCTCCAAAGCGAGCTCACCGCGGCGCTCGGCCGCCACTCGCTCATCGCGGGCATCGACCTCTCCTTCGAGGACGCGAAGCGCGCCAACAACTTCGCCGGCGCGCAGAGCGGGCTGCGCACCACCGTGGGCACGCCCAACGACGGCGACTCGCGCGACGACACGCGCGGCGCGCCGAACTGGAACACTTTCGAGGCCGACAGCGCGGGGCTCTTCCTGCAGGACACGGTGAGCGTCACCGATACGCTCAAGGCGGTGGCGGGCCTCCGCTACGACCGCTTCAAGGCCTCCTACGTGACGGCCGCGACGACCGCGCCCAACGGCACCGTCACCCCGTCGACCACCTTCGACACGACCGAGGGCCTGTGGAGCCCGCGCGTGGGCCTGCTCTTCCAGCCCGACGCGAACACCTCGTGGTACGCCTCGTGGGGAACCTCGTACAACACCTCGGGGGACACCTACCAGTTCACGCCGGGCAACCCGAACCTGCGCGACGCAAACACGCCGCCCGAGAAGAGCCGCAACTTCGAGTTGGGCGGCAAGTTCGAGCTCTTCGCCAACAACCTCTCGCTGGCAATCGCCGCGTTCCGCTCGGAGAAATACAACGAGAGGAACACCGACCCCGACACGGCGGCCGCGCAGAACCTCCTCTCGGGCAAGCGCCACGCCTCGGGCCTCGAGATCAACGTGGCCGGGCGGATCACGCCGCGGTGGGAGGTGTTCTACAACCACACCTGGATCCCCAGCGCGAAGATCGACCGCAGCAACGTCGCGCTCAACGCCGCCGGCACCGGCGCGCAGGTGCAGGGCGACCGGCCGGGCCTCACGCCGAAGCACAGCGCGAGCCTGTGGACCACGTACCGCGTCTCGTCGAAGGTGCGCCTGGGCCTGGGCCTCAACCACCGCGGCGAGCAGAACCCCGAGGGCGCGCGCCACGTCCTCGCGCCCGCGTTCACCACTGCCGACGCCATGGCCGAGTACCTGGTGAACGACGACCTGTCGCTCAAGCTGAACGTGACCAACCTCGGCGACAGGCTCTACGCCGACTCCCTCTACCGCGGCTTCTACGCGCCGGGCGCGCCGCGCGCGGTGCAGCTCTCGCTGAAGGCCGCGTTCTGAAACCCGCACGCCTGCCCCCGACGCCATGCTCATCCACCTGAAGAACGTCCTCACTCCCGAGGAACTCCGGCAGGCACGCGCCCTGCTGGGCGACGACGCGCCGTGGGTGGATGGCCGCACGAGCGCCGGCGGGCAGGCGGTCGCGCAGAAGGCGAACCGCCAGCTCGCGCAGGAGAGCGCCCAGGCCGCGAATCTGCAGGCCCTCGTGCTCGCGGCGGTGCGACGCGACCCGGTGTTCTTTTCGGCCGCCCTCCCGCGGCGCATCTTCAACCCCCTCTTCAACCGCTACGACCCCGAGGCGCCGCGCTACGGCCCGCACGTCGACGGGGCCGTGCTGCACTCGCGGGCGACGCAGGAGTGGGTCCGCACCGACATCTCCTGCACGCTCTTCCTCGCCGACCCGGCCGAGTACGATGGCGGCGAGCTCTCGGTGCAGGACACCTTCGGCAGTCGGCGCGTGAAGCTCCCCGCGGGCGACGCCGTGCTCTATCCCGGCACGAGCGTGCACGAGGTCACCCCCGTCACGCGCGGGGCGCGCCTCGCGAGCTTCTTCTGGATCGAGAGCATGGTGCGCAGCGACGAGCGGCGCCGCCTGCTCTTCGACCTCGACATGAACCTGCTCAAGCTGCGCGAGCGCCACGGCGAGACCGCCGAGGCCACCGCGCTCACGGGCATCTACCACAACCTGCTGCGGCAATGGGCAAGCACCTGAACCTCCCCCCGGGCCTCGTGACGCTCGCCGACCATCGCGAGCACGCGCGCCGCTCGCTCGACGCGCGCACCTGGGCGTACTTCGACGGGGGCGCCGCCGACGAGATCACGCTGCGCGCCAACCGCGCGGCGTGGGAGGCGATCCGGCTGCGCCCGCGCGTGCTGGCGGATCTCTCCGGCTTCGACCCGGGCACCGCGCTGCTCGGCCGCGCGATGGCCGCGCCCGTCCTCGTGGCGCCCATGGCGCACCAGGGCCTCGCGCACCCGGACGCGGAACGCGGCACGGCGCTGGCCGCCGCCGCCCTCGGCGTGGGCCTGGTGCTCGCGACGCAGAGCGGCACGCCGCTCGAGGAAGTGGCGCGCGCGAGCCTGCCCGAGCCCGACCGCGGGCCGCTCTGGTTCCAGCTCTACTGGCTGGGCAACCGCGCCTGGGTGCGCGAGCTGGTCGACCGCGCGCGGCGGGCCGGCTACGAGGCCATCGTCCTCACGGTGGATGCACCCGTGCAGGGCGTGCGCGACGCCGAGCGTCGTGCGGGCTTCACCTTGCCGCCCGGCCTCGAGAGCCCGCACGCCCCCCCGGTCGCGAAAGGCGCGAGGCTCGCGGCGCTGCTCCAGCAGGCCGCGACCTGGGACGACGTCGCGTGGCTCGCGTCCGAGTCGACGCTCCCGGTGCTCCTCAAGGGCATCACCCACCCGGCCGACGCCGCGCTCGCTCTCGAGGCCGGCGCGGCCGGCATCATCGTTTCCAACCACGGCGGCCGCGTGCTCGACACCCTGCCCGCGACTGCCGCCGTGCTGCCGGAGATCGCCGCCGCGGTGGATGGCCGCGTCCCGGTGCTGGTCGACGGCGGCATCCGGCGCGGCACCGACGTCGTGAAGGCGCTCGCCCTCGGCGCGGATGCGGTCCTCGTCGGCCGGCCCGTGCTGCACGGGCTGGCGAACGCGGGCGCAGCCGGCGTGGCCCACGTGCTGCGCCTGCTGCTGGACGAGTTCATGGCCGCCATGGCGCTGTGCGGCAAGCGCCGCGTGGCCGGCCTGCGCGATGCGGGGCTCGTGGAGGCGCCGTCGCGGCCATGAAGGCGAAGACCCGCAACACCCTTATCAGCGGCGCCGTCGTCGCAGCACACGCCGGCGTGCTCGTGGCGCTCGCGGCCGGGGCGCAACCGCTTCGGGACGAGGTGATCATCCCGGCGATGGTCGTCGCCGAGTCGGTGGACCTCGCCGCGCCCGCACCGCGCCCGGAGGCGCCCGAGCCGGCGCCGAAGCCCGCGCCGCGCGAGGTGAAGCACGAGCCGGCCCCGCGCAAGCCCGCACCCGAGCCTTCCCCGCTGCCGGTCGCCGCGCCATCGCCGGAACCCCTGCCCGCGGCCCCGGCGGCGGAGCGGGAAAGCTCCCCGCCCTCCCCCGCGCGACGCGAGGTCGCGGCCGCGCCCGCCGCGCCACCCGCCCCGCCGAAGGTGGAGCTGCCGAGCGCGAGCGCCGCCTATCTCGAGAACCCGCCGCCGGAGTACCCGCGGGCGAGCCGCCGCCTCGGCGAGCAGGGACGCGTGGTGCTGCGCGTGCTGATCGGCGCCGACGGCGCCGCGGCGCAGGCCGAGATCCGCGCCTCGAGCGGCTTCGAGCGGCTCGACCAGGCGGCGCTGCGCGCCGTGCTGCGCTGGAAGTACGTCCCCGGCCGGCGCGGCGGCACGCCCGAGGCCATGTGGTTCAACGTTCCCGTCCAATTCGTCCTGGAGTAGCCATGCACACCCCCTTCGGCCTTTCCCACGTCTGGCATCAAGGCGACCTGATCACGCGCACCGTCGTGATCGTGCTCCTCGTCATGTCCGTGGTCTCGTGGATCGTGATCGCCATCAAGGCGCTGGACCTGCGCCGCCATCGCGCACAGGCGCGCGGTTGCGAGGGCTTCTGGCACAGCGCCGACTTCGCCGACGGCCTGGCGAAACTGGAGGGAGCGACGCGCGCCGCGGAGGACAATCCCTTCCGGGCGATCGCCATGGAGGGGCGCGACGCCACCCACCACATCCTGCACCTCGACGGCGGCACGCCGGGACAGCTCCACGACAGCCTCGACGTGAGCGACTGGGTGACGCGCTCGCTCAGGAACGCCATCGACGACTTCACGGCGCGGCTGCAATCGGGGCTGGGCATCCTCGCCTCCGTCGGCGCGACCGCCCCCTTCGTGGGGCTCTTCGGCACGGTGTGGGGCATCTACCACGCGCTGCTGGGCATCGGCGAGGCAGGCACCGCCACGATCGACAAGGTGGCCGGGCCCATCGGGGAAGCGCTCATCATGACGGCGCTGGGCCTCGCGGTCGCCATCCCCGCCGTGCTGGGCTACAACGCGCTCGTGCGCGGCAACAAGGGCGTGCTGCACAAGCTCAACCGCTTCGCCCACGACCTGCACGCCTACTTCGTCACCGGCGCGCGCGTCTCCGAGGCCGGGCCGCGGCGCGCGCCGCTCGCGGCCGTGGCTGCGCGGGCCTGAGGAGCGACCCATGGCATTCGGCGACACCGAAGTCCAGGGCGAGGACGTGCTCAGCGAGATCAACATGATCCCGCTCATCGACGTGATGCTGGTCCTGCTCATCGTCTTCATCATCACGGTGCCCGTGATCAACCACGCCGTGCGGCTGGACCTGCCGCAGGCCGCGGCGCAGCGCACGCCCGACACGCCGCAGGTCGTTCGCGTGTCGGTGGACGCGCAGGGCGGATACCACTGGAACGAACAGGCCGTCTCCGACGAGGCGCTGCGCGCGCGCCTCGGCCAGGCCGCCGCCGGGGACTCGCAGCCGGAGCTGCACATCCGCGGCGACCGCTCGGTGCGCTACGAGCGCGTGGCGCAGGTGTTGGCGCAGGCGCAGTCGGCGGGCCTGCGCAGGATCGCGTTCGTGACCGACCCGAAGGCCGGCTCGGCGGCCATGCCCTAGCGCGGCGCCTGCGCGCTACTTCATCAGCTCGACCTTCTCGCCGCGGGCGCGGCGCGCGGCCGCCCGCGCCTCGATGAAGCGCTGGAACTCGGGCTCGCGCCGGTACGCCCCCGAGGCCACGTAGTCGAGGCTGGAGGCGAGGTGGAAGGGACGCAGGTAGCCGTCGACGCGGAAGACCTCGCGGCCCTCGCCATCGAAGAAGACGAGGCTCGGCGTGTAGGCGATGCCGAGCGCGCGGGCCCAGTCGCGCAGGGTGGTGGCCTCGCCCGCCGGCGTGGTCACGGCCTCGCGCGAAGCGATGTCCACGCGCGCGGCGCGGAACGCCGGCAGCAGGGCGGCGACCTCGGGCCGCGCGAAGCCCTCGCCGTGCAGCTCGTCGCAGGCCGCGCAGACCTTCTGCTCGAAGAGGACCATCAGCGGCGTCTCCGCACGGCCGGCGAGGTCGAGCGGCGGCGCCATGAGCCACGGCTGCGCGTGCAGCTTGCCGCTCGCGCGCGCGGGCTTGCGCGAGGCGAGGTACTCGGTGAACGAGGCGCCCGCCCCGGAGCCCGCCCGCGCGAAATCCAGGGCAACGTCGAACTCGTGCGGCGGCCGGTAGCCGTTCAGCCGCAGCGCGGTGGCGCCCTTCTCGTCCAGCACGACGAGCGTGGGCGTGAACTGCACGCGCAGCGCCTTGGCGAAGGCCTTCTCGGTCGTGGCCTTGCCCTCCAGGTCGGTCACCTCGCGGTCGCCCCAGATGTTCAGCGCGATCACGTCGAAATGCCGGCGCGTCTTCTCCGCGAGCGCCTTGTCGCCGAAATTTTCCAGCAGGAGCTTCGCGCAGTAAGGGCAGCCATCCTGGTAGAAGTAGACCATCACGCGGCGCCCGGCCTTCGCGGCCTCGGCCACGTCGTCCTTCAGGTCGAGGAAGGTCTCCTTGAACCACTTCGGCGGCTCGTGGTAGCCGGGGTGGACCAGGCCGGGGGCGAGGGCGGGCGCGTCGGCGGCCGCCGCGGGCAACGCCGTGGCCAATGCCGCGGCGAAGGCGACGGCCGCGAGGAAGGGAGACCGGGAGGCGGCGAAGTCCATGCGCGAGATTCTCCCGTGCCGAAGGCAATCGTCAACCATCGCGCTTGCGCCGGGCGCCCCTTGCCGCCATCCTTCCCGTTCCCGCACGCCCCTTCCCGCCCATGCTCCGCCTGCCCGTCCTTCTTGCCGCCCTCGTCGTTTCCGCCTGCAGTCTTTCCCCCGGACATCGCGCGCCCGCCCCGGACGCGCTTGCCGGTTATCGGCAGGCCGTGGTCACTGCGCACCCGCTCGCGACGAAGGCGGGGCTGGCGATGCTCGAGCGCGGCGGCTCGCCCGTGGACGCCGCCATCGCCGCGCAGATGGTGCTCGGGCTCGTCGAGCCGCAGTCCTCGGGCATCGGCGGCGGCAGCCTCGTGCTGCACTGGGACGCGGCCACGGCGCGGCTCTCCTCCTACGACGGGCTGGCAGCCGCCCCGGCGCGTGCCACCGCCAGCCTTCGCACCGACACCGACGGCAAGCTGCTGCCGTCGGAGCCCTCGCAGCGCGGCGGCCGCACGGTCGGCGTACCGGGCACGGTGGCGGTCCTCGCGATGGCCCACCGGCGGCACGGCAAGCTCGCGTGGGGCGATCTCTTCGGCCCGGCGATCGATATCGCGGAGCGCGGCTTTCCGATGCCGCGCTACCTGCACGGCATCCTCTCGGCGCCGGGCGCCGCGAAGGACCTCGCCGAGCTTCGCGAGCTCTACTTCGCCGCCGATGGCAGCCCCCTTCCCGTGGGCGCGACGGTGCGCAACCCCGCGTACGCGAAGACCATGCGACGGCTGGCGCTGGGCGGGCCCGAGGGGTTCCTCGACGGCGGCGGCGCGCGCGCGATCGTGGAGGCGGCGCAACGCGGCTTCCGCCCCTCGCTCATGACCGAGGACGACCTGCGCGACTACCGCGCCGTCGAGCGCGACCCCGTCTGCGCGCCCTTCCTCGCCTATCGCGTATGCACGATGGCGCCGCCTTCCTTCGGCGGGCTCGTCGTCCTGCAGGTGCTGCAGATGGTCGAGGCGCGCGCGGGCGGCCGGTTCGACTTCGACGATGCGGCCTTCGCGCACCTGTATGCCGAGGCCGGCAAGCTCGCGCAGGCCGACCGCCGCCAGCACGTGGGCGACCCGGACTTCGTCGCCGTGCCGGTGGCGGCCCTTGCCTCGCCCGCCTACGCGCGCTCGCGCGCGGCCGCCATCGACGACGCGCGGGCCGCGAAGGAAGTCCTGCCCGGCCTGCCGCTGCCGCGTGCCGTCGCCCTCGCCCCCGACGGGAGCGACCCGGTGGCAGCCACCAGCCAGATCGCGATCGTGGATCGCGACGGCAATGCGCTGTCGATCACGACCACCACCAACCTCAACTTCGGGTCGCGGCTCCTCGTCGACGGCTTCATGCTCAACAACGCGCTGACCAACTTCTCCGCCGCTCCCCGGCCGGGCACGACCATCGCCAACCAGATGGCGCCGCGCAAGCGGCCCGTGACGTCGATGGCCCCCACGATCGTCTTCGATCGCGACGGCCGGCCCGTCGTCGTGGGCGGGTCGGCCGGCGGCGGGCCGATCGTCGACTACATCGCCTCGAGCCTCATCGAGATGCTGGCCAACGGCCGCACGCCGGCCGAGGCGCTTGCGCGGGGCCATCTCAGCACCGCGGCGCCCGGCAAGGTGCAGCTCGAGAAGGGCACGGCCGCCACCCGGCTCGCGCCAGCGCTGGCGGCGCGCGGCCACGCCGTCGAAGAAGTGCCGCTCGTGAGCGGCCTCGGGTTCCTGAAGCGCACCGCCTCGGGGTGGATCGGCGCCGCCGACCCGCGCCGCGACGGCGTGGCCCTGGGGAACTGACGCCGTGGGCAACCTCCGCCAGCGCCTGCAGTCCCGCGAGCTGCTCGTCGCCCCCGGCATCTTCGACATGGTGTCGCTGCGCCTCGCCAACACCTTCGGCTTCGAGGCGCTCTACATGACGGGCTACGGCACCGTGGCCTCGCACCTGGGGCTGCCGGACGCGGGACTGGCCACCTACACGGACATGGTGGGCCGCGTGAAGGCCTTCGCCTCGCAGGCGACGGCGCCTCTCATCGCCGACGGCGACACGGGCTACGGGGGCCTGCTCAACGTGCGGCATACGGTGCGCGGCTACGAGGAGGCGGGCGCGAGCGCCATCCAGCTCGAGGACCAGGAGTTCCCCAAGAAGTGCGGCCACACGCCGGGCCGGCGCGTGATCCCGATGGAGGAGATGGCGAGGAAGATCCGCGTGGCGGCGGAATCGCGCGCTTCGCGGGATTTCCTCGTCATCGCCCGCACGGACGCGCGCACGGCCCTGGGCCTGGACGAGGCGCTGCGCCGCGGCGAGGCTTACGCGAGAGCCGGCGCCGACGTCCTCTTCATCGAGTCGCCCGAGAACGAGGAGGAAATGCGCGCCATCGGCCGCGCCTTCGACCTGCCGCTCGTGGCCAACATGGTGGAAAAGGGCCGCACGCCGGTGCTCGCGAAGGCGGATCTCGAATCGCTGGGCTTTCGCCTCGCGATCTTCCCCATCGCCGCCATGCTCGCCTCCGTGAAGGCGATGGCCGGCGTCTACGGCCACCTGAAGGCCACGGGCTCCACCGCCGGCTGCCCGCAGCCGCTGTACGATTTCGGCGACCTGTCGCTCCTCATGGGGTTCCAGGACGTCTGGGATTTCGACAAGAACCACGCGGACTGAACCCGCGAACGACCGGAGGAGAAGACCCATGATCGCGAAACGCCTGCTCGCCACCTTCGCCGCCCTCGCCATCCCGCTCGCGGGGCTGGCGCAGGGCTATCCCGACAAGCCCATCCGCCTCATCGTGCCCTTCGCGCCCGGCGGCGTGACCGACACCAGCGGCCGCGTCATCGCGGAGGGACTCGGCCGCCGCCTCGGCCAGCAGGTCGTGGTGGAGAACAAGGCCGGCGCCTCGGGCAACATCGGCACGGCCTCGGTCGCCGCCGCCCCCGCCGACGGCTACACGCTCGTCCTCGCCTTCGACGGCACGATGGTCATCAACCCTCACGTCTTCGCGAAGATCCCCTTCGACACGCTCAAGGACTTCGCGCCCGTGGGCAAGATCGGGGACGCGACCCTCATCATCGTCTCGCACCCCTCGTTCCCGGGTAAGACGCTGAAGGAGCTCATCGACATCTCGAAGAAGGACCCGAAGGGCGTCTCCTACGGCACCTCGGGCGTGGGCGGCACGCCGCACATCGCGGGCGAGCTGCTCAACCTGCGCGCGGGCGCGAAGCTCGTGCACGTGCCGTACAAGGGCGGCGGGCAGGCCATGAGCGACGCGCTCGGCGGCAACGTCCCGCTCGTCTACACGGCGGTCGCGGGCGCGATCAAGCACGTGGAGGCCGGCAAGCTGCACGCCATCGCGGTTTCCTCGCGCACCCGTTCGCCGTCGCTGCCGAACACGCCCACCTTCATCGAGGCGGGCGTGCCGGACTTCGAGGCCTCGAGCTGGGTCGGCATCCTCGCGCCGGCCGGCACGCCGCGGCCCGTGATAGACCGGCTGAACAAGGAGCTGAACGCCCTCCTCACCTCGCCCGAGGTGGTCGAGCGCCTGGCCAAGCTCGGGATCGTCGCCACGCCCGGCACGCCGGAGCAGTTCGGCGAGCAGATGAAGGCGGACCTCGCGAAGTACGGCCCGGTCGTGAAGGCGGCCGGGATCAAGGCGGACTGAGGCCGCGTGCCGGGCGCCGCTCCCGGGAGCGCCGAAGCGAGGCGCCCGCTCCTGGTGGCGGGCGCCTTCGCCGCGGCGTTGCTTTGCTCGGCGCTGGTCGCCTGGCGCCTGGACCTGCACCAGGCCGAGGAGAACCGCGCGCGCACGCTGGACATGGCGGGCGACCACGCCCACGCGCTGCAGGCCGGCATCGAGCACAACCTCTCGGCGACCTTCGCCCTCGCGGCGATGATCCGCCAGGGCAACGGGGCGCTGCGCGACTTCGAGTCGCTGGCGGCCGAGATGCTGCCCTACTACCCCGGCGCGAGCGCGCTCCAGCTCGCCCCCGGCGGCGTGGTGACGCAGGTCCACCCCCTCAGGGGAAACGAGCAGGCGATCGGCCACGACCTCCTGCGCGACCCCGCCCGCACGCGCGAGGCGTTCGCCGCGCGCGATAGCGGCGAACTCACGCTCGCGGGTCCGTTCCGCCTTGCGCAGGGGGGGCTCGGCGCCGCGGGCCGCCTGCCGGTGTTCCTGCCGGACGCCACGGGCAAGCTGGCGTTCTGGGGGTTCGCGATCGTCCTGATGCGCTTCCCGGATGCGCTGGCGCCGGCGCGCCTGGACCACCTCGCGGACTTGGGCTACCGCTACGAGCTCTGGCGCCGCAATCCGGAGTCGGGCGAAAGGGAGGTCCTCGCCGTGTCCGCGGCCGGCCCGCCTTCCGATCCCGTCGAGCGCACGCTGGAGGTGCCCAACGCGACATGGACGCTCGCCGTGGCGCCCTTGGGCGGGTGGTCCAGCCCGGCGCGGCGCGCGGCGATGGCGGGCGCGGCGCTCGCGCTGAGCCTGCTGGTCGCCTACCTCGCCAGGCTGATGCTCGAGCTGCAGGCGCATCGCAGGGGGCTGGAGTCGCTCGTGGCGCGGCGCACGGCGGAGGTGAAGGCCCGCGAGGCGGACCTCGAGCGCGCGCAGGCGGTCGCCCGCATCGGCAGCTGGGTCACCACCGACGGCAGGACGTTCAAGGGCTCGCCCGAGGCCTACCGCATCTTCGGCATTCCCGGCGACGCCCCCGTCGACGTGGAGGCGATCATGGCGCGCATCCACCCGGAGGACCGGGAGGGCGTCCTGCGCGCCCGCGAGCGGGTGCTGGGCGGAAGCCCGTGCGCCGTCGAGTTCCGGCTGGTCGCCGACGACGGCGTGCGCTGGGTGCACGGGCAGGCCGAGCGCGTCGACGGCGAGGACGGCGCCCCGCCGCGCATCGTGAGCACGATGCAGGACATCACCGAGCGCAAGCAGGTGGAGTCGGACCTGCGCCTCGCCGCCGCGGCCTTCGAGGCGAAGGAAGGGATGATCGTCACCGACGCGCGCGGCGTGATCCTGCGCATGAACCGCGCGTGCACGGAGATCACCGGGTACAGCGCGGAGGAGGCCGTGGGCCAGACCCCGCGCCTGTTCAAGTCCGGCCGGCAGGACGAGGCGTTCTACCGCGCGATGTGGGACAGCGTGAACCGCACCGGGTCGTGGCACGGCGAGATCTGGAACCGCCGCAAGAACGGCGAGATCTACCCCGAGAGCCTCAGGATCACCGCCGTGAGGAACGAGGCGGGCGTGGTCACGAACTACATCGGCACGCTGGCCGACATCACGCAGCGCAAGCAGGCGGAGGCCGAGATCGAGCGCCTCGCCTTCTACGACGCGCTCACGGGCCTGCCCAACCGCCGGCTGCTGAACGACCGGCTGCGGCACGCGCTGGCCGCGAGCGCGCGAAGCCGGCGCACGGGCGCCCTCCTCTTCATCGACCTCGACGACTTCAAGACCCTCAACGACACCCGTGGCCACGACGTGGGCGACGAGCTGCTGCGCCAGGTCGCCACCCGCCTCGCGGGCTGCGTGCGCAAGGGCGACACGGTCGCGCGCCTCGGCGGGGACGAGTACGTGGTCATGCTGGAGGAAGTGGCCGAGAGCGCGCGCGAGACGGCCGCGCGCGTGGAACAGGTGGGCGAGACGGTCCTCGCGCGCATCGGCGTGCCGTACGCCCTGCCCTCCGGGGCCCACCACCAGGCCGCGAGCATCGGCATCGTCCTCTTCGGCGACCGCGCCGAGACGCCCGAGGACCTGCTGCGGCACGCCGACCTCGCGATGTACCGCGCCAAGGCGGCCGGCGGCAACGCGCTGCGCTTCTTCGACCCGGAGATGCAGGGCGCCGTGAACGCGCGCGCCGGGATGGTGGCCGACCTGCGCGCCGGGCTCGAGCAGGGGGAGTTCCGACTCGCCTACCAGCCGCAGGTCGACCGCGAAGGGCGCCTGCTGGGCGCGGAGGCGCTGTTGCGGTGGAGCAGCCCGGGGCGCGGCAGCGTCGCGCCGGACGCATTCATCCCGCTGGCCGAGGAGACGGGGCTCATCGTGCCGCTCGGCAACCTGGTGGTCGCGACGGCCTGCGAGCAGCTGGTGCGCTGGGCGGACGAGCCGCGCACCGTGGGGCTCACGCTCGCCGTGAACGTGAGCGCGCGCGAGTTCCGGCACCCGGAGTTCGTCGAGCGCCTGGTCGCGACGCTGGAGCGGACCGGGGCCGACCCGCGCAAGCTCATGCTGGAGTTCACCGAGAGCGTGCTCCTCGACGACTTCGAGGGAACGGTCGCGAAGATGATCGCCTTGCGCGCGCGCGGCGTGAGCTTCGCCCTCGACGATTTCGGCACGGGCTACTCCTCGCTCGCCTACCTCAAGCGCCTGCCCGTGCAGCAGCTCAAGATCGACAAGTCCTTCGTGCGCGACGTGCTGGCCGACCCCGCCGACGCGACGATCGCGCGCGCCATCATCGCGCTGGCGCAGAGCGTCGGGCTCTCCGTGGTGGCCGAGGGCGTGGAGACCCGTGCCCAGTGGGAGTTCCTGGCCGGGCACGGGTGCCACGCGTTCCAGGGGTACCACTTCGGCGCCCCCGGCGCGGCGGAAGACCTCCTTCGCGGCCGCTAGCCGCGCGCGCGGCCTAGCCGCAGGCGGGCGTCGTGGTCGAAAACACCTGCCGCGTGATGGCCTTCGTCACCGTCGTGCCGTTGTAGGAGTAGGTGAGCGTGCCGTTCTCGCCGTTCGTGAAGCGGAAGCGCATGGTGCCCACGATGGTGAGGTTGCCCGCGTTGATGGGCGTGAAGGGGTTCGCGTTGAAGGGCGGGCCGGTGGTGCGGTAGAGGTCGCCGAGGTAGGACCCGTCGGACTGCAGCGTGCCCGCCGGCAGCACCAGCCACAGGTCGCGCCCCGTGGCGTCGTAGGTGAAGAGGGTGGCGAACAGGATATTGTCCTGGTGCGTCACGTTCACGCCCCATCCCGACTCGTTGGCGTTCCACCACAGGTCCTGGTAGTTCGTGAGCGAGGCCCGGTTGCCCGTCGTGGGCGTGCAGTTGGCCGCGCGCGAGCCGAAGACCTGGCGCTGGATCGACTTGGTGACCTGCGTGCCGTTGTAGGTGTAGGTGAGCGTCGCGGAATTCGACCCGGAGAAGGTCACTGTCATGGAACCCACCACCGTGAGGTTGCCCGGCCCGATCGGCGTGAAGGGGTTGGCGTTGAACGCCGGCCCCGTCGTGCGGTAGAGCTCGCCCGAGTAGGTGGTGCCCGACTGGAGGTTGCCCGCCGGCAGCACGAGCCACAGCGGGACGCCGCTCGCGTCGTAGGTGAAGAGCGTGCCGAAGACGATGTCGCCCTGGTGGTTGAGGTTCACGCCCCAGCCCGACTCGTTCGGGTTCCACCACAGCGCCGTGTAGTTGGCGGAGGTGCCCGCCGTCACCTGCACCGGGATCGTGATGTCGTCGATGTAGAACGAGGTCGAGAGCGACGAGTCCGTCTCGGCGAGGAAGCGCAGGCGGATGGTCTGCCCCGCGTAGCCGAGGAGGCTGAATCCGCTGCTCTGGTTCCACGCCGTGCTCGCGTTCTGGTTCGAATAGGTGACGAGCGTCTCGAGGACGGTGCCGCCCGGGTTGAGTACCTGGACCTTGAGCGTGTCCCACATCCCCGCCACGGTCTCGGCCGTCGAGATGCGGTACCAGAACCGCAGGGTGGCCGTCGTCGCCCCCGCCGGGATGGTGATCGTCTGCGAGAGCGAGTCGGTGCCGTTGTCGTAGCCGCCCAGCCAGGCCACGCCGCTGCCCGTGCGCGCGCGCGTCGCGTCGGAAGTGATGATCGCTGCACCGCCGGATGCCTGCTGCGTCCATCCGCTCGAGCCGCTCTCGAAGCCGCCGTTGGTCACGAGCTCCGTCGTCGTGCCGCCCGTGCCGGCCTGCTGCGTCACGGTGAAGACCTGCCCGCCGACAGTGATCGTGGCCGAGCGCGCGGAAGCCGCGGAGTTGGCAGTTGCCGTGTAGGAGACGGTGCCGCTCCCCGTACCCGAACCGCTGCCGTTGATCTGAAGCCAGAGCTGGCTGCTGTTGGCCGTCCACTGGCAGCCCGACTGCGTGTTCACCGAGAACGAGCCGCTGGAGGTGCCGGGACCAACCGTCGCGCTCGCGGGAGACAGCGAGAATGTGCAGGTCGTCGTTCCCGGGTTGAGGTACTGGGAGACGAACTGGTAGGCGCGATCGAAGCGCGAGTAGTAGTCGCGCAGGTCGGCGCCGGTCGCCGAGCAGCTCGACGGCCCGCCGTGCAGGCCGCCGCGAAGCAGGTACTGCGAATTGCCGAAGGTGAAGATGCCCGAGCCGCTGCTGCCGCCTTCCGTGACGCCCGTCGCGGTCGAGTTCCAGAGGGCGATGAGGTGGGAGTCGCCCGTGCCGCCGCCGTAGGCCGAGAAGCCGCCGGAGGTGGCGAGGCTCACCTTCTTCACGTCGCCTGCCGGGTGGTGGACGGCCGTCATCGCCGTGCCCGTGCCCAGCGTCGCCGCGTCCCAGCCCGCGTAGACCGCGCCCGAGGGCGGGTTCTGGTTGAGGCGCACGAACAGCACGTCCGTGGTCGTGTTGAAGTAGAGCATCGTCGACCCGCCGCCCACCTGCACGTAGGAGCCGCTCACGCCGCCGGTGCCGCAGCCCGTGCGGTCGTAGAACCAGTGCGTGGTGAGCGTGCTCGCGGAAGCCTGCGTGCTGATGCAGTGCGCCGCCGAGTAGAAGTACGGCGCCACCGGGCCGGCCGTGGTGTTGAGGAGCGTGCCCGTGCAGAGCGCCGTGCCGCCGCCCAGCCCGTCGGAGAAGGTCATGCGCGCGACCGCCCGGCCCACGCTCGCGAGCGCGGCGTCGGACGCGGAGCGGCAGATGAGGTCCACCTCGCAGAACTGCGAGTCCTTGGCGAGGACGTCGGCGTTCGGGTCCGCCGGGCTCACGAAGAGGTGCGACACGCGCGCGAGACCCAGGCCGACGTCCCCGGTCGAGCCGGCGGGAACGAACACCTCCACCGTGGCGCGCTCGCCCTCGAGCACCGGACTCCAGCGCCCGGCCGCTTCGAGCCCGGCCGCGTCGTAGGGCCCGTAGACCGTGCCCGGGTCGCCGGAACCGGCGAAGCGCAGCTCCGCGCCGGCGGGAAGCGCCCCGCCATCGAACTCGACGCGCAGCGCGCGGGCGCCGGCCGAGGTGATCTCCCAGTGGGCGGCGTAGCCGCCGTCGACCGGCTGCCACTGCAACGCGCCGCCGCGTGTGGGCGCGGACTCGGGCAGCATACGGCCCACGCCGATCTGCAGCCGCTTGTTGAAGCTCTCGGTGTTGGCCTTCTTGACGGAGGCGATCTCCCCGGCATCCGCCTCGCCGAGCGCGATGCGCAGCGCCGCCTTCCCGCCCGGCGCGAGGCGCAAGGACTGCGCGACGGCCTTCGGCGCGAACGGAGCCTCCGCCGAGTAGGCGCGGTCGGCCGCTGATGCGGGAAGTGCCGCCAGCGAGGCGGCGAGCAGCAGGACGCGGACGGTCGTCGAGCCTGGGAAGCGCATGAAGGATCTCCCGTTGCTGGGTGGTCTGGAATACGGGGATGTTACCTCCGAACCCCGATACACCGGATTACGGAATCCGCCGGGGTTTGGTGCCATCACGAAAATGTCAACTGCGCCGGGATCGATCGGCGCATAGTTCGCCCGATCGGACCCGCGCTGGCGCTGCCCGGACAGGAGGCAACATGTCGGACCCGAACGAAAGCAGGGGCGTCCTCTCGCGCATCCGGCTCTGGCTGCGCGGCGAGGTCGTGGACGACGTGCCCCCGGAGCTCGCGGCCTGCGAGTTCCAGTGCCGCGCGCAGGAGTGCCTCCACGACAAGTGGGAGACCTGCGAGAACCGGCTGCGGGCGGCGCGCTCCGTCGAGTGATTTCGCCAATCGACACCATCGAAACAATAAATTGGCGCAATTGATCGCCGGCCACTAGATTCTTTCCTGTTGCGACCCGACCAGGAGAGAACCATGTCTGACGCAGGAAAATGCCCCGTGATGCACGGCGGCAACACCGCCGCCGGCAAGTCCGTGATGGCGTGGTGGCCGAGCGCGCTCAACCTCGACATCCTCCACCAGCACGACAGCAAGACCAACCCGCTCGACCCGGGCTTCAATTACCGCGAGGAAGTGCGCAAGCTCGACTTCGCCGCGCTGAAGAAGGACGTCAAGGCGCTCATGACCGACAGCCAGGACTGGTGGCCGGCGGACTGGGGCCACTACGGCGGGCTGATGATCCGCATGGCCTGGCACGCGGCGGGTTCCTACCGCATCGCCGACGGCCGCGGCGGCGCCGGCACGGGCAACCAGCGCTTCGCGCCGCTCAACTCCTGGCCCGACAACGCCAACCTCGACAAGGCCCGGCGCCTGCTGTGGCCCATCAAGAAGAAGTACGGCAACCGCCTGAGCTGGGCCGACCTCATCGTGCTGGCCGGCACCGTGGCCTACGAGTCCATGGGGCTCAGGACCTTCGGCTTCGGCTTCGGCCGCGAGGACATCTGGCACCCCGAGAAGGACATCTACTGGGGCTCCGAGAAGGAGTGGCTCGCCCCCACCGACAACCCGAACAGCCGCTACTCGGGCGAGCGCGACCTCGAGAACCCGCTGGCCGCGGTGATGATGGGCCTCATCTACGTGAACCCCGAGGGCGTGGACGGGAAGCCCGACCCGCTCAGGACCGCGCGCGACGTGCGCACGACCTTCGCCCGCATGGCGATGAACGACGAGGAGACCGTGGCGCTGACCGCCGGCGGCCACACCGTCGGCAAGGCGCATGGCAACGGTTCCGCCGCCAACCTCGGCCCGGCCCCGGAAGCGGCGGACGTGCACGAGCAGGGCCTCGGCTGGATGAACCACGCGAGCCGCGGCGTGGGCCGCGACACGGTGACCAGCGGCATCGAGGGCGCGTGGACCACGCACCCGACGAAGTGGGACAACGGCTACTTCGACCTGCTGTTCAAGTACGACTGGTGGCTGCAGAAGTCCCCGGCCGGCGCATGGCAGTGGGAGCCGGTGAACATCAAGGAAGAGGACATGCCGGTCGACGCGGAGGACCCCTCGATCCGCCGCAAGCCGATCATGACCGACGCCGACATGGCGATGAAGTTCGACCCGGACTATCGCCGGATCGCCGAGCGCTTCCACAAGGACCCGGCGTACTTCTCCGAGGTCTTCGCGCGCGCCTGGTTCAAGCTCACCCACCGCGACATGGGCCCCAAGGCGCGCTACATCGGCCCCGAGGTGCCGAAGGAAGACCTCATCTGGCAGGACCCGGTGCCCGCCGGCAACGCCAAGGTCGACGTGAAGGCCGCCAAGGCGAAGATCGCCGCCAGCGGGCTTTCCGTGGCCGAGATGGTCGCGACCGCGTGGGATAGCGCCCGCACCTTCCGCGGCTCCGACATGCGCGGCGGCGCCAACGGCGCGCGCATCCGCCTCGCCCCCCAGAGGGACTGGGAAGGCAACGAGCCGCAGCGCCTCGCGAAGGTCCTGAAGGTGCTCGAGGGCATCGCGAAGGAGACCGGCGCGAGTGTCGCCGACGTGATCGTGCTCGCCGGCAACGTGGGCATCGAGCAGGCGGCCAAGGCGGGCGGGGTGGACATCACCGTGCCCTTCTCGCCCGGCCGCGGGGATGCCACCGCGGAGCAGACCGACGCCGCCTCCTTCGAGGTCCTGGAGCCCGTGGCCGACGGTTTCCGCAACTGGCTCCGGAAGGACTTCGTCGTGCAGCCCGAGGAACTCCTGCTCGACCGCGCGCAACTGCTGGGCCTCACGGCGCGCGAGATGACCGTGCTGGTGGGCGGCCTGCGCGTGCTGGGCGCCAACCACGGCGGCGCGAAGCACGGCGTGTTCACCGACCGCGTCGGCGCGCTCACGAACGACTTCTTCGTGGCGCTCACCGACATGGCGTACGCGTGGAAGCCCACGGGCCGGAACTCCTACGACATCGTCGAGCGCAAGAGCGGCAAGGCGAAGTGGACGGCGACGCGGGTCGACCTCGTGTTCGGCTCCAACTCGGTGCTGCGCGCCTACGCGGAGGTCTACGCGCAGGACGACGGGAAGGAGAAGTTCGTGCGCGACTTCGTGGCGGCCTGGGCGAAGGTGATGGACGCGGACCGGTTCGACCTGAGGCCGTAGGCGCGGTGCCGTCCCGCGGGAGGGCAAGGGGCCTGCTCGCTTTCGTGATCCGGGCCTATGTCTCGCGCGCGTCGAGCCGGAAGCTCGCGGTCGCATCCTGCGCAAGCGCCTGCGCCAGCCAGGGCATGGTGTCGCGCATCAGCGCGGAAAATGTCCACGGCGGGTTCACGATGAACAGGCCGCTTCCGTGCATGCCCCGCCCTGTGGGCGAGGGCGCCTTCACCTGCAGCGCGACATCCAGCCAGTCCGCGCCCGCCGCCTTGCGGAGCCTGTCGGGCAACTGGATGGCGTCACGGCTCTGGAGGAGCGGGTACCACACCGCGTAGGTGCCGGTCGCGAACCGCCGCATCCCGTCGTGGAGCGCGGTGACGACGGCCCGGTAGTCGGATGCGAGCTCGTACGAGGGATCGACCAGCACGAGTCCGCGACGCGACGGGGGCGGCAGCACCGCCTTCAGGCCGGCGAACCCGTCCCCGGCCGTCACCGTCACGCGGCGGCCATCCTGCGCGAACTGCTGGGCGAGAATCGGCCCCTCGGTGCTGTGCAACTCGAACAGCCGCAGTCGATCCTGGGGCCGGAGCAACCCGAGTGCGATCCAGGGCGACCCCGGATATCGCCGCAGCGCGCCATCCGCGTTCATGGCGCGGACCTGGTCGACATAATCGGCCACGGGCGCCGGCAGATCGTTGCGCTCCCAGAGCATGGCGATGCCGTCGCGGAACTCCGCCGTCTTCACCGCGAAGCCCTGCTCGAGCGAATACATGCCGGCGCCCGCATGGGTGTCGAGCACGACGAGCGGCTTGTCCTTGCGGGTGAGGATGCGCAGCAACGCGACCAGCGCCACGTGCTTCAGGACGTCGGCGTGGTTGCCGGCATGAAAGCCGTGGCGATAGCTCAGCATTCGCGAGTGTGCCCGGGTACAAGCAAGGAACCCCGCGTGGCGCGGGGTCCTGTGCGGTCTCCGAAGGTCGCGGGACCTTCAGGGACCAGGATGCTGGCGGAGAGAGAGGGATTCGAACCCTCGATGCAGGTTTAAGCCCGCATAACGCCTTAGCAGGGCGCCACCTTCGGCCTCTCGGTCATCTCTCCGGGAACGCGGATTCTACCATCATCTGACCTTGATTTCGGTCCACAGCCGGGAGAGGCTGCGGCGCAAGGCCGGGTCGAAGTCGCGCAGCATCTCCAGCCTCGCCAGATCGGCTGCCGGCGGAAAGATGGCCGGCTCGGCGGCGATCTCCGGGCTGACGAAAGGCATCGCGGCGGCGTTGGGGTTGCCGGCCCCGATCAGGTTCGACACGTCCGCGGCGTTTCGCCCCTCCAGCATGAAGTCGATGAACCGGTGCGCGAGGTCCGGCCGCCGCCCCGACTTGTGCAGGACGAAGCCGTCCACCGCCAGCACCGCGCCCTCCTTCGGCGTCGTGAAGCCGATCGTGAACGGGCGCTTGGCCGCCTTCGCATCCTCGCGCGCGCGGAACATGTCGTTGGAGTAGCCGTGCGCCACCCAGATGTTGCCGATGGCGAGATCCTTGATGTAGGTGCTGTTGGAGAACGCCGCCCAGTAGGGCTTCGCCCGCAGGATCACCGCCTTCGCTTCCGCCCACCGCGCGGGGTCCCTCTCCTGCACCGAGTAGCCGAGGTAGCGCATCGCGGCACCGAGGAGCTCGCGCTGGCTGTTGAGCACCGTCACCTTTCCGCGGATCCTCTCGAGGTGGCGCGGCTCGAAGATGAGCGCCCAGGTGTCCGTCGGCAGCCCCAGCTCGCGCAGCTTCTCGCGGTTGTAGCCGAGGAGCGTGATCGAGGTGGCGTAGGGCACGGAGTACTTCCCGCCCGGGTCGTACCACGGGTCGCGGTACTCGGGCTTGAGGTTGCCGAGGTTCGAAAGCCTCGACTTGTCGACCGGCCGCAGCGCCCCGCGGCGGATGAGCGACTCCACGGCGTTGCCGGTGGGCACCAGCAGGTCGTAGCCCGCGGCGCCCGCCTCGAGCTTCGCGAGCATCTCCTCGTTGTCCGAGTAGTAGTCCTGCTTCACGCGGCAGCGGCAGGCGGCCTCGAACCGCGCGAGCGTCTCCTCGCTCACGTAGTTGTTCCAGTTGTAGAGGTGCAGCACATCCTCGGCGGCCGCTGAACTCGCCAGCACGCAGGCCAGCGCCGCGAGGAGCCGCCTCACCGCCCCCTCCGCAGGATGTCGGGCGCGAGCCGCGTGGCCGCGAGCACCATCGTGAGCGTGAGCGCCATGAGCAGCGTGGAGACGGCGTTCACCTCCGGCGTCACCGCCACCTTGATCATGGAGTAGATCTGCAGCGGCAAGGTCGTCACGCCCACGCCAGCGACGAAGAAGGTGATCACGAAGTCGTCGATGGAGAGCGTGAAGCTCATGAGGAACCCCGCCACCAGCGCGGGCAGGATGAGCGGGAAGGTCACCCGCCGGAAGGTCATCCACGGCGTGGCGCCGAGGTCGCGCGCCGCCTCGAGGAGCCCCTCGTCCATGCCCGCGAGCCGCGCGCGCACGATCACCGCCACGAATCCGATGGAGAAGGTCACATGCGCGACGAGGATGGAGAAGAACCCCAGCGTGAGGTCGAGCACCTGCCGGAAGAAGAGCAGCAGCGACACGCCCAGCAGGATCTCCGGCATCGCCACCGGCGTGAGCACGAGCAGCGGCAGCCACGGCAGGCGCCAGCGCTGCATGGCGATGCCGGCCATGGCGCCCAGCACCGTGGCGAGCGCGGACGACAGCAGCGCGATGGCGAGCGAGTTGCCGGCGGCGGCGAGCATTTCCCCGTCGGCGAGGAGCTTCCGGTACCACGAGAGCGTGAACCCCACCCACTCGGCGTTGAGGAGCGAGTCGTTGAAGGAGAAGATCACCACCACCGCGAGCGGCACGTACAGGAACGCGTACACGGCGAGCGAGGCGCCCCAGAGGAGCCACTGCGCGCGCCGCCTCACGACACCGCCTCCGTGCCCTTGAGGCCACGCCGCGAGAGCGCGGCGGCCAGCCCCGCGAGCGCCAGCACCGCGAGGGTCAGCCCGATCGAGAGCGCCGAGCCCAGCGGCCAGTCGCGGTTGTCGAGGAACTGCTCCTTGATGAGGTTGCCGATGAGCACGTCGCCCGTCCCGCCGAGGAGCTCCGGCACCGCGAACATGCCCAGCACGGGGATGAACACCAGCGCGGACCCGGACCAGATTCCCGGCAGGGAGAGCGGGAAGGTCACGCGCCAGAAGCGCGTCCAGGCACCGGCGCCGAGGTCCTGCGCGGCCTCGAGCAGCGCCGGGTCGTGCTTCTCGAGGTTGGTATAGAGCGGCAGCACCATGAACGGCAGGTGCACGTACACCATCCCGGCGATGACGGCGAAGGGCGTGTAGAGCAGGTTCGCCGGGCCCAGCAGCATGATCCAGGCGTAGATGCGCACGAGGAAGTTGCTCGCGAAGGGCAGGATCACCAGCAGCACGAGCAGGTCGCGGCGCTTGCGCGGGCTCCTCGCGATGAGCCAGGCGAGCGGGTAGGCGAGCGCCACGCAGGCCGCCGTGGTGACGGCGGCGACCGCGAAGGAGGCGGCGAAGATCTCCGCGTAGACGATGTCGCCCAGCACGAAGCGGTAGGCCTCGAGCGAGAACGCCGCGGCGCCGGCGGCAAGCGGCACCAGCCCGCCGAACTCGCCGGGCTCGCGGAAGCTCGCCGCCACGACGATGATCGCCGGCACGAGGAAGAAGGCGAGCAGGAACGCGGTCGGCGGGCCGGCCACCAGCCAGCGTGTCCAGCGGGATCCGCCCTCGAGGGCTTCGCGGCGTTCATCCACGGAGGAAAACTCCGGCGTCGTGCCGCCACGCGACCGTCACGGCGTCGCCCGCCTTGAAGAGCTTCGCCCGCCCGGGCGCCGCATTGGCGAGCAGGGCCTCGATGACGGGCCCGGCCTCGAGCTGCACCTTGTAGAGCGTCACGTCGCCCAGGTAGAGGAGCTCCCTCACCGTGCCGGGGAATCGGTTGCGCAGTTCCACGGTCTCGCCGCGCGCCGCCACGCGCACCAGCTCGGGGCGCAACGCCAGCACGCCGCGCTCGCCCGGCACCACCCCGTTGCCGGGCTCGGCCGCGAGGTCGCCCAGCGCCGGCGAGCGCAGCCCCGCGTGGCCGTGGGAGTTGCCCGTCACCTCCACGTCGACGAGGTTGATCTTGCCGATGAAGTCGGCGACGAAGCGGCTCGCGGGCGCGGTGTAGAGGCGCTCGGGCGTGTCCAGCTGCTCGACGCGGCCGCGGTTCATGACGGCGATGCGGTGCGAGAGCGCGAGCGCCTCCTGCTGGGCGTGGGTGACGAAGACGAAGGTCACGCCCACGTCGCGCTGCAGGTTGATGAGCTCGACCTGCATCTCCTCGCGCAGCTTCGCGTCGAGCGCCCCCAGCGGCTCGTCGAGGAGCAGCAGGCGCGGCCGGTTCACGAGGCCGCGCGCGAGGGCCACGCGCTGCTTCTGCCCGCCGGAGAGCTCGTGCGGGTACGCCCCTCCCTTCTCCTCGAGGTGCACGAGCGCCAGCGTCTCCGCCACCCGGCGGGCGATCTCCCCGCGCGGCTTGCCGGCCATCTCGAGGGGGAAGGCGATGTTGCCCGCGACCGTCATGTGCGGGAAGAGCGCGTAGCTCTGGAAGACGGTGTGGACGGGGCGCTTCTCGGGAGGGATGCCTGCGAGCGGCCGGCCGTCGAGGAAAAGCGCCCCCTGGTCGGGCTCGTCGAACCCCGCGATCATGCGCAGCAGAGTGGTCTTGCCGCAGCCGGATGGCCCCAGCAGCGTGAAGAACTCGCCCGCCTCGATGGCAAGGCTCACCCCGTCGACGGCCACCAGGTCGCCGAAGCGGCGCGTGACGCCCTTGATCTCCAGGAGAGGCATGGGGACGGCTGGGGACCGTCCCCGGTCCTGGGGGACTGTCCCCAGCCGATTCTGGGCCTCCGCCGCCTGGCGGGATTGCTTCAGGTCAAGCGCCTGTTACATCAGGGACTTGGCGAAGAAGGTGTAGATGAAGGCCCAGGTGTAGGCCGTCTGGGCGGGCGTGGTGCCGGAGCCGTGGCCACCCTCGGTGTACTCGAAGTAGGTGGTGTCGTAGCCGAACTGCTGCATGCGCGCGGCCATCTTGCGGGCGTGCCCCGGGTGGACGCGGTCGTCGCGCGTGGAGGTGGTGATGAGCATCTTCGGGTAGGCCCGCCCGCGCAGCACGTTCTGGTACGGCGAGTACTTCGAGATGAAGGCCCAGTCCTCCGGCTTGTCGGGGTCGCCGTACTCGCCCATCCAGGAATGGCCCGCGAGCAGCTTGTGGTAGCGCTTCATGTCCATGAGCGGCACGGTGGCCACCACGGCGCCGAAGAGCTCCGGCCGCTGCAGCATCGTCGCGCTCACGAGGAGCCCGCCTTGGCTGCCGCCGAGGATGCCCAGCTTCGCCGGCGAGGTCACCTTGCGGCGGATGAGGTCCTCGGCCACGGCCGCGTAGTCGTCGTGCGTCTTCTGCCGGCCCTCGCGCCGCGCGACGCGGTTCCATTCGGGGCCGAACTCGCTGCCGCCGCGCAGGTTCGAGAGCACCCAGACGCCGCCCTTGGCGAGCCAGCCGTTGCCCACGAAGCCCGAGTAGGTGGGCACCTGCGAGACCTCGAAGCCGCCGTAGCCGTAGAGGATGGTCGGGTTCGTCCCGTCCGCCTTCGCGTCCTTGCGCATGACCTGGAAGTACGGGATCTTCGTGCCGTCCTTCGAAGTCGCCTCGTGCTGCGTGACGGCGAGGTTGGAAGCGTCGAAGAAGTCCGGCAGGCTCTTGAGCTTCTCGCGGGCATCCGTGCCGCCCTTCGCCAGGTGCAGCGTCGTGGGGGTGGTGAAGCCCGTCACGAAGAGGAAGTAGTCGTCGCTCTCGCGCCGGTCGAAGGCCGCCGCGCCCAGGTTCGAGAGCTTCGGCGCGTCCACGTCGCGCTTCGTCCACTTGCCGTCCTCGCCGCGGCGCGCCTCGACGAGCCGGCTCGAGACGTTGTCGAGGAGGTCCAGCAGCACCATCGACTTGAGCGGCACGAAGGCGTCGAGCGAGACGCGCGGCCCCGGCGCGAAGAGCACGTCGAAGCCCCGGTCGCCGCCCAGGAATTTCTCGAGCGGCAGGGCGAGCAGCGACCCGGCCGCGTACGCCGTCGCCGCGGGCTGCCAGTCCTCGCGAAGCCGCACGTAGAGCCAGCCTGCCGTGACGGAGGCATCCACCGTGTCCGGCAGCTCCAGCTTCGCGAGCTTGCCGTCGCGCACCACGAAGGCCTCGTTGCGGCGGGTCGAGATCACGCGCGTCACCATCTCCACGCGGCCGTCCTTCTCGTGCGTGACCGAGGGCCAGGCGCCGATGTCGTCCTCCGACACCTCGAAGACGGGGGCCGCGTCCGCGAGCGCCTGCCCTCGCGCGAGCCGCTTCACCTGCCGCGGGTAGCCCGACTTCGTGAGCGTGCCGGGCCCGAAGTCGCGCGAGACGTAGATCGCGTCCTCGTCGATCCAGGCCACGCCGCCCTTGGACTGGGGCAGGCGGAAGCCGCCCGCCACGAACGCCTTCTTCACGAGATCGAACTCGCGGATCTCGACCGCGTCGCTGCCGCCGCGAGAGATCGACACGAGGCAGCGCTCGTACTTCGGGAAGAGGCAGGTGGCGCCCTTCCAGGCCCACTGCTCCTTCTCGTCGGCCGAGAGCCGGTCGAGGTCGAGGACCGTCTCCCACCGCGGCTCGGCCTTGCGGTATTCCTCGAGCGTCGTGCGCCGCCACAGGCCGCGCGGGTTGGCCGCGTCCTGCCAGTAGTTGTAGAGGTGGGGCCCGAGCTTCGCCACGGTGGGGATGCGCTCGCGGGAGGTCGCGATCTCCGTGAACCGGTTGAGGAGCGGGTGGAAGCCGCGGTCCTTCTCGATCTCCGGGCGGCTCCTCGCGTTCTGGTCGGTCACCCACTTCATGGCCCGTTCGCCGGAGACCTCCTCCAGCCAGAGGTAGGGGTCTTCGTCCTGGGCGACGGCGGCTGCGGAGAGGGTCATGGCGAGGGCGGCGAGGAGTCGCTTCATGGGCGGGGTCCGGGAAATGAAAACGGCGCGGCGGATCGTGTCCGCTCGCGCCGCATTATACGGGGGCCCGCGCGGGCGCCCCGGGAGGGCCGTCAGTGCTTCATGCGCTCCTCGGCGGCGGGCTTGTCCAGCTCGAACGCCTTGTGCAGCACGCGCACGGCGAGCTCCATGTACTTCTCGTCCACGACCACCGAGGTCTTGATCTCGGAGGTCGAGATCATCTGGATGTTGATGCGCTCGTCGGCCAGCGTGCGGAACATCTTCGAGGCGATGCCGGCGTGGGTGCGCATGCCGATGCCCACGAGCGAGACCTTGGCGATGCGGTCGTCGCCCACGATGGCGCGCGCGCCGATGGCGGGCTTCACGGTGCGTTCGAGGATCTCCATGGCGCGCTTGAACTCGTTCCTGTGCACCGTGAAGGAGAAGTCCGTGAGCCCCTCGATGGAGGCGTTCTGGATGATCATGTCGACGTCGATGTTGGCGTCGGCGATGGGGCCCAGGATGCCGAAGGCGATGCCGGGGCGGTCGGGCACGCCCACGACCGTGATCTTCGCCTCGTCGCGGTTGAAGGCGATGCCGCTGATGATGGCCTGTTCCATGTTCTCGTCTTCCTCGAAGGTGATGAGGGTGCCCATGTCGGTCGAGTTCACGTCGGTGAACGACGACAGCACCCGGAGCTTGACCTTGTACTTGCCGGCGAACTCGACGGAGCGGATCTGCAGCACCTTCGACCCGAGGGAGGCGAGCTCCAGCATCTCCTCGAAGGTGATGGTGTCCAGCCGCCGCGCCTCGGGCACGACGCGCGGGTCCGTGGTGTACACGCCGTCGACGTCGGTGTAGATCTGGCACTCGTCGGCGTGCAGCGCCGCGGCGAGCGCGACCCCCGTGGTGTCCGAGCCGCCGCGGCCGAGCGTGGTGATGTTGCCGCGGTCGTCGATCCCCTGGAAGCCGGCCACGACGACCACGTGCCCGTCCGCAAGGTCGCGGCGGATGTTGTCCTCGTCGATCGACAGGATGCGCGCCTTCGAGTAGGCGTCGTCGGTGAGGATGCGCACCTGGAAGCCGGTGTAGCTCCTCGCCTTCACGCCCAGCCGGTGCAGCGCGAGCGAGAGCAGCCCGATGGAGACCTGCTCGCCGGTGGAGGCGATGACGTCGAGCTCGCGCGGATCCGGGTCGGGGTTGAGTTCCTTGGCGAGGGCGAGGAGGCGGTTCGTCTCGCCGGACATGGCCGAGACCACGACGACGACCTGGTGGCCTTCCTTCACGAAGCGCTCGACCCGGCGCGCGACCTCGCGGATGCGCTCGGGGCTGCCCATGGAGGTGCCGCCGTACTTCTGGACGATGAGGGACACGGGAAAGCCT
This sequence comes from Burkholderiales bacterium, assembly GCA_019634955.1. Taxonomy (GTDB): domain Bacteria; phylum Pseudomonadota; class Gammaproteobacteria; order Burkholderiales; family Usitatibacteraceae; genus FEB-7. The sequence goes on from JAHCAK010000003.1 coordinate 79,223, forward strand.
GTTCTTCTCTGGCGGGAGGGGGGCGAAACCCGCATTTTACCCCGGCCGGCGAGGGATTGTGCAGTGCACAATCCGGGGCGTCAGCGCACGTCGGTCGCCAGCACGCGCAGCTCGTCGGCGAAGGCGCTCTTCGCCCGCGTCTCGCGCAGCTTCTCGAGGAAAGTGACCTTCACCGCGTCGTTGCCGGGCCAGACGGTCTCCAGCCAGTTCATGCCGGCGGCCGCGTGCCCGGTGTAGGCATAGCGGTTCATCTCGGCGGCCACCGCCGAGAGCACGCCCGTGGCCACGTAGTCCTCCCACTTCACCTTGTCGGCGGAGCGCTCGGTCTTGATCTCGCGCAGCTTCGCCTGGATCTCGGCCGTGCGGGCCTTGCGCTTGGCGCCCGTGAACTCGCCGCAGCGCTCCTTGAGCCAGGGGTTGGCGGTCGCGGCCGGCTGCCCGCACACGGGTGGCGCCATGCCCGGCAGCCGCGTGCGCATGAGGTCCTGCGCGAACTGGAACTTCCCCTTCGGCGAGACCTCCAGCACCACCATCGGGAAGTAGGAGTTCGAGTAGGGGGCGAACACGGTGGCCGTGGAATCGTCGGCGGAGATCATGATCGGCGTCTTGCGGCCGGGCAGGTCCATGAAATCCGTGCCGCCCACGTTCCGGGCCGGGTAGACCGCCTGGCGGCGGACCTGCGGCTTGAGGCGCATGACGTAGTGCGTCGTGCAGCAGTGCGCGCCCCCGGAGAAACCGGAGAAGTGCAGCTGCGGCTGGGCGCTCCCGTCGAGGTCGCGGCCCAGCGAGTGGAGGGTGAACTTCAGCGCGGGCTCGAGGAGGTCCTTCGGATTCGACTGCCACGCGAGCTTGCCCTTGGCGAAGACGACGACACGCTCCTGCGCGCCCGCCATGTCCTTCGCCCCCTTCACCCGGGCGACGACGGCCTGGAACTCCTGGAACTCCTTGGAGGCGGCCGCCTCCAGCCCCTGCGACTCGAGCCACGCCGCGAGGTCCGGCGGCGCGGGGGCGGCGGCGGGCGGGGCCGCGAGCGCGGGCAGGCAGGCGCAGGCGGCGAGGGCGTTCAGGATGCGGCGCATGGTGTTCTCCCTGGCGGTGGCGGAGGGTGTGAGATTCGAACTCACGAACAGGTCTCCCTGTTGCCGGTTTTCAAGACCGGTGCCTTAAACCGCTCGGCCAACCCTCCCAAGGGCGAATGTTAGGGGTTTTCCGGGAATCGCGAGTGACGCCCGGTGTGGAGCGGCTGCGAACGGGGAATTTCAACGCAGAGGGCGCAGAGAACGCAGAGAACGCCCAAGTCGATGACCAGGATCGCTGCCGGAACCAACATCTTCGAGAAGGGCCTTTCCGTTCTCTGCGCCCTCTGCGCTCTCCGCGCCCTCTGAGTTGGAATCCTCCAGCCAGAATCCATGTAAATAATTGATTTGTTGATGTTTTTACATTTTTCTCTTTCCCGCTGGCGCGGAGACCATTGTGGAACCCAATACGAACCTTTCTTGAAACTTACGCGGTTAATCCCTACTCTAACCGTCGGTCAATTTCGACCGGCATTCGCACACGACTGGAGCCAGAACCTATGCAACCGACCCCGATGATGACGCCCGCCTCGCCTTCGCAGACGATCGCGTCGGCGCAGAACCGGGTCCTTCGCAACACCTACGCCCTGCTCGCCCTCTCCCTCGTGCCGACCGTGATCGGCGCGTGGATCGGCGTGCAGACGAACTTCTCGTTCTTCTCCGGCAGCCCGGCCATCGGCTTCATCGCGTTCCTCGCGATCGCCTTCGGCTTCATGTTCGCCATCGAGAAGACGAAGAACAGCGGCGTGGGCGTGGCCGTCCTCCTCGGCTTCACCTTCTTCATGGGCCTCATGCTCTCGCGCATGCTGGGCGTGGTGCTGGGCTTCCGCAACGGCGCGGCCCTCATCGGCCTGGCCGGCGGCGGCACGGCGGTCATCTTCGCCGTGATGGCCGCGCTCGCGGGCTCGATCAAGCGCGACCTCTCCGGGATGGGCAAGGCGCTCTTCATCGGCATGATCATGCTGCTGGTGGCCGCCTTCGCCAACATCTTCCTGCAGATGCCGGCGCTCATGATCGCGATCTCGGTCATCGCGGTGGGCATCTTCTCGGCCTTCCTGCTCTACGACCTCAACCGCGTCATCACGGGCGGCGAGACGAACTACATCTCGGCCACGCTCGCGGTGTACCTGAGCCTGTACAACATCTTCGCGAACCTGCTCGCGCTGCTGGGCATCTTCGGCGGCGACCGCGAGTAAGTCTCTCGCGCTTCGCGGAAGGGGGCGGCTTCGGCCGCCCCTCTTCTTTTCCGGCTTCGCCGGATCCAGGCGGGAACGCAGATGACCGCCGATGCGCCGCCGGTGCTGCAGATCACATTCATGTCGGCCTTGTCCCCGACGTGCAGGCCGTCGCGCCAGGGGCCACCGCAGTCCCGGCACCCTGAATTCCCATCGGCGGCAATCGGCGGGGCATCGGCGTCCATCTGCGTTCCCCGCCTGGCCCCCGCGTCAGCGGGAAAAGACGGCGATGGACTCCACGTGCCCCGTGTGCGGGAACATGTTGACCACCCCCGCCGCCGCCAGGCGATAACCCTTCACGTTCACGAGCACGCCCGCGTCGCGCGCGAGGGTCGACGGGCTGCAGGAAACGTAGACGATGCGCGAAGGGGCGCCGGCGTCCGGGAGCGCCTTGCAGATCTCCACCGCGCCGTCGCGGGGCGGGTCGACGAGGAGCTTGTCCACCGGGCCCAGGCGCGCGAGCGCCCCCGCCGCGTCGGTGTAGAGGTCGTAGGTGAGGAAGCTCGCGAGCCCCGCGAGGCCGTTGGCGCGCGCGTTCTCCCCGCCGCGCGCCGTGAGCGAGGCGAGGCCCTCCATGCCGACGACGGCGGCGCCGCGCGAGGCGATGGCGAGCGTGAAGTTGCCCAGGCCGCAGAAAAGGTCGCCCACGCGCTCGCCGGGCCGCGGGTCGAGGAGGCCGACGGCCCGCTTCACCAGGGCGCGGTTCACGGCCGCGTTCACCTGCGTGAACTCCGTGGGCCGGAAGGCGATGCGAAGCCCGAATTCCGGCATCCGGTAGTCGAGGGCGGGCGCCTCCTCCGGGTAGAAGGGGTGGGCGGTGTCCGGCCCCTTGGGCTGCAGCCACCACTGGATGCCGTGGCGGTCGGCGAAGGCGCGAAGCCTCTCGCGGTCCTGCTCCTCCACGGGCTCGAGGTGGCGCAGCACCAGGATCGTCACCGCCTCGCCCACGGCCAGCTCCACCTGCGGCATCCGCTCGCGGATCGCCATCGTCGTGAAGAGCTCGCGCAGCGGCACGACGAGCCGGGAGACCGCCGGCGGCAGCACCTCGCAGGAGCGGATGTCGGCCACGTAGCTCGACTTCCTCTCGTGGAAGCCGACCAGCACGCCGCCCTTCTTCGCGACGTAGTGCACGGAGAGGCGCGCGCGGTGCCGGTAGCCCCAGGTGGGCCCGTGGATGGGCGGCAGGATCGATTCCGGCGCGACCTTGCCGATGCGCGCGAGGTTGTCCTCGAGCACGCGCTGCTTGGCGGCCACCTGCGCGGCGGGCTCGACGTGCTGCATGGCGCACCCGCCGCAGGTGCCGAAGTACGCGCAGCGCGGCTTCACGCGCAGGCTGGATTCGGCGAGCACCTCGGTCACCGTCCCCAGGTCGAAGTTGCCGCGGCTGCGGCGGCGCGCGAAGGCCACGCGCTCCCCGGTGATGCCGCCCTCGAGGAAGGTGACCTTGCCGTCGACGTGGGCCACGCCCACGCCCTCCTGGTCGATCGACTCCACCACCGCCACGCCGGTGGAGGCCGGGCGCTGCGCCTCAGTCATCGGCGGGCGCCACGCACTCCGTCGCGGGAATGCCGAAGACCTGCCGCTCGACGGGCTTCACCACGAGGAAGCCGTCGAGCGTGTAGGTGACCGTGGCGGCGTTGCCGCGCGTGAACTGCACGGTGAGGGTGCCTGCCTGGGTCGTCGTCGCGGGCGTCCACGGCGACGCGTTGAACGGGGGGCCGCTCGTCGCCAGCAGCTCGCCGATGTAGAGGCCGTCGGCGATCCGCTCCCCGCGGCTCATCACCAGCCACCGGCCGCGGCCCTCGAGGTCGTAGGTGAAGAGCGTGGCGAAGAGGATGTTGCCCTGGTGGGCGATGTTCATCCCCCAGCCCGGCTCCGCCGGGTTCCACCAAAGGTCCTGGAAGTTCGTGGTGAGGCTGCGGTCGAACGCCGACCAGCGGCAGGTGGGCGGCACGGAGAAGACCTGCCGCTCGATGGGCTTGGACACCGACACGCCGTCCACGGAGTAGCTGAGGGTCGCCTTGGATGCGCTCGTGAAGGTGATGCGCACCGTGCCCACGGCCGTGGCGGTGGTCGCGCCCCACGGTGTCGCGTTGAAGGCCGGCCCGGACATGCGCAGCAGCTGCCCCTGCCAGTAGCCCGTCGGCTGCCGCGTGACGGAGGACGCCACGAGCCAGAGGGGGCGCCCGTTGCGGTCGTAAGTGAAGAGCGTCACGAAGAGCGTCTGGCCCTGGTGGTTGATGTTGAGGCCCCAGCCCGGCTCGGCGGGGTTCCACCACAGGTCCGTGTAGTTGTCCGTCACCGTCGAGAGGGACGCGCGCAGCGAATAGGCGCCCGTGCCCTGCGGATCGTGGTGGGCGATCGCGACGTGGTAGCTGCCGGCGGCGAGCGTGCGCGTGAGGCCGAAGTCGGGCCCGTCGGACTGCGCGTCGTTCACGCTGCGGATCGTCTTCCCCGCCGCGTCGAGGAGCGTGCCGATGGTGTCCGTGCCGCCCGCCGTCCTCAGGGTGAGCGTGCCGCCGGCCTGCGGCACGTCGACCCGGAAGACGTCCACATCGCCGGGGTAGTCGATGCGGCCCTCGTAGGCGACCTCGGTGGGCACGGCCTGCGCGACCGGGAAGATGCGCTGCGCCTCGGTGATGCGGTTGCCGTAGTCGTCGGCCCGGTTCGGCGTGGCGGCGGCAATGTAGCCGGCGATCTGCGGGTGGAAGACCTCGAAGCGCCCGTAGATGGCCTCCTCCTCGTCCGCGTTCGCGCACGAGAGGGCGCTGCCCGTGCGGAGCGTCGAGCCGGAAAGCACGCCGCGCAACTGCAGGCTGCCGCCGGCCAGCGTGAAGAGGCCGGAGCCGCTCGAGCCGCCTTCGGTGACGCCGCGGCTGAACGATACGCCGTGCAGGAGCTGCGGGTAGTTGCGCACCTGCAGGTCCTTCATCACCTCGCCCAGCGCGAACTTCTTCACGTCGCCCTGCGGGTGGCTCACGGAGACCACGGCCTCGCCCTCGGCGAGCTTCTCCGCGCTCCAGCCGGAGAACACCGCGCCGGCCGGGGGCGTGCCCTTGAGCTGGAGCAGCGTGGAATCGGCGCCGTGCGAGGTGAAGACGAGGGTCGCGCCGCCCGCCACCTGCCGCGCCGCCGGGTTCACGGTGGTGGCGCCGCACGAGGCCGCCTCGTGGAACCACAGGGTCGTCACGCTTCCCGCCGCCGCCGCGGTGGCGATGCAGTGGTTCGCCGTGACGAGGAAGGGCGTGGGGAACTTCTCCGTGTTGAGGAGCGTGCCGGTGCAGACGCGGGCCTCCGTCCCCTCGACGAAGTTCACCAGCGCGACCGCGTTGCGCCGCTCGGCGATCGCCGCGTCGCGCGCGGCGTCCCCCGAAGTGCAGGCGACATCCGGGCTGCAGGTGCCGGCCGTCCCCTTGGCGAAGGGCGAGACGTCGAAGTGCACGATCGCCTCGACGGCGGGCACGCCGGCGGGCGCCGTGCGGGAGAAGAGCTCGATCTCCTGCGACTCGCCGGGCGTCCACGGGGTCCAGGCCACGGCATCGCCGGCAGCCGACCCTTCCGGCCCGCCGTGCGTGCCCTGTGCGACGACCTCGCTGCCTTCGGCGCCCGCGGGCAACGCGAGCCGCGCCCGCAGCCCGGCGGCCCCGGGGGAAGCGACCCGAAGGCGCGCCACCCAGCCACCCGCAACGGGCGTCCACGAGGCAGCGGCCGAATCCTTGGCCACGCCGCGCACGGTGCCCACCTTGAGCGCGCGCGCCGCCGGCGTGCCCGCGGCCGCCTTGTCCTCCGGAAGCGCCATCACCGTGGGCATGTCGAGTGCCGGCGCGCGGAAGGCGGGCGCGGGCGCATCGACTCCGGCCCAGGCGCGCGACGGCATCTGCCGCGCCCCGGCCGCGCCCGCCGCGAGGGCCGCAGCGAGCGTGAGGGCCGCGCAAGCGAGGCGCTCAATCCTCATCGACGGCCTCGCACTGGGTGGCGGGGGAGGCGAAGACCTGCCGCTGGATGGACTTGGTCACCGTGACGCCGTCGAGGGTGTAGGTGAGCGTGGCGCGGTTGCCGCTCGCGAAGGCGAGCGTCATGGTGCCGGCGGGCGTGGCGGTCGTCGCTGCCCACGGGGAGGCGTCGAAGGCGGGCCCCGAGGTGCGGTAGAGCGTCCCGGTGAAGTTGAGCGTGCCGGCCTGGCGCGCGCCGTCGGACATCACGAACCACGCGCCGCGCCCGTCGGCGCCGTAGGTGAAGAGCGTGGCGAAGATCGTGTCGCCCTGGTGCGCGAGGTTGATGCCCCAGCCGGGCTCGGCGGGGTTCCACCACAGGTCCTGGAAGTTGGTGGCGTAGCTGCGGTCGAAGGCCGACCACGCGCACGCGGTGCGCTTCGGCGAGAAGCGCTGGCGCTGGATCTCCTTCGTGACGGTCGTGCCGCCGTAGGTGTAGGTGAGCGTCGCGCGCTCGGCCGTCGGGAAGGCGAGGCGCATCGTGCCCACCGCGGTCTCGGTGGCCGCCGTCCACGGCGCAGCGTTGAAGGCGGGCCCGCTCACGCGGTAGAGCGTGCCCTGGAACGAGCCGTCGGGCTGCCGTGCGCCGTCGGCGAGCACGAGCCACAGCGGGCCGCCGCCCGCCTCGTAGGTGAAGAGCGTGGCGAAGATCTTCTCGCCCTGGTGGTTGAGGTTGATGCCCCAGCCGGATTCGGCGGGGTTCCACCACAGGTCCGTGTAGTTGGCCGTGGTGGGCGCGAGCGCGAGCCTGAGCGCGTAGCTCGCCGTCCCCGCCGATTCCCAGCGCGTGACGACGAGGTGGTAGGTGCCCGGCGACACCACCCGCGTGAGGCCGAAGTCGTTGGTGTCGAACTGCGCGTCGTCGTTGGAGTCGAGGCGCTCGCCGCTCGCGTCCAGCAGGACGCCGACGAGATCCGCACCGCTCACCGAGCGCGCGACGAGCGTGCCGGCCGCGCCCACGTCGATGCGGAAGACGTCCACGTCGCCCGCGTAGTCGATGCGGCCGTTCACCGTCGTCTCGGTCGCGCCGGCGGCGACGGGCGTGGCCTCCGCGGGCCGGTTGCCGTGGTCGTCGGCGACGGACGCGGGGCTCGCCTGCAGGTAGCGCGCCACCTGCGGGTAGAACACGTCGAAGCGGTTGTAGATGCCCAGTTCCCCGGTGTTGGTGCAGGAGAGCCCGCCGTTGGGCCCTACGGTGGTGGCGGAAAGCACGGCGCGAAGCCTGAGCGACCCGCCGGCGAGCGTGAAGAGCCCCGAGCCCGAGGAGCCGCCCTGGATGATGCCGCGCGAGAAGCGCGTGAGCCAGACAGGCTGCTCCCACTCCTTCACGCGCGCCATGCCGGAGACGGTCGCGAGCGCCCATTTCGCGACGTCGCCCGCGGGGTGCGACAGGCTCACCACGGCGCCGCCCTCGGCGAGCCGCGCGGCGTCCCACCCCGAGAAGGTGGTGCCGGAGGGCGGCGGCGCCTTCATCACGAGGAGCGTCTGGTCGGTGTTCGGGTCGGCGAAGACGACGTCCATCCCGCCGGCGACCTGCACGCGGTCGGGGTTCTGCTGCGCCGTGCCGCAGGCCAGCGCCTCGTGGAACCACAGCGAGGTGATGCTCGCGGCGACCTCCGCCCGCCCGATGCAGTGGTTGGCGGTGAGGAAGAAGGGCTCGGGGAAGCGCTCGGAATCGAGGAGCGTGCCGGTGCACACGAACGCGCGGCCGCCGTCGACGAAGCTGATGCGCGCCATCGCCGTCTTGCGCGCGGCGATCGCGGCATCGAGCGCGGCGTCGCCCGTCGTGCACTTCACGTCGATCGTGCACTCGCCGGCCGCCTTCGCGTCGAGCGCGGTGTCGAAGTGCACGATGGAAGCCACGCGCAGCGCCCCCGGGCCCGGCCGCGAGGCCGAGAACACCTCGACCGCCTGCCGGTCGCCTCCCGTCCACGGCCCCCAGGCCTCGCCCGCGCCCGCAGCGACGGGCATCGTCTCCACCCGCCCCGCCGCGCCGCGCACGCGCAGCTCCAGCGGCCCGGCCTGCGCGAGGGCGAGCCGCACGCGAAGCCCCTTCGCGCCGGGGGAAGCCACGTCGAAGCGCGCGACGAACCCGCCGGCCACGGCTTGCCAGCCCGGCGCGCCGAGATCCTTGGGCGCGGGCAGCTCGGCGCCCACCCGCCACCGGCCGGACCCGTCGCCGGCAGAGGCCTTGGCGACGGGCGAGTCCCAGCGATACGAGGTTTCCGCCGTGTCCACGCGCAGGCTCGCCGCTGGCGGCTCCGCGCGCGTGAAGACGCGGCCCGGCATCGACGGCGCGGCGATGGCCGCCTGCGCCAAGGCGAGCGCAAGGACGGCGAGCGGGCGCGCGGCCCTCATGCGCGCCCCGCCAGGCGCTTGAGCCCCAGCCACTGCTGCCGCCAGAAGCCCTCGCCGTAGTCGCGGCCGTGCAGCTGGTCGCGGATGCCGGTCGCGGGGAACTCCCGCACCGGGTTCGCCGTGCCGAAGAGGTGGTCCCACACGGGGAAGAGCACCGCGAAGTTGCATCCCTGCCGCGCGCCCTCGTGGCCCAGGCCGATGGCGTGGTGGACGCGGTGGAAGCGCGGGCTCACGAGGAGCCGCTCGCCCACGCGCCCGAAGGCGAGGCGGACGTTGGCGTGCGACAGGCTCTCGACCGCGCGCGTGACGGCGACGATGGCCACGAACTGCCCCGGCGCCACGCCCACGAGGAGCGCCGCGACGGCGAGCACGAGGTCCGTGATCACCATGTCGAGGAGGTGGTTGCGGTCGTCGGTCCAGAAGGTCATCTCGCGCTGGCTGTGGTGCAGCGCGTGCAGCGCCCACCACCAGCCGAAGGCGTGCTGCGCGCGGTGCACCCAGTAGAGCACGAAGTCGATCACCACGAGGTAGGCGAGGAAGGAGGCGACCGGGTGGTCGAAGAGCGCCGGGAAGGCGTCCTCGAGCTTCGGGGGAATGAAGTCGTGCATCCTCAGCCACCCGTCCAGCCCGTCCACCACCGGCAGCAGCAGGAAGAAGATCGCGAGCGGGAGCACGCCCAGCCGCACGAGCAGCGTGTAGGCGATGTCCACGCGCACCGGGCGGCGATCCGCCCAGACCTCGACGGGGCGCCACTTCTCGAGGGCGCCGAGCACGGCCGCGAGCACGACGATCTCCGCCGCGCCGATCATGAAGATCTCGGTCGCGTCGAAGGCGGCCTCGAGCCAGCTCACCAGGCCGAGGTGGAAGACGGCCGGCTGCACCACCGACTCGAAGAGCGCGGCCTGCGCCTGCGCCCACAGCGCCACTAGCGCGTCCACCGGCGGTCGTCCGTGAGGCGGGCGAAGCACAGGCCCCTCGCCTTGAGGCCGGCGATGAGGCGGTCGAGGTGGGGCCACAGCGGGTCCTGGCGCGACCAGATGCCCAGGTGCCAGAGCAGGATGTCGCCGTCCTTGATGTCGCGCAGCTGCCGCTCGATGAGCTTGTCGCTCGGGAAGCGGTCCGACGGCAGCTCGTCGCCGCTGAAGCCGGCGGGCGTCCACCCGACGTGGGTGAAGCCGCAGGCCTTGGCGTACTCCACGGACTTGGGCGTGATGCGCCCGCCGGGGGCGCGCCAGAGCCCGTCGAAGCCGCGCCCGGTCATGGCGCGGAAGGCTTCCTCGGGTTTCTTCAGCTCGGCGCAGAGTGCCGCCTCGTCGAGGAACTCGCCCTGCGTGCTGCCCATGGGAGCGTAGCGGATCTTGCCGCGCGCCGAGTCGCCCGCGAAGTACCAGTGCCGCCAGGTGTGGGAGCCGAAGGCGTGGCCGGCCTCGGCGAGCTTCTTCCAGTACGGCGCCCACGCGGGGTCGAGCGCGGTGTCGCCGCGCTTCGTCTTCTCGTTGGCGAGGAAGAAGGTGGCCTTGACGCCGTGCCGGGCAAGGATGGCGGCCATGCCCTCGGCCGGCTCCATGTGGCCGGTGTCGATCGTGAGGTAGACCGTGCCCGTGCACGCGGCCGGCGCCGCGGCCACGGGGAGCGACGCGGCGGCCGCGGCCGCGCAGAGGGCGAGGAGCCTCACCGGCGCGGCGCGTGCGACTGGAAGTAGAGCCCGTGCGGCGACTTGCCCACGGGGATCTGGTGCAGGACCTTCTTCGTCTCGAGGTCCACGACGGTCACCATGCGGATCCACCGCGAGGTGGTCCAGAGCTGGCGGCCGTCCTTCGTGATCTCCATGCAGTCCGGACCGCCGGGGACGGGAAAGGTTTCCTTCACCTCGAGCGTCTGCTGGTCCACGAGGGAAATGGTGTTGGCCATGCGGTTGGAGAGGAACACGTGCCGGCCGTCGCCCTTGGCGACGAAATTGTGCGCGCCCAGCCCGGTGAGGATGCGCTTCACGAGCTTCCTCGCGCGCCAGTCGTAGATCTCGAGGTGGCTCTCGCCGGTGATGCCGATGAGCAGGTGGCGGTCGTCGGGCGTCATCCAGATGCCGGCCGGCTGCTTGCCCGTGGCCATCTTCCAGGCGATCTCCTGCTTCTCCAGGTCGATGGCGATGAACTCGCTCGACTCCTGCAGCGTCACGAAGGCGAGCTTGCTGTCGGCGGAAAAGGCGATGTGGCTGGGCACCTTGCCCGTGGGCAGGCGCCTGGCGAGCTTGAGGGTGGCGCCGTGGTAGATGTCCACGCGGTCGAGCCGGTTGGAGGCGGAGACGAACCACTTGCGGTCGGGCGAGTAGCCGATCTGGTAGGGGTCGCTGATGTCGGCGACGCGCCGCAGGATGTCGCCCGTCTTCGGGTCGAGGAAGACGAGGTCGTTGGACGCCGCGTTGGCGACGATCAGCTCCTTGTTGTCGGGCGTGGCCATGAGGTGGTGCGGCTCCTTGCCCACGGGCACGCGCTTCTCCTCCTTGCGCGTGACGGGGTCCACGATCGAGATGCTGCCGTCGCCGGAGTTGAGCACGATCACCTTCTCGCCGGGAGCGAACACCGCGTGCGCCGTGGCCCCCCAGGCCATCGCCGCGAGGAGGATGGTTTTTCCGAGATATTTCATAGGCTTATGATAACATGGCGCGCATGCTTCCGATGCCCCCGGGCGCGCCCGCATGACGCTCCACGTCGTCCCCATCAACCACTGCAACGCCTGTGGCGCGAAAGTGGATTACCGGGTGCCTCCCGGCGACACGCACGCGCGCGCCGTGTGCCCCGCGTGCGGCCACATCCAGTACCAGAATCCGAAGGTCGTCGTGGGCTCGGTGCCCGTGTGGGAGGACCGCATCCTCCTCTGCCGGCGCGCCATCGAGCCGCGCCACGGCAAGTGGACGCTGCCGGCGGGGTTCATGGAGAACAACGAGACGGCGCCCGAGGGCGCGGCGCGCGAGGCGCTGGAGGAGGCCAACGCGCGGATCGAGATCGAGCAGCTCTACACGCTGTTCTCCGTGCCGCACATCAGCCAGGTCTACGTGCTCTTCCGCGCGCGGTTGCTGGACCTCGACTTCTCGCCCGGCACCGAGAGCCTCGAGGTGAAGCTCGTGCGCGAGGACGAGATCCCGTGGGACGAGCTCGCGTTCGCGAGCGTGCGCAGGACGCTGGCCCACTTCTTCGAGGATCGGCGCACCGGCATGTACCTGCCCCGGTTCGGCGAGATCCGCCCGCCGGAGCGATAGGCTCACGCGACCCGCAGCACCTCGCCGTCGGCGAGGACGAAGACCTGGTCGCCCGGGCGCGGCCTGACGAGGGCCGAGCCGGTGAAGGCGCCGAAGGAGGGCAGCACCCCCACGCGCGCGCCGAACCAGAAGCAGGGCAGCCGCACCGACGGGCCGCCGCGCTCCGAGAGGCGCACGGCCGGGTGGATGTGGCCCGCGAGCGCGTAGCCGCCGCGCACCGGCGCCGGCTCGTGCACGAGGGCGAAGGGCCCGCGCGCCTCCCCCGGGTTCACGCAGCGGAAGCCCCAATCGGCCGGCGGGTCGCCCGCGCGGTCGTCGTGGTTGCCGCGCACGAGCGTCATCGCGAGCGCCGGCCGCGCCGCGCGCCACCGCGCGAACGCCGCGAGCGTGCCGGCCGCCCGTCCCTCGGCGCTGTGCAGGAAGTCGCCGAGGAACACCACCTCCTCCACGGCCCGCCCGGCGAGCGCCGCCTCCAGCCGCGCGAGGTTGTCCTCCGTGGTCCCGCGAGGAAGCGCGATGCCCGCGTGGCGGAAGCTCGCCGCCTTGCCGAGGTGGAAGTCCGCCACGAAGACGGTGCGTGCAGCGGGCCAGTACGCGGCGCGCTGCGGCAGCAGCTCCAGCCGCTCCCCCGCGACCTCGCAGGCCGTCATCCGAACAGCTCCGCCTGCGCGTCCTCGCCGGCGGCCTCGTCGGCGGCGCGGTCGAACTCGAGCTGCATGCGCCGCACGCGGTCCGCGAGCTTCTCGCTGGAGAGCTTCTCGCGCAGCCGCGCCACCAGGAGCGGGAAGGCGAAGGGCGTGGGCCGGGCGACCTGCCGCAGCACCACGGGCGAGGCGGCCATGCGGCGCAGCGCCTGCGCGAGCCGCGAGTACTCGAGCTCGCGCTCCAGCACCTCCCGCTCGGCCTGCGCGAGCAGCGGGTTGCCCGCGTCCCAGCGCGCGAACACCTCGTAGATGAGCCCGCTCGTGGCCTGCACCTGCTTCGCCGATTTGGGCTGGCCCGGGTAGCCCTGGAACACGAGCCCCGCCACGCGCGCGATCTCGCGGAACTGGCGCTTCGAGAGCTCGGCCGCGTTGAGGCTCGCCAGCACGTCGTCCAGCAGGTTCTCCGGCGACAGGAGCCCGGCCTTGAGCAGCGGCAGGAGCTCGAAGCGCTCGCGCGAGACGAGCTCGAAGCCGTAGTCGTTGAACGCGAGCGAGAACGAGGCGGCGCGCGTGCGCGCGATCCGCCACGCCAGCAGCGCCGAGAGCCCGACGTGCACGTGCCGGCCCTCGAACGGGTAGAAGAACGCGTGGTGCCCCTCGCGCGTCTCGCACTGCTCCACGAGGAGCTCGCCGCGGCGCGGGATGCGCGACCAGCGCCGCTGCAACGCGAGCAGGCGCGCGACCGCCCGCAACTCCGGCTCGTCGGCCCGGCCTTCCGCGTGCGCCTCCAGCAGCTCGCGGATGCCTTCCGCCAGCTCGCTCGACAGCGGGCTCCTGCCGCCCTGCCAGCGCGGCACGGTCGCGGAGCCCGGCTTCGCGGGCCGCACCAGCGCCGTCATGTCCGCCACGCGCACGAGTTCCACCACGTGGCCGCCGAAGACGAAGGCATCCCCCGGGGAGAGCCACGCGATGAAGGACTCCTCCACGTGCCCGAGGCGCCGCCCATTGAGGAAGCGCACGTCGATCGAGGCGTCCGAGACGATCGTGCCCACGGACATGCGGTGGCGCCTCGCGATGGCGGCGTCGCGCACCACGTGCCAGCCGTCGACCTCCTCCACGCGCCGGTACTCGGGGTAGGCCTTGAGCGATTCCCCGCCGCGCGTCACGAAATCGAGCGCCCAGCGCCACTCGTCGTCCGCGAGGTCGCGGAAGGCGCGCGTGGCCGTCACCTCCTCGCGCAATTCGGGCGCGAGGAAGCCCTCGCCCACGGCGATGGTGACCAGGTGCTGCGTGAGGAGGTCCAGGGGCTTCTCCACCGGCCGTCGCGACTCGATCTTTCCCGCCTGCGCGGCGCGGCGCGCGGCCGCGGCCTCGACGAACTCCAGCGCGTGTGCCGGCACGCAGGTGACGCGGCTGGCCTGCCCGGGCGCGTGGCCGGAGCGCCCCGCGCGCTGCAGCAGCCGCGCCACCCCCTTCGGGCTGCCGACCTGCAGCACCCGCTCCACCGGCGAGAAGTCCACCCCGAGGTCCAGGCTCGAGGTGGCCACCACGGCCTTGAGCCGCCCGGCCTTGAGCCCCTCCTCCACCCAGCGCCGCGCGTCGGCATCCAGCGAGCCATGGTGCAGCGCCACGATGCCGGCCCATTCCGGCTTCGCCTCGAGGATCGCCTGGTACCAGGTCTCCGCCTGCGAGCGCGTGTTCGTGAACACGAGCGTCGAGCGCGAGCCCTCCAGCGCGCGCACCACGTCCGGCAGCATCACGAGGCCGAGGTGGCCGGCCCAGGGGAAGCGCTCCACGTCCTCCGGGATGAGGGTGTCGATCACGACGGGCTTGTCGGCCACGCCGCGCACGACGCGCCCGGGCGCCCCCGCGAGCAGGCGGTCCAGCGCCTCGTCGAGGTTGCCCAGCGTGGCCGAGAGCCCCCAGGTGCGAAGCCGCGGGTTCCAGCGCCGCAGGCGCGCGAGCGCGAGTTCCACCTGCACGCCGCGCTTGGAGCCGAGGAGCTCGTGCCACTCGTCGACGATCACGGCGCGCACCCCCGCGAGCCGCTCGCGCGCGTCGGCCTGCGAGAGCGCCAGCGCGAGGCTCTCGGGCGTGGTCACGAGGGCCGCGGGCGGGCGCCGCGCCTGCCGCGCGCGCTCGGCGGCGGGCGTGTCGCCCGTGCGCAGCCCCACCGTCCACGCGAGGCCCGTGCCGGCCAGCGCCTTCTCCAGCGAGCGGACCGTGTCGCCGGCCAGGGCGCGCATCGGCGTGATCCAGAGGACGCGCAGCGGCGGGTGCCCGTCGCCGCCTTCGGCCAGCGCCTCGGCCACCGGGCCGAGGAAGGCGGCGAGCGTCTTGCCCGTGCCGGTGGCGGAGTGGACCAGCCCCGACTCTTCCGCGAGATAGGCCTCCCACACCTCGCGCTGGAAGGGGAAGGCGCGCCAGCCGCTCGCGGCGAACCAGGCCTCGAGCCGCGCGATCATCCGAGGAGCCTGCGGGCGGCGAGGATCGTGCCCGCGTGGATGGCGACGGTGACCTCGATGTCGCGGCCGTAACCGCCCGCCATGGCGATCGCGACCGGGATGCCCCGCGCCGCGAGGCGCGTGAACACCCGCTCGTCGCGCCGCTCGAGGCCGCGCATCGTGAGCGCGAGGCGCCCGAGGCGGTCGCCCTCGTGCGGGTCCGCCCCGGCGAGGTAGATGGCGAGCTGCGGGCGCGAGCGTTCGAGCGTCTCGTCGAGGCCGCGCTCGAGGTGCCACAGGTATTCCTCGTCCCCCGTCCCGTCCGCGAGCTCGATGTCGAGGTCGCTTTCCTCCTTCGCGAACGGGAAGTTCCCGGCGCCGTGGATGGAGAAGGTGAAGACGGAGTCGTCGCCGCGCAGGATCGCCGCCGTGCCGTTGCCCTGGTGCACGTCGCAGTCGATGACGGCCACGCGCGCGATGCCCGCCTCGGCCTGCATCGCGCGCGCCGCGATGGCCGCGTCGTTGAAGACGCAGAAGCCCTCGCCGCGGTCGCGGAAGGCGTGGTGCGTGCCGCCGGCGAGGTTGGCCGACCACCCCCGCGCGAGTGCGTCGCGCGCCGCGGCGATCGTGGCGCCCGCGGAGCGCCGCGAGCGCTCGACCATCGCCGCCGACCACGGGAAGCCGATGGCCCGTTGCTCCCTCGCGGTGAGCTCTCCCCCCACCACGCGCGCGAGGTAGCGCGGGCAGTGCGCGCGCAGGATCTCGGCGTCGGAGGCGGCGGCCGGCACGCGGAACTCGTCGGCGCGGAACTCCCCGCTCGCGGCGAGGCGCTCGCGCAGCCGCGCGTACTTCGCCATCGGGAAGCGGTGCCCGGGCGGCAGCGGCAGCACGAAGTGATCCGCGTAGTGGAGCGTCAAGGCCGGATCGGCAGGACGCGGCCCTCGGCCGAAGAGGGCGCCGCGATGCCGAGGATCGCCGCGAGCGTGGGCGCGATGTCCACGACCTCCGCGCGCTCGTCGACGCGGCCGGGGCGAACCCACCGCGGGCCGTGGAAGGCGACGGGCACGTGCGTGTCCTCGCGGTGCGGCGAGCCGTGCGTCGTGCCCGTCGGGTACGAAGTGAACTGCCAGCCCGGCTTCGGCACGAGCTGCAGGTCCGCCGAGAGCGCCGGGTGCCAGGTCTTGCGCGCGGCGGCGAGGTAGGGCACCGCGGTGGGGGCGTCGCCCTCGAGGTCGGTGCGCGTGAAGGCCGCGGCCATGGCCGGATCCTCGAGTGCCAGCCGCCGGGCCTCCGCCTCGACCAGGCCCGGCGCGATGCCGCGCTCCGCCATCCGCACCCGATCGAGGAGGATGCCGCTCGCGCTCCAGCCGCGCACCCACGGGCCGGCGCCGAAGCGCTCCGCGAGCCCCGCCTCGATTGCCGCCAGCACCTCGGCCCCGCGTCGCCGCCCCGCATCCCGCCCCTGCGTCCGCGCGAACTCCGGAATGGCGGTGAAGCCGTGGTCCGCGGTCAGCACGGCGACGTAGTTGTCGCGCCCGACCGCGCGGTCGAGGTCGCGCAGGAACGCGGCCAGCAGGTTGTCCAGCTGCAGCACGTGGTCGTGCGAGATGCGCGACTGCGGGCCCCAGTTGTGGTTCACGTAATCGTGGGCGGAGAGGCTCACGGAGAGGATGTCCGGCGCGTCGTCCTGGCCCAGGGTCTCGCCGGCGATCGCGGCGCGCGCGAAGTCGAGCGCCAGCGCGTCGGCGAATGGGCTCGCGAGCAGGCTCGCGTAGAAGAGCGGCCCCGGCTCGCCCATGCCCTCGCCCATCGTCTTCGGGAGCGCGTCGCCCTTCGCGACCCACGGCGCGCCGTCGGGCGCCGAGCGGCCGTAGGCCAGCGCGGGCAGCAGCGGCTCCCAGCGAGCGCCGAAGTAGCGATCGGCGGGCCGCGCGGCGTTGAACGCCTCCACCCAGGCGGGATGCGACGGCATGTAGTAGGTGGTCGAGGCGAATCGGCCCGTCTGCGCCATGTAGATGTAGGCGGTGCCTTCGCGGCCCGCCGGCAGGATCGCGCCGCGGTCCTTGCCGGAGACGGCGATCACCTTGGAGCGCGGGTCCGCCCGGCGCAGCACGTCGCCCAGCGACTCGGCCTGCAGGTTGCGCGGGCTCGTGCCGGACATCCGGTTCGTCGCGTGGCCGAGGTAGCCGTGCGCCGGGTCGCCCGTGCAGTACACCGGCGCGCCGGTGATGCGGTCGCGCCACTCGTTGCCGATGATCCCGGTGCGGCGCGGCGTCGCCCCCGTGAGGATCGTCGCGTGCCCGGCCGCCGTGACGGTGTAGGCGTGCCCGTAGTGCGCCTCCGCGAGCCAGGCGCCGCGGTTGAGGAAGCGATTGAAGCCCTCGGGCCCGTACTGGTCGCGGTAGGCCAGGAGTTGGGATTGCGGCAATCCGTCGGCCACGATGACCACGACGAGGCGCGGTGGGCCGGCTGGGGCGGAGGGGGCGTCGGCGGGGACGGCGGCGCACCCCGCGACGAGCGCGGCGGCGGCAAGGAGGGGGGCGAGGCGGCGAAGCGCGCGCGGCAACGGCATGCGATCGAGTCTATTAGAATTCCCGGGCCCATGCCGTTCGCCTACTACGCCCGCCTCTCGCCCGCCCGCCGGCGCACCTACCGCAAGAGCGACGCGATCCTGCGCGTGGCGGTCCCCGATCCGGCCGCCCTCGTGCCGCTCGCCCGCGCCATCGAGCCGGCACTGGCCACCGGCGAGCCGCGCGCGGCGCAGGCCGCCTGCCAGCCGCTGGTGGACGCCCTCAACCGCCAGCTCGGCACGCCCCCCGTGCGCGCGCGCATCCTCGCGCGCCGGCCGCACGACGCGGGCGGCGAGCTGCACGGCCTCTACGAGCCCGACAACGGCGGCACGGTCGCGCGCGTGAGCGTGTGGATGCGCACGGCCGCGCGCGACGACGTGGTGAAGTTCCGCACCTTCCTGCGCACGCTGGTGCACGAGATGTGCCACCACTTCGACTACGAGCTGTACGGCCTGCCCGAGACCTTCCACACGGAGGGCTTCTACGCGCGCGAGTCCGCGCTCGTGAGGGAATTACTGGGGGAACCGCAGACGAACGCGGATGTAGGGAACCGCAGATGAACGCGGATGAACGCAGATGGCCCGTGAATGATTCGGAAATGGCGAATTGCGACCTGCCACCCCGAGGCACGTCGTCCCGAGAACACCAAACTCATCTGCGTTCATCTGCGTTCATCTGCGGTTCCCGCAACCACCTCCCCTGGATTCGCCGCAGCAACCTACCGCGTGCGCACCCTGCGCCGGGAGGCGTAGGGGTCGTTCTCGCGCTGCAGCTTCTCGCGGAACTCGTCCTCCTTCGCGGTCTGCTCCTTCGCGACCTGCTCCTGGATCGCGGCCTCGCGCTCCTTGAGTTCTCGCTCGAACTTCTCGGCCGAGAAGGGCTCTTCGGCGGCGGCAGCGGCGGGCTTCGCGGCCTCGGCCTTGCGCGCCGGGGGCGGCTCGCCGTGCTCGGCCTCGTACTCGGCGGCCTCGAGCATCTTCTGCTTCGCCGTCCGGTTGCCCTGGTTCCACGCCGCCGAGAGCGCGAAGAGGCCCACGAAGAGCATCACGAAGACGAGCTTGCGCCAGCGCTCCCAGCGCTCCGACCAGAGGTGGCGCGGCTTGAGGAGCTCGGTGGCGAGCATCGCGGGGGCGAGGTGCGCCACCAGCGGGTCGACGGCGGGCGCCGCCGCGGCGTCAGGCTTCGCCGCCGCGAGGGAGGCGTCGTAGCCGGCGCGAAGCCCCGCGTCGCCGAGGATCGACCACGCCTCGCGGACGGCGTAGATCTCCGCCTGCGCGCCCTCCCCGCCCTCGCGCTCCAGCTTGGCGATGCGCCGCTTGCAGGCCGCGCCGATCATCTCGCGCGGCGCCTGCGGCGGCACGCCCACGAGATCGTAGAGGTTCTTCTTCACGGGGCGCGGCTCAGACGGGGGCGACCTTCAGGACTTCCTCGATCGTGGTGATGCCCTGCGCGACCTTCATCAGGCCCGAGAGCCGGAGCGGCCGCATCCCGGCGCGGTAGCAGGCCTCCGTGAGCCTCACGAGGTCCGGCTCGGCCACGAGCAGGCGCTTCAGGTCCACGGTGAGCGTGAGGATCTCGTAGATGCCCACGCGGCCGAGGTAGCCCGTGTTGCGGCATTCGAGGCACCCCACGGGCCGGTACACCTCCGCGGGCGGCGTCGACTTGTAGGGCGCGCAGATGGCGTTCCAGGTGGCGTGGTCGTCCTCGCGCTGGAACGGCGCCTTCACCTTGCAGTGCGGGCAGAGCGTGCGCACGAGGCGCTGCGCCATCACGCCCAGCAGCGTCGCGTTCAGCAGGTATGGGGGGGCGCCGAGGTCCAGCAGGCGCGTGACGGCCGAGGGCGCGTCGTTGGTGTGCAGCGTCGAGAGCACGAGGTGGCCGGTGAGCGCGGCCTGCACGGCCATGTCGGCCGTCTCGAGGTCGCGGATCTCGCCCACCATGATGATGTCGGGGTCCTGGCGCATCAGCGCCCGCACGCCGGTGGCGAAGGTGAGGTCGATGTCCGCGTTCACCTGCATCTGGTTCAGGCGCGGGTCGACCATCTCGATCGGGTCCTCGATGGTGCAGACGTTCACCTCCGGGGTCGCGAGCTGCTTGAGCGTGGTGTAGAGCGTCGTGGTCTTCCCCGAGCCGGTCGGGCCCGTCACGAGGAGGATGCCGCCGGGCTGGCTGGTGAGGTGGTGCCAGGTCTCCTGCTCGTCCTTGGTGAAGCCGAGGTCGCCGAAGTCGCGCGTGAGGACCTCGGGGTCGAAGATGCGCATCACCACCTTCTCGCCGTGGGCGGTGGGAAGCGTCGAGAGCCGGAGCTCTATCTCCTCGCCGTCGGGCATGCGCGTCTTGATGCGCCCGTCCTGCGGGCGGCGCTTCTCGACCACGTCCATGCGCCCGAGGATCTTGATGCGCGAAGTCATCGCCACCAGGACCGGGTACGGGATCTGGTAGACCTCGTGCAGCACCCCGTCGATGCGGAAGCGGATGATGCCCACGTCGCGCCGCGGCTCGAGGTGGATGTCGCTCGCGCGCTGGTCGAAGGCGTACTGCCACAGCCAGTCGACGAGGTGGACGATGTGGTGGTCGTTCGCGTCGAGCTGGCGGCCGGCCTTGCCGAGCTCCACGAGCTGCTCGAAGTTGGAGAGCCCGGAGGTCTGCACGCCCGCCTTCTCGGCGCGCTTCACGCTCTTCGCCAGGTTGTAGAACTCGCCCTGGTAGCGCTCGATGTCGACGGGGTTCGCGATCACGCGCTTCACGGAGACGCGCAGCATCTCCGCGAGCTCCGCCTCCCAGGCGCGCATGAAGGGCTCGCAGGTGGCGATCGTCACCTCCTTGCCGGAGGAACCCACGGGCAGGATGCCGCGGCGCTGCGCGTACTCGGAGGACATCACGTCCGTCACGGCGCGCAGGTCGATCTTGAGCGGGTCGATGTGGAAGAAGGGGATCTGCAGCCGCGCGCCCAGCCACGCAGTGAGCGTCTCGGCGTTGAGCGGGTTGTTGGGCGGCACCGGGGAGCGCAGCTTCGCCTCGGCGATGATCGTGACCGGGTGCCTGCCGGCCCGGGCCCGGGCGTGGTCCGCGAGCAGCCGCGCGGCATCCTCGCGGGCGGCGCGGCCGTCCTGGACGAGCCACTCGAGCACTTCCTTCAGCGTGAGCTTGCGGTCGACGCCCGGGGAGGGCGGCTGGCTGGAGGCGGAGGGGACGGACGCCATGGGGCGATTCTAGCGCGGCGGCCCGGAGCCGTCTTCCCAGCTGCGCGGATCGTCGATCGACTCGAGGTGGGTGAGCACCTCGACGTGCGGGATGGCGACCTCGATCTCGGATTCCAGCCGGTGCGCGAGGTCGTGCCCCTCGTGGACGGTCATGCTTCCCGGCACGAGGAGGTGCACGTCGACGAAGCTCTTCTTGCCCGACACGCGCGTGCGCAGGCGGTGGTAGTCGCCGCCGCGCGCCTTCACCTGGCCGAGGATGGCCTCGATGCGCGCGCGCTCCTCGTCCGGGATGGCGCGGTCCATGAGGCCGTCGAACGAGCGGCGGATGAGCGACCACCCCGTCCAGAGGATCTGCAGGGCCACGACGATCGCGATCACCGGGTCGAGGACGAGCCAGCCGGTGAAGTGCACCACCGCCACGGCGGCGATGACGCCCGCGGTCGTCCAGACGTCCGTGAGCAGGTGGTGCGCGTCGGCCTCCAGCGTGATCGAGCGGTGCTCGCGCGCGCCCTTGAGGAGGAACCAGCCGCACAGCAGGTTCGCGCCGGCGGCCGCCACCGAGAGCGCGAGGCCGAGGCCCACCTGCTCCAGCGGCTGCGGCGCGGCGAGCCGCGGGAGGGCGCTCCAGATGATGGCCGCGGCCGCCACGAAGATGAGCGCGCCCTCGATGCCGCTGGAGAAGTACTCGGCCTTCTCGTGGCCGAAGTTGTGGTCCTCGTCCTCGCCGGAGTGGGCGTAGGAGAGCGTCGCGGCCGCCACCAGCGCGGCGCCCAGGTTCACGAAGGACTCGAGCGCGTCCGAGAGCAGCCCCACCGAGCCGGTGAGGAAGTACGCCCCGAACTTGAGCGCCATCGTGACGAGCGAGGTCGCCACCGACAGGCCGATGTAGAAGCCCGGCGAGCGGCCGCTCATCGCCCGCCCTTCCCGCGCGAAGGCTTCACCGCGTCGCGGCCGATGAGGCGCGCGCCGTTGTCGATCACGAAGCGCTCGAAGGCCTGCGCGATCCGGGGAAGCCGCCGGTCGGACCGCCGCACCACGTACCACTGCCGCATCACGGGAAAGCCCTCCACGTCCAGGATCACGAGGCTACCGAGGGCGAGCTCCTGGCGCAACGCGTGCGCCGAGAGGAAGCCGACGCCCAGCCCCGCGGCGGCCGCCTGCTTGATCGTCTCGTTGGCGGCGATCTCCATCTCGATGCGGGGCACGATCCCCGCCTCGGCGAAGGCCTGGTCCATGGCGAGCCGGGTGGAGGAGCCGCGCTCGCGCGTGAGGATGGGCTCGGCCGCGATGCGCTCGAGCGCGATCCGGCGCTTGCCCGCGAGGGGATGGCCGGGCGCCGCGGCGATCACGTGGGGGTGCGGCGCGAAGGCGGTCGCCACGTGCCCCGGCTCGTCGGGGGGCTGGCTGATCACGGCGAGGTCCGTGTCGAGCGCGGCGAGCCTCGCCAGCAGCTCGTCGCGGTTCTGCACCGTCAGGCGCACGCGGATGCCCGGGTGCAGGCGCCGGAAGGCCGCCACGATCCACGGGAAGAAGTGGTCCCCGGCGTTGATGACCGCCACGTCGAGGAGCCCCCGCTCCAGGCTCCCCAGCTCGGCGATGGCTTCCTCCGCCCCGCGGATGTGGCCGAGGATGCCGCGCGCGTGCAGGAGCACCTCCTCGCCCTCCTGCGTGAGGCGAAGCCGCCGCCCGGCCCGCTCGAAGAGCGCCGCCCCCGCGTGGCCCTCGAGCTGCTTCACCTGGATGGAGACCGCCGGCGCCGTGAGGTGCAGTTCCTCGGCCGCGCGCGTGAGCGAGAGGTGGCGCGCGGCGCTCTCGAAGACCCGCAGCTGGCGCAGCGTGGCGTTCTTCATTAAGTGATCATTTAATCAAAACCATATTCCATTTTACTTTCACTTAATCTTTTCGGCGAGTACCTTGGCCGGGACGACGACCGAGGGGGTGCGCCATGGACATGCGGGAACCGGCCCGGAAGGGCTTCGCGGGGCGGGAGGCGCTGAACGCGGCCTTCTGGGACCTGGGGCTGCGCTTCCAGTGGGACGCGGCGACCTGGGGGGTGCTGGTGCAGATGGAGACGCTGGAGGCCCAGCTCGCGTACTACCTCGAGCACTGGCAGCCGCACCTGCTCTCGGTCTACCCGCCGGCCTTCCTCGCGAACCTGGTGGAGACCCGCCTCGCGCTCCCCGGGAATTCCCGCCTCGGGATGGAGGCGATGACGCGCGCCTGAGCGCCCTGCCCTATGCGGAGAGCTCGGGTCGGTCGCGGAACTGGGCCAGCGCCTCGGGGTTGGCGAGCGCCTCGACGTTCTTCACCGGCTGGCCGTGCACCGCGGCACGGACCGCCAGCTCCACGATCTTGTTGGACTTCGTGCGCGGGATGTCGGTCACCTGCGCCACCACCGCCGGGACATGCCGCGGTGTCGTGTTGTTGCGGATCGTGTCCTTGATCCGCTTCACCAGCGCCGCGTCGAGCGCGAGCCCCTCGCGCAGCTTCACGAAGAGCACCACGCGCACGTCGCCCTGCCAGTCCTGGCCGATGACGATCGACTCCACCACCTCGTCGAGGCGCTCGACCTGCCGGTAGATCTCCGCGGTGCCGATGCGAACCCCGCCGGGATTCAGGACGGCATCCGAGCGGCCGTAGATCACCATGCCGCCGTGGGGCGTCACCTCGCTCCAGTCGCCGTGGCGCCAGACGCCCGGATACTTCTCGAAGTAGGCGGCGCGGTACTTGCGGTCGCCGGGGTCGTTCCAGAACCCGAGCGGCATCGTGGGGAACGGCGCGGTGCAGACGAGCTCGCCCTTCTGCCCCTCGACCGGGCGGCCCTCGTCGGTCCACACCTCCACCTTCATCCCCAGCATCCGGCACTGCAGCTCGCCGCGCCACACCGGCAGGATCGGCGCCCCGCCCGCGAAGCAGGCCACGAGGTCGGTTCCGCCGCTGATGGACGACAGGCAGAGGTCTCGCTTCACCTTCGCGTAGACGTAATCGAAGCCCTCGGGCGCGAGCGGCGAGCCGGTGGAAAGCATCGCCCGCAGGCTCTCCAGCCGGTGCGTGCGCGCGGGCTCGAGCCCCGCCTTGGCCATCGCGTCGATGAACTTGGCCGAGGTGCCGAAGTGGGTCATGCCCTCGGCGTCGGCGTAGTCGAAGAGGATGGTGCCGCCGCCCGCGAAAGGCGAGCCGTCGTAGAGCAGCAGCGTCGCCCCGGCCGCGAGGCCCGAGACGAGCCAGTTCCACATCATCCAGCCGCAGGTGGTGAAGTAGAAGAGCCGGTCGCCGGGCTTCACGTCGCAGTGCAGGACGTGCTCCTTGAGGTGCATGAGGAGCACGCCGCCGGCGCCGTGCACGATGCACTTGGGCACGCCCGTGGTGCCGCTGGAGTAGAGGATGTAGAGCGGGTGGTTGAACGGCAGGCGCTCGAAGCGAAGCGGCGCGGGCGAGAAGGGCGCGAGGAAGTCCGCGAGCGTCACGGCGCGCGGCACGATCGCCGCGTCCGGCGCCTGCGAGGCGTAGGGCACCACCACCACGCGCTCGACCGTGGGCAGGAGCGCGACGATCTCCGCCAGCCGCGGCAGCGTCTCGACGACCTTGCCGTTGTAGAAGTAGCCGTCGCAGCAGACGAGCACCTTCGGCTCGACCTGCCCGAAGCGGTCGACCACGCCCTGCACGCCGAAATCCGGCGAGCACGAGGTGAAGGTGGCCCCCAGGCTCGCCGTGGCGAGCATCGCCACCACGGTCTCGGGCATGTTGGGCATGAAGGCCGCCACGCGGTCGCCCGCCTTCACGCCGGCGGCGGCGAGCGCCTGCTGCAGGCGCGAGACGGCGGCGTGCAGCTCGGCGTGGGTCAGCCGCGCGCGCACCTTGTCCTCGCCGCGGAAGAGGATGGCGTCGCCGGGGCCGGGCGGGTGCCGCAGCAGGTTCTCGGCGAAGTTGAGACGCGCCTCGGGGAAGAAGCGCGCGCCCGGCGTCTTCTCCCGGTCGGCGATCACGGTGGCGCCGCGAGCCTCCGCGATGACCCCGCAGAAATCCCACACCGCCGTCCAGAAATCCTCGAGCCGGTCCACCGAGAAGCGGTGCAGCGCCTCGTAGCCGGCGATGGCCGTGCCGTGCCGCTCGTTCACGAAGTCGATGAACGAGGCCATCCGCGAGGCGGCCGCGCGTTCGGGAGAGGGGGTCCAGAGGGGCTGGTCGGTCATGGTCGTCGCGCGCGAGGTCAGTCGAGGCTGCCGGCCGCCATTTTCACATCAACCGGCGTCGCGAGGGCGGCGGCGATGGCCGCCTCCACGCCGCGCACCATGGTCGCGAGCGCCATCGCAGGCTCCCCGGGGCGGGTCACGGCCTGGCTCTCCAGCCACGGGACGTGGATGAACCCCGCGCGCGCCGGCCGGCCGCTGGCCGCGAGGAAGTGCAGCACGCCGTAAAGGAGGTGGTTGCAGACGAAGGTGCCGGCGCTGTTGGAGACCTCGGCGGGGATGCCTTCCTCGCGGATGGCGGCCACCATCGCCTTGATGGGGACGGTCGCGAAGTAGGCCGCGGGGCCGCTGGCGGCCACCGGCTCGTCGACGGGTTGGCGGCCCGCGTTGTCGGCGATGCGCGCGTCGTCCACGTTGATGGCGACCCGCTCCACCGAGAGCGCCGCGCGCCCCCCGGCCTGGCCCAGCAGGATCACGAGCGCGGGCTCGGTCTCCTCGATCGCCGCGGCCACGACCTCGATGGCGCGGCGGAACTCGGTGGGCACGCGGCGCGTGTGCAGGCGCGCGTGGCCGATGGCCGCCGCGAGGCCCTCGCAGATCTCCCAGGACGGGTTCACGTCCTCGCCGCCGAACGGCTCGAAGCCGGTGACGAGGACGTCCCCGGCGGGCGCCGCCGGGACGGCCGCGGCGGCGGCCTTGCGCGTGCGGGCCACGGGCTAGCGCGCCGTCCAGCCGCCGTCGATGGAGATCGAGGTCCCGTTGATCTGCGCCGCCGCCGGCGAGGCGAGGTGCAGCGCGATGGCGGCCACGTCCTCGACCTTCACGAACTGCTTCGTGGGCTGCGGGGCGAGGATCACGTCGCGGATCACGTTCTCGCGGGCGACGCCGTGCACGCGCGCCTGGTCGTCGATCTGCTTCTCGACGATCGGGGTCATCACGTAGCCGGGGCAGATGGCGTTGGCGGTGATGCCGAGCTCGGCCACCTCGAGCGCGAGGCTCTTGGTGAAGCCGACGAGCCCGTGCTTGGCGGCGACGTAGGCGCTCTTGTAGGGCGAGGCCACCAGGCCGTGCGCGGACGCGATGTTGATCACGCGCCCCCAGCCGCGCCGCTTCATGCCCGGCAGCGCTGCGCGCGTGGCGTGGAAGGCCGAGGAGAGGTTGATGGCGATGATGGCGTCCCACTTCTCCGGCGGGAACTCGTCTACCGGCGAGACGTGCTGGATGCCCGCGTTGTTCACGAGGATGTCCACCGCGCCGTACTCGGCCTCGGCCGTGGCCACCAGCTCCGCGATCTCGCCCGGGCGCGTCATGTCCGCGGGGTGGTGCAGCGCCCGCACCCCGAACTCCTTCACGATCGCGGCGAGGCTCGCCTCGATGGCCCGGGGCTCGCCCAGGCCGTTCAGCATCACGTTGGCGCCGCCGGCCGCGAAGGCGCGGGCGATGCCCAGCCCGATGCCGCTCGTCGACCCCGTCACCAGCACCGATCTTCCCGCGAACGCCTTGCCCATCGTCGCCTCTCCCCAGGTCTGCCGCGTCATTCGCCGCGCATCGCCCACGCCCGGCGGGCGGCGGGCCGCGCGAAGCAGTCGCCCAGCCAGCGCGCGAGGTTCGGGCGCGCGGCGTGGTCCATGCGCCGGGCGCGGAAGAGCGCCGCGGCGAGGTTGAGGTCGGCCACCGAGAAGGCGCCGCCGGCGAGGTACGGCCGGTGCGCGAGCGCCGCGTCCACCACGGCGAGCGGGCGCTGCAGCCGCTCCAGCGCCGCCTGCGCCTTGGCCGGGTCGCGCTTGTCCTCCGGCAGCACGATGGCGTTGGCGGCCCAGGTGTTGATGTCCGGGTCGATCTCGGTCACGGCGAAGAAGGACCACTGGAAGGCGAGCCCCTCGCCCTCGACCGTGGCCGGCCACAGGCCGCGGTCGTGCTTGCGCGCGAGGTAGAGGTTGATCGCCATGGATTCCCACAGCGCGAACCCGTCGTCGTCGATGGCCGGGACGCGGCCCAGGGGATTCGCGCGCCGGAAGTCGGGGTTGTTCTTCCCGAGGGGCCCGTCGGGGTCGTCGCGGTAATGGATGGGCACGTGCTCGTAGGCGAGGCCGAGCTCCTCGGCCATCCAGAGCGCGCGGATGGCGCGCGAGGCGGCGATGCCGTAGATCTTGAGTGTCATGCGGGTCCTCCGGGTCTCAACATCTCGATGTGGGGAATGCCGTCCTCGTCGTAGGGCTCGGAAGCCCGCGCGAAGCCGAACTCGCCGTAGAAGCGCTCCAGGTGCAGCTGCGCGCCGATGCGGATCGCCTGCCCGGGCCAGAGCGCCTGCGCGCGGGCCAGCGCCTCGCGCATGAGCGCGCGGCCCAGGCCGGTGCCGCGCGCGCCCCGCGCCGTCACCACGCGCCCGATCGAGGGCTCGGCGAACTTGACCCCCGCCGGGACGAGGCGGCAGTAGGCGCGGACCTCGCCGCCCGCCGCCGCGAACAGGTGCCAGCTCTCCGGGTCCGCCCCGTCCACGTCCTGGAAGGCGCAGGCCTGCTCGACGACGAACACGGCCGCGCGCGCGCGCAGGATGTCGTGGACCTCGCGCGCGCTGAGCCCGTCGAGGCGCGCGAAGCGCCACGCCGTCATGGGGCGGAGCTGGCGACCCTGTCCGCGGCCTTGGCGAGGTGCAGCCAGGTCTCGACCACGGTGTCCGGGTTGAGCGACATCGACTCGATGCCCTCGGCCATGAGCCACTCGGCGAGGTCGGGGTAGTCGCTGGGGCCCTGCCCGCAGATGCCCACGTACTTGCCCTGCCGGCGGCAGGCCTGGATCGCGAGCGAGAGCATGCGCTTCACGGCGGCGTCGCGCTCGTCGAAGGCGTCCATGACGAGGCCGGAGTCGCGGTCGAGCGCGAGCGTGAGCTGCGTCATGTCGTTGGAGCCGATGGAGAAGCCGTCGAAGTGCTTCAGGAACTCGTCGGCGAGGATGGCGTTCGAGGGGATCTCGCACATCATCACGACCTTCAGGCCGTTCCTGCCGCGCTCGAGGCCGTAGTCCTTCAGGATCGCGTGGACCTGCTCGGCCTCCTTCAGCGTCCTCACGAACGGGATCATGATCTCGACGTTCGTGAGGCCCATGTCGTCCCGGACCTTGCGCATCGCCTCGCACTCCAGCCGGAAGCAGTCGCGGAACGAGCGCGCGACGTAGCGCGAGGCGCCGCGGAAGCCGAGCATCGGGTTCTCCTCCTGCGGCTCGTACTGGGCGCCGCCGATGAGGTTCCGGTACTCGTTCGACTTGAAGTCGGAGAGCCGCACGATCACCTTCTTGGGCCAGAACGCCGCGGCGATGGTGGCCACGCCCTCGACGATCTTCTCGACGTAGAAGTGCCGCGGGCTCTCGTAGCCGCGGGCCTGCCGCGCCACCTGCGCCTTGAGCTCCGGGGCGAGCCGGTCGAACTCGAGGCAGGCCTTCGGGTGGATGCCGATGGTGTTGGAGATGATGAACTCCAGCCGCGCGAGGCCCACGCCGTCGTTCGGGAGCTGGCAGAAGTCGAAGGCGAGCTGCGGGTTGCCGACGTTCATCGCGAGCTTGACCGGGATCTTCGGCATGCGCTCCAGGGAGACGTCGACCACCTCGTACTGCAGCTTCCCGGCGTAGATGAAGCCCGTGTCGCCCTCGGCGCAGGAGACCGTCACCTCCTCGCCGTCGCGCAGCACGCGCGTCGCGTTCTCGCAGCCCACGACGGCGGGCACGCCGAGCTCGCGGGCGATGATCGCCGCGTGGCAGGTGCGGCCGCCGCGGTTGGTGACGATGGCGGAAGCGCGCTTCATCACCGGCTCCCAGTTGGGGTCGGTCATGTCGGTCACCAGCACGTCGCCGTCCTTCACGCGCGCGATCTCGGCCACGTCCTTGATGACGCGCACCCGGCCCTGCCCGATCTTGGAGCCGATGGCGCGGCCGGAGGCGAGCACTTCGCCGCGCTTGCCGAGGCGGTAGCGCGTGAGCTGGTCCTTCTTCTTCTCCTGGCTCTTCACCGTCTCGGGGCGGGCCTGGAGGATGTAGATCCGGCCGTCGGCGCCGTCCTTGCCCCACTCGATGTCCATCGGGCGGCCGTAGTGCTTCTCGATCGCGACCGCGTAGCGCGCCAGCTCCTCGACCTCGGCGTCGGCGAGCGAGAAGCGGTCTCGGTCGGCGGGCTCGACGTCGCGCTGGACCACGGACTTGTGCGCCTTCGCCTCGTTGGTGAAGACCATCCTGATGGCCTTGCCGCCCAGGCCACGGCGCAGGATCGCCGGGCGCCCGGCCGCGAGGCAGGGCTTGGAGACGTAGAACTCGTCGGGGTTCACCGCCCCCTGCACCACCATCTCGCCCAGGCCGTAGGAGGACGTCACGAACACCACGTCCCGGAAGCCCGACTCGGTGTCGAGGGTGAAGACGACCCCGGCGGCGCCCGTGTCGGAGCGCACCATGCGCTGGACGCCCGCGGAGAGGGCGACGTCGGCGTGCGCGAAGCCCTTGTGCACCCGGTAGGCGATGGCGCGGTCGTTGTAGAGGGAAGCGAAGACCTGCTTCACGGCGTCGAGCACGTTGTCGATGCCGCGGATGTTGAGGAAGGTCTCCTGCTGGCCCGCGAAGGAGGCGTCGGGCAGGTCCTCGGCGGTCGCCGAGGAGCGCACCGCGAAGCTCGCGTCGTTGTCGCCGGCGACGCGGGAGTACGCCTCGCGGATCTGGCGCTCGAGCTCGGGCTGGAACGGGGCGGAGACGACCCACTGGCGGATCTCGGCGCCGGTCTTCGCGAGGAGCCCCACGTCGTTCACGTCGAGGGTGGCGAGCGCCTGGTCGATGCGCGCCTTGAGCCCGCCGGTCGCCAGGAAGTCCGTGAAGGCCTGCGCCGTGGTCGCGAACCCGCCGGGCACGCGCACGCCCGCGGCCGAGAGCTGGCTGATCAGTTCACCCAGCGAGGCGTTCTTGCCGCCGACCGACGCCACGTCGGCCATGCGCAACTGTTCGAGGGGGAGGACGTAGTCGTTGGCCATGCTCGCTCTCGCATCGGGTGACGGGCGGTCGGGAATTTGCAATTATATCGGAGGCTTGCGGCCGATGCTGCGCTGCATCAAACTCAACGGTCCGACAACCCCGAAAATCCCGCCCGCGCGCGGGAGCCCACCCACCCGGAACCCCCCATGTCCCACCGCCGCCGCGTCTTCTTCGTTTCCGACCGCACCGGCCTCACGGTCGAGGCCCTCGGCACCTCCCTCATCACCCAGTTCGACGGGATCGACTTCGTCCGCGTCACCGTCCCCTTCGTCGACTCCGTGGACAAGGCCCGCGAGGTCGTCTCGCAGGTGAACGCGGCCTACCGGGAATCCGGCAAGCGGCCGCTCGTCTTCAGCTCGCTCGTGAACGACGCCGTGCGCGAGGAGATCAACAAGGTCGACGGGCTCGTCCTCGACGTCTTCGGCAAGTTCATCGTGCCCCTGGAGCAGGAGCTGGGGCAGAAGTCGATGCACGCGGTCGGCAAGAGCCACAGCGCCGGCAACGCCAAGGACTACAACCACCGCATCGAGGCGATCAACTACACGCTCTCCCACGACGACGGCGTGACCCACCGCGGGCTCGAGGAGGCCGACCTGATCCTCGTGGGCGTCTCCCGCAGCGGCAAGACGCCGACCTCGCTCTACATGGCGATGCAGTTCGGCATCAAGGCCGCCAACTACCCGCTCATCCCCGAGGACCTCGAGGCCAACCGCCTGCCGCCCTCCCTCATGCCGCTCAAGGAGAAGGTCTGGGGCCTCACCATCCAGCCCGATCGCCTGCACCAGATCCGCAAGGAGCGCCGCCCGGACTCGAAGTACGCCGACCTCGCCAACTGCCGCTACGAGGTGGCCGCGGCCGAAAAGCTCATGCGCCAGGCCGACATCCCGTTCCTCGACTCCACGACGAAGTCCATCGAGGAAATCGCCACGACGATGCTCCACGAAGCCCAGCTCGTTCGTCGGGTATATTGACTCCCTACAACAAACCCACCTCTCCCGGAGGAGATCCAAGATGAGACCCGCCCGCCGCCGCATCCTGCCCGCCCTGCTCGCCGCCGCCTTCGCCGGCGCGCTGCCCGCCGCGCACGCCGTCCAGTTCTCGAACGTCGTCGTCTTCGGCGACAGCCTTTCCGACGCCGGCTTCTACCGGCCGCTGCTGGCGGCCCAGGGCCTTCCCTCGGCGCTGGTGGCGCAGCTGGGCCGCTTCACGACGAACCCCGGCCCCATCTGGGCCGAGATCGTGGCCCAGCACTACGGGGTCTCGGCGGCGCCCTCGAACGCCAACGGCTGGATCTTCGCGCAGGGCGGCGCCCGCGTGGCCCTGCCGCAGGGCGCCTCCCCGGGCGTGACGCAACGCCCGGTGAGCACCCAGGTGACCGAGTACCTCACGCGCACCGGCGGCGCGGCGGACCCGAACGCGCTGCACACGGTCTGGGCCGGCGCCAACGACTTCTTCGCCAACTTCACGGCCTTCGCCGGCGGCCAGATCACGCAGGCGGAGCTGCAGGCGAACGTGCTCGCGGCCGCCACCGCCGAGATCCAGCAGGTCGGCCGGCTCTACGCGGCCGGCGCGCGCTACGTGATGGTCTTCGCCCTGCCCAACATCGGCACGACCCCGCAGTTCAGCGCCCTCGGCGCGCAGGCGGCCGGCGCCGCCACGCAGCTCTCGGCCGGGTACAACACGACGCTCTTCACCGGCCTCGCCTCGACGGGCCTGCGCGTGATCCCGGTGGACGCCTTCACGCTACTCTCGGAGATCCAGGCGAACCCCTCCGCCTACGGCTTCACGAACACCACGGGCATCGCCTGCGGCCCGTTCCCGGGCGTGACGACCTCCGGCAACTCGCAGTTCTGCTACTCCGGCAACCTCGTGGCCCCCAACGCGGACCGCACCTACATCTTCGCCGACGGCGTGCACCCGACCAGCGCCGCACACCGCATCGTCGCCGACTTCGCGATGTCGCTCGTCGACGGCCCGGCCGGCTACTCGCTGTACGGCGAGGTGCCGCTGCGCACGCGCGCGGCCCACGTGCAGACGCTCTCCGACGGGCTGGCGCTCGCGCAGGCGGGCTCGGGCACCTTCAGCGCCTTCGCGTCGACGGCCGGTGGCAACTTCGAGGTCGAGGCGGCGGGCACGGATCCCTCGTTCGACTCCAACAACCGCGCGATCTCGGTCGGTCTGACGATGCGCGCGTCGGAGTCCGTGGTCGTCGGCGCGGCCCTGGGCCGCACCAAGGCCGAGGGCACCTTCGGCGCCGAGCGCGGCGGGTTCCGCACCACCGAGAACACGGGCTCCGTCTTCTTCGGCGTGAAGTCGGGCGGCTTCCACGCCAACGGCGCGGCCTCGCTCGCGAACCTCGACGTGTCGGAATCGCGCCGCGCGATCCGCCTCGGCCAGGCCACGCGCATCGCCCACGCCGCCCCCTCGGGCAGCAATGCGAGCGCCTCGGTGAACGCGGGCTACGACTTCGCCTTCGGCGGCCTGTCCGTCGGCCCGATCGTCGGCTGGACCTCCCAGGACGTCGAGATCAACGGCTTCGACGAGACGGGCGCCGGCTCCGCCAACCTGCGCATCTCCACGCAGAAGCGCCGCTCCGAGGTGCTGAGCGCGGGCCTGCGCGCCTCGTGGAACCTGGGCTCGATCACGCCGTACGCCCGGGTGACCGCCGACCAGGAGCGCGAGGACGACGGCCGCTTCGTGACCGCCTCGCCGCTGTCGCTCATCTCCGGCAATTCCTACGACATCCCGGCGATCTCCCTTTCCGACTCGAGCTGGACCACCGTGACCGTGGGCGTGCGCGGCAACATGACCAACGCCATCGGCTACGGCGTCAACTACACCAAGGTGACGGGCCGCAGCGGCGTGAGCGAGGACTACGTCTCCGGCACGCTCTCCGTGCGCTTCTGAGCCTGGCGATGGCCGACGACGGGCGCCTTCGGGCGCCCGTTTTCTTTCCGGGCTGCGCGGGAGAGGGAAGGGTCGGGGGATTTCACCGCCTCCCCTGCCCGCACGTACACTTCGTCCATGAAGCGCATCTACGACGCCGCGAGCCTCCCCGAGGCGCACATCCTCGCCGCGCACCTCGCGACGCGGGGCGTGCGAGTGCGCGTGCTCAACGCGAACGCGGCGGGGGCGATGGGCGAGATCCCGATGGATGCGGCCGCGCCGCAACTGTGGGTGGAGGACGCGCGCGACGAGGCGCGCGCCCGCGAGGCCATCGCCGCCTTCCACGCGCAGGCCGCGGGGCCCGCGCGGCGCTGCCCGAAGTGCGGGGAGGAGAACCCGCCCGCGTTCGACCTGTGCTGGTCGTGCGGGGCGGGGCTCGAGTCCGCCGCCGGCGATCAGGGCGTGCCGATGAACAGGTAGAAGCGCCCCGAGCGCTCCTTCGACCAGCCGTAACCGAGGTACATCGGCCCGAAGACCGTGTTGGAGGCGAGGTACAGGCCGTAGGAATTCACGGCGCCCGTGAGGTTGGGCTCTGTGACCGGGTTCTTCATGTATCCCGTCTCGAAGGAAAGCCCCGCCATCACCGAGAGCCCGAGCAGGGGCAGCGGCCGGGTGAGGCGGTACTGCGCCTGCACCGACAGGAGGCCATAGGCCTCGGTGCCGACGATCTGTCCCGGCGCGAAGGCCGAAAGGCGCCCCTGCCCGCCAAGCGCGAAGGCGTCGCCCAGCGGGGGCGTGCCGCGCGTGGCCTGCCCGCCCTCGACGGTGCCCAGCACCACGAAGTCCCCCGGCGACCAAGCGCCGCCGACGCGCCCCTCGGCGCGGCCGTAGCGCCCGTCGAGGCTCGACTGGCGGAAGGCATCGAAGTAATCGAGATTCACCCGGTAGCCGCGCGTCGGGAAGAAGGCGAAGTCCTGCGTGTCGAGGGCGAGCGAGCCCGTGAGCCCGCCCACGGTGCCGCGGCTGTCCGGCAGCAGCGGGTCACCGGTGTCCCGGGTGGCGCGCACGCGCCGCTCCAGCCATCCCAGCTTCGCCTGGCCGTACGCGTCGAGGTTCGCGCCCAGTTCCAGTCCCGCGCGGCTGTCGCGCACGCGGTATTCCGCCAGCCGGTCGCCGTCGAAGAAGAGGCCCAGCTTGCGCTGCGCGGCGCCGATGAACGGGCGCACGAACCAGCGCTGCCGCAGGTCGAGCGGCTGGTAGTACTCCGTGGCGAAACCCTGATTGTTGCCCAGCTGCAGGCTCGTGAGCCACTCCCCGCCGTAGGCATTGAGCCAGGTCCGCCGGTAGAGGGCGCGCAGGTTGTAGGGCGACTCGGCGCGGAAGTCCGAGGAGAGGTTCAGCCCGAAGCGCAGGTAGTCGGGCCCCCAGGACTTCTCGATGGGGGTGAGCTGCAGGATGGTGCGGTCGCGCTCGCGCAGCACCGAGTAGTCGAGGGAGGTGAGGTCGCCGCGGCTGTGGACGAGGACCAGGTCCTTCTCCAGCGCGCGCGAGTCGAGCGGCGCGCCTTCCTGCTGGCGGATCGAGGCGCGCAGCTCCTCGGCGTTCACGAAGCGCGTGCGGGCGATGCGGACCTCGTCCACCACGGGCGGTGTCGGCGCGGGGTCCATGCGCACGCCCGCGCGCCAGGCCTTGTACGCCTCCGGGGAGACGGCGAGCGCCTGCAGCCGGTCCGCCACGGCGAGCGCCGCGCGGCGGCCGGTCTCGGCCGCGTCGAGCTGGCGGTTGAAGTCCGCCGCGGTGATGTCGCCCAGCTCCGGGCGCATGTACACGTCTCGCGGCCCCAGGAGCGCGAGCGACTTGGCGACGTTCTGCTCGGTGAGCAGGTTCACCACCTGGCCCACCACGCTCAGCACGCCCGTCACCTCCTCGGGCTTGAGGAGCGGCGAGCCCACGTTCACGGCGATCACCACCTCGGCGCCGCAGCGGTCGCGCACCTCCTGCACCGGGAGGTTGTCGACGAGACCGCCGTCGACGAGCTTTCGGCCGTCGCGCACGACCGGGGCGATCGCCCCCGGCACGGACATGCTGGCGCGCATGGCGGAGGTGAGGCTGCCGTCGCGCATCGCCACGCGCTCGCCGGTGCCGATGTCGGTGGCGATGAGGGTGAGCGGAAGCGCCAGCCGCTCGATGCGCCGCTCGCCCAGGTCGCCGCGCACCAGCGCGTTGAAGAAGAGCTTGATCTTCTCGCCCGCGACGGCGCCCTCGCGGTAGCGCAGCCCGTCCCGCGTGACGCCGAACTCGAGGCCCGAGTAATAGCGGTCGTCGATCTCCTTGCGGCGCAGGCTCACGGCGTCGCGCCCGGCGCTGTCGTCGAAGAGTGCCGTCCAGTCGGTGCGCGCGATCGCCGAGCGGATCTCCGCCGGCGCCACCCCGGCCGCGTACGCGCCGGCGGCGATCGCCCCCATGCTCGTGCCCGCCACGCAGTCGAAGGGCACGCGCATCTCCTCCAGCACCTCGAGGACGCCCAGGTGCGCGCCGCCGCGCGCGCCGCCGCCGCCCAGGACCAGGCCCACCTTGGGGCGGGCGCCTTCCGCGGCGACGGCGTCGCCCGGGGGCGACAGGGCGATGGCGAGCAGTCCGAGGGCGACGAGGCGGGCGGCGGTCACGGCGGGCTCCGGCGGTGGGGCGGGATAGGCGCCATTCTGCCCCAGCGCGCGGCCGGGATCAGACCCTCACCGAGAACGGCGTGAAGTCGGTGTCGCGGTCGTAGAAGTCCTCGCGCTCGGCGCGCTTGAGGAAGCCGACGATGGCGTAGGTGACGGGCGTGAAGAGGACCTCCACGCCCACCTTCATCACGAACTGCGCGAGCATGACCAGCGGCAGCTTGTCGTCCGGGATGATCCCCGTGCCGTAGAAGGCGAGCGGGTAGAAGAGCGCGGAGTCCACGCCCTCGCCCACGATCGTCGAGCCGATGGTGCGCGACCACAGCCACCGGCCCTGCGTGAGGATCTTCATCTTGGCGAGCGTGAAGGAGTTCACGAACTCGCCGCAGAAGTAGGCCACCATCGACGCCAGCGCGACCCGCCACGCCTGGCCGAAGGCGACCTCGTAGGCGGCCTGGTTCTGCCAGAAGGGCGCCGGCGGCAGCGACACCACCACCCACGCCATGAAGGAGGCGAAGGCGAGGCCCGCGAAGCCGGCCCAGATCACGCGGCGCGAGCGCGCGTAGCCGTAGACCTCGGTGAGGATGTCGCCGAAGACGTAGGAGATGGGGAAGAAGAGCACGCCGGCGCCGAAGGTGACGATCCCGAGCAGCGGGAGGTCCACCTGCGAGATCTTGGCGGGGCCGATGAGGTTCGAGCAGACGAGGACGGTCACGAAGGCCGCCATCACGAACTCGTAGTACCGGTACTGGCGCTGCGGGGGCGGCGTGGCCGCGGGAGTTTTTTGCATGAGGTGGGCTCCGACTCATCCGGTGTCAGGGACCGGCGGGGCTACGGTAACCCAGAATCCGTGGAAACGCCGATGAACGCCGATTCCCCGCCGATTGCCGCCGATGAATGCGGGGCGGATCGTGAAGCGGAAAGCGGAATCTCGATGCGGCGAATGGTCCCGGAAGCGAGAACTCCCCCGAATCATCGGCGGCAATCGGCGGGGAATCGGCGTTCATCGGCGTTTCCCCGGGGCACCCGCATCACTCCCCCGCTGCCGCACGGCCTCGAAGAGGGCGATCGACCCGGCGACGCCGGCGTTGAGCGATTCGGCGCGCCCGGGCATGGGGATGCGCGCGCGGACCGTCGCCGCGCGCTCGAGCGCGGGCGAGAGCCCCGCGCCCTCGTTGCCCACGAGGAGGGCGAGCGGCCCGCGCAGGTCGGTGTCGTGGAGGGAGGCCTTCGCCTCGCCGCAGAGCGCGACGCTCGTCCCCGCGAATCCGGCCACGAAGGCCGCGAGGTCGGCGCCCTCGACGATGTTCACCGCGAAGTGCGCGCCCTGCCCCGCGCGCAGCACCTTGGGCGACCACGCGAAGGCGCAGGTCGGCGAGAGCAGCACGTGCTCGACGCCGGCCGCCGCGGCGCTGCGCAGCAGCGTGCCGACGTTGCCGGGGTCCTGGAGATCCTCGAGCGCGAGGCAGAAGCGCGCGCCCGGCGGCACGGGCCGGCCCGCGGGCGTGGCGACGACGGCGATCACCCCGGTGGGCGACTCCACGCCGCTCACGGCGGCGAAGAGCGCGTCGGCGAGTTCCACGATCACCGCGGAGGCCGCGCGCGCGCGCCCCGCGAGCGCCGCCTCCGCCTCGGCGGCGGCGGGCGTGAGGAAGAGCTGCGCCACGGGGTGCCCCGCGTCGAGGCAGGCCCGCACGAGGTGCGCGCCCTCGATCACCGTGAGGCCGCGCCTGCGCCGCTCCGCCGCGGAAGAAGCGAGCTTCGCGAGCGCCTTGTAGGCGGGGTTGTCCCGCGAGGCGACGGTCTTCATCGCGGGAAGGCGAGCTCGCGTTGCGCGATCGCCTCGCGCACCGGCCCGAACGAGCGGCGGTGGATCTCGCACGGCCCCAGCGCGCGAAGCGCCGCCAGGTGCTCGGCCGTGGGGTAGCCCTTGTGGCGGGCGAAGCCGTAGCCGGGGTAGCGCGCGTCCAGGGCCACCATCTCCGCGTCGCGCGCGGTCTTGGCGAGGATGGAGGCGGCCGAGATCGCGGCGACGAGGCGGTCCCCCTTCACGATCGCGCGAGAGGGCCAGGCCGTGCGCGGCACGTGCAGGCCGTCCACGACGACCTCGCCGGGGTCCACGCCGAGCGAGTCGATCGCGCGCGCCATCGCGGCGAGGCTCGCCTGCAGGATGTTCATCGCGTCGATCTCGGCCACGGTGGCGGTGGCCACCGCCCACGCGAGCGAGCGGCTGCGGATCGCGCAGGCCAGCGCCTCGCGCCGCGCCGCGTCGAGCAGCTTGGAATCGCGAAGGCCCGGGACGGGGCGGGATGGATCGAGGATCACCGCCGCGGCGTAGACCGCGCCGGCGAGCGGGCCGCGCCCGGCCTCGTCAACCCCGCACTGCCGCGAGGGAGGATCGGCCGGTGGTCGGGGTGGCATGGGAGGCGCCCGGGGCGAGCCACGGCGCGAGCGCCTGCGCGACGCGCTCGTCGTTGCCGCAGCGCAGCTGCTGGTGGATCGTGGCGTAGCGCGCCTGGAGCCTCTCGCGCGCGGCCTTGTGGTCGAGCCAGTTGCCGAGCGCCTGCTCGAGGTTCCCGGCCGTGGCGTTCTCCTGCAGAAGCTCGGGGACGATGAACTCGCCGGCGAGGATGTTGGGCAGCCCGACGTACGGCAGGAGCGCCTTCCTCATCATGAGCCGGTAGGTGAGCGCGGGCACGCGGTAGGTGATCACCATGGGGCAGCGGGCGAGCGCGCCCTCGAGCGTGGCCGTGCCGCTCGCCACCAGCGCCGCGTCCGCCGCCTGGAAGGCGAGCCGCGCGTGGCCGAAGAGGATGGTGAGGTCGAGCGCCTGCGCCTCGCGCGCGTAGAGGCGCGACTCGAAGTAGTCGCGCGTCTGCCGCGTGGCCAGGGGCACGAAGAAGCGCGTGCCCGGCCGCTTCGCCGCCAGGCGCAGCGCCGTGTCGATGAAGAGGTCGGCGTGCGCCTCCAGCTCGCCGCGCCGGCTGCCGGGAAGCAGCGCCACCGCCGTGGCCCGGTCGGCGAGGCGCAGCTGCGCGCGCGCTTCCGCGCGGTCGGGCTCGAGCGGCATCTCGTCGGCGAGCGGGTGGCCGACGTAGGCGGCGTCGATGCCGGCCTTCGCGTAGATCGGCGGCTCGAAGGGGAAGAGCGCCAGCACCCGGTCGGCGGCGCGGCCGATGGCCGGGAGCCGGCCCGCGCGCCACGCCCAGATCGAGGGGCTCACGTAGTGGACCGTGGGGATGCCGGCGCGCTTGAGGCGCGCCTCGAGCCCGAGGTTGAAGTCGGGCGCGTCCACCCCGATGAAGAGGTCGGGCCGGTCGGCGGCGAGGCGCGCCGCGAGGTCCGCGCGGATGCGCAGCAGCTCCGGCAGGCTGCGCAGCGCCTCCACGTAGCCGCGCACGGCGAGCTTCTCCATCGGCACGAGCGTCCTCGCCCCCGCGGCGATCATCTTCGGCCCCGCGATGCCGTAGAACTCGGTCCCGGGGAAGCGCGCGCGCACCGCGCGCACGAGGGCGGCGCCCAGCAGGTCGCCGGAGGCCTCCCCGGCCACGATCGCCACGCGACGCGTCACGGCCGCCCCGGGCGCATCAGCGCACGATCCCGCGGGTCGAGGTGGCCAGGAAGTCGACGATCGCGCGCACCTCCGGGGCGGACTGCGCCTGGCGTTCGAGCTCCGCCCGGGCCTCCGCGAGCGTGAGCCCCGACTTGTAGAGCGTGCGGTAGGCGCGCTTGAGGGCCGCGAGCGCCTCGGGCGCGAAGCCGCGGCGCTTGAGACCCTCGGCGTTGATGCCGTGCGGCGCGCACGGGTGGCCGGCCACGGTCACGTAGGGCGGGATGTCCTGCAGCACCACGGATGAGACGCCCGCCATCACGTGCGCGCCCACCCTCACGAACTGGTGCACGCCGGTGAAGCCGCCCAGCACCGCGTGGTCGCCGATCCAGACGTGGCCGGCGAGCGTGGCGTTGTTGGCGAAGACGGTGTGGTCGCCCACCACGCAGTCGTGCGCGACGTGGCAGTAGGCCATCAGCCAGTTGTCGCTGCCCACCGTCGTCTCGCCGCGGTCCTGCGCCGTGCCGCGGTTGAGCGAGCAGTACTCGCGGATGGTATTGCGGTCGCCGATCGCAAGGCGCGTGGGCTCGCCGCGGTACTTCTTGTCCTGGTTGGCCTCGCCGATGGAGCAGAAGTGGAAGATGCGGTTGTCGCGCCCGATCGTGGTGTGCCCGGTGAGCACGCAGTGCGCGCCGATCGTGGTGCCCTCGCCCACCTCGACGTCGCCGTCGATCACGGTGTAGGGGCCCACGCGCACGCCCTCGGCCAGCCGCGCGCGCGGGTCGACGATGGCGGTGGGGTGGACGGCGGCCATCGCCTCAGGCGCCCGACTCGACCGGGCGCAGGACGCAGAGGAGCTCGGCCTCCGCGGCCACCGCCCCGTCCACGCGGGCCACCGCCCGGAACTTGCCCAAACCGCGCGACATGCGCAGCTGCTCCACCTCGAACACGAGCTGGTCGCCGGGGCGCACCGGCCGCTTGAAGCGCGCGCCGTCGATGCCGGCGAAGTAGTAGACGTTGCGGCCGTCGTTCTTCTGCCCGACGGAGAGCAGGCCGAGCATGGCGGCCGCCTGCGCCATCGCCTCGACGACGAGCACGCCGGGCATCACCGCGAAGTGCGGGAAGTGGCCCTGGAAGAAGGGCTCGTTGGCCGTGACGTTCTTGACCGCGACGATGCGCCGGTCCTTCTCCCACTCGACCACGCGGTCGAGCAGCAGGAAGGGATAGCGGTGCGGCAGGTACTCCTTGATCTGCTCGATGCTAAGCGGTTCCATCGTCCTCTCCGGGGTTGCGGCCGCCGCGGGCCGGGCGCTCGCCCAGCCGGCGCAGCCGCACGGCGTTCCTGAGCCAGTCGGCGTGCGGCATCATCGGCATGCCCGAGGAGTAGACCCCGGGCTCGGTGATCGATTTCGTGACGAACGTCGTGCCCGTGACGGTGACGCCGTCGGCGA
The DNA here is from genome assembly GCA_019634955.1 of Burkholderiales bacterium. Classification (GTDB taxonomy): domain Bacteria; phylum Pseudomonadota; class Gammaproteobacteria; order Burkholderiales; family Usitatibacteraceae; genus FEB-7. The sequence goes on from JAHCAK010000003.1 coordinate 119,745, forward strand.
TCGTGATGTGGCCCACGATCCCCACGCCGCCGCCGATCACGCAGTGCCGCCCGATCACGGCGCTGCCGGCGATGCCCGTGCAGCCCGCGATCACGGTGTGCGCGCCGATGCGGCAGTTGTGCGCGACCTGCACCTGGTTGTCGATCTTCACGCCCTCCTCGACGACGGTGTCGCCGAGCGCGCCGCGGTCGATGGTGGTGTTGGCCCCCACCTCGACGTCGTCGCCCAGCACCGCGCGGCCGACCTGCGGGATCTTCACCCAGCGCCCGGCGTCCGGCGCCATGCCGAAGCCGTCGGCGCCGATCACCGCGCCCGAGTGCAGGATGCAGCGCGCGCCCACCGCGCAGCCGGCGTAGACCGTGACGCGCGGGTGCAGGAGGGAATCGTCGCCGATCGCGGCGCCCTCGCCCACGACGCAACCGGCGCCGATGCGCGCGCGCTCGCCGACGCGCGCGCCCGCGGCCACCACCGCGAACGGGCCGATCTCGGCCGAGGCGGCGACGGCGGCGGACGGGTCGACCACCGCCGTCGGATGGACGCCCGGCACCGCCGCGCGCGGGGGATGGAACAGCGCCACCGTCCGCGCGTAATAGGCGTAGGGGTTGTCCGCGATGATCCGCGCGATCGGGGTCGCGTCGCGGTCCCGGGGCCCCAGGATCACGGCCGAGGCGCGCGTCGCCGCGAGCCGCGAGCGGTACTTCGGGTTGGCCAGGAAGGTGATCTCGCCGGGCGCCGCCTCGTCCAGCGTCGCCACGCCGCGCACGGCGATCGAGGCGTCGCCGGCGATCTCCCCGCCGAGGCGGCGGGCGATCTCCTGCAGGGTGAGGGCCTGTCCGGGCACGGCGGGCTCGCGCGGCTACTTGTCCGCGAGCGCCCTGATCACCTTGTCGGTGATGTCGATGCGGGAGCTCGCGAACACGGCCTCCTGCACGACCAGGTCGAGCTTCTCGGCCTCGGCGATCTGGTTGATCGCGCGCGTGGCGCGCTCCTGCACCTGCGCGAGCTCCTCGTTCCTGCGCAGGTTGAGGTCCTCGCGGACCTCGCGCTGCAGGCGCTGGAAGTTGCGGCTCACGTCGGCGAGCGTGCGCTCCTTCTCGCGGCGCGCCGCCTCGTTGAGCGTGCCGAGGTCCTTCTCGAGCTCCGCCTGCAGGTCGCGGCCCTGCTTCTCGAGCTTGGCGAGCTCGGCGTTGCGCGCCGAGAACTCCCGCTCGAGCTTCTGCTGCGCGCGCCGCGCGGGCGCCGCCTCGCGGAACACGCGCTCCGTGTTCACGAACCCGATGCGCACCTCCGCCGCCGCGGCCGGGCCCGCGGCCGCCGCCGCGAGAAACGCCGCCAGGAGTGCCTTTCGCCAGTCCATCGCCATCGCTCCCTGCCTCAACGCCGCCATCATCCCACAACGCTCCGGGGGGATCAGAAGATGCGGCCGAGCTGGAACTGGAAGCGCTCCAGCTTGTCGCCGTCCTGCGTCCGGAAGGGGTAGCTGAACGAGAACTTGAGCGGCCCCACGGGGGAATCCCAGCTCACCGCGAGGCCGGTGGAGGCGCGGATGTCGGCCGCCTTGATCTTGTCGTCCTTGCCCCAGACGTAGCCCGCGTCCACGAAGGTCGACAGGCGCACGCTCTTGTCCTTGAGCCCGGGCATGGGGAAGAGGAACTCGAGGTTGCCGACCACCCGCCGGTTGCCGCCGAGCACGTCGCCGTTGCGGTCGAGCGGGCCGAGGGAGGCCGCCTCGTAGCCGCGCACGGAGCCCACGCCGCCGGCGTAGAAGTTCTTGAAGAAGGGCAGGGGCTTGCCGCCCGTGCCGTCGGCGTAGCCGAACTCGGCGTTGGCGAGCAGCGTGAGCCACGACAGGCGCTCCGGCGTCCACAGGAACTGCTGCTGGACCGACGCGCGGTAGTAGCGCAGGTCGCCCGGCGGCATGCCGACCTCGAGGGAGAGGTCCGTGAGCCAGCCCTTGGTCGGGTAGGTGAGGCTGTCGCGCGTGTCGCGCGAGTACCCGAGGTTCGCGCGGAAGGTGTCCGTGCGCTCGCCGAAGAGGTTGATGAAGTCGAGGTAGCGCGCCGGGGCGAGGGACGGGTCGATCGACAGCCGCGTGTGCTCGCCGGTGAGGCCGAAGCGGACGGTGTCGTACTCCGTGATGGGGATGCCGAAGTTCACGCCCACGCCGGTGGAGGTGGTCTTGTACTCGGTCACCGTGAGGTCCGCGGTGTCGACGTCGCGGCGGAAGAGGTCGATGCCGGCGGCGATGCCGTCCACCGTCCAGTACGGGTTCACGTAGGTGAGCGAGTAGATGCGGTTGATCGAGCCGTTGTTCACCTGGAAGGCGAGCTGGTTGCCCGACCCGAAGATGTTGGCCTGCGCCACCGAGGCCGACACCGTGAGCTTGTCGGCCTGCGAGTAGCCCACGCCGAAGTTGAGGCTGCCGGTGTTCTTCTCGGTCACCGTGACGACCACGTCCACCTGGTCGGTGGTGCCCGCCACCGACGGCGTCTCGATGTTCACCTCCGAGAAGTAGCCCGTGCGCTGCAGGCGCTCCTTGGAGCGGGCGATCTTCTCCAGCGAGTACCAGGAGTTCTCGAGCTGCCGCAGCTCGCGGCGGATCACCGCGTCCTGGGTGCGGGAGTTGCCCACCACGTTCACGCGGCGCACGTAGACGCGGCGGCCGGGGTCGACGAAGAAGGTGAAGCCCGCCACGCGCTTGTCGCGGTCGACGTCGGGCACCGGGTTCACGTTGGCGAAGGAGTAGCCGTCGTTGCCCAGCCGGTCGGTGATGCGCTTCACGCTCTCGATGATCCGCTCGCGCGAGAAGGTGTCGCCCGTGCGCATCGCCAGGAGCTCGCGCAGCTCGCGCTCGGCCACGATGAGGTCGCCGCCGAACTTGAGCTCGCCCAGGCGGTAGACGGGCCCCTCGGTGATGGCGATGGTGATGAAGATCCGCTCGCGGTCCGGCGTGATGGAGACCTGGGTCGACTCGATGTTGAACTCGAGGTAGCCGCGGTTCAGGTAGAAGGAGCGCAGCGTCTCGAGGTCCGCCGTGAGCTTCTGCTTGGAGTACTGGTCGTCCTTGGTGATCCAGGTGAGCCAGCCCGGCGTCGTGAGCTGCATCTCGCGCAGGAGCTGGCGCTCGGTGAAGTCCTTCGCGCCGATGATGTTGATGTCGGCGATGCGGGTGATCTCGCCCTCCTCGATGTCGAAGCGCAGCGACACGCGGTTCCTCTCGAGGGGGGTGACCGTGGTGCGCACCTTCGAGGAGTAGAAGCCGCGCGAGGTGTACTGGCGCTTGAGCTCCTTCTCGGCGCGGTCGAGCAGCGACTTGTCGTAGATCTTGGACTCCGCGATGCCGGCCTGCTTGAGGCCGTCCTTCAGGTTGTCCTTGGTGAACTCCTTGGCCCCCTCGACCTCGATGGCGGCGATGGCCGGGCGCTCCTGGACGGAGACCACGAGCACGTCGCCGTCGGCCTCCAGGCGCACGTCGGAGTAGAACCCCGTGGCGTAGAGCGCCTTCACCGCCTGCGCGGCCTTGTCGTCGTCGATGCGCTCGCCCACCTTCACGGGCAGGTAGGAGAACACGGTGCCGGCCTCGGTGCGCTGCACGCCCTCCACGCGGATGTCCTTCACGACGAAGGGCTGGATGGCGAGGGCGGGGAGGGAGGCGAGGAGCGCGCAGGCGACGGCGATGCGCAACGGGCGGAAGCGGGGATTTTTCAAGGCGTCAGCCCGTGAGGAGCCGGTTGATGTCGTTGTAGAAGGCGAAGAAGGTGAGCCCGGCGAGGATCGCGAGCCCGACTCGCTGGCCGATCTCCATGGCGCGCTCCGAGAGGGGAGAGCCCTTCACGATCTCGGCCGAATAGTACACCAGGTGCCCCCCGTCCAGCAGCGGGATGGGCAGGAGGTTCAGCACGCCCAGGCTCACGCTCACCAGCGCGAGGAAGCCGGCGAAGGAGACCCAGCCCATCTGCGCCGACTGCCCTGCGTAGTCGGCGATGGTGATCGGGCCGGAGAGGTTCTTCCAGGACACCTCGCCCAGCAGCATCTTGCCCAGCATCTTCAGGCTGAAGACCGAGAGGTCCCAGACGCGGTGCGCCGCCTTCGGCACCGCCTCGAGCGGGCCGTGGCGCACGGTGGTGGTCATGCGCTCCCACTCGCGGCGGACCTCGGCGCCGGGCTCCACGCGCAGCAGCCCGATGCGCGCCTCGCCCTCGCCGCTCGGCTCCGGCACGGCCTGCACGGCGACGCGCGCGCCACCCCGCTCCACTTCCAGCGCGAGAACCCGCCCGGCCGAGGCGCGCACGCGCGCCGTGAACTGGCCCCAGGTGGCCACCGGCTCGCCGCCGATCGCGAGAATCCGGTCGCCCTCGCGCAGCCCGGCGCGGTCGCCCGCGCCGCCGGGAATGACGCGACCCAGCACCGCCGGGGCGGCCGGCGTGAAGGCCTTGAGGCCGAGCTTGGCGAGGAAGTCGCGGTCGAGGTCCTCCTTGGTGAGCGTGGAGAGGTCGAGCGAGCGCGTCGCGCGCCCGCCGCCGGCGCCCTCGAGCTCCACCGCCACCTCGCCGCCGCGAACCGCCTCCTTCAGGAGCAGCCAGCGCACGTCCGTCCAGGTCGCCGTGGGCTCGCCGCCGATGGCGCGGATGGTGTCGCCGTTGGCGAGGCCCGCGGCCGCGGCCGCGGTGGCCTGCGGGGGGTCGCCCACCACGGGCTTCACGCCCGGCAGGCCCGTCACGTAGAGGCCCCAGTAGAGCAGGAAGGCGGCGAGGAAGTTGGCGGCCGGGCCGGCCAGCACGATGGCGATGCGCTTGCCCACCGGCTGGCGGTCGAAGGCGCGGTGCATCTCGCCCGGCGGCACGTCGGATTCGCGCGAGTCGAGCATCTTCACGAACCCGCCCAGCGGCACGGCGGCGATCACCCACTCGGTGCGGTCGGGGCCGCTGCGGCGGATCCACAGCGGGCGGCCGAAGCCCACCGAGAAGCGCAGGATCCTCACGCCCGCCAGGCGCGCGACGATGTAGTGGCCCCATTCGTGCACGACCACGAGCAGGCCCACGGTGACGAGGAAGGAGGCGATGGTGACGAGGGCGCCGGACATGGGGGGATTCTCGCCTGTTTTCAGCGCCCGAGGCGGGCGACCTCGCCGGCGGCGGCTTCGCGCGCCTCGCGGTCCGCGCGCCAGGCGGTGGCGAGCGAGTCGAGCGGTTGGACCGCGCAGGCGGCGAGAACGTTCTCGATCACCGGCGCGATCGCCGTGAAGGCGAGCCGGCCGGCGAGAAAGCTCGCGACGGCGACCTCGTTGGCGGCGTTGAGGATGGCGGGCGCCGTGCCGCCGCGCCGGATCGCGGCGAAGGCGAGCCGCACGCAGGGGAAGCGCGCTTCGTCCACCGGCCGGAACTCGAGTGCGCCCAGCGCGGTGAAGTCCACCGGCGCCACGCCGGCGGCGATGCGCTCCGGCCAGGCGAGCGCGCAGGCGATGGGCGTGCGCATGTCGGGCGCGCCCAGCTGCGCGATCACGGAGCCGTCGTGGTACTCCACCATCGAGTGGATGACGCTCTGCGGGTGCACGACCACCTCGATCGCCTCCAGCGGCGCGCCGAAGAGCCAGAACGCCTCGATCACCTCCAGGCCCTTGTTCATCATCGTCGCGGAGTCGACGGAGATCTTCCGCCCCATCACCCAGTTGGGGTGGGCGCAGGCCTCGTCGGGCGTGACGGCAGCGAGCCGCGCGAGCGGCGTGTCGCGGAAGGGCCCGCCGGAGGCGGTGAGGAGGATGCGGCGCACGCCCGCGCGCCCGGCCTCGCCGGCGCGCCCGCAGGTGAAGCCGCGCGGCAGCGACTGGAAGACGGCCGAGTGCTCGCTGTCGATGGGCAGGAGCGCGCCGCCGCCCTCGGCGACGGCCGCGAGGAAGAGCGACCCGGAGACGACCAGCGCCTCCTTGTTGGCGAGGAGCACCTGCTTGCCGGCGCGCGCGGCGGCGAGCGTCGCGGGCAGCCCCGCGGCGCCCACGATCGCGGCCATCACCG
>JAHCAK010000030.1 GCA_019634955.1 Burkholderiales bacterium
CGCGGCGTCTCCCTGGCCCATTTCGACGAGTTCAACGACATCGCCGACCACTGCACCATCTGCCACCGCTGCGTGAAGCCGTGCCCGGTGGACATCGACTACGGCGACGTGTCGGTGGCCATGCGCAACTTCCTGCGCGAGCAGGGCCGGAAGAAATTCGTCCCTGCCAAGACGGCGGCGATGGCCTTCCTCACCCTCAAGGATCCGGCTACTCTCAAACTGCTGCGCAAGGGCATGATCGAGTGGGGCTACAAGGCGCAGCGCCTCGGCTACCGGCTGGCGAAGTGGTCGGGGCTCGCCGGACGCAGCACGCGGCAGCCCGAAGCCACGCTGGGCCTGCCCTCGCTGCGCACGCAGGTCATCCACTTCATCAACCGGCCCATGCCGGGCAAACTGCCCAAGCGCACCAGCCGCGCACTGCTCGATATCGAGGACGCCAGCGTCGTGCCGGTGATCCGCGATCCGCAGAGAGTCACCGAGGATTCAGACGCCGTCTTCTACTTCCCCGGCTGCGGCTCGGAACGGCTGTTCTCGCAGGTCGGCCTGGCCACCCAGGCGATGCTCTTCGAGTTGGGCGCGCAGACCGTGCTGCCGCCGGGCTACCTGTGCTGCGGCTACCCGCAAACCGCAGCCGGGGAGGCCGACCAGGGGCGCCGGATCATCACCGACAATCGCGTCCTGTTCCATCGCCTCGCCAATACGCTCAACTACCTCGACATTCGCACGGTGATCGTCTCCTGCGGCACCTGCATGGACCAGCTGCAGAAGTACGAATTCGACAAGATCTTCCCCGGCTGCCGCCTGCTCGACATCCACGAGTACCTGATGGAGAAGGGTGTCAAGCTCGACGGCGTGAGCGGTGTACGCTACATGTATCACGACCCCTGCCATACGCCGATGAAGACGCATGCCCCGATCAAAGTGGTGAGCACGCTGATGGGCCAGCCGGTCGAGCGCAACGATCGCTGCTGCGGCGAGTCCGGGACGCTCGCCGTCGCGCGTCCCGACATTTCCACGCAGGTGCGCTTCCGCAAGCAGGAGGAGATGGAGGCAGGCGCGGCGCGCATCCGCGCCGGCGGTCATGCAGGCGAGATCGCGGTGCTCACCTCCTGTCCATCCTGTCTGCAGGGCCTGTCGCGCTATGACGATGACAGCGGTACGCGCGCCGACTACATCGTGGTGGAGATGGCCCGCCACCTGCTGGGCGAGAACTGGATGCCCGAGTTCGTGGCGAGGGCCAACCGCGGCGGCATCGAGCGGGTCCTGCTGTGAGCGGGGCCGTCCCGGGGTGTGAACTGTGCCATGGCGCGGGCGGCGCGCTCCTCTGGCAGAATGGCCTGTGCCGGGTCGTCGCCGTCGACGAGCCCGGCCTGCCGGGGTTCCTCCGGGTGGTGCTGGCGCGCCACGTGCGCGAGATGACGGACCTGCCCCGGGCCGACCGCGAGCGCCTGATGGCGATCGTGTTCGCGGTGGAGGCCCATGTGAGGAAGTCGCTGGAGCCCGACAAGATGAACCTGGCGAGCCTTGGCAACCTGACGCCGCACGTGCACTGGCACGTGATCCCGCGCTGGCGCGACGACCGGCACTTCCCGGCGCCGGTGTGGGCCGCGGCGCGCCACGAGGGCACCGTCCCGCCGGAACGCCTCGCGGCCGCCGCGCGCATGGCGACCTCCCTTCCCGCGGCGCTCGCCGCCTTCGCCGACTGAGCGTCCCATGGCCGCGACCCCCCCGAACAAGCCCGGCGCCGGCATCGCCTTCAGCGACGCCAAGGGCTGCAAGGAGTGGCTCGCGGGCCTGCCCCTCACCAACATCCCGCAGGCCCAGCAGTTCGTGCTGGACGCGCTGCGCGCGATCAACCGCGGCGAGCCCGGGGGCCTCGAGCGCCTGAAGTGCCTGGAGCTCATGCGCGACAAGATCGCCTTCCTGCAGGGCGAGCAGCGCTCGCGCTACTTCGGCAAGACGCTCCCGCTCTCGAGCATCGACCACGCCGCGTGGTCCATCGGCCGCGCCCTCCTCGAGGAGATGGAGACGGGCTACCGCCAGTGCCTCACGCTCGCGGAAGTCGAGCGCGGCGAGCTCTCCCGGCACCGCGCCCTGATGATGCAGCGCATCGTGCGCTACCTCGGCGCGCAGATGCTCTTCCACGCCATGGTCTACCGGCGCTTCGACCCGGCCCTCTGGCTGCGCCTGCACGAGCAGTTCGCCGCCGCCGAGCGCGACGGCTTCGCCGACGAGCGCGTGAAGGACAGCCTGGAGAGCGAGGACGGCGTCTCCAGCGTCCACGAGGCCTACGTGCACGTGGTCCTCACGCAGGCGGCCTACCTCTCGGAGATGACGGCGCCGCAGATGGACCTGCTCGAGGCGCTGCTGCGCATCTGGGCGCGCAAGGTGCGCGTCTTCGCCGACCCGCCCGTGGAGGCGGAGTCCGGCGCGGCCTTCCCGCTGGCGGTCGACTTCGCCAAGCCCATCGGCGCGCGGCCCCTGCACGCGGACGACCGCCGCCCCACGCACCGCGTCCTCGACGTGGAGGGGATCTCGCGGAGCATCCGCCGGCGCCTGAAGGGGCTGCAGGCGGGCGAGGAGCCGGTGAGCCTGGGGCTGCCGGCGGAGGCGAGCGCCATCGACACGCTGGCGCAGCTGTCGCGGCTGCACAAGCTGTGGTGCGAGGGCGCGCCGCCGCGCCCGCCGGCCAAGATTCCCGACGAGAAGACGGCCACGCTCGCCTTCGGCCTTCCCGAGATCCACTTCTTCGTGACCGGCGGCAGGGCCTTCGAGCAGCCCGACAAGGAGCGCGAGCTCACCCGCCAGGAGAAGGACGACCTCGCGGTGTTCGGCAAGGTCACGGAGCGCACCCAGCAGCTGCGCGTGGCGGACTACAACTTCGAGCTGGAGCACTGGGGCGTGGTCGACGAGATGCTGGGCGCGTGGCGGCTGCTGCGGCCGGCGACCGCCTCCAAGGGGGTCGCGATCGGCCGCATCCTCGCCATGCGCCTGGGCGATGCCGCGCCGTTCTTCCTCGGGCACGTCCAGGCGCTGGTGCAGGAGACCGACGGGCGCATCGTGATCACCGTGGGCCTCTTCCCCGGCAAGCCCGAGCCCATCGCCGTGCGCGCCGCCGACTCGCGCGCGCGCCAGAGCCCGCAGTGGGTGCAGGCCTTCCGCCTGCCGGCGCTCGAGAGGCTGGGCGTGCCGGAGTCCCTGGTCCTGCCCACGGGCATCGGCTCGCGCGGGCGCGGCATCGAGGTCTGGGCGGGCGGGGCGAAGGAATCGACCGTCTACGAGGTCCTCGAGCGCGGCACCGACTTCGACCGCGTCACCGTCTTCTAGGCGCGGCCGCGCCGTGCCCCGCGTTGCCGTACCCGTCCTCGCCTACCACGCGATGAACGTCGCGGGGCCCGGCTACGGCGAGAACGACCACGCCGCGTTCGCCGCCGACCTCGAACTGCTCCAGGAACTGGGCGCGCGCATCGTGCCCCTGGCGGCCGTGGCCCGGGCCGCCGTCGAGGGTCGCCTCGACGCGCTCGCCGGCTGCGTCGCGCTGTCGCTCGACGACGGGGCGGACTTCGACGCCCTCGACGTGCCCCACCCGGCGTGGGGACCGCAGCGCGGCATGCTGGGCATCCTGCGCGACTTCCGGGCGCGCCACGGCGCGCACGCGCAGCCCGGACTGCACGCGACCGCCTTCGCCATCGTCTCGCCCGAGGCGAGGGTCGAGCTCGACCGCCACCACATGGTGGGCTGCGGCTGGTGGACGGACGGGTGGTGGCGGGATGCCGAGGCGACGGGCCTGCTCGCGATCGAGAGCCACTCGTGGGACCACAACCAGGCCACGCTCGCCACCACGGCGGCGCGCGCCCCGAAGGGCGCCTTCGACCTCGCCACGCGCGAGGACGCCGACGCCGAGATCGCGCAGGCGACGCGCTACCTGCGCGAGCGCCGGGGGCGCGGCGGCGACGTACTCTTCGCCTATCCCTACGGCCCGGCGAGCGACTACCTCGCGGACGAGTACCTTCCCGACGCCGCGGCGGGGCACGGCGTGTACGCGGCCTTCACCACCGACGGCGCGCCGGTCACGCCCGGCGCCTCGCGGTGGCGCCTGCCGCGCTTCGTCTGCGGCTGGCACTGGAAGTCGCCGGGGGAACTCGAGGCGCTCCTCGGCCGCTGCGGCATCCGGCGCCGCCGGAAGGGGTGGCTCGCGCGCGTCCTGGGTCGCGGCGGGTCGCCACCCCGGCAGGCGCCGCCGCCGGCCTCCCTGCCGTGGCGCGAGTGCCTGCGGGTCTGGGAAGTGAACGACGCGAGGGTGCTGGCGGGCGAGCTCTTCCGGCGCAGCTTCAACGGCCACGATGCGCCGGACTACCCCAGGCACTTCGTGCTGGTGCACTCTCCCGGGCCGGGGGCGGAAGCCGCCGCGCCGCGCGTGGTCGCCTACATGCACCACACGCCCTACGAGGGCGTGCACCTCGCCGGGGGCATGTGCGTGGACGCGGCGGCCTACCGCGCGATGCCCAAGGGGCTCTTCGAGCAGGTGCGGGCCGAGGGCGGGCTCGCGACGATCATCGCCCGCGAAAGCATCGCGATGCTGGGGGAAAGCCCGGCCGCGTTCGGCCACGTGGGCGAGCCGCGCGCGCGCGCCGCGGACCTGCGCGCGGGCTTCGTCGACACCGACCGTCCCCACCTCATGGTCGTGTGGCGCAAGGCCCTGCCCGAGGAGGAGAAGCGCCGCCTTGTCGATCTCGTGGAGGCGCTGGGGCCCTTCTGAGCCCCGCGACCGCCATGGGAGACCGCCTCGCCGTCCCGGTGCTCGCCTATCACTCGCTGCACGCACCGGGGCTGGCCTACGGGACCAGCGACCACGTCGCGCTGGAGGAGGACCTGCGCACCATCCGGCGTCTCGGGCTGCGCGTTGTGTCCGCGCGCGCCGTGGCCGACGCGCTCGTCACCGGCGACCGCCGGGCGGTGCGCGGCCGCTGCGTGGCGATCACCTTCGACGACGGCCCCGACACCGACTTCCTCGACGTGCGGCACTCGACGCTGGGACTGATCAAGGGCTTCCGCAGGATCCTGGCCGAAGCCTGGGGAGGAACCGCCCTGTGGCGCGCGCTCGCCGGGCACCGCGGCGCCGTCGCCACCTCGTTCGTCATAGCCTCGCCGGCCGCGCGCGCCGTCCTCGACCGCACCTGCATCGCCGGCCGGGGCGACTGGGGGGAGGGGTGGTGGCCGCTCGCCGTGCGCAGCGGCCTCTTCCACGTCGGCAACCACAGCTGGGACCACCTGCACCCCACGCTGCCGGAGGTGGCCCACAGCGCCCAGGCGAAAGGCGACTTCCGCCAGGTGCTGTGCGCGGCCGACGCCGACGGCCAGATCCGCGCCGCGCAGGCCTACATCGAGGCGCGCGCGCCCAATCCGGGCAGCCGCCTCTTCGCCTACCCGTATGGGCACTGGAACGCGTTTCTCGCGGAGGAGTATTTTCCCGGGCAGCCGGCCGGGCGCGAGCACACGATCGCCGCGTTCACGACCGGCGGCGGGCCCGTCACCGAGGCCACCGGGCGGTGGGTGATCCCGCGCTTCGTGTGCGGGGACCACTGGAAGTCGCCGGAGGAACTCGAGCGCCTCCTGCGGGACGCGACGGGCCGCTAGGCGGCCGCGGCGCGCTCGAAGGCGTCCATCAGGGGCTTGGCGGCGTTCTCGCCCGCCTGCTGCGCGATCTCGACGATGCAGGTGGGGCTCGTCACGTTGACCTCGGTGAGGAAGTCGCCGATCACGTCCAGCCCCGAGAAGACGATGCCCGCCTTCACGAGCTCCGCCCCCACCGTCTCGGCGATCTCGCGGTCGCGCGCGGAGATCGGCTGCGCGACGCCCGTGCCACCCGCCGCGAGGTTGCCGCGTGTCTCGCCCGCCTTGGGGATGCGCGCGAGACAGAACGGGAAGGGCCGGCCGTCGATCACGAGCACGCGTTTGTCGCCCTTCGCGATGGCCGGGACGAACTTCTGCGCCATGATCGTGCGCTCGGCCTCGCCCACCATCGTCTCGACGATCACGTTGCGGTTGGGGTCGTCGGCGCGCACCCGGAAGATCATCGTGCCGCCCATGCCGTCGAGCTTCTTGAGGATCGCGTCGCCGTGGCGCTCGACGAAGGCGTGGATGCGCGCGGGGTCGCGCGAGACCGTCGTCGGCGGCGTGAGCTGCGGGAAGCGCAGGATCGAGAGCTTCTCGTTCCAGTCGCGCAGCGCCCGTGGGGCGTTCACGACGCGCGCCCCCTCGGCCTCGGCGCGCTCCAGCAGCAGCGTGGCGTAGTAGTACTCCTGGTCGAAGGGCGGGTCCTTGCGCATCGCCACCAGGTCGAAGAAGGAGAGCGGCACCTCCTCGGGCGCGCCCTCGCGGCACCACGCGGCGTCGTCCTCGCCGACGGCCAGCGGCACGGCGCGGGCGGCGACGCTGCCCTCCTGCACGAAGAGGTCGGCCATGCCGAGCGCGTAGACCTCGTGGCCGCGCCGCGAGGCCTCGCGCATCATGGCGATGGAGGAGTCCTTGCGGGGCTTGAGCTCGGCGAGGGGGTCGAGGACGAAGGCGATCTTCATGCGGGCTCGGGCTCCTCGATGCGCATCGCCATCTCCTCGACCTCGACCGCGGCGGCGAGCGCGGCCATGCGCGCGACCACGCCGTAGGTGTAGAAGCGGTTGGGCGGGTCGCCGGGCGCGCCGGCGCAGTCGGGCGAGTGGCAGTCGGTCTCGAAGGCGAGCGGGTGGAACGCCATGCCGGGCGCGTTGAGGTTCTCGTCCTTGCCGCGCGCGTCGTGCACGCGGTAGAAGCCGCCCACCACGAACTGGTCGATCATGTAGATCACGGGTTCCGCCACGGCGCCATCGACGTCCTCGAAGGTGTAGACGCCCTCCTGGATGATGACCTCGGTGACGGGCTGGCCCTCCTTGATGACCGCCATCTTGTTGCGCGTCTTCCGGTTGAGGTTCCTCACGTCGTCGGCGCCCTTGACCGTCATGATGCCCATGCCGTAGGTGCCGGCGTCGGCCTTCACGATGGCGAAGGGCTCCTCCGTGATGCCGTACTCCGCGTACTTCTCGCGCACCTGCGCGAGCACCTCCTCGACGCGCGCGGCGAGGCACTCCTCGCCGGACTTCGCGGCGAAGTCGACCTGCCCGCACTGGGCGAAGACGGGGTTCACGAGCCAGGGGTCGATGCCCACCAGCTCCGCGAAATCCTCGGCCACGCCGTCGTAGGCCACGAAGTGCTGGCTCTTGCGGCGCGTGGACCAGCCGGCGATGAGCGGCGGGACGACCCGCTGCTCCAGCCCCGCGAGGATCGCGGGCACGCCGCCCGAGAGGTCGTTGTTCAGGAGCACGGCGCAGGGGTCGAAGCCGGCGAGCCCCACGCGGTTGCCGCGGCGCGCGAGGGGCTCGAGCAGCAGCTTCTCGCCGCCGGCCGTCTCGATCTCCGTGGGGCCGGCGAGCTCCGGGATGAGGCTGCCGATGCGGACCTCGAGCCCGGCGCCCTCGAGGATGCGCTTGAGGGTCGCGACGCTCTGCAGGTAGTGGAGGTTGCGGGTGTGGTTCTCGGGGACCAGCAGGAACTTCTGCGCGTCCGGGCACTGCTTGGCGATGGCCGACATCGCCGCGTGGATGCACAGCGGCATGAAGTCGGGGTTGAGGTTGTTGAACCCGCCCGGGAAGAGGTTCGTGTCCACGGGCGCGAGCTTGAAGCCGCTGTTTCGCAGGTCCACGGACGAGTAGAAGGGCACCTCGTGCGACGCGAAGCGGGAGCGGAACCAGCGCTCGATCTCCGGGCGGCGGTCGAGGACGTGCCGCTCGAGATCCTGCAGCGGGCCGGTGAGGGAGGTGGTGAGGTGCGGGACCATGGGCGGCGGTGGGGGCGCCCGCCCTTCGCGTCGAGGGCGGGGCGTGGTCCCCCGGGCGGGTGTGCGGACCGGTAGTTTACCCCGGCCGGGTGATAAAATTCGCGCCCTCACCCCTCGCGGGCGGGGCCCCCGGGGCCGCGCGCCAGCCATGACCTCCCTGCAGACCCTCGCCCTCACCGCCACGATGCTGGCGGCCTCGAACCTGTTCATGACGTTCGCGTGGTACGGGCACCTGAAGCACCTGCAGGCGAGCCCGTGGTGGATCGCGGCCCTCGCGAGCTGGGGCATCGCGCTCTTCGAGTACCTGCTGCAGGTGCCGGCCAACCGCATCGGCTTCGCCGGCGGCATCTCGCTCGCGCAGCTGAAGATCCTGCAGGAGGTCATCACGCTCGCCGTGTTCGTGCCCTTCGCCATGCTCTACATGGGCGAGGGGCTCAAGTGGAACTACCTGTGGGCCGGGCTGTGCCTGGTCGGCGCCGTCTACTTCATCTTCCAGGGCTGATGCGCCTCCACATACTCGGGATCTGCGGCACCTTCATGGGCGGGCTCGCCAAGATCGCCCGCGAGGCCGGCCACGAGGTAACGGGCTGCGACGCGCAGGTCTACCCCCCGATGAGCGACCAGCTGCGCGACCTCGGCATCGACCTGCACGAGGGCTACGACGCGGCCCAGCTCGAGCGCTTCCCCGCCGACCTCTACGTCGTCGGCAACGCCATGACGCGCGGCAAGCCGGTGGTGGAGGCGATCCTCGACCGGGGCCTCGCCTACGTCTCCGGCCCGCAGTGGCTCGCGGAGCACGTGCTCGCCGGCAAGTGGGTGCTGGCGGTGGCCGGCACCCACGGCAAGACCACGACGTCGGCGATGCTCGCGTGGATCCTCGCCAACGCGGGGCTCAACCCCGGTTTCCTCATCGGCGGCGTGCCGAGGAACTTCCACGTCTCGGCGCTGCTCACCGACTCGCCCTTCTTCGTGATCGAGGCCGACGAGTACGACACGGCGTTCTTCGACAAGCGCTCCAAGTTCGTCTGGTACCGGCCGCGCACCGCGATCCTCAACAACCTCGAGTACGACCACGCGGACATCTTCCCCGACCTCGCCGCCATCGAGACGCAGTTCCACCACCTCGTGCGCACCGTGCCGGGCAGCGGCCTGCTCGTGGCCAACGGCGCCGAGCCCGCCCTCGCGCGCGTTCTGGAGCGCGGCTGCTGGACGCCGGTCGAGCGCTTCGGCCCCGGCCAGCCGTGGAGCGTGGGGGCGGTCGCCGCGGACGATGCCTTCGAGGTGCGCCTGGACGGCGCGCCGCAGGGCGTCGTGCGCTGGGACACGACCGGCGAGCACAACCGCCTGAACGCGCTGGGCGCGCTCGCGGCGGCGCGCCACGCGGGCGTTCCCGTGGCCGCGGGCATCGACGCGCTCTCGCGCTTCCAGGGCGTGAAGCGGCGCATGGAGGTGCGCGGCACGGTGAACGGCATCACGGTGTACGACGACTTCGCCCACCACCCCACCGCGTTCGAGACCACCCTCGCGGGCCTGCGCAAGCGCGTGGGCGGCGCGCGCATCGTCGCGGTCTTCGAGCCGCGCTCCAACACCATGAAGCTGGGCGCCATGCGCGACCGCCTCGCCGCGAGCCTCGCGGGCGCGGACCTCGTGTACTGCTACGCCAACGGCCTGGACTGGGATCCGGCGGATTCCCTGACGTCGTTCTCGTCGCGCGCCGCCGTCTACCGCGACCTCGACCCGATGGTGGAGGCGCTCGGGCACGTGCTGCGGCCCGGCGACCACGTCCTCGTCATGTCCAACGGCGGCTTCGGCGGCATCCACGCGAAGCTGCTGGCGAGGCTCGCGCGATGAGGGACGCCGACGAGCTCGCCTTCTCGGCGCTGCTGGGCTCGCGCTTCCCGGTGATCGTGGTGGAGACGCCCGAGGAGGCGCGCGCGCTGCACCTCGCCGAGCGCGTGGCCAACCTGCAGGAGACCGCGCTCTACGGCTGGAGCGTCACCGCCGGCATCCGGCGGGTGAACGGCCGGGACGCGGCCGCGGGCACCGGGCCGCTCGCCGATGCCTTGCGCCACATCCTCACCACGCCCGCGGCCGGGCTCTACGCGCTGCTGGACCCCTACCCGTTCCTCGAGGATCCCGTCTGCCAGCGCTACGTGCGCGAGATCGCCATGGGCCACACGCGCTGCGCCCGCACGCTCGTGCTCGTGGGGGCGCGGATCACGCTGCCGCCCGAGATCCAGCGCATGAGCGCCTCGTTCTCGCTGGCGCTGCCCACGGCCGCCGACATCCGGCGCATCTTCAGGGAGGAGATCGATCTCTGGGTGGCGCAGCACGACGGCCGCAAGCCCGCGGGCGATGCCGAGGCCGCCGAGTCCCTCGTGCAGCACCTCGTGGGCATGTACCAGGACGACGCGCGCCGGTTGCTGCGGCAGGCGCTTCGCTCCGACGGCAGCATCACCTGGGACGACGTGGCGGTCGCGCTCAGGCAGAAGCACCACGCGCTGGAGGGCGGCGGGGTGCTGCAGCTCCAGACGGACATGGAAAAGTTCGCCGCCGTGGGCGGGCAGGCGCGCCTCAAGCGCTGGCTGGACCGGCGGCGCGAGGCGTTCGTCGGCGACGCGGAAGCGCTCGGCCTGGACGTGCCGCGGGGCATCCTGCTCCTGGGCGTGCAGGGTGGGGGCAAGAGCCTCGCCGCCAAGGCCATCGCCGGGAGCTGGGGCCTGCCGCTGCTGCGCCTGGACTTCGGCGCCCTCTACAACAAGTACCACGGCGAGACGGAGCGCAACCTGCGCGGCGCGCTCGAGACGGCCGGGGCGATGGCCCCGTGCGTCCTGTGGATGGACGAGATCGAGAAGGGCCTCGCCTCCGGCGGCGACGGCGACGGCGGCGTGTCGCGGCGCGTGCTCGCGACGCTCCTCACCTGGATGAGCGAGCGGCGCGGGCGCGTGTTCATGGTGGCCACCGCGAACGACATCTCGGGGCTGCCGCCGGAGCTGCTTCGCAAGGGTCGCTTCGACGAGATCTTCTTCGTGGACCTGCCCGGCGAGGCGGTGCGCCGCGAGATCTTCGCGATCCACCTCGCCAAGCGCCGGCGCGACCCCGCGCGCTTCGACCTCGAGGCGCTCGCCGCCGCCGCCGTGGGCTTCTCCGGCGCCGAGATCGAGCAGGCCATCGTCGCCTCGCTCTACGAGGCCCACGCCGTGCGGCAGGAGCTCTCCACGGCGCTCGTGCTCGCGGAGATCCGCGGCACCAAGCCGCTTTCGGTGGTGCGCGCCGAGGAGGTGCGGGCGCTTCGCGCCTGGGCCGCCGAGCGCACCGTCCTGGCCGACTGAGGAGCCAGCATGGCCCGATTCGCCTTCCGCATCGTCAACGTCTTCACGCGCGACGGCGCGCTCACCGGCAACCCCCTGTGCGTCTTCGAGGACGCCCGCGGGCTCGGGGACGCGGCCATGCAGGCGCTCGCCCGCCAGTTCAACCTCTCGGAGACGACCTTCATCCTGCCCTCGGACCGCGCCACGGCGCGCGTGCGCATCTTCACGCCGTCCTACGAGATGCCCTTCGCCGGGCACCCGACGCTGGGCACGGCGCACGTGGTGCGCTCGCTCGCCGGCGCGGGCGATTCGGTCACGCTGGAGATGTTGGCCGGGGTGATTCCCGTCACGGCCGCGGGCGACCGCTGGACGCTCTCGGCAAACGCGCCGCGCTGGCGCGAGGTGGCCGAATCGCGCGAGGCGCTGGCCGCGATCCTCGGGCTGGAAACGCGCGACCTCGCCGGGCGGCCGCTCTGGGTGAACGCCGGGAAGGAGCAGCTCCTCGTGCCGGTGGCCTCCGCCGACGCCGTGCGCCGCGCGAGGCCGCGCGCCGACGCGTTCTCGGCGCTGCGCAGCGAGGACGGCCAGAGCATGGCGTTCGTGTTCGCCGACGAGGGGGACGCGCGCGGCACCGTCGTGGCGCGGTTCTTCTTCCCCAGCGGCGCCGCCATCCTCGAGGACCCGGCGACGGGCTCGGCCTGCGCGAACCTCGGCGGCTGGTTCCTCGCCACGCGGCCCGGCGCCGACGTCGCCCGCGTGGTCTCCCAGGGCGACGAGGTGCGGCGGCCTTCCACCCTCCACCTCTCCGTGTCGGCCGGGGCCATCCGCGTGGGCGGCGAGGTGATCGAGCTCGCGCGCGGCACGCTCGACCTCCCGGGGCCGCATTGAAGACCATCCTCTACCTGCACGGCTTCATCAGCTCGCCCGCCTCGCGCAAGGCGGTGATGCTGGGCGACTACGTCCGCGGGCAGGCGCCCGGCGTCGAGTACCTCGTGCCGGCGCTGCACCACCGGCCGGCCGAGGCCATCGCGCAGGTGCACGCGGTCTGCGACGAGCGCCACCCCGCGGACCTGCTCGTCGTCGGCAGCTCTCTCGGCGGGTTCTATGCCACGGTGGCCGCCGAGCGCGCCGGCTGCCGCGCCGTGGCGCTCAATCCGGCGGTGCACCCGCAGCGGCACTTCGAGCGCTACCTCGGCCCGCAGCAAAACCTCTACACCGGCGAGCGCTTCGACCTCACCCCCGGGCACGTGGCCGAGCTCGCGGCGATCGACCCCCCGGCCATCACGCGGCCGGACCGGTACTGGCTCATCGTCGAGACAGGCGACGAGGTGCTCGACTACCGCGAGGCGGTGGCGTACTACGCCGGGGCCTTCCAGTCGGTGGTGCAGGGCGGCGACCACGCGCTCTCGAGCTTCGCCGGGTTCGTGCCCGACATCGTCGCCTGGGCGCTCGAGGACGGCCCGCCCGCCGGAAAGGCGACCGCATGAAGCAGGTGCTCTTCGAGGAGGATGGCGCCTTCCGCGCCGGCACCATCCTCGCCGAGGCCGGCGCCGCCTTCCAGGTCGAGGCCGCCCACGGCAAGCGCTCCAAGGTGAAGGCCAACGCCGTGCTGCTGCGCTTCGACGGGCAGGCGCTCGCCGGCTTCATGCCGCAGGCGCAGGCGCAGGCCGAGGCGATCGACCCGCAGTTCCTGTGGGAGGTGTGCGGCGCGGGCGAGTTCGGCTTCGCGGAGCTCGCGCAGGAGTACCACGGGCACGCCCCGTCGCCCATCGAGGCCGCGGCCGTCTTGCTCGCCCTGCACGCCGCGCCCATGTACTTCTACCGGCGCGGCAAGGGCCGCTACCAGGCGGCGCCGGAGGAGAACCTGCGGGCCGCCCTCGCCGGGCTGGAGAGGAAGCGCCGCCAGCAGGAGCAGGTGGACGCGTGGGCCGCCGCGCTCGGGGCCGGGGCCGTGCCACCCGAGATCGCGGCGAAGCTGGACCTCCTCCTCTTCAAGCCCGACAAGCTCTCCCTCGAGTGGCGCGCGCTGGACCAGGCCGCCACGCAGGCGGGGCTCGCGCCGCCGAGGCTCCTCGCGCGCATCGGGGCGCTGGCCGGGCCCGAGGACTGGTTCCTGCGCCGCTTCGCCTTCGAGTTCTTCCCGGCCGGGCTGGGCTTCCCCGCGGTGGCCCCGGTCGCGGCGCCGCAGGGCCTGGCACCCGCCGCGGCGCCCGCGTTCTCCATCGACGACCACGAGACGACCGAGATCGACGACGCGTTCTCCGTCGAGCGCCTCGCGGACGGGCGGCTGCGGGTGGGCGTGCACATCGCGGCGCCGGCGCTCTTCTTCGGGCGCGACCACGCGCTGGAGGCGATCGCGCGCGAGCGGCTCTCGACCGTCTACTTCCCCGGCGGCAAGATCACGATGCTCCCCGAGGCGGCCATCGCCGAGGCGACGCTCGCGGAGGGTCGCGAGGTCGCCGCGGCCACGCTCTACCTCGAGCTCGATCCCGACACGCTCGAGATCGTGCGGGCCGACTCGCGCCTCGAGCGCGTGGCCATCGCCACCAACCTGCGCATCGCGGAGCTCGAGACGCGCCTGCACGAGGAGTCCCTCGCGGCCGGCGTCGTCGAGGGCGCCCACGGCGAGGACCTGCTGCTGCTCTGGCGGCTGGCGAGGAAGTTGCGCGCGGCCCGCGGGGCGGGCGAGGACAAATCGGAGAAGCTCGACTACACCTTCCGCGTCGAGGGCGGGCGCGTGGCGATCGAGCCGCGCCGCCGCGGCACGCCCATCGACGTGCTCGTCTCCGAGCTCATGATCCACGTGAACGCCACCTGGGGGCGGATGCTCGCCGAGGCGGGCTATCCCGCCCTCTACCGCAACCAGCGCGCGCTCAAGACGCGCATGGAGGTGGAGCCCGGCGCGCACGAGTGGCTGGGCGTCACGCACTACGCGTGGTCCAGCTCGCCGCTGCGCCGCTTCTCCGACCTCGCCAACCAGCGCCAGCTCGTGGCGATGCTGCGGGGCGAGCCCGCGCCCTACTCGCGAGAGGAGCTCGCGAGCGCGGCGCGCGACTTCGAGGCGGCCTACGAGGCGTATGCCGAGCACCAGCGCCACCTCGAGCGCTACTGGTGCCTGCGCTGGATCGCCCAGGAGGGCCTCGAGGGCGCCGACGCCACGGTCGTGCGCGAGGAGCTGGTGCGGCTGGAGGGCATCCCGCTCGTCTGCCGCGCCACCGGCCTGCCGCCGGGCGCGCCCGGGGACCGCGTGCGCGTGGCCTTCGGCACGCCCGACGAGTGGGAGGTGAACCTCCCGTGCCGCTACGCGGGCAAGCCGGGCGAGGGCTAGCGCTGCTATCATCCGGGCTCATGTCACGCCCGCCCGAGCGACCCCGCGCCTGCCGATGCAACTGAGGCAGACCACCCCCGACGCGCTCGTCCACTTTTCCGACTACCTGCTGGAGCGGTTCGGGCTCGTCGCCTCGATGCAGGTGGCGCTCGTGGCCTCCCTCGCCTTCCACGCCTTCGCCATCGTCGGCCTCGGCTTCAAGGTGCCGGACCCGCGCGGGATGCCCGCCCCGCACAACGTGCTGGACGTGGTGCTGGTGAACGCGAAGTCCGCCACGAAGCCCGACAAGGCCGACGCGCTGGCGCAGGCGAACCTCGACGGCGGCGGCAACACCGACCAGAAGCGCCGCGCCTCGAGCCCCTTCCCGGTGATGGAGAGCCGCGAGAGCGCCCCGGAGCTCAAGCAGGCGCAGACCCGCGTGCAGCAGCTCGAGCGCGAGGCGGCCGAGCTCATGACGCGCCTGAAGTCCCAGTCGGCCGTGGCGCCGGCCGACCCCGTGGCGGAGAAGAACGACAAGGCCGACAAGACCGCGCAGGACCTCATCGAGAAGAGCCTCGAGATCCAGCGTCTGGAGGCGCAGATCCGCCGCGACTTCCAGGCCTACCAGGAGCGCCCGCGCAAGAAGTTCGTCGGCGCGCGCGCCTCCGAGTACCGCTTCGCCATGTACGTGGACAACTGGCGGCTGAAGATCGAGCGCGTGGGCAACCTCAACTACCCCGACGAGGCGCGCCGGCGCAAGCTCTACGGCTCGCTGCAGCTCACGGTGGGCCTCAAGCCCGACGGCGAAGTGGAGTCGATCGAGATCAACCGCTCCTCGGGGCAGAAGGTGCTGGACCAGGCGGCGCTGCGCATCGTGCGCCTGGCCGCCCCCTTCGACCGCTTCCCCGACGCGATCCGGGCCGACACCGACATCCTCTACATCACGCGCACCTGGACCTTCACGCGGTCCGACCAGCTCTCCGCCGAGTAGGCGCGCCGCTTCCCAGCACCCGGGCGGCCACGGCCGCGAGCCTCGCGCAGCGCGCGTCCGCGCCCTCGGCCCGCCAGGCGGCGATCACGCGCACGGCGAGGTCCTCGCCCTCGGCGAGCGCCCGGTAGGCGACGCCGCGCACCTTCGTCTCGAGGGTGGCGCCGTTGGGGATGGTCCAGCCCTCGCCCTGGGCGATGCGCTCCAGCGTCTGCAGCTGCCCCGGCTCGACGACGATCGTCTCGGGGCGATAGCCGATGCGCCGGAAGTAGCGCAGGCAGAAGTCGTGGTAGGCGGGGTTGTGCGTGCGCGGGATCCAGAAGAGCGGCAGGTCCGTCACCTCGAGGAGAGACACGACGCGCCGGCGCGCGAGCCGGTGGCTCGCCGGCAGGGCCGCCCCGAGGGGGCTCGACTGCACCGGCCGCGTCTCGAGCCCCGTGACGTCGCCCGGCAGGCCCACCAGGGCGAAGGCGAGGCGCCCCTCCTTCAGCGCGGGGATGAGGTCGCGGCTGAAGCCGGCCTCTAGCGCCAGGGCCGTCCCCGGCAGGGCGCGCTGCCACGCCCGGGCCAGCCGCGTGCGGTCGGCGACGGTGACCGCGGCCGTGATGCCGATGCGAAGCCGCCCGGGCGCGCGCGCGGGGTCCGCGAACAGCCTGGCGAGGGCCTCGGCCTCGCCAAGGAGGGCCTGCGCGCGAACGAGGGCCTCGCGGCCGGCGGGCGTGAGGGCGACGCCGTCGCGCCGCCTCTCGAGCAGCGTGGCGCCCAGCGCGCGCTCGAGCGCCTGCATCTGCCGGCTGAGCGGCGGCTGGGACAGGTGCAGCCGCTCGGCGGCGGCGCGGAAGCTGCCGCACTCGGCCACCGTGGCGAAGTAGCGCAGCTGGCGCAGGTCGAAGGCGAGGGCCATGCCGAAAAGGTATCACGCGAAAGGTGCTGGCGCGACGCCCGCGGGCGCGCGACAGTGCGCCCCGTCGCGCCGCGGCCCGGCGCAACCCATACCGCGCGGCGCGCGTTCCGTCGCACGGGCGTGGCGCCCGCGCGGGCGCGCCGGCATCCTGCCGATCCTTTCGAGAAAGGGCCACACATGTCGCTGAAGCACGCCATCGCCGCGCTCGCCGCGGCCACCTCCCTCTCCGCCGCCGCCGGCGAGTACACGGACCTGTGGTGGAACCCGCAGGAGTCCGGCTGGGGCGCCAACATCGTCCAGCAGGGCGAGACCGCGTTCGTCACCCTGTTCGTCTACGGGCCCGACGGCAAGCCGACCTGGTACGTGGTGCCGGCGGCGCAGGTCTTCGCCTACGACAACGCCGGCCGTCCGGCCTTCCGGGGCACGCTCTACCGGTCGCAGGGGCCGTGGCAGGGCGGGCCGTTCGATGCCTCCAAGGTGCAGGTGCAGCCCGCCGGGAACATGGTCATCGAGCCCGCCCCCGGCGGATCCATCCTCCTCGAGTACCAGGCCGACGGGGTCACCGTGTCGAAGAGCCTGGTTCGCCAGACGTTCGACGCGCCCTACCTCGGGACCACCTACCACGGCAGCTTCCGCCTGCGGCAGGCCACGCCGGGCCAGGCGCCCTGGGGCACGCGCGATTACACCGGGGACGTGATGGTGCACGTCGACGCGGGCCAGGCGTTCCTGCGCGTGGACGAGGGCACCGGGCGCTGCGAGTACCGCGGCTCCTACGCGCAGTCGGGCAAGTTCGCGCGCATCGCCGGCGAGTACGAGTGCAGCGACGGCACGCACGGCACCTTCGAGGTCACCGACTTCGAGGTCACCCGCCACGGCATCACGGGGTACCTGCGCACCTGGTCGCCCACGCTCAACCAGTACGGGCGGTTCGGGGCGGCGCGCTTCTAGGGGCGCGCGGCCTTGAAGAGCGCGAGCGCCTTCCCGCGCTGCGCCGCGTGGTCGACGATGGGCGCGGGGTAGTCGCGCCCGATCACGCAGCCCGCGGCGCGCTGCGCCTCGGCGGGCATCGTCCACGGCGCGTGGACGAAGGCGTCGGGCACGCGCGCGAGCTCGGGCAGGTAGCGGCGGATGAAGCGGCCCGCGGGGTCGAAGCGCTCCGACTGCGCGACGGGGTTGAAGACGCGGAAGTACGGCTGCGCGTCGCAGCCGGTGGAGGCCGACCACTGCCAGCCGCCGTTGTTGGCCGCGAGGTCGAAGTCGAGGAGGGCCTCGGCGAAGTGGCGCTCGCCGCGGCGCCAGTCGACGAGCAGGTCCTTCACGAGGAAGGAGGCGGCGACCATGCGCAGCCGGTTGTGCATCCAGCCGGTGGCCGCGAGCTGCCGCATGGCGGCGTCCACGAGCGGGAATCCCGTTCGCGCCTCGCGCCAGGCGGCGAAGTGCTCGTCGGTCCCGGGCCATTCGATGGCGTCGTACTCGCGCCGGAACGCACCCGTGGCCGCGTGCGGGTGGTGCCACAGGACCTGGAAGTAGAAGTCGCGCCAGACGAGCTCCGAGAGCCAGGTGGCCGGGCCGTCGCCCTTCGCCATCCAGGCGGCGCGCGCGAGGTCGCGGATCGAGATCGTGCCGAAGCGGTTGTGGACAGACAGGTAGGAGACGCCCTTCACCGCAGGGTAGTCGCGCGCCGCGGCATAGTCGGCCATGCGCCCCTCGAAGTCGGCGAAGAGGCGGGCGGCGCCGGACATGCCCGTGGGCACCGGCAGCGCCGACAGGTTCGTGGCCTCGAAGCCCAGCGCCTCGAGCGTCGGCACCGCGGTCGCGGAACCGGGCGCGGCGAGTGCCGCGGCGTGGCGCTCGACGGGCCAGGCCTTCAGGTAGAAGGCGTCCACCTTCGCGAGCCAGGCGCGCTTGTAGGGCGTGAAGACCGTGAATGGCCCTCCCGACCGGGTCATCACCTCTTCCTTCGCGAACACGACCTGGTCCTTGGCGAGGTGCAGGCGCCGGCCATCGGCCGCCAGCGCGCGGTCGACCGCCCCGTCGCGCGCGCGCGCCGCGGGCTCGTAGTCCTCGTTGGCGAATACCGCGCCCACCCCGAGCCGGGCGGCCAGCCGCGGGATCTCCTCCCGGGCATCCCCGTGCAGCACCACGAGGTCGCCGCCGCGCCGCCGCAGCGACTCGCGCAGCTCCACGACGCTCTCGCGGATGAACTCGACGCGCCGGTCGGCGCGCGCCGGCAACACTTCCAGGATCCCGCGGTCGAAGACGAAGGCGCAGTGGACCTGCCGGGACGCCTTCAGGGCGTGGTAGAGGCCGGCGTTGTCGCGGTCGCGCAGGTCGCGGCGGAACCAGAAAAGGGAGCGGTCGTAGGCGGTCAAGGGGCTCTTCGCGGCCGGGGCGGGGCCCCCGAGCGATGGCGGCCCGGGGGCGTACGGATTAGAATACGGGGGTGGTGGCAAATGCAAACGATCAACCTCACGCGCCACTTCCTCATCGCCATGCCCGGCATGGCCGACCCGAACTTTTCCCGCAGCCTCACGTTCATCTGCGAGCACAACGAGCGCGGCGCGCTGGGGCTGGTGGTCAACCGCCCCACGGACGTCACCCTGGGCGCGCTCTTCCGGCAGGTGGAGATCGAGCTGGCCGACGAGCCGCTCGCGGCGCAGCCCGTGTTCTTCGGCGGCCCCGTGCAGCTCGAGCACGGCTTCGTGCTGCATCGCCCGGTGGGCGAGTGGCGCTCCACGCTGCCGGTGGGCGACATCGGCCTCACCACCTCGCGCGACATACTCGAGGCCATGGCCCGAGGCGAGGGCCCGGGCGACCGGCTCGTGGCGCTGGGGTACGCCGGCTGGGCGCCGGGCCAGCTCGAGGACGAGATCAAGCGCAACGGCTGGCTCACGGTGCCGGCCGACATGGACGTGATCTTCAAGGTCGCGCCCGAGGGGCGCTACGACGCGGCCCTTGGGGCCCTGGGCGTCACCCCCATGAACCTCTCCGACGAGGCGGGGCACGCGTGAGCGGCCGTCCCGCGCCGCGGCTCGCGGGAACGCTGCTGGGCTTCGATTTCGGGGAGAAGCGCCTGGGGGTTGCCGTCGGCGAGACGGCCACGCGCCTCGCCCACCCCGTCACGACGATCGCCGGGGAGGCCACGGCCGCGCGCCTGGAAGCGGTCGCGCGCCTGGTGGCCGAATGGCGCCCCGCCGGCTTCGTGGTGGGGCTGCCGCGCCACGCCGACGGCGCGGAGCACGAGATCGCGAGGCTCGCGGCGAAATTCGCGCGGCGGCTCGAGGCGCGCTTCGGCCTGCCGGTGGCCTTCGTGGACGAGACCCTCACCTCGGCCGACGCCGAATCGCGGCTGCGCGAGGCCGGGGCCCGCGGTCGCGCCCGGGCCGCGCTTGACGCCCACGCCGCCGCCCTCATCCTGCAAAGCTATCTCGACGAACCCCCCTCACCGGAATCCGCCCATGGCCGCACCCCTGCCTGACCCGGAGCGCCTGCTCGAGACGCTCGTGACCCAGATGAAGCCCGCGATCGGCCCGGAGACGGGCCTCGTGGGCATCTACACCGGCGGCGCCTGGGTGGCCGAGCGCCTGCACCGCGCGCTCGGCGCGCAGACGCCCCTGGGGCTCCTCGCCGTGACCCTGCACCGCGACGACTTCGGGCGCATCGGCCTGCACCGCGAGGCGCGCCGCAGCCACCTGCCCTTCGAGGTGGAGGGGCGCGACATCGTGCTCGTGGACGACGTGCTGCACACCGGCCGCACCATCCGCGCGGCGCTGAACGAGCTGTGGGACTTCGGGCGCCCGTCCCGCGTGCGCCTGGCGGTCCTCGCCGACCGCGGTGGCCGCGAGCTGCCCGTGGCCCCGGACTTCGCCGGCGCGCGGCTCGAGCTCGACCCCGGCGAGGCGCTCGTCCTCACCAACGAGGGCGGGAAGCTGCGGCTCGCCGCCGTGCGGAGGCCCGCATGAGCCCCGACCCGCAGCTCGACGCCCAGGGGCGGCTGGTCCACCTGCTCACCACCGAGGGGCTGCCGGCGGAGATCATCCGGCACATCCTCGACACCGCCGCGCAGTTCGTGAGCGTGAACGAGCGCGAGGTGAAGAAGGTGCCGCTGCTGCGCGGCAAGTCGATCTTCAACGTCTTCTTCGAGAACTCCACGCGCACGCGCACGACCTTCGAGATCGCCGCCAAGCGCCTGTCGGCCGACGTGATCAACCTGAACATCGGCTCCTCGTCCACCGCCAAGGGCGAGACGCTGCTGGACACCGTGTGGAACCTGCAGGCGATGGACGCCGACATGTTCGTGGTGCGCCACTCGGAGGCGGGCGCGCCGCACCTCATCGCGCGGCACGTGAAGCCGGGCGTCCACGTGGTGAACGCCGGCGACGGCAGGCACGCGCACCCCACGCAGGGGCTGCTCGACATGTACACGATCCGCCACTACAAGAAGGACTTCTCGCGGCTCACGGTCGCGATCGTGGGCGACGTGCTGCACTCGCGCGTGGCGCGCTCCCAGATCCACGCGCTCACGACCCTCGGCGTGCCCGACGTGCGGGTGGTGGGCCCGAAGACGCTCCTGCCGAAGGACGTCGAGCGGCTCGGCGTGCGCGTCTTCCACGACGTCTCCGCGGGGCTGCGCGACTGCGACGTCGTCATCACGCTTCGGCTGCAGAACGAGCGCATGAGCGGGCCGCTGCTGCCCTCGGCGGGGGAGTTCAACAAGACCTACGGCCTCACGCCCGAGAAGCTCGCGCTCGCGAAGCCCGACGCGATCGTGATGCACCCGGGCCCCATCAACCGCGGCGTCGAGATCGACTCGGGCGTCGCCGACGGGAGCCATTCCGTGATCATGCCGCAGGTCACCTTCGGCATCGCCGTGCGCATGGCGGTGATGGCGATCCTCGCCGGCAATGCCTGAGAAAGCGACCATGAAGATCGAGATCAGCAACGCCCGCGTCGTCGACCCGGCCAGCGGCCGCGACGGCGTCGCCCCCCTCTACCTCGCCGAGGGGCGCATCGCCGCCGTGGGGGGCGCGCCCGAAGGCTTCCGCGCCGACCGCACGATCGACGCGAAGGGCCTCGTCGCGTGCCCGGGCCTCGTGGACCTCTCGGCGCGGCTTCGCGAGCCGGGCTTCGAGTACCGCGCGACGCTCGAGTCCGAGATGAAGGCGGCGGTGGCCGGCGGCGTGACCTCGCTCGCCTGCCCGCCCGACACCGACCCGCCGCTCGACGAGCCGGGGCTGGTCGAGATGCTCAAGCGCCGCGCGGAGAGCCTGAGCCTCGCGCGCGTGCACCCGCTGGGCGCGCTCACGCTGGGGCTCAAGGGGGAGAAGATCGCGGAGATGGGAGAGCTCGCGGAGGCCGGCTGCGTGGCCTTCTTCCAGGCCGACGCGCCGCTCACGGACCTGAACGTGCTGCTGCAGGCCATGCGCTACGCCGCGACCTTCGGCCATGCGGTGTGGCTGCGCCCGCAGGACGTGCACCTCGCCCACGGCGGCGTCGCCCACGAGGGCGAGGTGGCCACGCGCCTGGGCCTGCCCGCCGTGCCCGAAGTGGCCGAATCCGTGGCGCTGCTCGGGATCCTCGAGCTGGCCCGCTCCACGGGCGCGCGCGTGCACCTCGCGCGGCTCTCGACGGCCCGCGCCGTGGCGCTCGTGGCCGAGGCCAAGCGCGAGGGCCTGCCGGTCACCTGCGACGTGGGCGTGCACCACCTGCACCTGTGCGACCGCGACGCGGCCGACTTCAACGCGCACATGAACCTCGTGCCCCCGCTTCGCGGGCAGGCCGACCGCGACGCGCTGCGCCGCGGGCTCGCCGACGGCACCATCGACGCCGTGTGCTCGGACCACACGCCCGTGGACGACGACGCGAAGCTGGTGCCCTTCGGCGAGGCCGAGCCCGGCGCGACGGGGCTCGAGCTCCTCCTGCCGCTCGTCCTCAAGTGGGGCGGCGAGATGAAGATCGGGCTGCCGGCCGCGCTCGCCGCGGCCACCTCGCGCGCCGCGGCGATCCTCGGCGTGCAGGCCGGAAGCCTCGCGCCCGGGGCGCCCGCCGACCTGTGCCTTTTCGACCCGGAAAGGCCGTGGCGCGTGACCCGCGAGGCGCTCGCGAGCCAGGGGCGCAACTCGCCCTTCCTCGGCTACGAGCTCGCCGGTCGCGCCGTCGCGACGATCGTGGGCGGCCGGGTCGTGTACCCTGCCTGACCTTCCC
This sequence comes from Burkholderiales bacterium, assembly GCA_019634955.1. GTDB lineage: Bacteria > Pseudomonadota > Gammaproteobacteria > Burkholderiales > Usitatibacteraceae > FEB-7. The sequence goes on from JAHCAK010000030.1 coordinate 22,585, forward strand.
GCTTCGCCCCGGAGAACGGATTCCATGGAGAACCCGCTGACCGACTTTTCGTCCTTGCCGCGCTTCGGCGACATCCGCCCGGAGCACGTGGCGCCGGCCATCGAGGCGCTCGTCGCCGAGGCCCGCGCAACCATCGACGCCCTGGCCGCGGACGGCGGCGAGCCGACCTGGGAGGGCTTCGTGGAGCCCCTCGAGACCGCCAACGAGCGCGTCTCGCGCGCCTGGTCGCAGGTCTCGCACCTGAACGCCGTGGTGAACTCGCCCGCGCTTCGCGAGGCCTACAACGCGGCGCTGCCGGTGGTCACGCAGTTCGCCGCCGAGCAGGGGCAGGACCCGCGCCTCCACGGCCGCTACAGGGCGCTGGCCGCCTCGCCCGGCTTCGCGTCGCTCTCGCCCGCGCGCCGCCGGATCGTCGAGAACGCGCTGCGCGACTTCCGCCTCGGCGGCGCGGAGCTCGCGGAGGCCGCCAAGACGCGCTTCCGCACGCTCCAGGAGGAGCTCGCGGCGCTCGCCTCGCGCTTCCAGGACAACGTGCTCGACGCGACGAACGACTTCGCGCTCTTCGAGACGGATCCCGCGCGCCTCGCGGGCATTCCCGCGGACGTCCTCGAGTCGGCGAGGGCGGCGGCGGCCGCGGACGGGCGCGAGGGCTGGAAGCTCACGCTGCACATGCCCTGCTACCTGCCGGTGCTGCAATACGCCGACCATCGGCCGCTGCGCGAGGCGATGTACCGCGCCTTCGTCACGCGCGCCTCCGAGTTCGGCCGTCCCGAGTGGGACAACACGCCCCTCATCGCGAGGATCCTGGAGAAGCGCGCGGAGGTCGCCTCGCTCCTGGGCTACGGCAGCTTCGCCGGCGTGTCGCTCGCCACCAAGATGGCCGGCTCGCCCGGCGAGGTCATCGCCTTTCTCGAGGACCTCGCAGCGCGCGCGAAGCCCTTCGCCGAGCGCGACATCGCCGAGGTGGCCTCGTTCGCGCGCACGCGGCTCGGGCTCGCGGAGATCCGCGCCTGGGACCTCGCCTGGGCGAGCGAGAAGCTGCGGCAGGACCGCTACGCCTTCTCCGAGCAGGAGGTGAAGCGCTACTTCCCGGAGGACGCGGTGCTCGCGGGCCTCTTCCGCGTGATCGAGGCGCTCTACGGCGTGCGCGTGAAGCCGGCGCAGGCCGCCACCTGGCACCCGGACGCGCGCTTCTTCGCGATCGAGGACGCCTCCGGGGCCCTCGTCGGCCAGTTCTACCTCGACCTGTATGCGCGCGAGGCGAAGCGCGGCGGCGCGTGGATGGACGACGCGAGGAACCGCCGGCGGCTCGCCTCGGGCGTTCAGACGCCGGTCGCCTTCCTCACCTGCAACTTCTCCGCGCCGGTGGGCGGGCGGCCCGCGTGCTTCACGCACCAGGAGGTCACGACGCTCTTCCACGAGTTCGGCCACGGCCTGCACCAGCTCCTCACCCGCGTGGACGACCTCGGCGCCTCGGGGCTCGCCGGCGTCGAGTGGGACGCGGTGGAGCTGCCCTCGCAGTTCATGGAGAACTACTGCTGGGAGTGGGAGGTGGTCTCCCACATGACCCGCCACGTCGACACGGGCGAGCCGCTGCCGCGCGCCCTCTTCGACCGGATGGTGGCGGCGCGCAACTTCCAGAGCGGGCTCGCGTTCGTGCGCCAGCTCGAGTTCGCGCTCTTCGACATGCGCCTGCACCACGACTTCGACCGCTCCGGCGACACGGTCCAGGCGCTCCTCGGGCGCGTGCGCCGGCAGGTGGCGGTGGTGCAGCCGCCGGCGTGGAACCGCTTCCCCAACCAGTTCTCGCACGTTTTCGGGGGCGGCTACGCCGCCGGCTACTACAGCTACAAGTGGGCGGAGGTGCTCTCCGCGGACGCCTTCGGCGCCTTCGAGGAGGAGGGCGTGCTCAACCCCGCCACGGGGGCGCGCTTCCGCGAAGAGGTGCTGGGCCGCGGCGGCAGCCGCCCGGCGCTGGAGAGCTTCGTGGCCTTCCGCGGGCGCGCGCCGCGGATCGATGCCCTCCTGCGGCATAATGGGATGACCGCCACCGCCTGACGGAGGATCCGATGACCCCTCGCCACCGGCTGGCCGCGCTCGCCGCGGCGGCCCTGCTGCTGCCCTCGCTCGCTTCCGCGCAGGCGACCGTCTACCGCTGGGTCGACAAGAACGGCAAGGTGCACTACTCGGACACGCCGCCGCCGGAGCCGCAGAAGGAGCTCACGCAGAAGCGCGTGGGCGGGGGCTTCACCGAATCGTCCCAGCTGCCCTACGCCACGCAGATCGCGATGCAGAAGTCGCCGGTCACGCTCTTCACGGGCGCCGACTGCGGCGACCCCTGCCGGCAGGGCCGCGAGCTGCTCACGAAGCGCGGCATCCCCTTCTCCGAGCGCGACGCCCAGGCCAACGCCGACGACGCCGAGGCGCTGAAGAAGCTCGCCGGCGCGATCGAGGTGCCCTACCTCACCGTGGGCGCCTCGAAGGTGAAGGGCTACGAGGAGGGCGCGTGGCACTCGGCGCTCGACGGCGCCGGCTACCCGCGCACCGCGCTTCCCGGCCAGGTTCCCCCCCGGCCGCCCGCCGCCGCGAAGAAGGCGGAGACGCCGCCGCCGTCGCCTGCGCCCGACGCTTCGGCGGCACCCAAGTAGCCGCGGCGACGGGCAGGGGGCCGTGATGCGCATCCGCCGTTGAAGCTCGCGACCTGGAACGTCAACTCGCTGAAGGTGCGGCTGCCGCACCTGCTGGATTTCCTCGCGCGGCAATCGCCCGACGCGGTGTGCCTGCAGGAGACGAAATGCGAGGACGGCGCCTTCCCCGGCCCGGCCATCGAAGCCGCCGGCTACCGCTGGGTCCACGACGGGCAGAAGACCTACAACGGGGTCGCCATCCTCGCGCGCGAGGAGCCGCGCGCGGTCGCCCGCGGCATCCCGGGCTTCGCGGACCTGCAGAAGCGCGTCATCGCGGCCGACGTGGGCGGGGTGCGCGTGGTGAGCGTCTACTGCCCCAACGGCCAGAGCGTGGGTTCCGACAAGTACGACTACAAGCTGCGCTGGTTCGCGGCGCTGGCGGCCTGGCTCGAGGGCGAGGTCGCGGGCGACCGCCCCGTGGCCGTGCTCGGCGACTACAACGTGGCGCCGGAGGATCGCGACGTCCACGACCCGGAGGCGTGGAGGGGGCAGGTGCTCGTGAGCGATGCGGAGCGCGAGGCGCTGCGCGCCCTCTTCCGGCTGGGCTTCGCCGACGCCTTCCGGCTCTTCGAGCAGCCCGAGAAGTCCTTCAGCTGGTGGGACTACCGCATGGCCGCCTTCCGCCGCAACATGGGCCTCAGGATCGACCACGTGCTGCTCTCGCCCGCGCTCGCCCCGCGCTGCCGGTCGTGCGTGATCGACGTGGCGCCGAGGAAGCTCGAGCGCCCGTCGGACCACGCGCCGGTCGTCTGCGAGATCGACGGCTGAGGGGCGCCCGTGGCGACGCGACCCTCGGCCCGGGAGGAGGAGCGCCTCGCCCGCCTCTCCGGCTATCGCATCCTCGGCACCGCCCCCGAGCCCGCGTTCGACGACCTGGCGCGCCGCGCCCAGGAGGCCGCGCATGTGCCGATGGCCTGGCTCGCCTTCCACGACGGCGCCCGCGAGTGGGTGAAGGCCCGCGTGGGCATCGGCTTCGCCGAGCTCTCCGGCGAGCGCCGCCTCTTCCCGCGCGGGGCGCCCGAGCCCCTCGAGGTGGAGGACGCGCAGGCCGACGGCTGGCGGGTACACGCGCTGGTCGCGGGCGAGCCGCGCGTGCGGTTCCTGTGCGCCGTGCCCCTGGTCACGGCCGACGGCCACGCCGTGGGCTCCCTGGTCGTGGCCGACCGCGTGCCCCGCCGCCTCGACGCCGCGCAGCGCTCGGCGCTCGCGAACCTCGCCATGCTCGCCGTGGCGCGGCTGGAGGCACGCACCGCGACGGTTCCGGACGCGGCCGGTGCCGCCGACGGCGTGCAGGAGCTGCAGGAGCAGCTCGCGCGCGAGCGCCAGTTCGCCGATGCCGTGATCCAGAGCATCCCCGGGGCGTTCTTCCTCTTCTCGCGCGAGGGCGAGATGCTGCGCTGGAACGCGCGGCTGGAAGCGGCCACGGGCTACACGGGCCTGGAGATCGCCGCGATGCGCCCCCTCGACCTCGTCCACCCCGCCGACCGCGCGGCCGCCGAGGCCGCCATCCGCGAGGTGGTCGAGCAGGGCCGCGAGGTGTCGCTCGAGGCGCGCATGGCCGACAAGGGCGGCGCCGGCCGGCCGTATCTCTTCACCGGCCGGCCGCTGCGCGTCGCGGGGGAGACCTACGTCATGGGCTTCGGCCGCGACATCTCCGAGTGGAAGCGCGCCGAGGAGCGCACCTTCCGGGCCAAGGAGCGGCTGGACCTCGCGCTCAGCGGCTCGCGCCTCGCCCTCTGGGACTGGGACCTGCGCGCCAACCGCGTCTACTTCAACGAAGGCTGGGCCGCCATGCTCGGCGGCGAGAAGCGCGAGTCGACCATCGCGTGGGAGGAGGCTCGCAGGGGCATCCACCCCGACGACGCGAACCTCCACGAGGCCGCGGTGGCCAACGCCGTGCAGGGGGTGAGCGAGGCCTTCGAATGCGAGTACCGCGTCCGCCACGCCTCGGGGGACTGGATCTGGGTGCACGCGCGGGGCAAGGTCACCCAGCGCGACGAGGGCGGGCGGGCGCTGCGCATGACGGGCACCTCGACCGACGTCACCAAGCGCAAGGAGGCCGAGGAGCGCGCCGAGTACCTCGCCACGCGCGACGCGCTCACGGGCCTGCCCAATCGCGTCCTCCTGCACGACCGCCTCGAGCAGGGCATCGTGAACGCCGCCCGCCACCGCACCGGCTTCGCGTTCATGTTCATCGACCTTGACCGCTTCAAGACCATCAACGACTCGCTGGGCCACGACGTGGGCGACGAGCTCCTGAAGCGCGTGGCCGCGCGGCTCACCGCGTGCGTGCGCGCCTCCGACACGGTGGCGCGCCTCGGCGGCGACGAGTTCGCCGTGATCCTGGAGAACCTGCGCGGCCCCGACGACGACGGCGCGCAGCAGGTCGCCGACAAGATGATCGCGGCGATGGCGGCACCGATGCTCGTCGGCAGCCAGCACCTCACCACCTCCTGCTCCATCGGCATCAGCCTCTACCCCGGCGACGGCCGCGACAGCGCCACCCTCATGAAGCACGCCGACGTCGCGATGTACTACGCCAAGGAGAAGGGGCGCAACAACTACCGGTTCTTCTCCGCGGAGATGAACCAGCGCGCGCAGGAGCGCCTGTCGATCGAGAACTACCTGCGCCTCGCCCTGCGTCGCAACGAGCTGGTCCTGCACTACCAGCCGCGCGTGCGCATGGCCGACGGCGCGCTCACGGGCATGGAGGCGCTGGTGCGCTGGACGCACCCGCGCCGGGGGCTCCTCGCGCCGGGGAAGTTCATCGAGGTCGCGGAGGATTCCGGCCTCATCGTCCCCATCGGCGAGTGGGTGCTCGGGCGCGCGTGCCGCCAGCTGCGCGACTGGCATCGGACGCTGGGGCGGGACTTCCGCGTCTCCGTGAACCTTTCGGTGGGCCAGCTCGCGGACGCCGACCGCCTCTACCGCGCCGTCGAGGGTGCCGTGCGCGACGCGGGGATCGACCCGGGCTGCCTGGAGCTGGAGCTCACCGAGAGCCTGCTCATGCAGAACCTGGGCGAGAAGGCGGCGCTCCTGCACCGGCTGGGCGAGCTGGGCGTGGGCATCTCCATCGACGACTTCGGCACGGGCTACTCCTCGCTCTCCTACCTCAAGACCCTTCCGGTGGACGCGATCAAGATCGACAGCTCGTTCGTGCGCGACATCGGGCTGGACGCCAACGACGAGGCCATCGTGAGCGCCATCATCGCCATGGCGCACTCGCTGCGGCTCGGCGTGATCGCCGAGGGCGTGGAGACGGCCGCGCAGTTCGCGGCCCTGAAGGCCCTGGGCTGCGACGAGTACCAGGGCTTCCACGCGAGCCCCGCCCTCCCGCCGGGCGAGTTCGAGGGCCGCTTCGCCGCGAAGGGGAAAGCCCCCCCGAGGCCCTAGTCCTTCGCGTCTATCCGCAGCTCCTGCACCTTGCGGGTGAGCGTGTTCCTGCCGATGCCGAGGAGCCCGGCCGCCTCGATGCGCCGCCCGCCGGTGTGGGCGAGCGCCCGCGTGATGAGCGCCGTCTCGAAGTCGCGCGTGAGGCCGTCGGCGATGCCGGATTCGCCGCGCGCGAGCCGCGCGGCCACCTCGCGTTCCAGGGCCGCGCGCCAGCCGCCCTCGCCGCCCGGCGCCGCCGCGCCGCCGGGGGGCTCGCCGCGGATCTCCGGCGGCAGGTCGGCCACGTCGACCGCCTGCCCGGGCGCCATCACCGTGAGCCAGTGGCAGAGGTTCTCGAGCTGGCGGACGTTGCCGGGGAAGTCGCGCGTGGCGAGGAACTGCAGCGCCGCGTCCGTGAGCCGCTTGCCGTCCACGCCCAGCTCGCGCGCGCTCCTCGCGAGGAAGTGCCGGGCGAGGACCGGGATGTCCTCGCGGCGCTCGCGCAGGCTGGGCAGCCGCAGGCGGATCACGTTGAGGCGGTGGAAGAGATCCTCGCGGAAGAGCCCCTGGCGCACACGCGACTCGAGGTCCTGGTGCGTCGCGGCGATCACGCGCACGTTGGCCGTGATCGGCGTGTGGCCGCCGACGCGGTAGAACTGGCCGTCGGAGAGCACGCGCAGAAGCCGCGTCTGCAGGTCCGGGGGCATGTCGCCGATCTCGTCCAGGAAGAGCGTGCCGCCCTCGGCCTGCTCGAAGCGCCCGCGGCGCATGGCCTGCGCCCCGGTGAAGGCGCCGCGCTCGTGGCCGAAGAGCTCGCTCTCCAGGAGGTCCTTGGGAATGGCCGCGGTGTTGATCGCGATGAAGGCCTTGCCGGCGCGCGGGCTGTGGCGGTGCAGCGCGCGCGCCACGAGCTCCTTGCCGGTGCCGGACTCGCCGGTGATGAGCACGGTCGCGTGCGACTGCGCGAGCCGGCCGATCGCGCGGAAGACCTCCTGCATCGCCGGCGCCTGGCCGAGGATCTCGGGCGCCTCGCCTCCCTCCGGCGGCGCCTCGAAGCGCCTGCGGCTCTCGTCGAGGGCGCGGCGCACGAGCTCCACGGCGTGGTCGACGTCGAAGGGCTTGGGCAGGTACTCGAACGCGCCTCCCTGGAAGGCCGCCACGGCGCTTTCGAGGTCGGAATAGGCCGTCATCACGATCACCGGGACGCCCGGCAGGCGTTCCTTGAGCGCCTGCATGAACTCCAGGCCCGTGGGTCCCGGCATGCGGATGTCGCTCACCACGACCTCGGGGGACTCGTCCGCGAGGCGCTCCAGGGCCTCGCGGGCCGACGCGAAGGCCCGGAAGCCGATGCCCTCGCGCGCGAGCGCCTTCTCGAACACCCAGCGGATCGATCGGTCGTCGTCGATGATCCAGACGGGCGTCGCGTCCCCGGGGCTGCGTCCTTCCGCGGGCATGGCGTCGGTGCGTTCGTCGGGCATGGTGGCGTCCGTTTCCTGTCAGTGGCGGGCGATCCCGGCCTCGCCGGCGCTGCGCACGGGCAGCAGGATCGTGAACCGGGTGCGCCCGGGCACGCTCTCGAACTCGATCAGCCCGTGGTGCTGGTGCACGTAGTTCTGCGCGAGCGAGAGCCCCAGGCCCGTGCCGCCCTCGCGCCCGCTCACGAGCGGGAAGAAGACCTTGCCGGCGAGCTCGTCCGGGATGCCGGGGCCGTTGTCCTCGACCTCCACCGAGACGGCGTGCCGGTAGCGCGTCCTCGCGATGGTCACCTGGCGCGCGATGCGGGTGCGCAGCACGATGCGCCCGCGCCCGGCCATCGCCTGCGCGGCGTTCCTCGCCACGTTGAGGATGGCCTGCAGCAGGCTCTCCTTGTCGCCGGGGAAGTCCGGAAGGCTCACGTCGTAGTCGCGGCGCACCTCGAGTCCCGCCGGGTACTCGGCGAGCAGGAGCGTGCGCACGCGCTCGGTGACCTCGTGCACGTTCAGCATCTCGATCTGCGGCAGGCGGTGCGGCGTGAGCATGCGGTTCATGAGCGCCTGCAGGCGGTCGGTCTCCTTCACGATCACCTGCGTGAACTCGCGAAGCTCCGGGTCGGGGAGCTCGCGCTCCAGGAGCTGCGCCGCGCCGCGGATGCCGCCCAGCGGGTTCTTGATCTCGTGGGCGAGGTTGCGGACCAGCTCCCGGTTGGCCTGCTGCTGCTCCACGAGCTTCGCCTCGCGCGCGATGCGGATCTGCTCGCCCAGCTCGCGCAGCTCGATGAGCAGCCGCGAGCCGTCCTCCTCCACGGGGGCCGCCACGCAGTGCAGCGTCGCCACCTCGCCGCCGATCACGAGCTCGAGCTCGTTGTCGCTGAAGCCCGCGTCCTCGGCCACGGCCTGCGAAAGCCGCGCGAGGAAGGCCTCGTTGCCCGGGAGCACGCGCCCGAGGGGCGTGCCGAGGAGGTGCTTGCGCCCGTGGGCGAGGAGCGTCTCGGCGGCGGGGTTGGCGTAGGTCACGAGCAGGCCGTCGTCGAGCAGGAGCACGGCGGTCGCGAGCAGCTCGAGCCCGGGGTAGGGGATCGTCACGCGCGCGACCCCGCGGGGCGAAAAGGAGGAGCCGCGCCAGCGAAGCGTGCTGGCGCGTCGGCGGAAGGGGGGTGCCGGAAGGGGAGACTGCGCGAGGCTAGGGCTTGAGCGCGCCGAGCTCTTTCTTGAGCGCCTCGATGTTCTTCTCGTGCTCGGCGACGGTGGCCTGCAGGCCCCGGATGCGTCCCGAGGCCCGGTCGATCGCCGCGCGCATCTCGGCCTGCTGCGCGGGCGTGGGATCGGTGGCCTGCTGCGCGACGCGCACCGCGGCGATGAGCGTCGGGTTCTGCTGCTCCTGGAGGAGGAGCTTTCGGACCTCGCCGAGCGACTTCTCCTCCTGCGCGAGCTCGTCCTGCAGGATCCTGCGCCGCACGTCGTCGCGGCCCTTCTGCGTGTCGCGGTCGACCGAGGCCACCGCGTTCGGAAGCCCGCGCGGCGTCACCACCGCCACGGCCGGCGTCACGGAGAGCTTCTCCGACGCGGGCGCCTTCCCCGTGCCGGCCGCCTGCGGGGCGATGCCGGGGATGGTGCTGAGCGGCTCGAGGTCCAGGACGATCGCGCCCTTCATCGGGCGGTTGGTGTACGTCACGCGCCCGCTCTCGTCCACGTGCTTGTAGATGGTCGTCTGCGCATCCGCGAGCGCGGGGGCGAGGCTCACCGCAACACCGATCCAGAGCGTCTTCATCACGCACTCCCACGCGCGACAGGGGACGTTCAGGATAGGGAGCGCTCATCGAAAAAGTCAACGAGATCAAGGGTCTAGGCCGAAAATGCCCCATACCTTGTGGTTGGGGCGCACGCCGACCACAAGGCGCGCCGGGTGGCGGAAGCGAAAAAGGGGCGGACGCGGCCGCCCCTTTTCCCCGGGCCCGGCAGGCCGCGGCCTCAGGCCGAGTAGTACATCTCGTACTCGACCGGGTGCGTGGTCATGCGGAAGCGCGTGACCTCCTCCTGCTTGAGCGCGATGTAGGCGTCGATCAGGTCGTTGGAGAACACGCCGCCTCGCGTGAGGAACTCGCGGTCCTTGTCGAGCGCCGCGAGGGCCTGGTCCAGCGAGTGGCAGACGGTCGGGATCTTCGCGTCCTCCTCGGGCGGCAGGTCGTAGAGGTTCTTGTCGGCCGGGTCGCCGGGATGGATCTTGTTCTGCACGCCGTCGAGGCCCGCCATCATGAGGGCGGAGAAGGCGAGGTAGGGGTTGGCCGTGGGGTCCGGGAAGCGCACCTCGATGCGGCGCGCCTTCGGGCTGGTCACGAACGGCACGCGGATCGACGCCGAGCGGTTGCGCGCGGAGTACGCGAGCTTCACCGGCGCCTCGAAGCCGGGCACGAGCCGCTTGTACGAGTTGGTGCCGGGATTGGTGATGGCGTTGAGCGCGCGCGCGTGCTTGATGACGCCGCCGATGTAGTAGAGCGCGAACTCGGAGAGGCCCGAGTAGCCGTCGCCCGCGAACAGGTTCTGCCCGCCCTTCCAGATGGACATGTGCACGTGCATGCCCGAGCCGTTGTCGCCCACGACGGGCTTGGGCATGAAGGTCGCGGTCTTGCCGTAGCTGCGCGCGACGTTCCACACCGTGTACTTGAGGATCTGCAGCCAGTCGGCGCGCTTCACCAGCGACTCGAACTTGGTGCCGATCTCGCACTGGCCGGGGCCCGCCACCTCGTGGTGGTGCACCTCGACTTCCACGCCCTGCTCCTCGAGCGCGAGGCACATGGCAGAGCGGATGTCCTGCAGCGCGTCGACCGGGGGCACCGGGAAGTAGCCGCCCTTCACCGCGGGCCGGTGGCCGAGGTTGCCGCCCTCGACCTTCTCGTCGGAGGACCACGAGGCCTCCTCGGAGAAGATCTTGCAGTAGGCGCCGGACATGTCGACCTTCCACTCGACCGCGTCGAAGATGAAGAACTCGGGCTCGGGGCCGAAGTAGGCCACGTCGCCGAGGCCGGTCGACTTGAGGTAGGCCTCGGCGCGGTGCGCGAGCGAGCGCGGGTCGCGGTCGTAGCCCTTGCCCGTCGAGGGCTCGTGCACGTCGCAGGAAAGGGCGAGCGTGGGCTCGTCCATGAACGGGTCCATGCGCGCGGAGCCCGGGTCGGGCATGAGCAGCATGTCGGAGGCCTCGATGCCCTTCCACCCGGCGATCGAGGAGCCGTCGAAGGCGTGGCCGTGCGTGAACTTGTCCTCGTCGAACATCTTCACCGGCACGGTGACGTGCTGCTCCTTGCCCTTGGTGTCGGTGAAACGGAAGTCGACGAACTTGACCTCGTTTTCCTTGATCATCTTGAAGACATCGGCCGCTGCCATGACTCTCTCTCCTGGTTGAGGGATGACGCCCCAGTTTGGGGAATGGGTGGGGTTTTGATTCCTTGGAATTCATGGGATAGCAGGATCCATGCCACCCCAGGCCGAGGTTAACTCATTGATTCATTGAGCCGTGCACCGGTTGAGCGCACCGTGATGCACACACATGGTGCATTGAGGATACACCCGCACCAAAGATGTGCAATGCGACCAAAGCCCGCCCGTGGGCCGGGTGGCCATATAGAAGGAGTCGCGGGCGCCGGTCGGCCCCGGCTATCATCGGGGCGACGGCCGCCGGCGACCGCGGCGGCCCGCCCCACGCTTCCATGGACCGCTACGTCGTCATCGGCAACCCCATCGCGCACTCGCGCTCCCCGGAGATCCACGCCCGATTCGCCCGCGAGACCGGCGAGTCGATTTCGTACGAGCGGATGCGGGTGGATCCTGGCGATTTCGCGCGCGCCGCGGGCGCGTTCTTCGCCGGGGGTGGGCGCGGCGCCAACGTGACGCTTCCCTTCAAGGTCGACGCCTTCGCCTTCGCGCGCGAGCACACGGCCCGCGCCCGCGAGGCGGGTGCCGTGAACACGCTGGCGGTTCGCGACGGCGCGGTGCTCGGCGACAACACCGACGGGGCCGGCCTCGTGCGCGACCTCACGGCCAACCTCGGCCTCGCGCTCGCGGGGCGGCGCATCCTGCTCCTCGGGGCGGGCGGCGCGGCCCGCGGTGTCGTGGGTCCCCTTCTCGCCCTCGCCCCGGCCGCGCTCGTCGTGGCCAACCGCACGCCCGCCCGCGCGCTCGCGCTGGCAAACGCGTTCGCGGCAGCCGGCCCGGTCGAGGGCGCGGCGCTGGACGCGATGGGCGGCGGCTACGACCTCGTCGTGAACGCGACCTCCAGTTCCACGCGCGGCGAGCCGCTCGCGCTGCCGCCCGGGACCTTCGCGCTGGGGGCGTTCGCCTACGACATGGCCTACGGCGCCGCGGCGGCGCCTTTCCTCGAGGCGGCGCGGCGCGCGGGGGCGCGCGCGAGCGACGGCGTGGGCATGCTCGTGGAGCAGGCCGCGGAGTCCTTCTTCCTGTGGCGCGGCAAGCGGCCGGACACCGCGGGCGCGATCGCGGCGCTTCGCGCCTCGTGAGGCGCCTCGCGCGCCTCGCGGGCTGGGCGGCGTTCGCCCTCGCCGCCGCGTTCGTGGCGTACCAGCTCTCCATCCTCGCGCGCCTGGCGTGGTGGCGCACGCACGACCCGGCGAGCACGGCGTTCATGGAGGACCGGCTCGAGCGGCTGCGCGAGAGGAAGCCCGCGGCGAAGCTGCGCCACCAGTGGGTGCCCTACGCGCGCATCTCCGTTCACCTCAAGCGCGCCATCGTCGCCGCCGAGGACGCGAAGTTCGCCGACCACGAGGGCTTCGACTGGGAGGCGATGCAGAAGGCCTGGGAGAAGAACCAGAAGAAGGGCCGCGTGGTCGCGGGCGGCTCGACCATCTCGCAGCAGCTCGCCAAGAACCTCTTCCTTTCCGGCAGCCGCACGCCGTGGCGCAAGGCGCAGGAGGCGATGGCGACGGTCATGATGGAGAGCGTGATGGACAAGCGCCGCATCCTCGAGATCTACCTGAACGTGATCGAGTGGGGCGACGGCGTCTTCGGCGCGGAGGCGGCCGCGCGCCACTACTTCGGCACGAGCGCCGCCGCGCTCACGCCGTCGCAGGCCGCGCGGCTCGCGGCGATGGTTCCCAACCCGCGGTTCTACGACCGCAACCGCGCCACGCCGTGGCTCGAGAGGAAGACCGGCATCATCCTCGCGCGCATGCCCGCGGCCGAGGTGCCCTGAGCGCCGCGCGAAAATAATCCGCGCGCGGGGAGGACGGCGCGCGGGGTCGCGGCCTAGAATACCGGCGACCCGCCCGGGCCCGCCCGCCACCCCGATGCCGCTCTCCGCCGACAACCCGCGCTCCGCCACGCCGCAGGAACACCTCGACGCGGTGACGAAGCTGCTCGCCAAGCAGCGGCTCGTGGAGGACCTCGTGCACCGCCAGGTCGACGAGGACGCGCGGCGCCACGAGGTCGTCGAGTCGCTCGTCCACAAGCAGAACCTGGCGGAGCTGCAGCGCCGGCTGGACGGCCTGCACCCGGCCGACGTGGCCTTCGTCCTCGAGGGCCTGCCGCTCGAGGAGCGGCTGCTCGTCTGGGGCCTCGTGAGGAGCGAGCGAGACGGCGAGATCCTGCTCGAGGTCTCCGACGCGGTGCGCGACACCCTCCTCGCCGACATGGACTCGGCCGAGATCGTGGCCGCCGCGCAGACCCTCGACGCCGACGAGATCGCCGACCTCGCGCCCGACCTGCCCGACGAGGTGGTCCAGGACATCATCGAGGCCCACGACGCCCACGAGCGCGCGCAGCTGCAATCGGCCCTGTCCTACCCCGAGGGCAGCGTCGGCGCGCTGATGGACTTCGAGGTGGTGAGCATCCGCGAGGACGTCACCTGCGAGGTGGCGCTGCGCTACCTGCGCCGCTTCGACGAACTCCCGGGCCAGACGGACGCGCTCTTCGTGGTCGACCGCGACGACCACCTGAAGGGGATCCTCCCGCTCAAGCGCCTGCTCGTGAGCGACCCGGAGGTGGAGGTGTCCGCGCTCACGGAGCGCGACGTCGTGTCGTTCACGCCCGACGGGGACGCCGAGGAGGCGGCCCAGGCCTTCGAGAAGTACGACCTGGTGAGCGCCCCGGTGGTCTCGGCCGACGGGCGGGTCGTCGCCCGCCTCACGGTGGACGCGGTGCTCGACTTCGTCCGCGAGAGCCAGGAGTCGCAGGAGCTCGCCAAGGTGGGCCTGAGGGAGGAGGAGGACCTCTTCTCGTCCGTGTGGCTCTCGGCCAAGAACCGCGGGCCGTGGCTCGCCCTCAACCTCTGCACGGCCTTCGTGGCCTCGCGCGTCGTGGGCGCGTTCGAGGGCTCCATCGAGAAGCTCGCCGCGCTCGCGGCGCTGATGCCCATCGTGGCGGGGATCGGCGGCAACTCCGGCAACCAGACCGCGACCCTCATCGTCCGGGCGCTCGCCTTCGACCAGGTGAGCGCGGGCAACGCGCGGCGGCTCCTCGCCAAGGAGCTCGGCATCAGCGCGCTCAACGGCGCGCTCTGGGGCAGCGTCCTCGGGTTCGTCGCCTGGCTCCTCTATGGCAACGTCGCCCTCGGGGGGGTGATGGCGATGGCGATGATGCTGAACCTCGTGGTCGCGGCGCTGGCCGGCCTCTTCATCCCGCTCGCCATGGAGCGGTTCGGGCGCGACCCGGCCATCGGCTCGAGCGTCTTCCTCACGTTCGTGACCGACAGCATGGGGTTCTTCATCTTCCTCGGGCTCGCGACGGCCTTCCTCCTCTAGAGGCCATGGCGCGGCTCTTCCTCGCCGTCTGGCCCGACGCGCCCGCGCGCGCGGCGCTCGCCGCGATCGCGTCGGAAGTCGCCCGCCGCTGCGGCGGCCGCGCCGTCCCGGCGGCGAAGCTCCACCTCACGCTCGCCTTCCTCGGCGAGGCGGACCCGGCGCGCGTGCCGTCAGGCGCGCTCGCGCAGGTGGCAGCGCAGTCGGCGCCCTTCGGGCTGGCGCTCGACCGGCTGGGCGCGTTCGCGCGCGCGGGCGTGGCGTGGGCGGGCTGCGCGGCCGCGGCGCCGGCGCTTCTCGAGCTGCAGGCGGGCGTCGAAAGCCGGCTGCGCGAGGCGGGCTTCGTCCTCGAGGACCGGCCCTACGCCCCGCACCTCACGCTGGCGCGGCACGTGCGGACGCGGGTCGCCGCCGAGGCGGTCGGGCCGGTCGCGTGGCGCGTCGCGTCGTTCGCGCTGGTGGAGTCGGAGCGGGGGAGCGGCGCCTACCGCGAGGTCGCGCGGTGGCCGCTGGCGGGGGAAAAAACATGAAGGCCCCGCCGGGAGGCGACAGGCCTTCTGGGAACTGCAAGCCCGTTTGCGAGGCGCTCCCCACGCGGCGTCTCCGGCCGCTTGCGCGGGCGATTCCGGAGGGTCGCGCCTCGTATCCGGGTTCAGGCCGGTGGCCCGGAAGCCTTGGGGCTTCCGTCAGCTCATCGGCTTGATCAGCGGGGTGATGACCGGGGTGACCGCGGGAGCCATGGGCTTCGCGGGGGCCGCAGCCTTCTTTGCCGCCTTCTTCTTGGCTGGCTTCTTCTTGGCTTTCTTGGCCGGCTTCTTCGCAGCCTTCTTCTTCTTGGCCGCGGGCTTCTTCTTCGCGACCTTCTTCTTCGTCGTCTTCTTCGCCGCCTTCTTCTTCGCGGCGGGCTTCTTCTTGGCCGCGGGCTTCTTCTTCGCGGCGGGCTTCTTGGTGACCTTCTTCTTCGCGGCCGGCTTCTTGGCGGCCTTCTTCTTGGCGGCGGGTTTCTTCTTCGCGGTTGCCATCGTCTTGCTCCTTTCGATTGTTGGACCGAAGTGTCTCTTACGTCCCGGGCGACCTCGCGGCCGTTGGCCCCGGCACTACCAAGCGCTCGGATTTCTCGATCGAACGGTAAGCCTGGTGGCTCTCTTCCGGCGCCCCGCTGCCGCTTCTCGCGACCTCGATGCACCAGCTTGGTGGAGCGGATGATATGCGAAAAAATCCGCGGAACCGCGGTTTCGGGCCGTGTCAAGCGCGCTTATTTGCACGAACTGGCGGCGCATTGGTATCGAATCGATACCATCAACCCCCCGCGTTTTCGCCGCGCGGGGCGCCGGCTCAGCCGAGCGTCGATTCCCCGGCGAAGAGCGAGGCGATCGTCTCTCTCGCGCGAACCTCCGCCGCGCGGGCGCCGTCGACCATCACCTCGGCGGGCCGCGGGCGCGAGTTGTAGTTGGAGGCCATCGCCATCCCGTAGGCGCCGGCGGAGAGGATGGCGAGGCCGTCGCCCGCCTCGATCGCGAGGCGCCTGTCCGTGCCCAGCACGTCGGAGGATTCGCAGACGGGGCCGACCACGTCGTAGACGGCGTCCGGGCGGTCCAGCGCCGCGAGCGGGGCGATCTCGTGCCACGCCTCGTACAGCGCGGGGCGGATCAGCTCGCTCATGGAGGCGTCCACGATCGCGAAGCGCCGGTCCTTGTCGAGCTTGAGGTACTCGACGCGGGTGAGCAGGACGCCGGCGTTGCCGACGATGGAGCGGCCGGGCTCGACCACGACGGCGTAGCCCGTGCCCGCGAGGCGCCGGCCGACGGCCGCGCACCAGCGGCCGATGTCGAGCGCCGTCTCCTCCTCGCGGTAGCGGATGCCGAGCCCGCCGCCGACGTCCACGTGGGTGACGGGGATGCCGCGCGCGGCCACCGCCGCGGCGAGCTCGAGCACGCGGTCGAGCGCCTCCTCGAGCGGCGCCATGTCGAGGATCTGGGAGCCTATGTGGCAGTCGATGCCGGTCACGCGCAGGTTGGGCAGGCGCGCGGCCAGGTCGTAGGCGGCGAGCGCCCGGTCGTGCGCGATGCCGAACTTGTTGCCCTTGAGGCCGGTGGAGATGTAGGGGTGGGTGCCGGCGTCGACGTCGGGATTGACCCGCAGCGACACCGGCGCGCGCACGCCGGCTTCGCCGGCGAGGCGGTCCAGGCGCTCGAGCTCCGGCTCGCTCTCGACGTTGAAGCAGCGGATGCCGGCCGCCAGCGCCGCGCGGATCTCGGCCTCGCTCTTGCCGACGCCGGAGAAGATGACGCGGTCGGCGCGCCCGCCGGCGGCGAGCACGCGCGCGAGCTCCCCGCCGGAGACGATGTCGAACCCCGAGCCCAGGCGAGCGAGCAGCGCCAGCACCGCGAGGTTGGCGTTGGCCTTGACCGCGTAGCACACGAGGTGATCGGTGCCTGCGAGCCCCTCGTCGAAGGCCCGCCACGCGCCCTCGATGGCCGCGCGCGAATAGACGTAGCAGGGCGTGCCGAAGCGGGAGGCGACGTCCGCCAGGCGCACGCCCTCCATCCACAGCTCGCCGTCGCGGCGGTGCACGGCGCTCATGGCGAGGCGAGGGAGGCGGGCTTCGGGGTATCGGGCAGGCGCAGCGGGCCCTTCTGGCCGCAGGCGCCGAGGGCGATCGCGAGCGCGATCCAGGCGATTGCGCGTATCATTCCCGGGAGCGTAGCACAGCCCCCCGCGCCCCCATGGACGAGAGCGAATTCCACCGCGCCGCCGACGAGATCCTCGCCCGCATCGAGCGCGCCGCCGAGGGCTCGGAAGGCCTCGACGCCGACCTCGAGGCCGGCATCCTCACCCTCGAGTGCCCCGACGGCAGCCGCATCGTCGTGAACCGCCAGGCGCCCAACCGCGAGATCTGGGTGGCGGCGCGCTCGGGCGGCTTCCACTTCGCGTGGCGCGAGGGCGCCTGGCGCGACACGCGCTCGGGAGAGGAGCTCTTCGCCTCGCTCGCGCGCATCGTGCGCGGGCAGTCCGGCGAGGCGATTTCCTTCGCCTGAGCGGGCCCGCGGGCCCCGTTTTCCGGGAAGGTATCGACCCGACACGAAACGGCGGGCGCGCAAATCCTTGACTTTTTCGTATCGAGTCGATACTAATCAGGGGCGCGCACGGGGCGCGGAGGAGGAGACGGCGTGGACAAGAACCCGCTGGTGCTGCTGGAGCTGGTCGAGCGGCTGGCGAACCTGATGCGCGCCGAGATGCGCAAGGCCGGCGCCGACGAGGGCCTGCAGCCGGTGCACCTTCACGCCCTCATCTACCTCAGCAAGGCCAACCGCTATTCCAACACGCCGCAGGCCCTGGCGGCCTACCTGGGCCTCACCAAGGGCACCGTGTCGCAGACGCTGCTCATCCTCGACAGGCGCGGCCTCATCGAGCGCTACCAGGACGACATCGACCGCCGCGTCGTGCGGCTGCGGCTCTCGACTGCCGGCGAGCAGCTGCTCTACGAGGCCCAGCCGGCGCTCGCCTGGCAGAACGCCACCCGCAACATCAGCCCCAACCGCATCCGCAACGCCACCTCGGCGCTGCGTGAGACGCTCGCCACCTTCCAGGAGGACAACGAGGGGGCGATGTTCGGCGAGTGCACGGACTGCACCCACTGCCAGAAGCTCTCCCAGCGCATCTTCCGCTGCGGGCTCAAGGGCGACCGGCTCTCCGGCCCGGAGACCCGGCGGCTGTGCTGGCTCTTCGAGGCGAAGCGGGAGAGCGAGTAGGCCGCTCAGGCGGCCGCGAGCCGCGCCCGGGCGCGGGCGATGGCGGCGCGGACGGCCTCCGGCGCGGTGCCGCCGGTGTGCCGGCGCGTGGCGGCCGACCCCTCGGGCGTGAGCACCTCGGCGACGTCCGCCTCCACCAGCGGCGAGAAGGCGCGAAGGCGCGCGAGCGGCAGCGCGGCGAGGTCGACCCCGGCCGCCTCGGCCTCGCGCACCGCGCGGGCGACCACCTCGTGGGCGTCGCGGAAGGGCATGCCCTTGCGCACGAGGTAGTCGGCGAGGTCGGTCGCGGTGGCGTAGCCCTCGGCCAGCGCGGCGCGCATCCGGTCGGCGCGCGGCGTCACGCCGCCCAGCAGCTCCGCGAGGATCGTGAAGGTGTCGGCGAGGGTGTCGGCGGCGTCGAAGAGCGGCTCCTTGTCCTCCTGGTTGTCCTTGTTGTAGGCGAGCGGCTGCGCCTTCACCAGGGTGAGGAGCGCCACGAGCGAGCCGTAGACGCGGCCGGCCTTGCCGCGCATGAGCTCGGGCACGTCGGGGTTCTTCTTCTGCGGCATGATCGAGGAGCCGGTGCAGAAGCGGTCGGCGATGTCGACGAACCCGAAGCGCGGGTTCATCCACAGGACCAGCTCCTCGGCCAGCCGGGAGACGTGCGCCATGGCGAGCGCCCCCGCGGCCAGGAATTCGATGGCGAAGTCGCGGTCGGAGACGGCGTCCAGCGAGTTCTCGCAGACGCCGTCGAAGCCCAGCTCGGCGGCCACCGACTCGCGGTCGATGGGGAAGCCCGTCCCGGCGAGCGCGGCCGCCCCCAGCGGCAGGCGATTCACGCGGCGGCGGCAGTCGGCCAGCCGTTCCGCGTCGCGCGAGAACATCTCGAAGTAGGCCATGAGGTGGTGGCCGAAGGTCACCGGCTGGGCCACCTGCAGGTGGGTGAAGCCCGGCATCACGGTCGCGGCGTGGGCCTCGGCCATGTCGAGGAGCCGGCCGCGCACGGCGCGAAGCAGCGCGAGGAGCGCGTCGATCTCCCCGCGCAGCCACAGCCGCACGTCGGTGGCGACCTGGTCGTTGCGCGAGCGCCCGGTGTGCAGCCGCTTGCCGGCGTCTCCCACGAGCTCGGTCAGCCGCGCCTCGATGTTCAGGTGCACGTCCTCGCGCGCCACCGACCACTCGAACCGCCCGTCCCGGATCTCGGCGGCCACCAGGGCCATGCCGCGCTCTATGTCGGCGAGGTCTCCGGCCGGGAGGATGCCCTGCCGGGCGAGCATGCGCGCGTGGGCGAGCGACCCGCGGATGTCGACTTCCGCGAGGCGGCGGTCGAAGGCGACGGAGGCCGTGTAGCGTTGCATCAGCCGGTCGGCGGGCTCCGCGAAGCGGCCGGACCAGGCCTTGGCGGGCGCGGACGCGCCTTTCGGGGAATCTTCGTGTTGCATGGAGTCGGCGGCGTCGGGAAGAATGGCTGCGTGCCGAGTATAAATCAGACGGGTGCGGGCATCCGGTTGCCGAACTTCTGCAACCTCGGCGTGATGCTGCGCGCGCTGGTGATCGCCAACGCCCTGGTGCTGGCGGCCGCGGCCGTGCGGGCGACCCGGCCGGCGGAGATGGCGGGCAACTTCCTCGTCGCCGCCGCCTTCGCCGAGCCGGTGCTCATCGTCTCGCTCCTGCTCCTGTGCGCCGGGCGGCGCTTCCTGCACGCGCTGCGCTACCCCGCGGCCATCGCGGCGGTCGTGGCCCTCGAGGTGGCGCTCGCCTGGGCGTGGGTCGCGGCCTTCGGCGAGCTGCTGCCGGGCGGCGCACCCGTCTCGTTCGCCCGCGTGGCCCTGCTGGTCGTCTTCGTCACGGCGGTGATCCTCGCCTACTTCGACCTGCGCGCCCGGGCCCTCGCGCCCGCCATCGCCGAGGCGCGCATCCAGGCGCTCCAGGCCCGCATCCGCCCGCACTTCCTCTACAACAGCATCAACGCGGTCCTCTCGCTCATCCGTTCCGACCCGAGGCGGGCGGAGCAGGCGCTGGAGGACCTGGCCGACCTCTTCCGCGTCCTCATGGCCGACAACCGCTCCCTTGCGCCCATCGCCAAGGAGATCGACATCGCGCGCCAGTACCTCGCCATCGAGCAACTGCGGCTGGGCGAGCGGCTGCGCGTCTCGTGGCGCACCGGGGCGATGCCGGCCGATGCGCTGGTGCCGGCGCTCCTCCTGCAGCCCCTCGTGGAGAACGCGGTCTACCACGGCGTCGAGCCGCTGGAGTCGGGCGGGGAGATCGCCATCGAGGTCTCCGGCACCGGCGAGGAGGTCGTCATCCGCCTCACCAACCCCTACCGGCCCGGGGGCGACCACCATTCCGGCAACCGCATGGCGCTCGCCAACATCCGCGAGCGCCTGCAGCTTCACTTCGACGCCGAGGCGAGCATGCGGGAGCGGGCCGCGGACGGCGCCTGGGAGGTGACCATCCGCCTGCCCTACATCACGGCGCCCCGATGACGCTCGCCGACGCGAGGGCCTGCCGCATCCTGGTCGCCGACGACGAGGCGCCGGCGCGCGCGCGCCTGCGCGACCTGCTGGACGACTGCCGCGCGGAGCTCCCGCTCGTCATCGTGGACGAGGCGAGGAACGGCCGCGAGGTGCTCGAGATCGTCGCGCGGGAGAAGGTCGACGTGGTGCTCCTCGACATCCGCATGCCGCAGATGGACGGCATGGAGGCCGCCCGCCACCTGGCCGCCATGGAGCGCCCGCCGGGCATCGTGTTCACCACCGCCTTCGACGCCTACGCGATCAAGGCCTTCGAGGTGAACGCGATCGACTACCTCCTCAAGCCCATCCGCGCCGCCCGCCTGCTGGCGGCGCTGCGCAAGGCCACGGCCGCCGCGCCCAGCCGGGAGGCGCTGGCCGCCGCCGCCACGCAGCCGCGGCGCCACCTGAGCGTGCACGAGCGCGGGCGCATCCACCTCGTGCCGGTCGCCGACATCCTCTACCTGCGCGCCGAGCAGAAGTACGTGACCGTCCGCACCCTCGAGCGCGAGCACCTCGTGGAGGAGTCCCTCACCCGGCTCGAGGAGGAGTTCGGCGAGGCCTTCCTGCGCGTGCACCGCAACTGCCTCGTCGCGCGCGCGGCCATCGAGGGCTTCGAGCGGGCCGAACACGAGGGCGAGGCGGGGTGGGCCGTGGTCGTGCGCGGCACCGGCGAACGGCTCGCGGTGAGCCGGCGACAGCAGCACATCGTCAGGGAGTTCCGGTAGCGGGATGCGCCGGGCGGCCTGCTTCGACTGCAGGCGAGGGCGAATCGGCGACGCGTCGGCCGCGACCGCCTGCGGCTTGCCGGCGATCCCCTGAACGGGCCCCTTGCCGGGTGCCTTGGCGGCCTACTCCCAGTACGGCGGGTCGCCGAAGGCCCGCTTGAGGTGGTCGATGAAGAAGCGCACCTTGGCGGGAAGCAGGCGGCGCTCGGGGAAGACGGCGTAGACGTTGTTGCCCGGCACGGCGAACTCGTCCAGCACGGAGACGAGCCGGCCCTTCTTCACCTCCTCGCTCACCTCCCAGGCGCTGCGCAGCGCGAGCCCCTCGCCGGCCAGCGCCCAGCGCGTGAGCACCTCCCCGTCGTTGCACTGGAGGTTGCCCGACACCTTCACGGTGACGGGCTTGCCGCGGTCGTGGAAGGACCAGGCGTCGGCCACGCCGTCTTCGGTGCTCGTGACGAGGCAGTTGTGGCGCGCGAGATCGGCGAGCGCCTTCGGGCGGCCGGCGCGCTTCAGGTACGCGGGCGAGCCGCAGACGACGCGGTGGTTGCGCGCGAGCTTCACGGCCACCAGGTCGGCGCTCTTCAGGTCGGCGATGCGGATGGCCAGGTCGAAGCGCTCGTTCTTGAGGTCGACGAGGCGCTCGGAGAGGTGCAGCTGGACGGCGAGGTTCGGGTGCGCGGCGAGGAAGGCCGGCAGGTGCGGCGCGATGTGCTTTCGCCCGAACGCGGTCGGCGCGGTGACGATGAGCCGGCCGGCGGCGCTCTTCGCGCCGGCGGTGAGCGCGTCCTCGGCGGAGCGCAGCTCTTCGAGGACCCGGTGGCAATCCTCGTAAAATGTGGCACCCTCCGGGGTGAGGGTGACCTTCCGCGTGGAGCGCTTGAACAGCTTCACGCCGAGGCGCTCCTCGAGCTGGTCGATCCGCCGGCCCACCATCGCCGGCGTGATGCCTTCCTCGCGGGCAGCGGCCGACAGGCTGCCGCGCTGCGCGACATCCACGAAGGTGGTCAGCTCCTTGAACTTGTCCATTGCCGACTCGAAGTATAAGACGTTTTCCGAAAGTTGGCGATTACGATATCACAAGTCACATAATAGACTTTCAGTTTGGCCCGATCCCCGAGGCGCCGGCATGGCCCGTGCGCCCCCCCGTTCCCGAAAGGCAGACCATGGATACCAAGATCATCCTTCCCGCCGGCATGGCAATCACCGGCGCCCTCAAGCCCGAATACGGCCGCGTCCTCACGCCCGAGGCCCTCGCCTTCGCGGCCAAGCTGCTGCGGCAGTTCGGCCCCCGCCGGCTGGAGCTCCTCGCCGCGCGCGCCGAGCGCCAGAAGGCATTCGACGCCGGGAAGATGCCGGATTTCCTCCCGGAGACCCGCAGCGTCCGCGAGTCCGACTGGAAGGTCGCCGACCAGCCGAAGGACATCCTCGACCGCCGCGTGGAGATCACCGGCCCCACGGACCGCAAGATGGTGATCAATGCCCTCAACTCGGGCGCCTCCACGTTCATGGCCGACTTCGAGGACGCCAACTGCCCCACCTGGGAGAACATGGTCGAGGGGCAGGCGAACCTCATGGACGCCGTTCGCCGCACCATCGCCTTCGAGCAGGCCGGCAAGGGCTACAGGCTGAACGAGCGGACCGCCGTCCTCTTCCCGCGGCCGCGCGGCTGGCACCTCGACGAGAAGCACGTGACGCTCGACGGCAAGCCCGTCTCCGGCGGCATCCTCGACTTCGCCCTGTACTTCTTCCACAACGCGAAGGAACTGCTCGCGCGCGGCTCCGGCCCGTACTTCTACCTGCCGAAGATGGAGTCGCACCTTGAGGCGCGGCTCTGGAATGACATCTTCACGGTGGCGCAGAAGGAGCTGGGCGTGCCGCACGGCTCCGTCAAGGCGACCGTCCTCATCGAGACGATCGTCGCCGCCTTCGAGATGGACGAGATCCTCTGGGAGCTGCGCGACCACTCCGCGGGGCTCAACATCGGCCGCTGGGACTACATCTTCTCCTGCATCAAGAAGTTCCGCTCCCACCCCGACTTCTGCCTCGCCGACCGCGCGCAGGTCACGATGACCGCGCCCTTCATGCGCGCCTACGCGCTGCTGCTGGTGAAGACCTGCCACCGCCGCAACGCCCCGGCCATGGGCGGCATGGCTGCGCAGATCCCGATCAAGAACGACCCGGCGGCCAACGAGGCTGCCATGGAGAAGGTGCGCGCCGACAAGCTGCGCGAGGTGACCGACGGGTGCGACGGCACCTGGGTCGCGCACCCCGGCCTCGTGCCCATCGCCAAGGCCGTCTTCGACCAGCACATGCCGCAGGCGAACCAGTACGGCAAGCAGCTGCCGGAGGTGAGCGTGACCGCGGCGCAGCTCCTCGACTTCAGGCCCGAGGCGCCCATCACCGAGGCGGGGCTGCGCAACAACGTGCAGGTGGGGATCCAGTACATCGGCTCGTGGCTGGGCGGCAACGGCTGCGTGCCGATCTTCAACCTCATGGAGGACGCCGCCACGGCCGAGATCTCGCGCTCGCAGGTCTGGCAGTGGATCCGCTCTCCGAAAGGGGTGCTGGCCGACGGCCGCAAGGTGACCAAGGCGCTCTTCCACGAGATCCTCGCCGACGAGCTGAAGAAGACGCCCTCGATCGTGGGCGCCGAGGCGTTCGCCGCGGGCAGGTACGCCGAGGGCGCGAAGCTCTTCGAGGAGATCACGGCCTCGGACGACTACGTCGAGTTCCTGACGCTGCCGGCCTACAAGGCGCTGGCGTAGGGCCGCGGCGCGGAATATCCTGCCCGTTGCGCGCGGCATCGTCCGCAGCGGGCGCGCCGCGAGGCGCGCACGATCGGTTCATCCCTCTTGGGAAGGAGGCGCAGATGAAACCGGGAGACGTGGCGGAGTTCTTCTTCGTGGGCGCGGGTTCCATGCCCGGCCTTCTCGTGTGGCTGGGCGACCCGGGGCTCGCGGTCCTCGTCCTCGTGGCGCTCCTCTTCGCCGCGTGCCTCGCGGCCCTGGCCGATCCCGAGGCGCCCTTCCGCCGCATGAAGCCGCCCGGGCGGGAAGGCGGCCCGGGCCCGCGCGCCTAGTCGGGCATCCGCCACACGGCGCCGCACTGGCGGCAGCGCACGCGCAGCCACGGGTACGGGAGCGGCGTGTCCGGCGGGTCGAAGAAGGGGCCCACCGCGGCATGGCCTGAGGCGAGGATCTCGAAGCGCGCGTAGGTCCGGCACGCCGGGCAGCTCGAGTGCGCGCCGTAGGCCTCGGCGCGCTCCAGCACCGCGTGGTAGCGCCGCCACGAGTAGAGGCCCAGGGCGATCGCGCCCACCACGAGGGCCACGAGCGCGGCCGACTTCAGGTCCAGCCGCAGCCGGCCCAGCTCCTCGAGGCAGGACGCCACGACGATTCCCGACAGGAAGCAGGTCGTGAAGGAGAGGTGGCTGTCGATGAGCTGCCGCTCGTACCACTTGCGGAAGCCCATGCGCCGGATGCGCGAGGCGATGTCCATGCCCCGCCGATGATCCGCGCCGCCACCGGGGGGCGCAAGGCCCCGGGCCTCACCCCTAGGGCTTTGCGGGCGGGCGGGCCTGGCCGGGCTTCGCCGGGAAGCCCCACGGGGGATTCCACGGCACGTCCTCCGCGGGCCGCAGTTCCTGTTCCAGCATCCGGCGCCGGTGTTCCTCGCGGGCCCGCGCCTCGCGCTCGCGCCAGCGCGCGGCCTCGCGCTCGCGGGCATCCCGCGCGAACCCGCCCGCCAGCTCGTTGCCGCGAAACGCCTCGCGCTCCAGCTGGCGGCGAGCTTCGACCGCATCGCGCTCAACGCTGCCGCCATCGAGGCGCTTCTGCGCGCGCTCGCCGACGCAGGGCGTCTCCTGGTAGGTGACGCGGCCGTCGGCGGCGGTGCACTTGTAGAGGGACTGCGCGGCCGCGCCGGCGGGGGCGAGCGCGAGCAGCGCGGGCAGGAGGAGGGCGGGCGCGCGCTTCACACGACCCCCGAATCCATCGCCTGCCGGTCGGCGTGGTAGCTCGAGCGCACCATCGGCCCGCAGGCGGCGTTGGCGAAGCCCATGCGCGCGGCCTCCGCCTCGAACATCCGGAACTCGTCCGGGTGCACGTAGCGCGCCACCGGGAGGTGGCTCCTCGAGGGCTGCAGGTACTGCCCGATGGTGAGCATGTCCACGCCGTGCGCGCGCAGGTCCGCCATCACCGCGAGGATCTCGTCGTTCGTCTCGCCCAGCCCCACCATGAGCCCCGACTTCGTGGGCGTCGCGGGGTGCGCGGCCTTGAAGTCCCGGAGCAGCCGCAGGGAGTGCGCGTAGTCCGAGCCGGGCCGCGCCTGCGCGTAGAGGCGCGGCACCGTCTCGAGGTTGTGGTTCATCACGTCGGGCGGGGCCGCCGATAGGATCGCGAGCGCGCGCTCCAGCCGGCCGCGGAAATCCGGCGTGAGGATCTCGATCCGCGTGGCGGGGGAGAGGCTGCGCACGGCGCGGATGCAGTCCACGAAGTGCTGCGCGCCGCCGTCGCGGAGGTCGTCGCGGTCCACGCTCGTCACCACGACGTAGCGAAGCCCCATCGCGGCGATGGTCTCGCCGAGGTGGCGGGGCTCGTCCGGGTCCAGGGGCTGCGGGCGCCCGTGGGCCACGTCGCAGAAGGGGCAGCGGCGCGTGCACAGGTCGCCCATGATCATGAAGGTCGCCGTGCCGTGGCCGAAGCACTCGCCGATGTTGGGGCAGGAGGCCTCCTCGCAGACGGTGTTGAGCTTCGCGTCGCGCAGGATCCGCTTGATCTCGTGGAAGCGCTCCCCGCCGCCGGCGCGGGCGCGGATCCACTCCGGCTTGCGCAGGGGCTCCGCGGGGACGACCTTGATGGGGATCCGCGAGGTCTTGCCGGCGCGCTTGGCGTCGAGCTTGGCTTCGGGCGTGGGGGTGTCGGGCATGGAAGTCTCAGGCCGCCTCGAGGGCCGCGAGGAGCGTCTGCCGCCAGCGGTCCTGCACGGCGCCCATCTTATCACGCACCCCCAGGTCGGCCAGCCGCGTGGCCGCGAGCCCGGGGTAGCCGCAGGGGTTGATGCGCGCGAAACCGGCGAGGTCGGCGTCCACGTTGAGGGCGATGCCGTGGTAGGTGCAGCCGCGCGACACGCGCAGGCCCACGGCGGCGATCTTGGCCCCGCCCACGTAGACGCCGGGCATGCCGGCGCGGCGCTCGCCCGCGATGCCGTAGCCGGCGAGCAGGTCGAGCACGGACTGCTCGAGGCGGCGCACCAGCTCCTTCACGCCCAGGCCCGCGCGCCGCAGGTCCACCAGCACGTAGGCGACGAGCTGCCCCGGCCCGTGCCAGGTCACCTGCCCGCCGCGGTCGATGCGGACCACGGGAAGCTCCCCCGCGTCCAGCACGTGCTCCGGCTTCGCCGCGAGTCCCAGCGTGAGGACGGGCGGGTGCTCGACGAACCAAAGCTCGTCGGGCGTGCCCCCGCTGCGCTCGCGCGTGAAGGCCTGCATGGCGCGCCACACGGGCTCGTAATCGGCGCGCCCGAGCGAGCGCACGGCGATGCGTGCCGCGGCCGTGGCGACGGCGGGCAAGGCGGGGCCCTCAGAGCACCATCATCACCATCGGGTGGCCGGAGAGCTCCCGGTACAGGGCATCCAGCTGCTCGCGCGAGCGCGCGTTGATGGTGACGGTGACGGAAAGGTAGTTGCCGGCCTTCGACGGGCGCATCTCCATCGTGGCGGCGTCGAAGTCGGGCGCGTGGCGCATCACCACCTCGAGCACGGCCTGGGCATAGCCTTCCTCGCGCCGGCCCATCACCTTGATGGGGAAGGCGGTCGGGAAGGTGAGGAGGGGCTTGGCCTCCGGGCCGTCCTGTCCCACGGGCCGGCGCGCCTCAGCCGGCGACCGCGGCGGCGGCCGCGAGCTTCGCCTTGTACTCCTGGAAGAGCGCGTGCATGCGGCGGAAGACGGGGCCCGGCACGCCCGCGCCCACGGGCTTGCCGTCGAGCGTCGTGACGGCGAGGACCTCCTTCGTGGAGGAGGAGAGCCAGATCTCGTCGGCGGCGCGCACCTCGGCCTCGGGGATGGGGCGGATGGCGAAATCGAGCCTGCCCTCGCGCGCGAGCTCGGTGAGGAGCTCGTAGGTGATGCCCAGCAGGATGTGGTTGTCCTGCGGCGCCGCCGCCACCTTGCCGCCCTTCACGACGAAGACGTTCGAGGCCGCCGCCTCGGTGAGGAAGCCGTCGCGGAAGAGGATCGTCTCGGTGGCGCCCGCGTCGGCCGAGACCTGCCGTGCCAGCACGTTGCCCAGCAGCGAGGTCGACTTGATGTGGCACTTCTCCCAGCGGAAGTCCTTCGCGGTGACGCAGGCGACCCCCTTCTCCACCATCTCCGGCGAGGGCGTGGAAAGCGGCGTGGCCATCATGAACACGGTGGGCGCGAGCCCCTTGGGGATCACGTGGTCGCGCTTCGGCGGCACGCCGCGCGTCACCTGGATGTAGACCGCCTGGTTGCCGGGGTGGTGCGCGAGGAGCCGGTCCACCTCGTGGATCCAGCCTTCGACGGTGTGCGGGTTGGCGAGCCGGATCTCGTCCATCGAGCGCTGCAGGCGGCTGAAGTGCTCGCGCGCGCGCAGGAGCCTTCCGCCGTAGGCCGGGATCACCTCGTAGACGCCGTCGCCGAAGATGAAGCCGCGGTCGAGGGGCGAGACGCGGATCTCGTCGAGGGGCAGCAGTTCGCCGTTGAAGTGCGCGATGGGGGAGGTCATGGCGTCTACCTGAAGAGGAGGCGGATCGTGTCCCATCCGCGCGAGAGGAACCCGGCGGCCGGCACGTCCTCGAGGGCCACGACGGCGATCTCGGCGACGGCGGCGTTGTCGCGGGCGAGCTTCATTATCCCCGCTTTCTGCCCCCGGGAGTAGGGCGCGACGAAGGGCTGCTCGGTCGCGAGCTGCGCCTTGAGGCCCGCGAAGCGCTCGCGCGGCAGCGTGAGCCAGACGTCGCGGTCGAAGCCCAGCTTCACCGTGGGGCTCGTGCCCTTGAAGATCTCGGGGGTCGCGACCACCTCGCCCTTGCGGTAGAGGCGCTGCGTGTCGTAGGCGAGGAAACCGAAGTTGAGGAGCTTCTGGTTCTCCGACATGCGCAGCGCGTCGGTGCGCGCGCCCATCACCACGGAGACGAGACGCCTGTCGCCGCGCTTCGCGGAGGCCACGAGGCAGTAGCCGGCCGCCTCCGTGAACCCGGTCTTCACGCCGTCGACGGTGGGGTCCAGCCACAGCAGTCGGTTGCGGTTGGCCTGCGTGATGCCGTTCCAGGCGTATTCCTTCTGCGAGTAGAGCGCGTACTCGGCGGGGAAGTCGCGGATGAGCGCCGCGGCGAGGTGGGCCATGTCGCGCGCGCTGGCGTGGTGCCCCGGTGCCGGGAGCCCCGTCGCGTTGGCGAAGCTCGTGTTGCGCAGCCCCAGGCGGGCGGCCTCGCGGTTCATGAGCAGCACGAAGGCCTCCTCGGTGCCGGCCACGGCTTCCGCGAGCGCGATGGTGGCGTCGTTGCCGCTCTGCACGATCATGCCGCGCAGGAGGTCGGCCACCGTCACCGGCTTGCCGGGCTCGATGAACATGCGCGAGCCGCCGGCCTTCCACGCCTTTTCCGAGACGCGCACGGTCGCGGCCGGGTCGAGGCGGCGGTCGCGGATCGCGCCGAAGACGAGCCAGGCCGTCATGAGCTTGGTGAGCGAGGCCGGCTCGAAGCGGTCGTCCTCCGATTGCGCGGCGAGCGCCTGGCCCGAGAGCGTGTCCATCAGGTACCAGGCGCGCGCGGCCACCGGTGGCGGGGTGACGGCGCCGGCGGCGGCGGGAAGGAGGGCGGCGAGGGCGAGGAGCGTTGCGGCGAGGCGTTTCATCGGGCTTCCGGGGGGCTCAACGGGTTGCGGGGGCGATGACGGGCGCGAAGCCGAGCGACTCGCTCACCTTGTCGGCGATGGCCCGGGCTTCGGCGAGCGTCCGGTAGGGCCCGAGGCGCACGCGATGCAGGTGGCCTGCCGGGGCGACCTGCACCGGTTCCAGCAGCCACGGCAGCTCGCGCGCGACACGGTCGCGGAACCCCGCCGCATTCTCGACACTGGAAAACGCGCCGAGTTGCACGAAGAGCCCGCCGGGCTCGGGCGTCACGAGGTCGGAGGCCACTTCCGCCGGGCGCGGTTGCGGCGGGGGCGCC
>JAHCAK010000031.1 GCA_019634955.1 Burkholderiales bacterium
CGGCCTGGCGGCGATTTCTCGCGCGCGCCCTGCTGGGGCACCTCGCGGCGAAGGTGCCCGGTTTCCCCGGCTGCGCAGGCGCTACCGGAAGGCCTGGATGACCGCGTGGCTCATGCGGCCCGGCGTCGCCCGGTAGCCGTACTGGAAGGTGTTCAGCACCTCGATCCGCGAGAACCCGGCGTCCCGCACCATCTCCTTCAGCGCGTTCAGGCCGATCCGCCACCACGTCGGCACGTCGCCCCCGCCGCGGTACTCGACGAGCGGGCGCGTCCCCATGCAGTCGAGGTCCGGGAAGTAGGGCTCCGAGATGAGGGCGTAGCCGGTGCACACGCGGGCCATGTTCTGCAAGGCGCGAACCGGGCTGTTCAGGTGCAGCAGGAGGTCGCCCGCGTGGACCACGTCGAAATGCCCGAAGGTCTCCGGCCGCAGGTCGTAGACGTTGCAGACCACGCGGCGCACGGAGGAGCGAAGCGCCTCGCGCGCGATCTCGAAGCCCAGGCCGAAGCGCTCCGGCTGTCCTTCCGGAACCACGCCCGCGCGCCGCGGCGGCCAGTCCAGGTGCGTCGGCCCCTCGAGGTCCATCGCGAGCACCTCCCTCGCGCCGCGCCGCTCGAACTCGAACGCCCAGAACCCGTCGTAGGTCGCGATGTCGAGCACCCGCAGGCCGTCCAGGCGTTCCGGGATCCGGTAGAGGTCGAGGATCGGCGCGTGGTCGAAGGCGCCCGGCGTGCGGACCCCGTTGCCGAGGTCGAGCGTGTGGTACCAGTTGACGCCGTTCACCCGCTGCCGGAGCCCGTCGGGGGCTCCCGCGTCCGGCGCGGGCGGCGGCGCCGGCGCCCCGCCGCGCAGCGCGGCGTCGCCCCCGGCCATGCGGGCCATGAGGCGCTGCCACCATCGCCCCCCCACCGAGAAGTGCAGCCCCGCCTCGTGCGGGCCGGCCGTGACGGAAACCTGGACGCCTCCCAAGCCGATCTTCCTGATGGCCATCGTCACCTCCCCGGCGGGCCGCGCGGACTCCCTCCGCGGGAGAGAGCCGGCACGCAAGTCGCACCCGATAGTACAAGCCGCCCGCGCAATAGGGAAATCGGCCCGGCGCGCCGGGCCGTGATTGAACCGCGCGGCGCTTCGCCGGTATAGTCGGCGCCAGCCGTCGCGCCCCCGCGCCGACCACGAAGGACACGCCAGATGAACTCGACCCCCGGGACGCGCATCTTCCTCGTCTTCCTCGCCTGCGCCGCGATCGCGCTCGGCGGCGCCCCCGCCGCGGCCCAGAACCTGGTCAAGAACGGCGATTTCGCGCGCGCCGGCGATCCGCCGCCGGAGTGGGCCAAGGAATCGGAGGCCTCGCGCAAGGGCTCGGTGCGCATCTCGGGCGGCGTCCTCGAGCTCGCGCCCAACCGCTCGAACACCCCCTCCGCGAAGCCCCTGGGCCTGGGGCAGGCCATCGACGCCTCGGCGATGGCGGGCCGGATCCTCGACGTGTCGGCGAACCTCGGGCTGCGCTCGCCCGCGACGGGCGCCGTGGTCGGCCTGCACGCGCTGCGCGCCGACGGCAGCGAGATCGGCATGGTCCACCTGCGGCAGTCCGACGCGAGCGGCCGCCTGGAGCCCAAGTCCGGCACGCTCGCGATCCCCGCGGGCGAGAAGCCCAAGCTCCTCATCCTCTTCGCCGTGGCGGAGGGCGTCGGCGGCGCCGCGCTCTTCGGCGACATCCGCGTGTCGCTGCAGGCGGCCACGGCGAGCCGGGCCGACCCCGCGCCTTCGGCCGGGTCCGCGCCGGCGCCCGCGGGCCCCGCGTACGCGGCCAAGGTGAGCGTGAACGCCGCCGCGCGCGGGCGCGCCATCCCGCGCGACCTCTACGGCGTCAACGTCGAGTGGTGGCGCAACGCCAACGGCCTCTGGGACCCCGCCGGCGACCGCCTCGGCGCCGAGGCGCTGAAGCTCTCGAAGGGCGTGCGCCCCGGCCTCATCCGCTTCCCGGGCGGCTACCTCGGCGACATCTACGACTGGCGCCAGGCCATGGGGCCGCGCAAGGACCGCCGGAAGATCGTCACTCACCCGGGCAACAAGGACAGCGAGGTCCCGCTCTTCGGCACGGCGGAGCTGCTCGACTTCGCGCGCGCCACCGGCTCCGACCTCATGCTCCAGGCCAACCTCGGCACCGGCGACGCGCGCATGGCCGCGGAGTGGGTGCGGTACATGAAGGGCGTCGCCCAGAAGGACCCGAAGGCGCCGCGCGCCACCTGGTGGGAGCTGGGCAACGAGCTCTACCACAGCGGCGACGCCTCCGGCGCGAGCCTCAAGCCCGAGGCCTACGCCGACAAGTACCTCGCCGTCGCCCGCGCCATGCGCGCCGAGGACCCGTCCGTGCGCCTCGGCGCGATCGCGATGGAGAACTATCCCCTGTTCCCGTTCAACTCCCACAAGAACTGGAACGAGACGGTGCTCCGGCGCGCCGGCGGCGAGATCGACTTCATCGCGCTGCACAACGGCTACGCGCCGGTGGCGCCCGGCGACCGCGCCAACCCCCGCGAGGTCTACCGCGCGCTCCTCGCCGCGCCGGCGATGGTCGCGGACAACCTGCGCACCGTCGGCGAGCAGATCCGCCGCTTCGCGCCGCGCGACCGCGCCGACCGCATCAGCATCGCCGTCACCGAGTGGGCGCCGCTCTTCCACGTGACGCCCGCGAGCCCGTGGATCGACCACTCGAAGACGCTCGGCTCGGCCCTCTACGTCGCCGACATCCTGCGCGTCTTCATCGAGGACGAGCGCGTGGCCGCCGCCACGTTCTTCAAGCTGAGCGAGCCCTCGTTCCTGGGCCTCTTCGGCATGCGCCGCGGCGAGTGGATCCCCAACGCGTCCTACTTCGCCTTCCAGCTCTACACCGAGCACTTCGGCACGCGCGTGGTCGCCACGCGCCGCGAGTCGCCCACCTACGACAGCCAGCAGGCGGGAATCGTGCCGGCGATGAAGGCGATCCCGCTGCTCGAGTCCGTCGCGAGCGTCTCGGAGGACGGCGAGCGCCTGTACGTCGTGCTCATCAACAAGTCGCTCGAGCAGGCGGCGGAGGTCTCGCTCTCGATCCAGGGCTTCGATCCGGCCGGGGCGAAGGCCCACCTCCTCACGGGGCCCTCGCCCGACTCCAACACGGGCGCCGAGCTGCCGCGGGTGCCCGGGCTGCGCTGGGCCGCGCAGGTGAACGTCGACCCCGCCGCGCGTCACTTCGACCGCGGCTCGCCCGCCGAGGTGAAGCTCGTCACCTCGCCGGTTCCCGGCGCGGGGCGGGCCTTCGCCTACCGGCTGCCGCCGCACTCGGCGGCGAGCCTGGAGCTGCGCAAGCGTTAGGCGGGGCCTCGGCGGCCCCCGGCCGCCAGCGAGTCGAGCAGGTCGTCCAGGTCGGCCACGAAGCGCTCCCAGGTGAAGCGCCGCACGCGCTCGAGCCCCGCGCGGCCCATGGCCCGGAGCCTCCCGTCGTTGCCGGCGAGCCGCCCCATGGCGCCGGCGAAGCTGTCGGAATCGGGCTCGACGAGGTAGCCGGTGACCTCGTGCTCCACCACTTCCCGCGGCCCGCCGCGGTTCACGGCGATCACGGGCTTGCCGCGCGCCATGGCCTCCATCGGCGTGAGGCCGAGATCCTCGTTGAAGGCGGTGAAGAGGACGACCGAGCAGCGCTCGTAGTAGTCCTGCATCTCGGCGTCGGTGGGCGCGATGTGGAAGGAGATCGCCGGGTCCGCGGCCGCCATCGCCCGAAGCCGGTCGTAGTAGCCGCGGCTCTTCTCGTCGACCATGCCGGCCACGTAGAGCCGGTAGCCGGCCCCCGTCGCCTGCCGGAACTTCAGGAAGGCCTCGATCCCCAGCTCGATGTTCTTCGTCCACATGATGCGGCCCGGCAGGAAGAAGAAGGGCTCGAAGCGCTCGCTCGCCGCCAGGTGCTCCCCGTCGATGCCCGGGTAGAGGACCACCATGTCGGCGGGGTCGCGCAGCCTGCCGCGGGCGACGCGCTCGCGCACCGTCTCGCTGATGCAGACCACGCGGCTGTAGCGGCGCCACAGCCGCCGGTCGATCATCGCGAAGCCCTTTTCGAGCAGCAGCCCCAGCCCGCGCCGCAGCCCCAGGCGCGCGAGGTGGCGCTTGCGGTACTCCAGGTCGTAGACGGCGCGCAGCGGCGTGAAGCACAGGTTCACCACGGGCACGCTCGCGTTGCGCACCGTGATGAAGCTCCCCACGCCGTCGCAGCACACGACCAGCGCGTCCGCGCCCTCCAGATCGAGCCGCGTGGCGGCCACGCGCGCCGAGGCCGCCAGCACCGCGCCGTAGTTGCGGCGGACGGAGACGCGCGAGGTCTCCCGGATCCCGTATTGCCGCAGCTCCGGGTACGTGCCCTGCGCGTCGTAGTGGCTCGTGCGGATGTCCCAGCTGTGCCGGCTGCGCCGCGCGATCTCGAGGATCGTGCGCTCGAGCCCGCTCTTCACGTAGATCCAGGGGTGGTAGAGGACGACTCGCATCTTCAGCCCCCCCGCGCCCGCGCCTCGAGCAGGCCCCGGTACACCTGCTCGAGCTCCCCGGCGTAGCGCGCCCAGTCGTACCGCCTCGCGATCGCCTGGTTCGCCGCCCCCTCGCGCGCGCAGCGCACCGGGTCGTCCCACAGGGCGCGCACGGCGGCCGCGGCGCCGTCCACGTCGTCGGCGGCCACGTGCCCGCCCTCGAAGGGCAGCGGCGAGCTCGACACCACGGCGCAGCCCGAGGCCATCGCCTCCGGCAGCACCAGGCCGAATGTCTCGACCTTCGTCGGGAAGAGGAAAATGCGCGCGCGGGCGAGCGCCTCGAGATAGTGGTGGCGGCCCTCCGGCCGCCTCTCCATGCGCACGTTGGGCGGCGCCGTGGCCGCCACCGCGTCGAACTGCCCGCCCCAGCCCACGACGCGGAACGGCACGTCGGGCAGGCGCCGCGCGACCTCCAGCACCAGCCCGATCCCCTTGCGCACGTCGATCTTGCCGGTGAAGAGGACGCAGTCGCGCGACTCGGCCGCGTAGTACTGCCCGTGCGAGATGCCCGGCACCAGCACCCGGTCATGCGGGCGGTCCACGCCCATGCGGGCCGCGAGCTCGCGCGAGAAGTCGCTCAGGTGCAGCTTCACGTCGAAGGGCAGCCCGAGCATCCAGCGCTCCATCCGGCGCCACAGGCGGCCGCCCACGGGGCCGCGCATCTCGAGCCAGACGTCGCCGAAGAGCCCCAGCACGCCCCCGACGACGGGCTTGCCGAGCGCGCGCCCGGCGCGCACCGACGGGTACAGCGCGTGGTAGGTGAAGGCGTGGATGACGTCGGCGTCGCGCGCGAGCGCCGCGATCGCGCGCCACGCGAGGTTCATCCGGTAGCGCGACACCGGGAGGCGGACGGTGCGCATCCCCTCGTACTGCGTGACGGCCGGGTCGCCCGTCGTCACGATCGTGACCGCGTGGCCGATCGCCTGCAGGTGCCGCGCGGCCTCGGTGACGATGTACTCGCCGCCGCCGCGGAAGTCGGGCGGGAAGAGCTCGTTGGCCATCAGCACCTTCAGCGGTCGGCGCGTCGCGGGCATCGGGATGGCGCTGGCGAGGGGGCGATCATCGGTCCGGGGGCCCGTGCTAGAGCAGGATCGTCCTCGCGCGGATCGAGCCCTTGAGCAGCGCCCACCACATCGCGAGGCCGCGCGGCATGCCGAAGAACACGCGCGCGATGCGCACGCCCGCGCCGCCCACGTGCCCGCCGCTGCGGTAGCGCTCGACGAGGTAGGGAGCCGCGACCACGGCCCCGGCGATCGGGTTCACCGCCGTGATCGCGACGCCGAGCAGGAAGAGGTTGAAGAGGCACGATTCCTTCGAGAAGAAGTGCCGATGGTAAAGCCGCCTGCGGAACTCGGGGTACTTCTTCGCGAGGTAGGGCATGTTCTTCAGCAGCAGCAGCGGCTCGGCGAGCCACTGCCGGTAGGTGACCCGGAAGACCTCGTGGTGGACGAGCGCCCCGGGCGCGAACGCCGCCCGGTAGCCGCGCATGGTCATCTTCCAGCCGAGATCCGCGTCCTCCCCCGAGAACTGGTCCAGGAAGTCCTCGGAGAAGCCGCCCACGGCCACGAAGTCGCGCCGCGAGTAGAAGATGTTGCAGGTCTCGAAGTAGTCCGTGGCCCGCTCGACGCGGATGGTGCGCGTGAGGAAGCGGGGCCTCTCGCCGGGCATGGGCAGCGTGCGGCCCTGCACGAGCCCGATCCCGCCCGGCGCGAGGGGGCGCGGGTCGGGGCCCGGATCGGCGGCGCCGGGGCCGAAGGCGGCGATCCCGGCCTCGAGCCACCCGGGCGTCACCACGCAGTCGTCGTCGACGAACGCGATGAAGCGGCCCACGGAGGCCTGCGCGCCGAAGGCCCGCGACCGGGTGGGGCCGTTGTGGTTCTTGCGGTAGTAGCGGGCGCGGAACGGCTGGCGGGCGCACCAGTCCCGGGCCATCTCCTCCGTCCCGTCGGGCGTGTGGTTGTGGACGATGTGCACCTCGAAGCGCGACGGGTCGAGCGTCTGCCGCTCGAGGGACTCGAGGAGCCGGGCGAGCAGGGCGCGGCGATTGTGCGTCGGGATGACCACGCTCACCAGCAGCGGGTCGGGCTCCGGGAAGGCGGCCGCCACGGCCGGCCGCGCGAGCGGCGACACGACGTCGCGGACCAGGCGCTCGTACACCGGGCCCAGGGCGGCCCAGCTGAAGTCCTCCGCGCGCGCGCGGCAGGCCGCGACGACCTCCGGCGTCTTGCCGCGCTCCAGCACCTCGACGATCGCGTCGGCGAGCCCGTCGACGTTGGCGACCTCGTCGCCGAAGTCGCCGGGGTCGAAGAGCGCGCCCACCGCCTCGCGGTCCACGATGTCGACGATGCCGCCCTGCCGCGTGCCCACGACGGGCGTGCCGGCCGCCAGCGACTCGACGAGCGACATGCCGAAGGCCTCCCAGACCGAAGGCAGCGCGGTGACCGCGGCGCCCTGCAGGAGCGCGGGAAGGTCCTCCACCCGGCCCACGCCGAGGAAGTCCACGTGGTCGGACGTCCCCAGGCGCGCGGCCTCCTCCTCGAGCGCGCGGCGCGTGGCGTCGCTCGCGCGGCCGGCGTACACCAGGCGCGCCCCGGGGATGCGCTCGCGCACGCGCGGCAGGGCCCGGCACAGCACCCTCGCGCCCTTGCGGCGCTCGTCGGCGTCGCCCACGAACACGATGCGCGGCTCCGGCGGATGCGCGGGCGGGAGCGCCGCCCCGGGCGCGGGCGAGAACTGGCCGGTCATGACCGGCGGGGGCAGCACGACCGCCTCGCGCCCGAAGTCGCGGCGATACACCTCGCCCGCGAATCGGCTCACCGCGAGCGTCACGCTCGCCTCGCGGAAGACGCGGCGGAAGAACCACGCGTCGATCGGGACGGCGCGGAAGTAGCGCCTCGAGAGGATTCCCGCCGACTGGAAGATGACCGGGTAGGCCGCGCCCGTGCGCCGCCTCGCGGTGAGCGCGGCCCAGGCGTCGAAGTAGTTCAGGCTGAACACGAGGTCCGGCCTGCAACCCTCCAGCTCGCGCGCGAGCCGGAAGGCGAAGTTGTGGAGGCAGTTGAACTGCCGGGGCCGCGCGCCGAACCGCTGGCGGATCAGGTGGTACTCGACGCCGTCGCGCACCTCGACGGCGTCCTCGGGGCCCGACGAGAAGACGCGGACCCGGTGGCCGCGGTCGACGAGGAAGCGCACGAGGTCGTTCAGCATCCGCTCCGAGCCCCGGCGGACCCACGGCCAGGTGAACGGGCTGGTGATGACGACGTCGAGCGGCCCCCCGGGCCACGGGGCGCCGGCCGCGCCGTCGCTACCGGCCTTCATCGGCTCCCGGTCGCGGCTGGAGGGCCGCGGAGCGCCGGCGCCGGCCGCCCAGGGGCGTCGGCGGCAGCCACCGGCGCTCCCCGCGACCGAAGACCACCGCGTCGGCCACCACGCGCCTCGCCTGCACGGCGCGGCGAAGCGCGAGCGTCTCGCCCAGCCGCGAGAGGTTCCACCCCAGCGCGCGCAGCTTGGGCGCGCGCGGCGGGCGCGCGAGCACGTCGGCCGCGGTGTAGGCGGCGTAGGCGGCGAGCATCGCCGGCAGGCGGGCTGCGGAAGCGTTCTTGATCATGGAGCGCAGCCGGTTCTTGCAGTAGTGGAACAGCAGGGCGTCGTCGACGGAGCCGGGATCCCCGTCGACGTTGTGCCGGGCGCGCAGGTCCGGGTAGACGGCGACGAGCCGGCCCTGGAGGTTCAGGCGCCAGCCGATGTCGGAGTCCTCGTAGCCGTAGAAGAACGCCTCGTCGAACCCGCCCACCTCGCGCACCGCGTCGGCGCGCGCGATCATCGCCGAGCAGTTGATCCAGATGCGCTCCGCGGGCCCCTGCGCCGGGTCGAGCGCGCGGCCCTCGTCGACGTCCCACGCGAGCCCCATGCGGCCGAGGTCGCCGCCGTAGGCGTTGACGCGCCCGGGGTCGAACGCATAGAGGATGTAGCCGCCCGCCGCCCCGAGCCGGGGCTCGTCGCGGAAGTGGGCGAGCGCGCGCTCCACCCAGTCCTCGGCCAGGTCGACGTCGCTGTCGACGAAGAGGACGAAAGGGGTCTCGACCATCGCCAGGCCGGAATTGCGCGCCGCGGCCGGGCCCGCGGGGTCGTGCAGGACGTAGCGCAGGCGCCCGCCCCAGGCGGGCATCAGCGCGCGCACCATGTCCCCCGTGCCGTCGGTCGAGCTGTTGTCGACGACCACCGCGCGCATCGCGCCCGCGCTCTGGCGGGCGAGGTGGCCGAGCGCGCGCTCGAGGTCGCGCGCCCGGTTGAAGGTGGGGATGACCGCCGTCACCGGCGCCGGCGGTCTCTCGTCTTGCGCTGCTCCGTTCATGGGGGCCGGCGTCTTTCGTGGTTCGGGTGGATCGCCCCCCGCGGCGTTCTCAGGCGGCGGCGGCCTCGCGCTCCCGCTGCGGCACGCACTCGCGCACCTGCCAGTCGACCTTGATCCGCGTGACCATCTTGGAGAGCGCCTTGATGTGCGTCGTCCACACCGCGAGCGCCGCCTCGAGCTCGCGGCGGCCCTCGTCGGTGAGGCGGAACAGCACCTGCGTCGGGCCGGCGAAGCGGTACGCGCCCGGGTTCGTGAGCTCGCCGCTCGCGAACCAGGCCGGGAAGTCGTAGTGGAGCACCGCGCGGTCCGACGAGAGGATCTTCTCCTTTTCGCGGCCGTGCGCGTGCAGGAGCTTCGTGTACGCGTGCAGGTCCTTCCAGAAGGTGTCGAAGTCGGGGATGCGCCGGTCGATGCCGTGCTCGACGAAGAGCGCCCGCGTGGCGTCCATCGCGGCGTCGCACACGTCGTTCCAGATGTGGAACGAGGCGATGGCGCGGTACCGGTACATGAGGTTGTCGCCGATCTCGCCGCGCTGCAGGCGCTCGAAGTTCTCCGGGCGCGAGTAGTACTCGATGCACGACTCGCGCGTCGGGAAGAGCTCGCCCTTCGTCTCGCCCACGAAGTCGTCGAGGAAGCCGCGCATCACCTCGTTGCCCTTCTCCATGGCCGGGAGCATCCGCGACCACCACTCCGAGTTGCGGATCCCGAAGGCCCGCGCCAGATTCACGACGTGCTCGAACCAGCCGTCGTTCCAGAACACGCTGCTCACCAGGTGCCACTTGCGGCAGGTGATGTAGTCCTCGAAGGAGAGCGTGTCGGTGCCGACGATGATCTCCTCCACGTCGAACACCTTCTCGCCCTCGTAGACGCCGTAGTTCTTCGGCAGGACGCGGAAGCGCGTGTCGAACTTGAAGAGGCTGCGCGACTCCAGCGACTCGAGCTCGGCGCCCTTGAGCATCATCGCCTGGAAGTTGTGCATCTGGTGGATGTTGGAGTCGAGGAGCGAGTGCAGGCCGCGCAGGTGGCTCTCCAGCGACTCGCCGGGGAGCCCGAGGATCAGGTCGGAGACCGACCGCAGGCCGCGGCCGCGCATGTGCACCTCGAGCGCCTTGTAGGCCTCGAGCTTGATCGCCTCGCGCTTGACCTTGCGCAGCACCTCGTCGTCGAGGGACTGCACGGCCTGGTACAGGACGAGGGCCCCGCCCACCTTCTCGACGCTCTTGATGATGCGCTCCGGCTTGTTCTTGCCGGTGGTCGCGTCGATGAAGGTCGGCCAGCCGTACTCCTTCTGCATGAGGCCGATGTGCGCGGAGATGTCGATGTCGCGCTCGTACATGCCGTAGTTGGAGTCGGCGATCCGCAGCGTCCCCATGTTGGGCGAGTGGCTGCGGATGCGCTTCGCGATGTAGGTGATTTCCTCCTTGATGCGGTCCACCGAGAAGTTGTGGATCTTGGAGTAGTACTTCGTGCCCTGCACGCAGAAGGTGCAGGTGAACGGGCAGCCGCGGTTGGTCTCGATCATCGGCGCGAGCTTGCCGTCGAAGAACTCGTCCTGGATGCCCGTGAGCCACGGCGAGGGGACGTCCTCCACCTCCTTGTGGCGGGGCTTGGTCTCGTCGATGGCGGCCTGGCCCTCGGGGTTGCGGAACGTGGCCGACGGCAGCCCGATGGCGCCCAGGCGCGCGATGTCCTTCCCGGCGTCCATGAAGGTGCGCACGATGTGGTTGGCGAGGAAGTCGCCCTCGCCCAGGGCGTAGACGTCCAGGTGCGGGTACTTGTCGAGGTAGGCGAGCTGGCGCTCGGGCTCGAGCGAGATGTTGGGCCCGCCCATCACGGTGAGGATGCGCGGGTTCACCGACTTCGCCACCCGGAAGAGGTAGTGGCTGAGCGCCTCGTTCCAGACGTAGTTGCTGAGCATGAGGACGTCGGGCGGCTCGCGGCGGATGGCCTCGATGAGGTTCTCCGCGTAGACGAACAGGCGCGAATCGATCTCGCGGCCGGTGTCCTCCTTGTCCATCACCGCCTTCATGTAGGCGACGCCCAGCGGCATGCAGTCGTTGGCGAGGACGCCCGAGTAGTTGTAGCGGAGATCGCCGAGATACACCTTTGTGGCCATGATCGCTCCTTTCGTGAACCGCCCGGCAGGGCGGGAGGGGCGTTGCTCAGGAAGCCTCTTCCGCCAGGAACCGGCGGTACCAGTCGATCGTTCGCTTGAGTCCCTCGTCCATGCCGTGCCGCGGCTTCCAGCCGAGGCGGGCGCGCGCCTTGCCTGCGTCCAGGTACTGCTCGCGGATCTCCGCCGAGGCGATGTTCTGGACGACGGGCCGCAGGTCGCTCCTGCCCATCATCCCGAGCACCTTCTCGGTGAGCTCGAGCATCGTCGGGCGCAGCTCCAGCCCGAAGTTGAACGCCTCGCCGGCAAGCGACGGGTCGGCCGCCATCTTCTCCGCGAGCGCGAGGTAGGCGTCGGCCGCGTCCTCCACGTAGAGGAAGTCCCGCACGAACTTGCCGTCGCTGCGGATGAGGAAGGGCTCGTTCCTCACCGTGGCCCGGATCACCCCGGGGATGAGCCGGCTGAAGTTGAGGTCGCCGCCGCCGAAGAGGTTGCCGCAGCGCACGATGCAGGCGCACAGCCCGAAGGTGCGGGCGTACATCGTGGTGATGAGGTCGGTGCAGCTCTTCGAAACGTCGTAGGGAAAGCGCCCCTGCAGGGGGTGGTCCTCGAAGTAGGGAAGGTTCGCGGAGTCGCCGTAGGCCTTGTCGGAGGAGGCGACGAGCACCTGCTTCACCCCGGCCTGGCGGGCGGCCTCGAGCAGCAGCCAGGTGCCGCGGACGTTGGCCTCCAGCGTGCCGACGGGGTCGACCTTGGCCACGCCCACGAGCGTCTGCGCCCCGAGGTGGAACGCGGTCTCGATGCCGTACTCGGCGAAGGCTCGCCGCAGCAGCCCGTCGTCGGAGAGCGAGCCGCGCACCGTCACGATGCGATCGAGCCAGCCGTCGCGGGCGAGGATGCTGCGCGGGGCGCCGTCGCGCACGAGCGCGACGACCTCCGCGCCGCGGCGCACGAGCTCCGGCACGACCCAGCTGCCGAGCAGCCCAGTGGCGCCGGTCACGAGGACCGGCCTTCCCTTCCAGTTGAACGCGGTAATGGTCGTCTCCTCGGGCGGGGCTGGGTCAGGCGCCCGCCGTGGCGCCGCGCGTGACCCAGGGCACGTCGCCGCCCACGCAGAGCTTCTCGAGCTCCTGCTGGTCCTTGCTCGTGTCCATGGACTTCCAGAAGCCCATGTGGCGGTTCACGAAGAGCTGCCCGCGGCGGGCGAACTCCGGCAGCACTTCCTGCTCGAGGTTGTGGCCGTGCCAGTTCTCGAACGCCGCCTTCTCGAAGACGAAGAAGCCCGCGTTGATCCAGTAGTCGCGCACGAGGGGCTTTTCCTCGAAGCGCTGCACCTTGCCCGAGTCGTCGAACACCACGAGGCCGTACTGCGAGCGCAGCGGCACGGTCGTGAGCGTGACCATTCCGCCCGAGGCCTTGTGCGAGGCGAGGAGCTGGTTGAGGTCGAGGTCGCCCAGGCCGTCGCCGTAGGTGGCGAAGAAGCGCTCGCCCACGAAGTTGCCGCAGCGGAAGATGCGGTCGCCCGTGTCGGCGTCGCCGCCGGTGTCGACGATCTTCACGTTCCAGCCGGTGAAGCGCCCCTCGAAGTAGTCGTGGAGCATCTCGATCCGGTGCCCGCCCGCGAGCACGAAATCCGTGAACCCCTGCGAGGCGTACGTGCGCATCAGGTGGACGAGGATCGGCGTGCCGTTCACCGGCATCATGACCTTGGGGAAGTACTCCGTGAACGGGTACGAGCGCGTTCCCTTGCCCCCGCACAGGATCACGACCTTGATGCGTTC
This sequence comes from Burkholderiales bacterium, assembly GCA_019634955.1. Lineage (GTDB taxonomy): Bacteria > Pseudomonadota > Gammaproteobacteria > Burkholderiales > Usitatibacteraceae > FEB-7. The sequence goes on from JAHCAK010000031.1 coordinate 12,793, forward strand.
CATCGTCGGCATTTCCCTTCTTCTTGTGTTACCACGTTGCGGGCCGCTTCCCGCCGGCCCGGTGCCCCCCTGCCGGCGCCTCGCGGCGCGCAGGGCCGAAAATAGTGACTTGTGCCCCCTGGGGCGTCAAGCGAAGCGCCCTACCAGCCGTTGCCCCGCAGCACCGTCGCGAAGGTCCTCGCGATGAGCTTGAAGTCCAGCCAAAGCGACCAGCTGTCGATGTAGCGCATGTCGAGCTCCATCCACTCGCGGAACGGGATCTTCGGGTCGTCCTCGAGCTGCCACAGGCAGGTGAGGCCCGGCGGCATCGTGAGGCGGCGGCGCTGCCACCACTCGTTGCCGTGCGCCTCCTTGACCGGGAGGGGCCGCGGGCCCACGAGGCTCATGTCGCCGACCAGCACGTTCCAGAGCTGCGGAAGCTCGTCCACGTGGTACTTGCGCAGCCACCGCCCCACGCGCGTGATGCGGCTGTCGTTGCGGATCTTGAAGGCCGTGCCGTCGCGCTCGTTGGTCACGGCGCCGGCCTCCCGCAGCTTCGGCGCGTCCTTCACCATCGAGCGGAACTTCACCATCTCGAAGTGACGGCCGTGCAGGCCCACGCGGGTCTGGCGGAAGAACACCGGCCCGGGGGAATCGAGCTTCACGAGCAGCCCGACGATGGCGAAGAACGGGAAGAGGAGCAGGAGGCCCGCCGCGGAGCCGATCACGTCCACGACGCGCTTGAGGAAGAGATGCCCGTAGTTCGCCGGCCCGTTGTAGTGCGTGACCATCGGGATGCTGCCCACCAGCGACACCTCCGTGCTGTAGCCGGAGGTCTCGAAGGCCTCGGGCCGCAGCTTCACCGAGATGCCGGCGTCGCTGCACATCTCGAGGATGCGGCTGATGGTGTCGTAGCGGCTGCGCATGGGCAGCGTCACGACGACCTCGTCGATCACGCGGGTGGAGACGAGCTGGCGGAAGGCGTCCACGTCCGGCAGCACGGAGAGCTTCACGCCCTCCGGCATGGGCGTGTTGCAGGCCTCCCCGCCGGCCACGTCGACGACCTCCTCGATGCGGATGCCGTAGTGGGGGTTGCGCAGGACCTCGGCGGCGATCTCGGCGGCGCGGGCATTGCAGCCGACGACAAGCCAGACGCGCTCGTCTCCCCCGAGCCGGCGGGCCCGGCGGATGGCCAGGCGCATCGCGATGCGCAGGCCGAGCAGCACCGCGGTGCCCGAGACGAAGCCCCACAGGCTCGCCTGGGCGGAAACGTTGCTCGCGAAGGCGAGCGCGGCGAACGCGCCGACGCCGGTCGCGTAGAGGGCGACCTCGAACAGGACGAAGAGCTCGACCGGGAGATCCTCGGTGCGCCGCGGATGGTAGACATGCAGCCGCGAGGCGAGCATCACGAACGCCACCATCTGCGCGGCGGCGAACACGAGGGCGGCGTTCCACGACTCGACGGGCCAGAGGCCGGCGTTGGCCCCGGCGAACCAGGCGGCAAGCGACGGCCCCGCCAACGCGATCGCGTCGATGAACCGGAGCACGTGCGCCGTGACCCTGACGTTGTGGTACAGCATCGCATTCTTCCCTGACGACAGCTTGTCGGACTTCGTCATCCGCCGGCTATCCTGCCGGCTGGGAACCCCTTGCGACTTCATTGTGGTGCCGGCGCCCGCGCCGATCCGGAGGAAACAACGACCCTCCGGCGCGGAACAGCCGCCGCCCTGCTGCCTCCTCGAGCTTTGCTGCACCGCCTTGTTCTGGGTCGATTCGGCGCCGGGAAGGCCAAGTCCCGGGCCAGATGGCGGTGGTTGACATGGCGAGTGTAACGCCGCTCCCCGGATTGTCAAAGGGGACCCACCTGGCAGTATGCGGAATCCGTCATGAAACCGACCCGGAATATTCACGCTCGCCCGGTACCGTTCCCGGCTTTCCAGGAGGACTCCCATGGCCCATTCCATCCGCGACGACGACGGCACCAGCAACGATTCCGGCAACCCCCACCTCACCCAGCTCGTGGATGCCGCGATCGCGCGCAACCCCGCGCGCCGCGCCTTCCTCAAGGCCGGCCTCGGCGCCGCCGTGCTGCCTTTCCTGGGCGGCGTGGCCGCCTGCGGCGGGGGCGGCGGGAACGACATCGAGAAGATCCTCGGCTTCATCGGCGTGGCCCCCTCCAGCGGCGACGCCATGGTGGTGCCGGCCGGCTACCGCGCCGAGACCCTCACGCGCTGGGGCGATGCGCTCCTCGCCGGCGCCCCCGACTTCCGCGGCGACGCCTCCGAGACCAGCGCCGAGGCGGAGCTGCAGGTGGGCGACAACCACGACGCCCTGCACTTCTTCGGCTTCCGCAACGCCGACGGCAGCGAGAAGAGCGACTCCGGGCTCCTCGTCATCAACCACGAGTACATCAACCCCGAGTACTACTACGCGCCGGGCGCCAATCCGTCCGACTGGCTCGCCCCCTTCACCGCCGAGAAAGCGAGGAAGGGCCTCGCCGGCCACGGCATCTCGGTGATCGAGGTGCGGCGCAAGGCCGACGGCGCCTGGGAGATGGTGCGCCCCTCGACCTACAACCGCCGCATCACCGGCTACACGCCGATGGAGGTCACCGGCCCCGCCCGCGGCCACGAAGCCCTGAAGACGGCCGCCGACCCCGCCGGCACCACGGTGCTGGGCACGCTCAACAACTGCGCGGCCGGCTGGACCCCGTGGGGCACCTACATCACCTGCGAGGAGAACTTCAACGGCTACTTCGGCTGGAATGGCCCGCGCACCGCGAGCGCCGCCGAGCGCCGCTACGGGCTCTCCGCCGCCGGGTTCGGCTACCGCTGGCACACGGTGGACCCGCGCTTCGACGTGAACGCGAACCCCACTGAGCCCAACCGCTTCGGCTGGGTGGTCGAGATCGACCCCTTCACGCCGGGCTCCACGCCGAAGAAGCGCACCGCGCTGGGCCGCTTCAAGCACGAGAACGCGGAAGTCGTGATCGCCGCCAACGGCAAGGTCGTGGTCTACATGGGCGACGACGAGCGGGGCGACTACGTCTACAAGTTCGTGAGCACGGGCACCTACAGCCCCGGCGCGGCCGGCAACGCGAACCTGCTGGACAGCGGCACGCTCTACGTGGGCAGGTTCGAGGCGGGCGCCGCCACCGGCGACCGCATGGGAACGGGCACCTGGGTGCCGCTCGTCTTCGGGCAGGGCGGGCTGGACGAGTCGAACGGGTTCACGAGCCAGGCCGACATCCTCGTTCGCGCGCGCCAGGCCGCCGACCGCGTGGGCGCGACGATGATGGACCGCCCGGAGTGGATCGCCGCCAACCCGAAGAAGCGCGGCGAGGTTTTCATCGCGCTCACCAACAACTCGAACCGCGGCGGCACGCCCGCTTCCACCTACGCCGCCGACGGCAGCTCCTCCGGTGGCGGGGCCCGCCCCCCCGTGGACGACGCCAACCCGCGCGCCAACAACCAGTGGGGCCACGTGCTGCGCTGGAACGAGACGGGCGGCGATCCCACGGCGACCACCTTCTCGTGGGACCTCTTCCTCGTCGCGGGGAACCCCAAGGCGGTGACCGACCGCGCCGACCTGCGCTCGGGCTCGTCCAACATCACCGTGGACAACATGTTCAACAGCCCGGACGGCCTGCAGTTCGATTCCTCCGGCCGCCTGTGGATCCAGACGGACGGCAGCTTCACCAACACCGGCAATTTCGACGGCATGGGCAACAACCAGATGCTCGCCGCGGACGTCGCCACGGGCGAGGTGCGCCGCTTCCTCGTGGGCCCCTCGGGCTGCGAGATCACGGGCGTCACCTGGACGCCGGACCGCAAGACGATGTTCGTGAACGTGCAGCACCCGGGCGAGCTGGGCAGCCACCCCAACCGGCCCCGGAAGGCCGACGGCTCGTTCTACGGCGACAACGACATCGCTCGCGATGCGGCGAAGTTCTCGACCTTCCCGAACGCGGGGGATGCGACGGTGAAAGGCACTTCGCCGCGGCCGCGGTCGGCGACGATCGTCATCCGCAAGGCGGACGGGGGCGTGGTCGGCGCCTGACGGCCGCTACGCCTCCTGCGGGTAGCCGACCGTCTGCGCGAAGGTGACGAACTGCTCGTCCGGGAGCCGCATGGCCCGGGCGAGCCGCGGGTAGTCGACGGCGCCGCGGAAGACGGTCGCGAGCCCGAGCGAGGCGCAGCACAGGTACACGTTCTGCCCGATGAAGGCGGAATCGACGCTGCAGAAGAGCTTGCGGTTCTCCGGCGTGAGCTCCGACAGGCGCTCGCCGTGGGCCACGTAGACGAGGTTGAGCGGCGCCACGGCCGGGAAGTCCTGCTGCCCCGTGAGCGCGCGGATGTCGCCGGCGGGGTGGGCCACGAGCGCGTGACGCTTGGGATCGTAGAGCCACAGCCCATCGGCCATGGCGGCGTAGACGTCGATCGCGATGATGTGCCGCCAGCTGGGCGCAGTGCGGTCGCCGTTGGCGCGGTTCACGCCGTAGGCGGCCCAGAGGAGGTCGGAGAGGACCTGCTCCGGGAGCTTCTTCGTCGAGAAGGCGCGCGTGGAGCGGCGCAGGGCCAGGGCCTGCATGAGCGGCATGCCGCCTTCCTTCGCGGGCGCGGGCAGCAGGCGCACCTCGCCGGGCGCCTGCGCGGGGGCGGCGCGGGCGCGCACGGGGACCAGCCCCGGCACGACGATGGCCGCACCGGCGACGCTGGTGCCTGCGAGGAAATCTCGGCGGGAATACCGGGCCGGGTCGGGGATCTCGACGGGCCGGCGGCGAGGGGTTGTCATGGCAGCCTCCTCGGGGCCTCCCGGGACCGCCGCACGGCGCGGCGCTCGGGCGGCCGGTGGTTTCCTCATCCTATTTCCGCGGGCGCCGGCGCAGTTGACGCTCGTCAAGCAAGCGCTTCCTCACATCCAGGAAAAAGGGTCAGATCCCTGATTCAGGGAAGGTCGATGTCGACGGTGCGGTAGCCGACGCGGCAGCTGCCGACCTTCACGGTGAGGCGGCCCTTGCCCTCGGCGACGAGGGTGACGAAGCGCTCGTGCGCGTTGCCGCGCGTCCAGGGCATGAAGATGGCCGGGCCGTTGTTGAGGCCCTGGCCCCAGCCGTCGAGGTGGCCGATCTCCACGACCGCCTCCCCGGGCGCCACGAGCTTCACGCCCGCGCCCTGCGTGGTGAGGCGAAGCGGCTCGGAGATCGGGAGGTTGCGCGCCGACGGCAGCCCGTAGGTGCCGAGGTAGCCCGCGTTGGCGATGCGAAGCTCCACGCGCGTGTGGCCGCTTCCCGCCTTCTCCGCCTTCACGACTTCCAGCGACACGCGCGGCACGAGGGAGGCCACGCGCAGGAAGGCCGCGCTCTGCGTGGCGCACACCTCGGCGAGCTTCTCGTACGGCGGGTTCCAGATGCCCACGCGCGCGTCGAAGCCGCCCAGCTCCACCTCGCCCAGCTGCGGGTGCGCGGCCTTGCGCCAGCGGCGGAAGACGCGGCCCTGGTTCACCTCGCGGTCCAGCTTCGCGAGCGCGTGGAAATCCTTCCTGTCCAGCTTCACATAGTGGTCCACGAAGGGCTTCTTGCGCTCCACGCCGATCTGCTTGAAGAGATCCCACAGCTCGATCACGTAGGCGAGCGCACCGCGCTGGTGGTAGGCCCACTCGGTGATGTCGCCCTTGAGCGGCTTGTCCGGCTCGTAGAGGAACTCGTGGAAGCCGCTCACCGTGGCGTAGCCCGTGTGCTCCGTCATCCACGCCTCGACCTGGTTGAAGATGGCGAGGTCCGTCTGGTCCATCTTGCTGTCGGGCTTGTCGCCCATGGGGCGGATCAGCACGCCGCCGAAGGTGTGCAGGTTCAGCCAGGTGACGATGTGCGGGTTGCGCGTGGCGAAGTCGATCACCGCGCGCGTCTCGGGCGCGCTGCCCGGGTAGTGGCCGGCGCCCGCCTGCTCGTGCTCCGGCGCCCACTGGTACGGGAAGTTGCGGTTGAAGTCGTTGAGGTTGTCGCCGAGGAAGAACGGGTCGGGGATGCGCCGCCCGTCGAAGTTGGCGATGCGGCCCTCGGGGTAGAGCTTGTAGAAGGGGCCCTCGTCCTCCGGCAGGCGCGGCACCATGACGGGCGGGTCCAGGGGCTTGCCATCCTCGCCGCGCAGCTCCACGAGCTCGCCCTGCGGGTCGGCCTTGCGCATGTACATGATCTCGCCGTCGCCATCGACGTCGGCCGCTTCCCAGTAGGCGTGGTCCTTGTTGGCGCGGTCGTTCACGGGGCTCGAGCGCACGTAGCGCCCCTTCTTCAGCACCTCCTCGGCACCGTCGGGCGAGATGCGCGGCACCACGTAGACGAGGGATTCGCGGATGGCGTCGGCCATGTGCTTCGGGAGCGGCTTGCCGCCCGCCTCGTTCGCGCCGCCGTGCAGCGCGATGATGTCCTCGGCGAGGGCGAGGGCCACGCTCGAGCCGCAGACTTCGGAAGCGTGCATGTTGCCGTCGATCCAGATGGCGGGGCGGATGCGCTGCGGGTCGCGGCCGATGGTGATCATCGGGATGTCGCGTCCTTCGGCGCTCTTGCCGATCGAGGAGAGGTGGACGAGGCCCGGGTGGGCCTTCCCCCAGGCGTCGAGTTGCGCGGAGAGTTCGGCGTAGTCGAGGTACTTGGTGCGGAACATGGCTCGGATCCTTTGCGGGAACGCGGAGGATACGCTACCGCCCGCGCACGCGCAGAAGCGCCCCCGCCCGGGCCGCGGCGGGGGCCGGCAAGTGGGAGCTTTGCGGGGAGCGGTGCTAGCGCCGGGCCTGCGCGGGGCCCGCGGAGACGGCGGGGCGCGATCGCAGGAAGGCGGCGATGCGCTGCCACGCGGCAGTGATCGCCTGGTCGATGGCGATCACGCCCTCGACGATCCCTTCGGCGATGCGAAGGCTGCGTTCGGCGCGGGCGCGCCGGGCGCAGTCTTCGAGCGTTTCGAAATCCGGAAGCATGGACTTTCTTTCCTCGTGGGTGGGTGGGGCGTGCTGCGCGAGGGCGTGTGGCCCTCGGCAGGTACGACCATGCTAACCGGGAAATGTTGCAGTGCAGTAGAGAAAAATCAGCACAGAAGTTGGGCTGAATGCCTACGGAATCGTGTCGCCGGGGCCCGACGGAGTGCTGCGGTGCGGAATCTCAGCCGGCGCCGTGGCAGGCCTTGTACTTCTTGCCGCTGCCGCAGGGGCAGGGGTCGTTGCGGCCCACCTTGGTCGCCTCGCGGCGGATGGGCTCGCGGTTCACGCGCCGCTCGAACCAGAAGTGGTAGGCCTCCGAGATGTCGAAGGCGATGTTTTCCCGCACCTCGTCCATGAGGCGCTTCTCCTCCTCGGGGCCGGGCCACTCGTCACCCTCCTCCAGCGCGCTCTCCTTGAGGCGGCCCGAGAGCAGCATGAAGGGGTAGAGGAGCTCGCTAACCGTTTCCTCGTCCTCGCCGCACTCGAACCAGCCGGGCTCGGCGAGCCGCGTGCCTTCGAGGTAGCCGTCGCACCAGAAGGCGAGCTCCTCCTCGCCCTCCTCGACGGGGTAGGAGAGCATCTCGATGCCGTCCTCGCCCGCGAGCTGGCGAAAGGTGTCGGCGTGGAAGCGCAGCAGGAGCGCCTCGGCCTCCCGGGCTTCGCTCTCCGAGGCGAACTTCCCCTCGCCCAGCACGACGGGGATCCACTTCTCCGGCGGCACGGGCTGCGGGGCGCTCGCCACGGCGCAGAGCAGGCCCTGGATGGCGTCGAGCGTCATTGAGTTCTCCATTTCCGGCGTGGAGAGGAGGGCGTCGAGCCGGTCGAGGTCGGCGTCGGTGAGACGGGGGAGGGATGACATGTCGTTTTCCGATTCGTGGTGGGCGTGGCCTACAGCAGCGCGATCGCCGCCGACCGGGGGGAGTGGAGGGTAACGCCGTGAACCTGCTTGCCGAAGAGCGCGCCGAAGTGCGTCGTGTCCCCGGTCACGAGGGCCTGGCATCGGCCGTGGATCGCGGCCGCGAGAACGGGGCGGTCCTTCTCGTGAACCGGCAGCGAGGCCTCCAGTTCGCGGTCGAGGCGGATCGTCTCCATCCTCTTCAACCGGCCGGCCATGCGCTCCAGGACCGTGACGGCATCCGGCGCCTTCGCCGCGAGGTTGCGCCGGGCCTCTTCCAGGACATAGTCGTCCACCCACAACTCGTGGCCTGCCTTCGCGAGGAGGGTAGCCAGCTCCCTCACCGCACCATCCGACTTGGCCGCGGAGAAGAGGACATTCGCGTCCAGGAAGATCCGCACCCGCGCCCCTAACGCGCGGCTTTCTTCCGGCGCTTGCGCGCGAGCGCTTCCGCGGCCTCGGCCTCGGCCGCGTCGAACTCGCGAATGCGCTTGTCCGAGTACATCTCCACCGGCAGGGTCACCGCGGGCCGCAGCAGCAACCCCTCGGGCGTCGTCTCCGCGATGAGGAGGTCGTCCGCCTTCAGCCCCATGGCCTGCCGCAATTTCGCCGGCAGGGTGACGAGGCCCCGGCTGCTGATCGTGAGGGTGGCTTTCATGGGGATAGATTAGCAGATTTGCAGATTTTCTGCATTTCGTGCGAACCCGCGCCGCCCCTTCCCCGGCCCGCCGTCAGGCGTAGGTGAGCGGCAGCGCCGTCGTGTACTTGAGCTGCTCCATCGCGAACCCGGAGCTCACGTCGAAGAGGTCGGTGTTGCGGATGAGGCGCTTGTAGACCGAGTCGTAGCCGGCGATGTCGGGCACCACCACGCGCAGCAGGTAGTCGATGTCGCCGCTCATGCGGTAGAACTCCACCACCTCGGGGATGGCGAGCACCACCTCCGTGAAGCGGCGCATCCACGCCGCGTTGTGCTGGTTGGTCTTGATCGCGACGAACACCGTGACGCCCACGTTGAGGGCGCGCGCATCGAGCAGCGCCACGCGGCTTCGGATCACGCCGGAGGCCTCGAGGTTCTGGATGCGCTTCCAGCACGCGGTGGTGGAGAGGTGCACGCGCTCGGCCAGCTCGCTCACCTTGAGCGTGGCGTCCTCCTGCAGCGCGGCGAGCAGCGTCCGGTCGATCTGGTCCATGGCATTCTCCCGAGGGGCCGATTGCGCGAAACGCATTCTATGCACGGCCGGATTTGCGGGGAAATGGTGCACCGCTTTCCCCGCGGAGCGGGTTATCCTCTTGCGCCAGGGGCGCGAAGCCCGCGATGGAGGAGCACCGGTGAACAAGAGAGAACGCGTCATGGCGGCGATCCGCGGCGAGCCCGTGGACCGCGTCCCCTTCAGCTTCTGGCTGCACAACTTCGCGCGCGAGGATTCCGCGCGGGCCCTCACCGAGGAGACGCTGCGCCTGCACCGCGCCTTCGACTGGGATTTCCTGAAGCCCCAGTCGCGCTACCAGTGCTTCGCCGAGATGTGGGGGCTCGAGTACCGGCAGGCGCCCGACCGCGCCGAGTGGCCCGTGATCACGAAGCTGCCGGTGCGGAGCGCGGCCGACCTCGCGACGATCGCGCCCGCCGACCCCACGAAGGGCGCGCTCGCGGAGCAGCTCGAGGCCATGAGCGCGATCAAGGCCGCCGCGGGCCCCGACGTGCCGGTGGTGGCCACCGTGTTCGCGCCGCTGATGGTCGCGCAGTTCATGGTGCCCGGCGGCATCGACGCGGTGCTCAAGCTCGCGCGCGAGGATGCCCCGAAGCTCGAGCGCGGGCTGGAGGCCATCGCCGCCACACAGGAGGCCTTCACGCGCGAGCTCGTCGCCCGCGGCGTGGACGGCATCTTCTACGCGACCAACGTCGCCACGAAGAACCTCCTCACGCCCGGGGAGTTCCGCCGCTTCCAGCGCCCCTACGACCGGCGCATCCTCGAAGCCGCGGCCACGCTCCCCTTCAACATCGTGCACATGTGCGGCGGCGGCATCCTCTTCGAGGAGTTCGCCGACTACCCCGTGAGCGTCTTCAGCTGGGCCACCACGACGGGCAACCCCTCGCTCACCGAGGTGCATCGCCGCACCGGCCGCGCGGTCCTCGGGGGGCTTCCCGCCAAGCCCGAGATCAAGACGATGACGCCGCAGGCGCTGGTGGCCCGCGCGCGCGCCTCGCTCGCCGAGATGGGCGGCCGCCACCACCTGCTGGGGCCGGACTGCTCCATCAACCCGGACACGCCCGAGGAACTGCTGCACGCCGTGGGCGCGGCGGTGCGCAAGGCCGCCTGAGGGCGGCCCCCGCGGTTCACACGCCGACGAAGGGGAAATCCACCTCGGGGCGCTTGCCGGCGAGGATCTCCGCAATGGCGCGGCCCGAGCCGCAGGATTGCGTCCAGCCCACGGTGCCGTGGCCCGCGTTCACGAGCAGGCCCTTCACCGCGGTCTTGCCGACATAGGGCAGGTTGCTGGGCGTCGTGGGGCGAAGGCCCGCCCAGTGGGTGACGCGCGCGGTGTCGCCCGCGCCCGGGAAGAGGCGCTCGACGTGGCCCACGAGCGCCTCGCCGCGCCGCTTGTCCAGCGAGGCATCGTAGCCCGCGATCTCCGCCGTGCTGGTGGCGCGAATGCGGTCGCCGAGCCGCGAGAACGCCACCTTCACCGCCGCATCCGTGACGCCGATCCGCAGCGCCTTCGCCTCGTCCACGATGGGCATCGTGATCGAGTAGCCCTTCACCGGGTAGATGTGCACGCGCACGCCCACGGGGGCCAGCAGCCGCGCCGAGTGCGGGCCCGTGCAGACGACGGTCTGATCCGCGCGCAGCACCTCGCGGCGGCCGTCGGCGTGCTCGACTTCCGCGCCCTTGGCCTCGCCGCCCTCCACCACCAGGCGCTTCACGGCGACGCCGTAGTCGAACCGGATGCCGCGCTCCGCGCCCAGCCGCGCCAGCGCCTGCGCGAACTGGTGCGCATCCCCCGTCTCGTCGTGGGGCGAGTAGATGCCGCCGGCGATCCGCTCCTTCATGTGCGCGAGCGCGGGCTCGATCGCCACGCACTCCTCGCGGCTGCAGACGCGGCGCTTGAGGCCGTGCGCCTCGAGCCTGCGCGCCGCGGCGGCCGACTGGTCGAAGGCGGCCGGGTCCGTCTGGAAGAGGAGGATGCCGCCCTGGTGGAAATCGTAGCCGATGCCCGTCTCGCGGCGCAGCGCGCGCAGCGTCTCGCGGCTGTAGAGGCCGATGTTGGCCAGGTGCAGGAGGTTCCGCGCGTAGCGCTCGCGGCTGCACTCGCGCAGGAAGAGCGCGAGCCAGCGCCACTGGTCGAGGTCCAGCCGCGGGCGCCAGACGAGCGGCGCATCCGCCTGAAGGAGCCACTTCGGCAGCTGGCGCAGCGTGCTCGGGTTGGACCACGGATCCGCGAGGTGGGCCGAGACCTGCCCCGCGTTGGCGAAGCTCGACTCGAGGGCCGCGGCCTCGCGGCGCTCCACCACCCGCACCTCGTGGCCGGCCGCGCGCAGGAACCACGCGGCCGTGACCCCGATGACGCCCGCGCCGAGGACGAGAACCGTCATGGCGCGGCGGGCCTCAATCGACCTTGGCGCCGGACTCCTTGACGATGCGGCTCCACTTCGCGAGCTCCGCGCGCTGGTAGGCGTCGAACTGCTCGGGCGTGTTGCCCACCGGGATGCCGCCCAGGCCCTTGATCTTCTCGCGCACGTCCGGCAGCGCCACGATGCGCGCGATCTCGGCGTTCAACTTCTTCACGATGGCCGGCGGCGTACCCTTGGGCGCCCACACGCCGTGCCAGGTGGAGAGGTTCATCTGCGGCATGTTGAGCTCCTGGAACGTGGGCACGTCCGGCAGGATGGGCGAGCGCTGCTGCGAGGAGACGGCGAGCGCGCGCATCTTGTTGCCCTGGATGTGGCCCATGGCCGCGGTGAGCGCGTCGAACATGAGGGGCACCTGGCCGCCGATCACGTCCGCCATGGCGGCGCCGCTGCCCTTGTAGGGGATGTGGGTGAGGGTGACACCCGTGGCCTTCCGGAAGACCTCGCCCGCGAGGTGGGCCGACGAGCCGCTGCCGGCGCTCGCGTAGGCGACCCCGGGCTCCGCCTTGGCCCAGGCGATCACGTCCTGCACGGTCTTGGCGCGGCTGTTGGCGCCGGTGAGCATGACCATCGGCACTTCCGTCGCCTGCCCGACGGCGATCAGGTCCTCCAGCGCGTTGTACGGCACCTTGCTGAAGAGGCTGGGCACGATCACGTGGATGGAGGAGTTCACGAGGAGCGTGTAGCCGTCCGGCGCGCTCTTGGCCACCATGTCCGCCCCGATCATCCCCGAGGCGCCCGGCTTGTTCTCCACCACCACGGTCTGGCCGAGGCTCTCGGTCATCTTCTGCGCGAGGATGCGCCCGACGATGTCCACCGAGCCGCCCGGCGCGAAGGGCGCGATGAGCTTGATGGTCTTCGTGGGGTAGTCCTGCGCCTGCGCCGGCCCCGCCACCAGCGCCACGAGCCCCAGCGCCGCCAAGAGTTTCTTCACCATGACCGTTCCTTTCGTCGTTCGTCGAATGCGAAAGATACCGCCCTCCGCCGGGGGCTAGAAGACCCCGGGGTAACCCCCACCGTCGATGAGGATGTTCTGCGCCGTGATGAAGCCCGCGTGCGCCGAGCAGAGGAAGGCGCAGAGCGCCGCCATCTCCTCCGGGCGGCCGAAGCGGCCGGCGGCGTTGGTGGCCTCGCGCTCCTTCCACACCGCCTCGAAGGGCTTGCCGCTGCGGCGGGCCAGCTCGTGCCCGAAAGCGACCTGCGTCTCGGTGGCGAAGATGCCGGTGAGCATGGCGTTGGCCGTGACGTTGTGGCGCGCGTACTCGCGGCCAATGCCGTTCATGAAGCCGGCGAGCCCCAGGCGCGGGCTCACGGAGAGCATGTGCTCCAGCCGCGGCTCCTTCACGAAGCGCGAGGTGACGGCCACGATGCGCCCGAAGCCGCGCGCCTTCATGCCGTCGACCACGCCGGTGATGAGCTCCACGGGCGAGAGCAGCATCGCGTCGAGGGCGCGGACCCAGTCCTCGCGCGACCAATTGCGGAAGTCGGGGTTCTCGTCGGGCCAGGCGCCGTTGTGCACGAGGATGTCGGGGTCGCCGCAGGCGGCAAGGAGCGCGCGCCGCCCCTGCGCCACGGAGAGGTCGGTGGCGACCGTCTCCACGGCCACCCCATGGTCGGCGCGGATCCTCGCCGCCGCCGCGTCGAGCGCCTTGCCGTCGCGGGCGGCCAGCACGAGGTTCACGCCCTCCTGCGCGAGCCGCACCGCGATCGCGTTGCCGATGCCGCGGCTCGCGCCGCAGACGACCGCCTTCCTGCCGAAGATCCCCAGGTCCATCGCTTCCCCGCCGCGTCGATCGACGTTATCGCGCCACTCTACCCAAGTCCGCGGTGAAGCGGATGCCCTTTGGCCGGGCGAATCGGCCCTTCCGGCGAATTCCATTCACTTGCCAGCGCACACACGGAGCATGGAATTGAATGTTGGGCCGCCCACGCGCAACGCCCGTTGCGGGACGCTACCATACGCCGACTCCCGAACGGCACCCCGGAGAGGCCTCGATGAAATACGTGAACCTCGGCGCGAGCGGGCTGAAAGTCTCGCGCATCGCGCTCGGCATGATGACCTTCGGCTCGGCCGAGTGGCGGCCGTGGATCCGCGACGAGGCCACCGCCCGCGAGGTGGTGAAGCGCGCGGTCGAGCTGGGCGTGAACACCTTCGACACGGCCGACATGTACTCCGCCGGCCTCTCGGAGGAGATCACGGGGCGCGTGCTGCGCGAGTTCGCGCGCCGCGAGGAGATCGTGGTCGCGACCAAGGTGTTCTTCCCGGTGATGAAGGGCTACCAGGGCAACAACGCGCGCGGGCCGCAGCCGGTGGTCCCACCCAACGTGAGCGGGCTTTCGCGCAAGCACATCGTCGAGGCGGTCGACGCGAGCCTGAAGCGCCTCGGCATGGACTACATCGACCTCTACCAGATCCACCGCTTCGACAAGGCGACCCCGGTGGAGGAGACGATGGAGGCGCTCGATTCCCTCGTGCGCGCGGGCAAGGTGCGCTACCTCGGCGCCTCCAGCATGTGGACCTGGCAGTTCGCCAAGATGCAGCGCGCGGCCGAGCGGGCCGGAGGCGCGCGCTTCACCAGCATGCAGGACCACTACAACCTCGCCTACCGCGAGGAGGAGCGCGAGATGATCCCCTACTGCCGCGACACCGGCGTGGGCGTGATGCCGTGGAGCCCGCTCGCGCGCGGCTTCCTCGCCGGCAACCGCAAGCGCGAGGACATGCAGGGCGGCGGCGACTCGCGCGCGGCGACCGACGAGCAGGCGCAGAAGTACTACTACCGGGACGCGGATTTCGACGTGGTCGAGGCGCTCACGGCGCGGGCGAAGCTGCTGGGGCTCTCCAACGCGACGCTCGCCTACGCGTGGCTGCTGCAGCGCCCGGGCGTGAGCTCGATCCTCGTGGGCGCGAGCAAGGCGTGGCAACTGGAGGAGGCGGTGAAGGCGCTGGAGGTGACGCTCACGGCCGAGGACGCGGCGGCGCTGGAGGCGCCGTACCAGCCGCATGCGGTGATGGGGCACACCTGACGGGGCCGGGCTTGTCTTACCATGAAGTAAGGAAATGGTGCTAGAGTAAGGATCATGCCGCAAGCCACGCTTACCAGCAAGGGCCAGATCACGCTCCCGAAGGAGGTCCGGGAAGGCCTCGGCGTCGGCACCGGCGACCGCGTGGACTTCGTCGAGACGGCGAAGGGCGTGTACACGGTCGTCGCGGCCGCAAGGGATGTTCGCGACCTGAAGGGCCTGGTCGCGAAGCCGCCCCGGCCCGTCACGGTCGAGGCGATGCGGCAGGCCATCGCGAAGCGGGCCGCCAAGCGATGATCGGCCTCGACACGAATGTCCTCGTTCGTTACGTCGTGCAGGACGACCCCCTGCAGTCCGCGTCCGCGACCAGGCTCATCGAGGGATCCCTTTCCGCAGAGGAGCCCGGGTTCGTCACGCTCGTTACGCTGGCAGAGCTTGAGTGGGTCCTCGAAGACTGCTACGGGGCAGGCCGCAAGGAGGTCTTCGCCGTGATCGAGGGCTTGCTGATGTCGCGGCAACTGCGGGTGGAGCACCCGGATGTCGCATGGCGCGCACTGCGGGCCTGGAAGGATTCGAAGGCGGACCTGAGCGACGCGATCATCGGCCAGGCCTGCCTCGCCGCGGGTTGCGAAAAGGTGGCCACCTTCGACAAGGCCGCCTCGCAACTGGATGGCTTCACGCTCCTCCGATGAGGTAACCGGCCCATGACCGACACGACCTGGATCCGGCAAGCCGTCCGGCGCATCGAGGCGGACTTCAACCGCAGCGCCGACACGCACCTCATCCCGCTGAAGCTCCCCGCGTACCCGGGCGTGGACATCTACCTCAAGGACGAGTCGAGCCACCCCACGGGGAGCCTCAAGCACCGGCTCGCGCGGTCGCTCTTCCTCTATTCGCTCTGCAACGGCTGGCTGAACGAGAAGAGCACGGTGGTGGAGTCGTCGTCGGGCTCGACCGCCGTGTCGGAGGCGTACTTCGCGCGGCTGCTGGGCCTGCCCTTCGTGGCGGTGATGCCGGCCACGACCTCGCCGGAGAAGATCGAGGCCATCGGCTTCTACGGCGGGCGCTGCCACCTCGTGGACGACCCGCAGGCGGTGTATTCGGAATCCGAACGCCTCGCGCGCGAGCTGGGCGGGCACTACATGGACCAGTTCACCTACGCCGAGCGCGCGACCGACTGGCGCAGCAACAACAACATCGCGGAATCCATCTTCAGCCAGATGGCGCGCGAACCGCACCCGGTGCCGCGCTGGGTGGTGTGCACGGCCGGCACGGGCGGCACGGCCGCCACCATCGGGCGCTTCATCCGCTACCGCTGCCACGACACGCGGCTGTGCGTGGCGGACCCGGAGAACTCCGTCTTCTTCGACGCATTCGACTCGGGCGACTGCTCCATCCGCATCGCGGGGAACTCGCGCATCGAGGGCATCGGGCGCCCGCGCGTGGAGAAATCCTTCCTGCCCGGGATCGTGGACGGGATGTTCCGCGTGCCCGACGTGGCCTCGCTCGCGGCCATCCGCTACCTCGAGCGCGTGCTGGGGCGGCGCTGCGGGGGCTCCACGGGCACCGGGTTCATCGCCACGCTCGCGCTCGCGCGGCGCATGCACGAGGCGGGCGAGCGCGGGTCGATCGCCACCATCCTCTGCGACAGCGGCGAGCGCTACGGGCACAGCTACTACAACGACGCGTGGATGGCGGCGCAGGGCTTCGCCGTCGGACCGGCGGTGGAGGCGGTGACGGCGTGCGCGGAGCGGGGCGGGGAGCTGCCGTGGGCGATGCCGGCGGCGGGGCAGTGCTCAGCGTAGCCGGGCGGACACTTCCGCGATCCCGTCCTCGACGGCTGCAACGAGCGCTTCCAGGAGGCTTTCGGGCACGTCGATGTCCGCGCCCTGATACTGCATGAGGGCCCGGAGGCGATTGGCCTCGACAAGCGCGGCGGCGGAGCCCTTCCTCAACGCGAGTGTGTGTTCCACACACCCGAGAGTGAGTTGCCGGTTTCCCTCTCCGTCCGGCGCGCGAAATCCGGCGAGCTTGAGCCCGGCCAGGGCGACCGCGTGCGCGGCGTCATACAGGTTCGAGAACCGGACGATCTCAGGCGCGCCCTCCAGCCTTGCGGCGCGCAGGAACTGCCGCGCCACCTGAAGGTGGTTTTCGAGTTCCCTTCGCGCGGGCTGGTGACGGCTGAGCAGGCGCTTCTCGACCAGCCGCTCCAGATTTTCCAATGGCATCCAGCACCCTTTCGTCCCCGATGACGAACACCTTGGGGCCATGGGCGATCGCCTGCAGGAAGGAGTTTCCGTCCTGCAGCTTGCGCGACCACTCGCCGGGCCGGTACAGCTTGACGCTGACGGACCGCCCCACGTCGATTTCAACGCGCGAACAGGCTTCGGAGAGGACAGAGAACGCGACGTTGCCGATGACAGCGAGGTCGACATCACTGCCCGGATGATCCTTGCCGGATGCGAACGAGCCAAAGACGAATGCACAGTGGATCCCGGCGAGCCCCTCCAGGGCCAAGGCGATCCGGCCCCGGATTCCCCACGTCTTCATCGCGATGGCACGCAGTTCCGCGTAGAGGGGACATGCGGGATCCGCCCGGAATTCGAGCTGCCGACCCGTGATCTCGGAAACCAGTACGCCGGCGCCCTCGAGCAGGCGAAGCTCCCGTGCGACTGTCGGCGCGGAAAAGCCGGTACGCCTCGCGATCTCGCGCACGTGAAGCGCTCCTTCGGGCGTGGTGAAGAGCAGCCCAATGACAGCCTCGCGAGCCTTGCCAAAAAGGGTTGCCCCGAGTGTTGCGCGGTTTTCGTTAGGCATAGGCTTACAAGTGTAAGCCTTTAACTTACAAGATCAAGCGGAGAGTCCGCGTGGCTTCCCTTCCGCCAAGTCGGCGTGGGCGTGGGCGGGAACTACTCCCTCAACGCTCCCACCGCCCATCCCGCCCGCCGCGGTAGCCGTCGCCGCGGTAACCATGCCGATCGCGACGCCAGTCGTGGCGCGCCTCGTGGCGGGGAGCCCAGTGATGCCGCTCGACGCGGTAGTGCGGCCGCGGCGAGTAGTAGACCGGAGGCGCGACGTACCGTGCCGGCGCGTAGTACACGGGCGGGGGCGGGGCGTAATACGTCGGTGCGGGCGCGTAGTAGGTGGGCTCCGGCGGGTAGTAGGCGGGCGGCGCGTAGCGGCGCGGGGCATGGCGAGGCTCCCCATACACGGGTTCCTCGTAGTAGCGGTCGTGGCGATGGCCGTGGCCCTCCGCCCCGATGATGGTGCCGAGAACGGCGCCCACCGCCGCACCGGGAGGGCCGCCGACGGCCGCGCCGATGCCGCCACCGATGATGGCGCCGGCGAGGGGATCGTGGGCCGAGGCCTGGGAGGAATACGCCAAGGTGCCGCAGGCGGTGGCGAGGGCAGCGAACAGCAATGCCTTTGCTTTCATGGGGTTCCTCCGTAGTGAGTGGTTGCTCCACGTCGCTGGCCGTGGCCGGGATAGGCAACCGCAACCTCCCCGGCCCAGGGGTCGCACCTCCCTAAACGCGCGACGCGGGATTCCGTTCACCGCGCGCGCTCCCGGACGCGAACGTCCTGTTCCGCGCGGCCTGTTGCGAGACGGGCAAGGATGCGCCGATTCTCGCCGCCGCGATCTCGGCGTAGCGGCTACGCCCCCAGCGCGAAAGCCGCCTTCAGCCCGAGGTTCACCCGCTCCCGGTTCCACGCCGCCGGATCGAAACACCCGCCCGCCCACTCGATCATCGCCCGGTGGTCAGGGTGGGTGATGTCGCGCACGGCCGCGAGGAATTCGAGGTAACCCGGCAGCCCGCCCACGTCCTCGGGCGGGCAGGCATTCGCGCCCTCCGTGCAAGTGGGCGAGACGAGGCCCTGCGCGTTGTCCTCCACGCCCTCGACCTCGACGCGATGCTCCCAACTGTCGCCGAAGTCGTAGCGGTACATGAACGCGCCGCTGCCGTGCCTTGCCAGCAGCTCCGCCAGGCCGAGGCCCGCCTCATCCACGAGGTCGGCATCGAGTCCATCGGGATCGGGCACGCCGTAGCAGGCGGCGCCGAACGCGAACTCGTGCAGGTGGTGGTCCTGCCAGCCCATCGCGACCTGGAACGCGCGGTGCAGGTCCGGCAGGCGGATCGACTCCGGCACGAGGAGACGGCGCCAGATGGCGGGCCGCGTGCCCTCCAGCGTGATGCGAAGGCGGATGAGGCGCCGCGGGGGCGGGCGCTTGCCTTCCAGGCCCAGCAGGTGCCGCGCCGCCCGCTCCGGGAAGACCATGCCCTTGCCGCCGCCTTCGAGCGCCTTCATCGGGACACCACCCAGCCAGCTCGCGATGGCCACCAGCGAATCCCCATCCCGGATCCGCCACTCCGCCATCTGTGCGAGGTTGTTCATCGAGGCGAGCACGCTGCGGCTCGCGGTGGGGCCGAACGCCATGGGCTGCATGGCCGCGAGCTCGCCCGCCACGACGTCCCCGGGAACATCGAGATCACGAAGCGCCGCGCCCACCGCCCGGAGGAGTTCCGGGACGAGACGTTCGCGCATGCCCCGCGCCGGCAGCAGCACGGTGAGCAGGGAGCGCTCGCTCGTGGCCATGACCACCTGCTCGCGGCCGGCACGAAGCAGGTTCACATACCAGTCGCCGAGGGCGTTGGTGGGGGCGTCGAAGCCCTGGGCATCGGCGGGGATGCCGAGGCGATCGAGGACCTTGCGGGTACAGCGAAGGGTGATCATCGCGACTCCTGTTCAGCGCCTCTGTGGCCCGATCGCTGCCAGCCCCCGCTTCTCGTAGTAGCCCACGATCCGCTCCCCATCCCAGACGAACGCGAGATGCGGCCCCTGGATCGCGGGCTTGAGGAGCCGCGGCCTGAAGACCGCCACGCACTCGCCGCCGGGGTTGCGCACGCTGTCCCACACGATGCCGTGGGCGCCCCGGTCGCGCTGCGCCCTCGCGAAGGGTTGGGACCGGGCGTAGCTCGACGGATCGTACAGGTCCGCCCGCTTCTTCCCCAGACCGCGCAGGTCCACGAGATCGGCCCGCAGGTTCGCCAGGTAGCAGCGCATGTCGACCTCGCCCGGCGCCTCGCGCGTGCGGGCAAGGAAGATTGCGCGGTGGTGGGCCGACTCGCACGCCGCCGTGTGCAGGTCGTGGGCGGCGTACCAGGCCCCGAAGGTGCCGTCCGTGAAGCGCCCGCCTTCGGGGTTCACGTGCGTGAAGGCGGCCATGATGGGCGAGGTGCCCGGCCCGGAGAGGCGGTCCTCGGGGGCCACGAGGCGGATCTCGCCCACCTCGTCGCGGATGCGGTCGTTGGTGAGGCTCTCGATCGCGATCACCGCTTCGAGGTCCGCGGGATCGGCCACGCGGTCGAAGAGCTGGATCGGCGGGAAGCGGCTCGGCACCAGCCTGTAGCTCGGCCGCCAGTCGATGCGCGAGACCTTCTCAGCCCCAGCCGCCACGCTGGGCATCGAGGTACTGGCGCACGAGGTAGAGGTCGGCCACGTTGCCGGCGCGCAGGCGATCGAGCGCGCTCGCGCCGTTGAAGAGCGGGCCCGCGTTGGGCTTGCGGATCCACGCGTCCGCCGCCTCGGGTGATGGCAGCAGCATCTGCAGGGCCTTGTAGATGCCGAAGAGGTAGGACAGGCGTTCGAGCGTGTCCGGCGAGAGGCTCACCTCCCCGCCCTTGCGCCAGGTGGCGAGCGTGGTACGGGAGCGAAGGCCCAGGAGGGCGAGCTGGTCGGCGTTGTCGAGCTGCCAGGCTTCGGCGATGCGGAAGAAGGTGCGCAGGGCAGCAGCGCCGGCAGCGGGGGAATGGACGTCGACGGGGCCGGCGTTTGGGGCCGAGGCGGTGGTGGCTTTCATGGGCGCCTGTTGTCGGGGAATCCGGCTACCATGCGTTCGTAAGTGGACAAATATTAGCACACTTGTCCATTAATGGACGAACGAGCCCGAGGAATCCGAGCGGTGGCGAAGGTGGGTGCGGCCTAGAGTCTCCGCGCACCTTCCAGCGCTGCCATTTTCCTGTCGAGCGTGAGGGTGATCGCGCCTGCCCGCAGGTAATCATCCGCGATGAGACGGTCCAGGAGGCCGCACCCCGTTCTCGCCTGAAGCGCCGCATGCACGCTGGCGCCATTGAGAGGCCCCACGAGCCCGCTCCCGAGCACGCTGGACAGCGCATCGCGGGCTTCGCCCTTCGAAATGCCGTAGTGGTGCTGGAGCGCGACGTACGCCTCTCCGATCACCTGGTTGGAGGCGAAGATCTCCGCGCCAGCGTGCTCCACGAGCCGCGAAAGCCTGCGCACGCAGTCGCCGAACTCGCGCTCGGGATCACCCGTGGCGAGCCGCACCAGGATGGAAGTATCAATCCCGAAGCGCTCGGGCATGGCGCTTGGCCCTGAAGGCCTCGAGATCGAAGGTGCCCTGGCCGCGCCGGAGCTTGCCGCGCAGCGGTGCGAGACGGGTGGGGTCGATGGCCCGCACCCGCAGCACGTAGCCCCCGGGGCCTTCCGCCAGCTCGAGACGATCGCCCGGCTTGGCGCCGAGGGCTTCGAGGACGCGCGCGGGGAAGGTGACCTGCCGCTTCGCGGTGACCTTGATGTACATGGGAACCCTCCCGATTGCCTTACCAGAATTATATATCAGTAAGGCGCTGCGGGCCGCCGGGCGGCGGCCACGGGTACATCAACGCGGCCCACGGGATGTCGGTTGACCTCACGGATGCCGGACCCGAAGCGCCACGGCATACTTGCGCCCAGGGAGCCTCCACGAGCGCGATGGTGGCATTCGACTTTCCGCCCCCTCCGGCGATCGATGGCGGGATTGCGAGCCGCAGTGAGAAACAGACGAGATCAAGGATTGCTCGACAGCATCGCGAGCACGTTGCCCCTTCCGCCGTGGTGGGTGTGGGCGGCGCTTGCGGTCGGCACGTTCGTGCTCCTGCACTGGATCGCGGGGCAGGAGGCGGCGCCCGTCACGCGACCCAGCGAGGTCACGCCGGCGATCATCGGTGGATTCCTGCGCAGGATCGCCTGGGCGGGGCAGTACGTCATCCCGCCCGTGTTCGCGCTCGTGGCGATCGTGACGCTCGTTCGCCAAGCCGACACAGCCGCCCCGGAAGACGATCTCTACGAGGTGTGGAAGGACGTCGATGCGACGCCCGCGCCCGCCATCGACGAAAGCCGCTGGAACATGGGCCTCCTCAAGGCGCTGGAGTGGAAGCGCTTCGAGATCCTGTGCGCCACCTACTTCGAGGCGATCGGCCTGCGCGCGCGCCGCACCCGCGCCGGGCCCGATGGCGGGGTGGATATCCGGCTCTACTCGGAGGGGAGCACCGCGCCCGGGATACTCGTCCAGTGCAAGGCGTGGCGGGAATGGCCGGTGGGGGTCGCCCTGGTGCGCGAGCTCTTCGGTGTGATGGCCGCGGAAAAGGTCCGCGAGGGAATCCTCGTCTCCACCAGCACGTTCACGCCCGAGGCGATCGCGTTCGCCAAGGGCAAGAACATCCACCTCATCGACGGCAAGGACTTCCTCGGGAAGCTGCTCGCCCTGGACGAGGCGCGGCAGTACACGATCCGCAAGCTGGTGACCGAGGGTGACTACACGACGCCTACCTGCCCTTCGTGCGGGGACGGCACGAAGATGAGGCTTCGCGTCGCGAAGAAGGATGGCTCGCGGTTCTGGGGGTGCAGCCGCTTCCCGGAATGCACGTCGACGATGCGGGTGGGGCAGGCGGAGGCTGGGCTCACGGCTTGAGCTTGAATAGGGGCGGTTGACGGACTTGCGGTATTAAAGTCAATGGTATATATATTTAATGAAGAAGGCGGGGTGTGCGGCTGCGATTAATAGGGGCGAGACGAATTCTTCATTAATTAAAATTTCTATCCACATCTTAAGCATGGAAGAGATGAACTCCCCGGCAGGCCGCACCGAGCGCCAACCCGAGGGATATCTCGCCTTCATGCCGAGCACGCTCCCGCCGGCGCTCACAGCGCTTGGCCAGGACGACCTGCTCGCCATCACCCACGCCACCGAGATCGTAGGGCGGCTTGCCGGCACGGCCGCCCGCCTCCCGAACCCGGACCTCTTCGTCGCCATGTACGTGCGCAAGGAGGCGATCCTCAGCTCGCGCATCGAGGGGATCGAATCGACCCTGGACGAGATCCTCGACTACGAGCGCGACGAGGCCGATCGCGAGGGACCCGCGGACCCCGCGGACCGGATCGCACAGGTCGTGAACCATGTCCGCGCAGCCAGGCTTGGCGCCGAGCGGATCGGCCCGGCGGCGCCCATCACGCTTGCGCTCATCCGCGAGTTGCACGCGGTGCTCATGCACGGCGCGAGAAACGAGGGTGGAGGCCCGGCCGGCCAATTCCGCGACACGCAGAACTGGATCGGGCCCCGAGGTTCGAGCCCCTTCGACGCACGCTACGTGCCTCCGCCCGCCGCGCGCATGCAACTCGCGCTGGGGAACCTCGCTCACTACATCAACGAGCAACCCGGCATCCCGGTGCTCATCCGCTGCGCCATCGCGCATGCGCAGTTCGAGACCATCCACCCGTTCCATGACGGCAACGGGCGGATCGGGCGCCTCCTGATGCCGCTCATCCTCGGGAAGTACGGGGCACTCCCGCAGCCGCTTCTCTACCTGAGCCTGTTCCTGCTGGCCCACCGCCAGGAGTACTACGACCGGCTCACCCTCGTACGCAGCCGGGGCGACTGGATGGGCTGGCTGCGGTTCTTCTGCGAGGCCGTGCGCCTTACCGGGGAAGATGCGCTGGCGACGATCGCGCGCGTGGAAGCGCTGCAGGCGACCATCCGCGCGACGGCCCAGGACTTCCCGCCGAGCGCGAGGGCTTTGGCCGAGACGATCTTCGACAACCCGGTGCTCTCCGCAAACTCGGCAATGAAGCTCATCGGCTCGTCGTTCCCGACGGCGCAGGGCGCGCTGCAGAGGCTCGTCGAGGCGGGGATCCTCGTCGAGACCACGGGGAAGAGACGAAACAAGCGGTACCGGTTCACGACCTACATCGACATCCTGGGCGCCGCAGGGGAGAACGCGCCGGGGTTCGGGATGCCGGGGTAGCCGCGATGCTCCACCGGTAAGCCCAGGTGATCACCTCCGGGCGCCTCGCCGCGGCGGTGCCCAGCCGCTCGGGGTCGGGAACGATGCCCACGCGGCCGAGGTCGAGCCGGTCCGAATCCCAGCACGTCTGCACCGTCACGTCGTCGTGGAAGTCGCCGTGCGTGTGGCCGTGGCAGGCCTCGATGAGGAGCGCGAGGCCGGAGCGGTCGAGCGAGAAGTGGGAGCCGTGGAGCGATTCGACGAGCATCGCGGCGCGGGGGCCGTGCTGCGTGTCCCAGCCGTCGGACTCGCGGCAGGAATCGTGGAAGAAGGCGAAGAGGCGGACGACGTCGAGCCGCGCGCCCGATTCGGCGGCCAGGCGCTCGCCGATGCGCGCGACGCGGGCCCAGTGGGCGACGCCGTGGATGCCGTGCCAGTCGAGGGCGAAGCGGTGGCGGAGGTGGGTGAGGAGGGGGTGGAGTTCGACTTGGGTGGACACACTACCCACCGAGCTTGTCGTACGACTTCCGGATGTACGCCTTCGCCATCTCGACGTCATCCATCGATTTCAAGGTGATCTCCAAGTCGCCGGTACCAAAATGGCCGATCGCTGACACATCCCTAAACTTGCCCGGAGGCCCTTTCTCCTTCTTCGGGTCGAGCTTCAGATACACAAGCACCTTCTGATGCTGGACTTCCATGCAGACGATGTTCTTGGAAATTTTGTAGGCAACGTAGTGCTTCTTGGGCGCCTCTTCCATGCTCGGATCAAGACCCATTACAAACTCCTGGACCGCAAACGCCATCTCGCGAATGGCGTCAGGCTTGTTATCTACGTGCTCCTCAAAGGAGTAAGTCGCAATCGGCTTCTCCTGCCCCGGCTTCTTCGGGGACACACCCCCTCCACCCTTTGATGTCCCACCGACCGGCTCTCCAACCGAGACCGAGGCACGCTGAAGTACCTCCTCCAAATAGAGTGTCTGGTTCTTGAAAAACCGATAGCTCCAGAGCTCGATATCCGCACCCATCACCTGCACTGCGTGAAGGTCGTACTTCCGGAAATTCGGTGCAATGCAAATCACCCGGATTGCAGACCAATCGATCTTGACGCCAGGCCCAAGTGACTTTCTGGCCGCGACCTCGAAATCACCGCGGTGATCCTTCAACCATGAGAGGTAGAAAAGGCTCTGTGTAATGAGTTCGGAGGATTCAATCTTCTTGTATTCGATGATTACGGGGTTGTCGTCCTCCGAGAGCGCGAGCGTGTCGATTCGACCGGCGTGCACGGCGCCGGTCGAGAACTCCGAAGCCACAAATCGGGACGCGAATACTGCCTGAAGGTTCGATTCGATCAGTGTTTGGAGCACGCGCTCCTTGGGAAAATTCTGCTGCTCGATGACTGACATCTTGTCTGCACTGATCTGGAAGAGTGGCATCTAGTGCCTCCGATGTACTTGCCGTAGATCTATTCGTTGACTGGCAGCGACAGCTCGGCATTCACGCGATGAAGACCGATTCGTTGTGCCACTTCAGAAAATCGCGGGATGGCTGGCTCGCAGCGTCCGAGGGTAGAACTGCAAGCGTCGCTCCATCAAAGCGATAGTACTCGCGACCATTCTCGAACCGCGAGCGAATGCTCGGGCTGACACGGACTCGATAGTCCTCCGTGACGGTGAGGTATCCCTCGTCAAAGAGCTTGTGCAGGTCCGCGCGGAGGAGAAGGCCGTTCGAGACCTGGTGGGGACCGTGGTCCGAATAGGGCTTGATGTGTGCCGCCTCTAGCACGGGCAAGGTTCGCTCCGCGGACACCGCACATCGCCTCTGGTAGGCGTCCGTCACAAGCACCCGGAACGACCCTTGGCCAAGCCGGGCGCGAGTAAGAAATGGCATGCCGTAGCGTTCGGCTTCAGCCTCGGTTGCCAACGCCCGCTCCATGTTTCCGAGTCTGGCCGCAACATCCAGCCACAAGTTCTGACCATCCTTTTCAGTGGTATCAAAGGTCTTGCCGCGAACGATGTTTGGCGACCAACTCGCCGGCGTCTTGATCCATTCCGTTTCGTCGAAGAAGAAAGGTTGGCAAAGGAGGTTGCATCCAATCTCCGGGTCGCCGAGCACTTGCCCTCGAAAGTGCTGAATTCTTCGTCGAAGCGTTGCGTAGTCGGCCACTCCGTTCTTCTCTCCGAAGGCCTCCCATGCAAGCCGGGCCGGGAGAGTGCTGAACCGGACAAAGAAACCGCCACCGACGATGTAGTTGTCTGGGTAATGGAGCTTGAACAGGAACGGAACGCCGGGCTGGAGGAGGCCCGTTGGGGCGCTGGGTGACGGCTGCCAGAAGTTCACCTCCTCCGGCCGCTGGCGGCGGAGCTGCGTGAACCAGTCCTTGTCCGTGACGCCGACCCAGTACCGCATCGTCCTACTCCGATGACGCGGCGGTGGGGATTTCCGAGGTATCCCCAGCGAGATCACTTGCGATGAGGCGAAACTGCTCCAGCGCCGCCTCCAGATCCTCCACGATCTCCTGCGCGATGACATCCGGCGGCGGCAGGTTGTCCGAATCGGCCAGGGAGTCGTCCCGCAGCCAGAAGATGTCGAGGCTCGCCTTATCCCGGGCCACCAGCTCGTCGTACTCGTAGACGCGCCAGCGGCCCTCGGGGGCTTCGGCGGACCAGGTGGCCTTGCGGTCGTGGCGGTTCTTCGGGTTGTAGAGCGCCACGAACTCGTCCAGGTCCTCGCGCTTCAGGGGGTTGGTCTTGAGCGTGAAGTGCTTGTTGGTGCGCAGGTCGTAGATCCAGAGCTTGCGGGTCCACGGCGTCTCGGCGGCGGGCTTCTTGTCGAAGAAGATCACGTTCGCCTTCACGCCCTGCGCGTAGAAGAGGCCCGTGGGCAGGCGAAGGAGCGTGTGCACGTCGCACTCGTGCAGGAGCTTCCTGCGGATGGTCTCGCCGGCGCCACCTTCGAACAGCACGTTGTCGGGCACCACCACCGCGGCGCGGCCGTTGGCCTTGAGCAGCGTCTTGATGTGCTGCACGAAGTTGAGCTGCTTGTTGCTGGTGGTGGCCCAGAAGTCGTCGCGCTCGACGATGTCCTTCTCGGTGGAGGTCTTGCCGTCCTCGCCGACGATCATCGTGCTGCTCTTCTTGCCGAAGGGCGGGTTGGCGAGCACCACGTCGAAGCGCTCGCCGGGGTCGGCCGCCAGCGCGTCGGACACCCGGACGGGCACGCTCTTTTCCGAGCCGATGCCGTGCAGCATCAGGTTCATCGCGCACACGCGGGCGGTGGCCTGCACCAGCTCCCAGCCGCGGAAGGCGCCTTCCTTGAGGTGGCGCTTCTCGTCACGGGTGAGGTTGGGGTAGTGCTGCGTGATGTAGTTGTGCGCAGTGAAGAGAAAGCCGCCGGTGCCGCAGGCCGGGTCGCAGACCGCTTCGCCGGGACGGGGGGCGATGCAGTCCACCATCGCCTGGATCAGCGCGCGCGGCGTGAAGTACTGGCCGGCGCCGCTCTTGGTGTCCTGCGCGTTCTTTTCCAGCAGGCCCTCGTAGGCGTCGCCCTTTACATCAGCACCCATCGCCGACCAATTCTCGGCGTCGATCAGATCAACGATCACCCGTCGCAGCTTGGCCGGGTCCTGGAACTTGTTCTGTGCCTTGGCGAAGATCAGCGCCAGCGTGCCTTTGCCCTTGCCCAACTCGTCCAGCGTGTGGCGGTAGTGGTCGAACAGCGCGTCGCCGTCCTGTGCCAGCAGCGTCGGCCAAGCGTAGGGCGCCGGGATAGGGCTAGGCTGGTCGTAGGGCGGGCGGCTGCGCTCCTCCGCCATCTTGAGGAACAGCAGGTATGTGAGCTGCTCAACGTAGTCGCCATAGCTCATCCCATCGTCACGCAGGACGTTGCAGTAATTCCAGAGCTTCTGGATGATATTGCTGGAGTTCATTTGCTGGCGAGGCGAGAAACTTAATTCAACTCTAGCTCACTTGACGCAAAATTCCCTCAATGGCGATTGCAAACTGCTCTTCTGTCGGCGCTTGAAGCGAGATCAACGGCAGGTCAAGAGCAGAGCAAACTAGTGTTGCATGCTCGCGCTCTGCCACAGCAAGAGCCTCTATTGCGGAAAGCTCTTCGATTCGCCCGCCGCGATTCGCCAGTCGCGTCGCTACGATTTCGTGCGGTGCCTCGATCAAGATAGTTGCTACGATCTTCAGCCGAGCAAAGACGTCAACGTCGAGCCTGACCAACCGTCCCTGAGAGTCTCGAAGAACAAAGTGTCCATCAAGCAGTAGGCGCGGAGACCCATCAACGCGCCGACGCACCGCAGCGATTAGCGCATCTTGATTCCCACTGGCGTCGTTAACGCGGCGATCGGACGTCCACGTCGACCGCCCCCTCTCCTCACGGATAAGTTGGCTCGCCGTCACGTGCTGGACCGGAAGTCGTTTGGCAGTTCGCTCGGCCAAGTACGACTTTCCCACACCGTGCGCGCCAGCAAGAAAGATCGTCATGCTTTGCCATCGAATCGACGTTGCATGGGCGCTTGAGTGAAACGTCTGAACTCGTCCGGTGCCAAAAATCGGAATGATTGAGGAGCACGAAATGTACTAGTCACGAGCCTCGGATCAACAGGGGGATCAAAGACCATGACGTTGTCTATGAAAATAGCAAAACCTTTCTTCTTGCCACTCATGTACGCGTACAGCTCCCTTCGGCTCACGCCTCCTCCGTACTCCTGCGCAAACCGCCAAAGTGCAGTTGGGGATGCCTTGACAACTCTACAAATATGCGCAATGCCAACGACGCGTGACACAGGCGCCGTCGCATAGAGGGTAAGCACTGCGACGGGTTCGGGAGTCCAATTTCGCCTGAACTCGACTCGCTTGATACCGGAGGAAATAAATTCCGCGTACTTGGGCAGCAGCGAGAGTAGGACAGCCCTACCGCCCGGCTGCTCGAATAAGTCTGTTGAATTGCGTGTCATCGATTCGTCGGAGCGATTGGATGGGGCCAGCAGCGATGTTCTGTCTAAGAAGTTCGTCATAGGGTACTGGATTGGGAAAGTGCTCTATGCACCGAAACAAGAAAACTTTTGTTTGACGTGCCGCCATGGCAACAATTTCTTGCTGTGTGTAGACCGTTCGACGACTTACCAGGCTGGCAATGAGTGTCGCATCGTCGAGAACTTCAAATCGATCCACGACGCCCAGCGTGGTTACTGATCGTTCATCCTCGGTGCGGTAGAAGAGGAGCACGTCACCGGGCCGAACGGAACGGGTCGGGGTATGACACAAATACGCCAGCTTTATGGCATTTCCTGCGAAATTGTTCGGCCGGAACAATGCCATCTGGCGACGCGTCGGCGATTCATAGTCTGGAAAGAGCACTTCGTGATATTGCGGGCGTATTGGAACCAGGTACTTTTGTACGGTACCGTCCTTCCTATAGTGCGGATAGTAGAGCCGGACATAATCAGTTGCAGATAGGTCGACTGCGGGCGACACCGTCGGGTGTGCCTTCACAAACACGGTGTCTCCCCGGTAGCTACCACGAGGGACGAAGCCAAAGTCATCAAGTAGTTCAATTAAGTACGGATGCCGCTCCTGATTTGCGTGAACAAAGATATTCACACAGGCATTCTCAGAGGCAAATCGGAAGGCTGCCTTCAGGAAAAGTTCGCCGACCTTTCGACCGCGAACCAGTTCGCCGACTTTAAATGTGCAAAGCTTCAGCGAGCGACCAGTCAGCATTTCCCCGTTGTCGCTTATTGCTTCGTCTTCTTGAATTGCATAGATGCAAATTGCGGAGGGCTCGGGTGCATCATCTCGGTAAATCCAAGCTTGTCGACCCTCTCTGGCCTTCGCCCTGAACCAATCGTTGAATTCGTCGTAGCCTTCCCGCAGGCTGTCAAAAAAGTCTGAATCGAGGTACGGGGTCAGTACATGCAACGGCACATCTTCAATACTGGGAAGCCGAATCTCGGCCGGTTCATGAAGGCGACGAAGCCAGTCTTCGGCCGTTTGAATGGTGTAGACACGTGACGCGAGACCGCGGCCGCGAGCCTTGGCATGAAGACCACGGTCCTCTGTGACTAATGCGTGTGCCGCGTCACATTGAAGTGCGTACAGAATCTCATTGTCGGATGCGTCGTTTACTGATGTATCCGGTCCGTTCCAAGGACAAGCGCCAGGTCGCTGAAGTTCGGTGTATTGCGCCAGCCTGACCAGCGTTCGATCCCGCCTTTCAGTGTTTTCGTCACGCCGAATGTCATCTACGGAGGCCGGGTGGTAGAGCAACTGGTGGCCGCCTATTCCCGCAAGCCGCACAAAATTCGCGAGGTTTGGCTGCAATACGATCATCGAATCCTGCAACGGGATCAGGATGTTCGTGTCAAGCAGCAGTCGTAGACGGAGTGGCATTGCGCGTTCTGTCAGCGGGTCAGTGGCCGGCGACTGAGAATGCGCGGCCCAACAATGTACTGCGCAGAACAGATGCCCGACCAAGATTTGCGTCGGTCGCATGCTGGGCTTCATTGACAAATGAGAGACAGCGATCGACTTCGGCAACGATACGCCGCTGCTCGGCAGGCGGTGGGATCGGTACCGGGAAGGCTGACAGCTTCGTCATGTTGATTGAGGCGAGATTCGTCGTCTGCTTCCCTTCCCGCAGGAAGTAATCCTTACCAAATGTGTTGCCCCACCAGGAGATGAGCTTCCCTGAAACATCCGGAGAGTACGGGCGTGCGCGGAACACGTGATTCTGATGGATGCACTCGGAAACTTGACCTTCCCAGATCCAACCTCGTCCAAGCTTGTCTCGATCGCCGCCCTCGTTAAACAGGATGTCGCCAAGTTGAAGGCGAAGTTCATTGATCTCGGCTGCCGACGCTTGGATTTCCTTGACCTCGTCCATATCAAGGTACCCACGGTGCACGTTTGCTACACGTAGATACGGTACCGGGCGAGCCGTTGGATCGCTTCTCTTCTTGTCTACCGTAATACCCCCCTTGAGCTCTGCTACTGCATCTAGCCTGGCCCATGCCCATCCTTCGGGCAACGGCGGGAGTTCTCGGGTGTCAGGTTGCGACGGTTCTTGGTACTCGCCCTTGCCTGTCCACGTACGCCGCCGCTCTTCGAGCGCGCGGGCAAGGAGATTCATGCCGGACTCGAAACCGGGACTCTGGCCACCCGTCAGCTCTGCCTGGTTTGGGACGAGGCAACCTTGGACGGCTGCTCTTAAGACGGCGGTCTTGTAGCACTCGAGGTTGGCCCTGACGCGCTTGAGACTTGCGACAGCGTCATCGAGACGGGAGAGCTGCCTTTCGACTTCGGCGACAATGCTCGCTTGAACGGCGAGCGGCGGCAGTGGTAGTTCTAGCGACTCCAAGTCCCCGCGCCGGAGGTTGTTGATGTTTACCCCGACCGCTTTCTTTGTGATTTGTCGCCAAAAAGCAGGCGCTTGGAAAAAAAGCGCCAAGTATCGAGGGTGAATCGAAGTGCGCGGACGAACTGTCGCGCAGAAGGCACCAAAGGAGCCGCGCCAATTGGCATGAAGCTGCCCCGACTTCCCGACTAGGTGCTTGCTTCCACTTGACGTGGCGACAACGATGTCACCCGGGCGGAGAAGCTGATCAGGAGCAACGTTTCGCTCAGCAATGAATACCAAGTCGGAGTCGAGAACCAAGCTCGCGTTCTGGATGTTCGTTGCGCGAAGCATCGGCACGTATCCCGGCGCAGGCTCTTCGCGTGCGTCAGTCTTGGGATATGAGACGCCGCGGACGAGATCTGCAACCTCGGTGAGGACCACGATGGGCGCACGCCCAACCTCGACTGCAAGCGCGGTGCTCACGCCACCAACTCGCGATTCAATTCATCAACTATCGCCGGCAACTCCACCCCGAAGAGTTGATGCACCCGACCTAGGCCCCCACGTTGGTCGAACGGCGCGTAGCTAAAGTCCTGGGCCTCGATACCTAGGTTGCTGGCAATGTGCTCAGCCATCTGTTCCAGCCACCAGCGTTGCTCGTCGGTGAATACCTTTCCCTTCGACTGCTGCTGCGCCATCCACGCCTTGAAGTTGGCGGCCACGCGCTCGGGGTAAGGCACAAGCTCGTTCTCCTGGTGCATCGCGTAGCGCACGAGTGAGACGAGGTCGGTCAGGATGCGGCGGCGGCTGGCGCCCTTGACCTTGCTCTGGTCCAGCGCGGCATAGGCCTGCCAGAGCTGGCTTTCGGTCCAAAGGTGCGGCGGGGCTTGTAGCGTGTCGGCCAGCGCCTTCAAGTCTTCGAACTTCAGCGGCGCCTTGGTCGGGCGGTTATAGAGGATCTGCAGCGCAGTGATCTCGTCGCGGTGCTGGTCAATGAAGGCCTCGAAATTCTGCACGATCCCCTGTGCGCGTTCGCGTGCGGCCTCGGAGAACTCAGCCCCGATCAGGCGATCCTGGGTGACAATATCGATCACCAGTTCCTTCTGCTGCTTGAGCCGGAGGATCAGGTCGCGCAGCGAGGGGTTCGCGAGCGGCTTGACCGCCTGCTTCAACGCAGCCTCGGCTTCATGCGGCGTCCGATCCTCTTTCGGGTCCAGCGCGTTCACGATTCCGCTCGAAAGCTCCTTCAGGCCCAGCCCACCCGCTTCCGTCAGCACCTTGGCGCGCTCGCCCTCGGTGAGCTGCGCATCCAACCGTGCCAGCCGCACCGCCACGCTGGAAAGCACCTCCGGCTCCACATTGCCCAGGCTCACGGCCTTCAGCAGATCATCCAGCGACACGCTCTTCTTCTGGTCCATCGGGCGGCTGTCTGTCTTGTCCCGCTCGCACACGCCCACGCAGTCCACGATGACGAAGCGGTCCTTGTGCACGTTGTCGCCCGGGTTCACGCCGCGCAGGTCGTCGTCCTTTATCACGCGCACGCCGCGGCCCTTCATCTGCTCGAAGAAGCTGCGGCTCTTCACGCTCCGCATGAAGACGACGATCTCCACCGGCTTGATGTCGGTGCCGGTGGCGATCATGTCCACGGTGACGGCCACGCGCGGGTAGTAGCTGGTGCGGAAGGCCTTGATCAGGTCCTCCGGCTTGGTGCCGGTGGTGCGGTAGGTGATCTTCTGCGCGAACTCGTTGCCGCGGCCGAACTCCTGCCGCAGGATCTCCACGATGCTCTCGGCGTGGTTGTCGTCCTTGGCGAAGACGAGGGTCTTGGGCAGCTCCTGCCGCTGGGGAAAGAGGTCGGATTGCCAGTTGTCCCGCAGCGTGCGGGCGATGGTGCGGATCTGGTCGGGCGTCTGCACACTGCGGTCCAGCTCCTCCGGCGCGTACTCGAAGTCGTCGTCCAGTTGCCAGTCCCGCCGGGCGCGGGTGGGCTTGTCCAGCACCTGCAGCCAGTAGCCGGCCTCCACCTTGCTGCCTGCCTCGGTCACCTCCGTCTTGATGCGGTAGACGTCGTAGTTGACGTTCACGCCATCCGCCACAGCCTGCGGGTGGCCGTACTCCATCACCAGGTTCTGGTTGAAGAAGCCGAAGGTCTGCTTGTTGGGCGTGGCGGTGAGGCCGAACAGGTGCGCGTCGAAGTACTCCAGCACCTGCCGCCACAGGTTGTAGATGGAGCGGTGCGCCTCGTCGGTGACGATGATGTCGAAGGTCTCGATCGGGAAGGCGGGGTTGTAGTCGATCGGCTCCGGGTCCTTGAAGAGGCCCTCCACGCGCTCCGTGGATTCCTCGTCCGCCTCCTCCGGCAACTCCCGCCCCTTCAGCATCGAGAACATGCGCTGGATGGTGCAGATGCAGACCCGCGCGGTCGTATCCAGCGTGTTGCTCGTAACGTGTTGGACAATGTACTCCTGCGTGAACGTGTAGTTGTTCACGGGCGAGACGTACATGTCGAACTCTTTGGCTGTCTGCCGGCCGAGGTTGCCGCGGTCCACCAGGAAGAGCACCCGCCGCGCCCCGGCGTACTTGATCAGCCGGTAGATGAAGCTGATGGCGGTGAAGCTCTTGCCGCTGCCGGTGGCCATCTGGATGAGGGCGCGGGGGCGGTTGGCGGCGAGGGACTTCTCCAGGTTGCGGATGGCCGTGATCTGGGCGGGCCAGAGCTTGTGCTCGCCCCATTCGGTGACGAGCGGGGGCATGGTTCGGACGCGGATGAGGAAGGTAGGCACCGTAAAGCCGGTCTGGATTCCCGCCTCCGCGGGAATGACGGTGCCAGCGGGGAGGGGTGCAAGCCATTCGGCGAGCGTCTCGGGCCGGTGGAAGGCGAAGACGCTGCGCGCCTTGGCATCCAGGTCGAGGCCGTTGGTGAAGTGGGTCTCGATGCCGGTGGATTCGTAAACGAAGGGGAGCGGGCGGCACCAAGCAGGGAGGTTCGCGGGCAGGCCCTTGGCGTATCTGCCGGACTGGACCTCGACGCCGGTCAGCGTGGCGCCCACCTTCTTGGCCTCGATGACGCCTGCGGCCTTGCCGTCCACGTAGAGGAGGTAGTCCGCCGTCCCGTGCCCGGCGGTCAGCTCAAACTCGCGGATGGCCACGCCGCGGGCAGCGTGGAGGTTCACCGCCTTGGCGTCGCAAACGTGCCAGCCAGCCGCTTCGAGCAGCCGGTCGATCTCCTGCCTCGCCTGGGCTTCGGGTGTTCCGGGCAATCCTCGCTCCTGCCCTGAGTTGCAGGCCGGAATGCCCGATCCTGCGGGTGACGCGCTCGTTCTCGTGTTGTGGCTGGATTCTACAGCGGAATGTTAATGGGCCAGAACGGGGATACCGGCAGGCACTGACGGCGATCGTAGGGCGGCGCGGGCTCACCCCATGAGCTTCCCCGCCCGCATCGTGGCTTCCACCAACAACACGGGGTCAACGAACCGACCCTCACCCCGACCCTCTCCCAAGGGAGAGGGAGAACATCACAAAGGAAGCCCCACATGCGCGCACTCCTCACCGCCCTCGCCGCCGCCGCCGTCCTGCCCGGCTGCGCCTCCATCGTCTCCGGCCAGAACCAGCCCGTCACCGTGGAGGCCCCGAACTGCGAGGGCGCCACCTGCAAGCTCATGAACGACAAGGGCACGTGGATCGTGAAGGCACCCGGTTCCGTCACGGTCTCGCGCGCCTACGGGGACCTCACCGTCACCTGCAGCAAGGAGGGCTTCGGGGCCGCCACCAGCACGGTCTCGAGCAGCACCAAGGCGATGGCGGCGGGCAACATCATCTTCGGCGGGATCATCGGCGTGGGCGTGGATGCGGCCACGGGCGCGGCGTACGACTACCCCGGGGTGATCTCGAGCGGGCTGGATTGCCGGGGTGGGGCGAAGGCGGTGAGTGCGGAGCGGTAGGGCGGTCAGGCGACGTCCAGCAGGGCCTTCGGGTTCCGGCTCGCGACGAGGATCAGCGTGCGCGCCGCACCGGATGGCGCGCGGCGGCCCTGTTCCCATTCCTGGAGGGTGCGCACGGAAACCCCGAGAAGCCTGGCGAACTGGCCCTGGGACAGCCCCATGCGCTCCCGGGTCGCGGCGATGGGGGGCAGGTGCCGGATGCGGCCCGACTCGCCCCGCTTCAGCTCGCGAATGCCGGTGAGGATCTCTTCGCCGATGTCACGATTCGGCTTGGGCATCGATTTCGCTTCTTGCGACCGAGCCCGAATAATACGTCTTTGACGTATGGAGTCAACCGAATACGCGAGTCCTAACTCCGCGCGTGGTTCCAATTCGCCGACCCTGTATCGTGAGGAGCGGATCAAGCTGAAAATGCCATGGCATAACAGCCCGGTCAGCGCCCTCGACTCCGATGCCGCCACCTGCTGGCACATGAATGAAATGTGCACCCTCGGCGTGAGCGCACCGAAATCGGACACGGGCGCCCACGCTTTGAAAGGATTCTTCTCACATGATGTTGCCCGCCAAGTTTCTCAGCGACCTTCCAAGTTACCGACACGTCATTCGCGAAATACACCTGCGGAGGAGTTTCGGCTCTGAGGGCTAAGATCGAATACGCACTCGAAATAGGGTTTGACTTGATCCCATGAGGCGTTCGAGTCCCAATACTCGTATAGTTGCCGCGCTACCTCGACTACGTCCGGATCACTCCCGAACGCCGACTCCGACATTGCCTCTCGACTATCGCCATGATCATGTTTGTTGGAGTCCTGGGATCCATAGTTGTGAAACTCCACTACCCGACCTGGACGGCGAGTTGGTGGATTTGTCAAACATGTTGAGTTGAGTTCAGCCGGCTCTCTCGTTGTGTGGGCAGCAGCAAACGAGTCCTGTACCGTATGAACAACTGAACCAAACGCGATATCGGACAGCTTAGGTAGCAGCCACTGCCCCCGCCCTAACACATAGATATCTGCGACCGTCCATTGCGAGCAGCTGAAGTGCTCCTTGATTGTGGGAATGTCCACAGCTTCAAGCCGTGTGTCTGATCCGATCTCCTTCGTGAAGACTCTCCACGCAAACTCGATCCACTGCAGTATCTTCCGTCGAGTCACTTCTGGCGGCGTACCCTCATCCCTCGCCATCGAATGCAAGAACTGAAGATCGCCAAAGTGCGAGCGTGTCATCAACGTTCCCTGAGCGAACTCCACCCCCTTCTCGCATCCGGTGATCTTCTTTGTCTTGGCCACCTCGGCGGCTTCCTTGAACAGGCAATACCAGCACTCCGGCTGTGTGGAGAAGCGTACGGTCTGAGTGGCATTGCAGGCTGGTACCCCAGTCGCGAACTTTTTGCATCGTGCGCCTTGTCCCTCATTCAACCGGAAGGGCGGAAGATCGTTCCAACGCACACCGTAAATTACGAAGTGGGAGGCAAAGCCGGCGTCCCCGCCTTTGCAATCACTATTGGTACCAAGATCAGCGTCCGCTACTGGACAGCCGAAGCCAAGTTGTGTGATCTCTTCATGAACCGGCTTCTTCAACAGTATTCCCAACCGGCCGGCTACTCTTGCAAGACTTGATTCGGTCTCATTTGTGAGGCGGGCCTCAAATGCCGACCCGAGTGGAGCGATCTGAAACGCCGAAGCTGCGAACGAACATAGAAGCGACGCGATGGCTGTGGCGATTCGACCTTTGATCATTGGCCTTCTCCCTTGCGCGAGTTGTCAGCCTAGTCGTTGCGTGACGTGCTGCACGACTGAGGGCAGTATGGGCCTGGATTTGAACTAACTAATAGTATGTAAGTCAGGGCGCGATCGCAATGCCCCCCAATTGGGCAAGAAGCCAGAAGTCCTTCGATCACCGCAGCCTCACGGTATGAACCTAGCTCTCCGTGCGCGGGCCGGAGTCGTGGTACGGTTCGGAACGAGGCTGATCCCTCGGTTCGGCTGGGCTTACCGCGTCTTGACTTCGGGGATCAAATGCATGATGTCGTCGAAGTCGCGAGAGAATTGCGCGCCTCACTTGTACTTGAGAGCCTCGTACGTGCGAACGAGCCTGAAGTTTGGGTACATCGGGGCCGAAGCACCACGAACATGCGCATGATCGAGGCGTTGGCCTCCACCTAAACGGGGGAGTGGTCGGCACTTGAAAACATCGCCACGCCCTGTTCCATGAAGACCAGGGGCAATGCCCGCCAACCTCCATTGCCGTGGCGTGAAGTGTCAATTCGGAAATGCGAGTTCCCCCACGCCTCGGCCGCTATCATCCCCCCATGCCCTTTCGAACCCGCCCCGTCGCCTCCCCCGCGCCACGCTCGAAGCAGCCGCCCCGCAAGCCCACCCCGCGCGACACCGCCTTCCGCAAGGCCCGCACCTGCTACGACCACCTCGCGGGCGAGGCGGGCGTGGCCGTCTACGAGGGGCTGGTGAAGCGCAAGGCGATCGTCACATCGGGCGATTCAGTCACGCTCACGCCCGCGGGCCGGCGGCTCTTCGCGGCGCTCGGCATCGACACCGATTCGCTCGCCCGCCAGCGCCGCGCCTTCTGCAAGACATGCCTGGATTGGAGCGAGCGGCGGCCGCACCTCGCGCGCGCGCTTGGCAGCGCGTTGCTCGCGGCATTCGAGGGGCGCGGGCGGGTGAGGCGCAGCCGAGGTTCGCGGGTGGTGCGGGTTAAGGGGAGGGGGAGAAAGAGCTGGAGGGATGGTTGGGGAGATAGTGACCCTCACCCCCGGCCCCTCTCCCAAGGGAGAGGGGAGAATGCGGTAGTCCGCCTCGCCCAGGTGCTCGCCCTCGGGCAGGCAGTAGTCCGACACCGTCTCCGCGCGCATGCCGTAGCCGCCCTGGTCCATGAACTGCACGTAACAGTGGGTGCCCTTCACCTGCAGGAGGAGGTGCTCGTCCTCCTCGAGCGCGGCAAGCGCCATCACGAGACGCCCGGTGAACTGCGACCAGGCCTCCTCGGCGGCGGGCTGGCGCGGTGCGGGATCACGATCACAGTGTGGGGGGCGGGGGGCTCAG
>JAHCAK010000032.1 GCA_019634955.1 Burkholderiales bacterium
CCCCCAAGGCCGCGCCCACGCCGCCGGGCCAGCCCAAGCCCTACGCGGAAGTGCTCAAGGACGCCAAGGCCATCCCCGGGTACTTCACGCTGCACGAGAAGGACGAGAAGGTCTGGATCGAGATCAAGCCCGAGCAGTTCGACAAGCCCTTCTTCTTCTCGGCCAACATCCCGCGCTCCATCGGCGAGCGCGGCCTCTACGGCGGCCAGATGGCCGGCCCGTGGTTCGGCATGCCCTTCGCCGGCTCGCACATGGCGGTGTGGAAGAAGGTCGGCAACCAGGTGCAGCTCATCGCGAAGAACACGGAGTTCTTCGCCAAGCCCGGCACGCCGCAGGCGCAGTTCGTCTCCGAGTCGTTCTCCGACAGCCTCATCGCCTCCGCGCCGGCCGCCGCCGCGCCGCACCCCGACACGAAGGCGGTGGTGATCGAGGCCAATGCGCTGCTCTTCGCCGACGTGCTGGGCTACGGCACGATGATCGAGCAGTCGTTCCGCATGCCCTATGCGCTGGACGCCAAGAACACGAGCTTCAGCCGCGTGACCAACGCCGAGGGCGGCACGAGCCTGCAAGTCAACGCGCACTTCGCGGTGCCGAAGATCTCGCCCCCGCCGCTCACGCCGCCGCCGAAGCCCCTGCCGCCGCCGCCCAAGGCGGTGCCGGACCCGCGCAGCTTCTTCGTGGGCTTCCAGTACAACTTCATGCCGCTGCCCGCGACGCCCATGGCCGCGCGCCCGGCCGATGAGCGCATCGGCCACTTCACCGTCTCCCGCGTGGACTACACCGACGACGTGACGCCCAAGGCGCGCACCCACGTCGTGAACCGCTGGCGCCTGGAGAAGAAGGACCCGTCGGCCGCCGTCTCCGAGCCGAAGCAGCCCATCACCTACTGGCTCGACAAGAACATCCCCGAGAAGTACCGCAAGTCGGTCGCCGAGGGCGTGCTCGAGTGGAACAAGGCCTTCGAGAAGGCCGGCTTCAGGAACGCCCTCGTGGTGAGGCAGCAGACGGAGAAGGACGACTTCGACACGATGGACTCGCGCCACGCCTCCATCCGCTGGTTCACCGGCGCGGACGTCGGATTCGCCATCGGGCCCTCGCACGTCGACCCGCGCTCCGGCGAGATCCTGGACGCCGACATCGGCATGTCCGACGTCTTCGCGCGCGGCGCGCGCCGGCAGGTCGCGGAGGACTTCGCGCGCACCTTCGACCGCGAGACGCACGACCACGCCGCCGACCACCCCGCGATGGCCGCGCGCGGCTTCCTCGCCTGCAACTACATGAACGAGTCGGCGCGCGAGATGCACTTCGCGATGGACCTGCTGGAGGCCCGCGGCCTCGCCATGGACGGCCCCGAGGCCGAGGCCGTGGCCCAGGCCTACGTGAAGGACGTGATCATGCACGAGGTCGGCCACACGCTCGGCTTCCAGCACAACTTCCGCTCCTCGGGGATCTACACCCTCAAGCAGATCCAGGACCCGGCGTTCACGAAGCAGAACGGCATCACGGGCTCGGTGATGGACTACACGCCGTTCAACATCTCCGCCAAGGGCGAGCCGCAGGGCGAGTACGCCATGAGCACGCTGGGGCCCTACGACTACTGGGCCGTGGAGTACGCCTACAAGGAGATCGACCCGGCGGGCGAGAAGGCCGAGCTCGCGCGCATCGCCTCGCGCTCGACGGAGCCGCAGCTCGCCTTCGCCAACGACGAGGACGCCGGCTACGGCAACGTCGCCATCGGCATCGATCCGGAGGTGAACCGCTTCGACCTCGGCGCCGACCCGATCGCCTACTACCGCAAGCGCATGCAGCTCTCGCGCGAGCTGTGGGACCGGCTTCAGACGATGCAGCTCGCCCCGGGCGAGAGCTACGAGCGCCTCACGCGCAGCTTCACCACGGGCTTCTCCGCGCTCAACCGCGTGGCGCCGCTGGCGGCCAAGTACGTGGGCGGCGTGCGCCACCTGCGCGACCGCGCCGGCTCCGGGCGGCCGATCTACGAGCCCACGCCGGTGGCCCGGCAGCGCGAGGCGCTGGCGATGATGACGAACGACTTCTTCAAGGTGGACAGCTTCCGCTTCAAGCCGGAGTTCGTGAGCCGCATCGGCATCGACCACTTCGAGCGGCCGCGCAACCCCGACGTCTCCATCTCGGCGGCCGTCCTGAAGGTGCAGGGCGCGGTCCTCGACCAGCTCATGGCCGACAGCGTCGCCGCGCGCATCCTCGATTCGCAGGAGAAGGTGTCCGACCCGTCGAAGGCCATGCGCCTGTCGGAGGTCTACGACACGCTGCAGGGCGCCATCTGGTCGGAGCTGAAGACCGGCCAGGACATCTCCGGCATGCGCAGGAACCTCCAGCGCAACCACCTCGGCCGCATCGCCAACGCGCTCGTGAAGCCGTCGCCCACGACGCCCGCGGATGCGCGAGCCCTCCAGCGCGAGAACGCCACGCAGCTCGCGTCGCAGATCCGGGCGGCGCTCGCGAAGCCCGGCATGTCCAAGGAGGCGAGGGCGCACCTCTCGGAGAGCCTCAACACGCTCACCGAGGCGCTGAAGGCCCCGCTCACGCGCGCGGCGGTCTGAGCGTGCGGGGGCTTGCACTGGCGGCCGGCGCGCTCCTCGCGCCGGCCGCTGCCCTTGCCGCGGCCTTCGCCGGCGTCGAGGTTCCGCCGCCGCCGGCCCCGCGCCCCGTGTTCGACACGCACTGGGGCGTGAAGGTCGAGGACCCGTACCGGTTCCTCGAGAACACGGCGGATCCCGAGGTGCAGAAGCTCATGCGCGCGCAGGCCGACGCCGCGCAGGCGATCCTCGACCGCATCCCGGGCCGGGACAAGCTGCTCGCCCGCGTCCGCGAGATCGACGACGCCACGCCCGCCGTCGTGGGCGCCGTCCAGCGCGACGACAAGGGAGTGCTCTACTACCTCAAGCGCGACGCGAAGGCGAACCAGCTCAAGCTCTACACGCGCGCCGCTTCGGGAGGAGAGGAATCGCTCCTCGTGGACCCGGAGGCCGAGAGCCGCGCGGCCGGCAAGCCGCACGCGATCAACGGCTTCACGGTCTCCCCGGACGGGCGCCGCGTCGCGTTCGTGATGGCCGTCGGCGGCGCCGAGATCGGGGCGCTGCGCGTGATCGACACCAAGACCCGCGAGGAAGTGCAGCCCCGTACCGACCGCGTCCGTGGCGGGCAGGTGGGCTGGCTTCCCGACTCGAGCGGCTTCTTCTACGGCCGCCTGGCGGAGGGCTACGAGAAGCGCCCCCGCGCCGAGCGCTTCATGGACGTGCTGAGCTACCTGCGGCGGCTGGATGCCCCGGCCGCGGACAAGGCCGTCTTCGGCCCCGGGCTGCATCCGGAAGTGGACATCGACCGCTCGTCCTCCGGCGCGCTGTTCGTCGCGCGCGGCACGGGGCTCGTGGCGGCACTCGTGTACCACGGCGTGGACCGCAACCGTTCGCTGTTCGTGGCGGACCAGGCCGGCGTCCTCGAGGGCAAGCCGCGCTGGCGCAAGGTGTTCGACCGCGGGGACCAGGTGAACGCCGTGGCGGCCGGCGGCGGCTGGCTCTACGCCAAGACGGCGAAGGACGCGCCCCGCTTCAAGGTGATCCGCCTGGCGCTGCCCGAGGCCGACCCGGCGCGCGCCGCCACGGTCATTCCCGCGGGCGAGGAGGTCATCGCCGAGATCGCCGCCGCGAAGGAAGGCCTCTACGTGACGACGCGCCGCGGACCGGCCAAGACGCTCACGCGCATCGCCCACGACGCCGGGGCGAAGGCCGAAGCCGTGCCGATGCCCTTCGAGGGCAACATCGACCTCGTGGACGCCGACGGCGACACGCCGGGGCTCGTCCTCACGCTGGGCGGCTGGACGCGTGCCGCGAAGCACTACCTGCTGGCGGGGGCGGGCGCGAGCGCCACCCCGCTCGCGCTCGCCCCGGCCGGCCGCTACGACGAGCCCGCGGGCATCGTCTCGCGCGAAGTCATGGTGAAGAGCCACGACGGCGTGGCGGTGCCGGTGTCGATCATCTCGCGCGCCGACATCCGGCTCGACGGCCGCTCGCCCGCGATGCTCTACGGCTACGGCGCCTACGGGATCGTGGAGGAGCCCGGCTGGAGCCCGCGCCTGCTCGCGTGGCTGGAGCGGGGCGGCGTCTTCGCCATCGCGCACGTGCGCGGCGGCGGCATCTTCGGCGACGCCTGGCACCGCGCCGGCTGGAAGACCACGAAGCACAACACCTGGAAGGACGGCATCGCGGCGGCCGAGTGGCTCGTGGCGCAGGGTTATACGGCGAAGGACCGCCTCTCGATCTACGGCGGCAGCGCCGGCGGCATCTTCGTGGGCCGCGCCATCACCGAGCGGCCGGACCTCTTCGCGTCGGCCGTCGTCGGCGTGGGCAACACCGATTCGCTGCGCTCCGAGACGCGCGCCAATGGTGCCGGCAACATCCCGGAGTACGGCACGTTCACGAAGGAGGACGAGTTCCGGGGCCTCGCCGCGATGAGCCCGTACGCCAACGTGAAGCCCGGCGCCGCCTACCCCGCGGTCCTCTTCGAGCACGGCGTGAACGACATCCGCGTGGACGTGTGGATGACGCTCAAGACGGGGTCGCGGCTGGCGGCCGCCACTTCGAGCGGCAAGCCCGTGCTCATGCGGCTGGAGTACGACGCGGGGCACGGGCCGGGCGCCACGCGCGACCAGGCGCAGCGCCGCACGGCGGACCGCTGGGCGTTCATGCTGTGGCAGGCGGGCGCGGAAGGCTTCCAGCCCGCGCCGTAGGGGCAGTTCCCGCCCGGCTACAATAGGCCTGCCGGCTCCCCCGGCAGGCCTATTCTCCTTCCGCCACCGTGAAGACCCAGACCCAGGAAGTGGCGTTCGCGCCGGTCGACAACGCGCGCCTCGCGATGCTCTGCGGCGCGATGGACGAAAACCTGCGCCAGATCGAGACCGCGCTGGACGTGGCCATCGCCCGCCGGGCTGAGCGCTTCAGCGTCTCGGGCGCGCCCGCGCAGGTGGAGATCGCCGCGCGGGCGCTGCGCAAGTTCTACGACCTCGCCGCCCGCGACCTCTCGGTGGAGGACATCCAGCTCGGGCTCGTGGAGATCTCGCGCACGCCGGCCGGGGCCGCGCCGGAGTCGCCTGCGCTGAGGCTTCCGCGCAAGAGCGAGCTCGCCGCCCGGACGCCGCGCCAGGCCCAGTACCTGCAGCAGATGCGCTCCCACGACATCACCTTCGGCGTGGGTCCCGCCGGCACGGGGAAGACCTTCCTCGCCGTGGCGGCGGCGGTGGACGCCTTCGAGCGCGACGCCGTGAAGCGCATCGTCCTCACGCGCCCCGCCGTCGAGGCCGGGGAGAAGCTGGGGTTCCTCCCGGGCGACCTCGCGCAGAAGGTCGACCCGTACCTGCGCCCGCTCTACGACGCGCTCTACGACCTCATGGGCTACGACAAGGTGAGCCGCCTCTTCGAGCGCGGAGCGATCGAGGTCGCTCCTCTCGCCTTCATGCGCGGGCGCACGCTCAACCACTCCTTCATCATCCTCGACGAGGCGCAGAACACGACGCCGGAGCAGATGAAGATGTTCCTCACGCGCATCGGGTTCGGCTCGCGCGCCGTGGTGACGGGGGACGTCACGCAGATCGACCTCGGGCGCGGGCAGGCCTCCGGGCTCGTCGACGCGAGGAACGTCCTCGCGGACGTGCGCGGCATCGCCTTCACCGTGTTCCAGTCCGAGGACGTCGTGCGCCACCCGCTCGTGCAGGCCATCGTCGACGCCTACGAGCGGCGCTCGGCCAAGAAGAAGTGAAGGCGCGCCGCCTCGACCT
Organism: Burkholderiales bacterium; assembly: GCA_019634955.1. GTDB lineage: Bacteria > Pseudomonadota > Gammaproteobacteria > Burkholderiales > Usitatibacteraceae > FEB-7. Next base: position 5,807 of record JAHCAK010000032.1, read on the forward strand.
CGCGATCCAGCGTGCGTCGCGGGCGGCGCACATCCCGGCGGACGCGCGGCTGCGGGCCTGGGCGCGGGCGGCGCTCTCGCGCGACGCCACGGTGGCGCTGCGCTACGTGGCCGAGGCCGAGGGGCGGCGCCTCAACCGCGAGTACCGCGGCAAGGACTACGCCACCAACGTGCTCACCTTCGTCTACGACGGCGCGCCGCGCGGCGCGCTCGCCGGCGACGTCGTGATCTGCGCGCCGGTGGTCGCCCGCGAGGCCCGGGAGCAGGGCAAGCCTGTCCTCGCCCACCACGCGCACCTCCTCGTGCACGGGCTGCTGCACCTGCAGGGCCACGACCACGAGCGGGAAGCCGAGGCGGTGCGCATGGAGCGGCGCGAGCGCGCCATCCTTGCGCGGCTGGGCTTCCCCGACCCGTACGCCGGCCGGTGACGCCGGGATGCCCGTAACCCGGGTCTGCTAAAGTATCCCGCGTCGAGTCACCCCCGCCCCCCGAATGGACGAGCCCCCCAAGCCGAGCCTCCTCGAGCGCCTGTCGTCGCTCCTGCTTCGCGAGCCCGAGGACCGCGGCCAGCTGGTAGAGCTCCTGCATTCCGCCTTCGAGCGGAAGATCCTGGACGGCGACGCGCTCTCGATGATCGAGGGCGTGCTGCAGGTCTCCGAGACGCGCGTGGCCGACGTGATGATCCCGCGCTCGCAGATGGACATGATCGACGTCGAGGAGAGCCCCGAGTCGTTCATCCCGTTCGTGATCGAGACGGCGCACTCGCGCTTCCCCGTCTGGGAGGAGAACCGCGACAACGTGATCGGGATCCTGCTCGCCAAGGACCTGCTGCGCTTCTACGCCGAGGAGGAGTTCAACGTCCGCGAGATGCTGCGGCCCGCGGTGTTCGTGCCCGAATCCAAGCGCCTGAACGTGCTGCTGAAGGAGTTCCGCGCCAACCGCAACCACATCGCCATCGTCGTGGACGAGTACGGCGGCGTGGCGGGCCTCGTCACGATCGAGGACGTGATCGAGCAGATCGTGGGCGACATCGAGGACGAGTACGACTTCGACGAGACCGAGGACAACATCCTCGCCGACCGCAACGGCCGCTTCCGCGTGAAGGCGGTCACCGAGATCGCCGACTTCAACGAGCACTTCGGCACGGCCTTCCGCGACGACGACCACGACACCGTGGGCGGGCTCGTGCTCTCGCGCTTCGGGCGCCTGCCCAAGCGCGGCGAGTCGGTCACCATCGACGACCTCGTCTTCCAGGTGCTGCGGGCCGACAGCCGCAAGCTGCACGCGCTGCTGGTCGAGCGGCGCCCGGAGGCGGCCGGGCCCGGGGCGGAAGCTTGACCGGCGCGTCGGCGAGGCCGGCGCGCCCCGCCGCCGTGCTCGCCTGGGGCATCGGCCTGCCCGCCATCGCGGGCGCTGCCGCGGTCGCGGGCTTCGCGCCGCTCTACGCCTGGCCCGTGCCCATCGCGGCGCTGGCGGTGCTCTTCCTCGCCTGGACGCGCAGCGGCTCGCCGCTGCAGGCCGCGATCACCGGCTTCGCCTTCGGCCTGGGGCTGAACCTCGCCGGCGTGTCGTGGGTGTTCGTGAGCCTGCACGAGTTCGGCCACATGCCGGCGGCGCTCGCGGCCGTGGCGACCTTCCTCTTCTGCGCCTACCTCGCGCTCTTCCCGGCGGCGGCCGGCTGGCTCGCGCGGCGGCTTCCCGCGGGGCGGCAGGCGCGCGTGCTGGCGCTCATGCCGGCCGCGTTCGTCCTGCTCGAGTGGGTGCGCGGCTGGCTCTTCACGGGCTTCCCGTGGCTCGTGGCCGGTTATTCGCAGGCCCCGGCGAGCCCGCTGTCGGGATTCGCGCCTGTCCTCGGCGCCTACGGCGTCTCGCTCGCCGTGGCCGTGGCCGCGGCCCTCCTCGCGGCCTTCGCGCAGAGCCCGGCGTGGTCGCGCCCGCGCGCGGTGCTCGCGGCGGCCTTCGTCGCGCTGCTGGGCGCGGGGGCCGCGCTCAAGCTCGTGCCGTGGACCGGGCCCTCCGGCCCGCCCCTCGCCGTCGCGCTCCTGCAGGGCAACGTGTCGCAGCACCTCAAGTGGCGCGAGGACGTGCGCGAGCGGACGCTTCGCGATTACCACGCGGCCATCGTGCGAAGCCCGGCGCGCGTCGTGGTTCTCCCGGAGACGGCGCTTCCGGCGTTCCTGGACCAGCTCCCGCCGGGCTACCTCGAGTCCCTGCGCGGGCACGCGCGTGCCGCGGGCAAGGACATCCTCATCGGCACGGTCGAACGCGACGCGCGCGAGGGGCGCACCGCCTACTGGAACAGCGTCGTGCGCATCGGCGCGGGCGCCGACCAGTCGTACCGCAAGCGCCACCTCGTGCCCTTCGGCGAGTTCATCCCGCCGGGCTTCGGCTGGATCCTCGCGGTGCTGCAGATCCCGCTCACGGATTTCGCCCGCGGCGAGGCGGCCCAGGCGCCGCTCGCGGCCGGCGGCGCCGCGTGGGGCGTGGCCATCTGCTACGAGGACATCTTCGGCGAGGAGGTGATCGACGCCCTCCCGCAGGCGGGCGTGCTCCTCAACGTGAGCAACGACGCGTGGTTCGGCCGCTCGCTCGCCGCCGACCAGCACCTGCAGTTCTCGCAGATGCGCGCGCTCGAGACGGGCCGCTGGATGGTGCGCGCGACCAACACGGGCGTGACCGCGGCCATCGACGGGAAGGGGCGCGTCGTCGCGCGGCTGCCGCAGTTCACGACGGGCGAACTCGCCGCCGCGCCCGTGCCGCACGCGGGCGCCACGCCCTTCGTCCGCTGGGGCAACCTCCCGGCGCTCGCGATCGCGGCCGCGATGGCCGCCGCCGCGGCGCTCAGGCGGCGCTAGGGTCGTTCGCCGCGCGCGGCTTGGGGTGCGCGAGCACCACGAACTGCAGCGTGCAGTACTCGAGGAGCTCCGGCTCGGCCAGGTTCTCGAGGCGCACGCGGCCCACCTGGATCGAGACCGACGGCTTGCCGCGGTTGGCGTTGAAGAGCGCCTCGTAGCGCGCGTCGAGGTTCATCTTCACGTTGGCGGGCGCGTAGCCCGTCTCCTCCAGCATGCGGAAGAGATCCTTGATCGTGAAGAAGCGGATGTGGGTCACGTCGAGGAGCCCCGCGGGCGTGTACTTCCAGGTGCCGCCGTCGTGCAGCTCCGCGAGCAGCCCCAGGTTCCGCACGTTGGGCACGCTCACGGCGACCTGCGCGTCGTCGGCGAGCAGCGGCCGCACGCGCTGCAGCGCTCGCCACGGGTCGTAGAGGTGCTCGAGCACGTCGCCAGCGATGAAGGTGTCGATGGAGCCCGGCGCGATGCCCTCGGCGGCGAAGTCGATGTCCTCGAGGCGCGCCTCGATCACGCGCGCGAGCCGGGTGCGGGCGAGCGCCGCCGCCTCGGGGTTCATCTCGATGCCGGTGTGGTGGGCCTCCGGGTACTTCTCGCGGATGAACTCGCCCAGCTTGCCGGCCGAGCAGCCCAGCTCGAGGATGCGCCTCGGGGGCCGCGCGAGCACCTCCCGCAGCGTGGGGTTGAAGCTGTTGTAGTACTGGGGGTTGGGCGCGACGCCGGTGCCGAGGCAGTGCTCCCAGACCGTCTTGCCGGGCGGGAGCGCGTCGTGGGCGGTGACTTGTCCGGTCATGCGGGCGATTCTAGCAGGCGGGCCCCAAGGCCCCTCGGCGCGCGGCCGAGCCTTACGGCCGGGGGCGCAAGCCCGTAAAATGACGGGTTTCCCGCCCCGTCCCGCCCTCTTCGATGATCACCTTCCAGGACGTCATCCTGCGCCTGCAGTCCTACTGGGGCAGCCGCGGCTGCGCCATCCTCCAGCCCTACGACATGGAGGTGGGCGCGGGCACGTCCCACACGGCGACCTTCCTGCGCTCCCTCGGGCCCGAGCCCTGGCGCGCCGGCTACGTGCAGCCCTCGCGGCGCCCCAAGGACGGGCGCTACGGCGACAACCCGAACCGGCTGCAGCACTACTACCAGTTCCAGGTGGTGCTCAAGCCCTCGCCGCCGGACATCCTCGAGCTCTACCTCGGGTCGCTGGAGGCGCTCGGCTTCGACCTTAAGGCGAACGACGTCCGCTTCGTCGAGGACGACTGGGAGAACCCGACGCTGGGCGCCTGGGGGCTGGGTTGGGAAGTGTGGATGAACGGGATGGAAATCACGCAGTTCACCTACTTCCAGCAGGTGGGCGGGCTCGACTGCAAGCCCATCACGGGCGAGATCACCTACGGGCTGGAGCGCCTGGCGATGTACCTGCAGGGCGTGGAGAACGTCTTCGACCTCGTGTGGACGGAGTGGGACGAGGCGGGAAGCCGCCGCCGGCTCACCTACCGCGACGTCTACCACCAGAACGAGGTGGAGCAGTCGACCTACAACTTCGAGGAGTCGGACACGGAATCGCTCTTCCGCCACTTCGGCGACCACGAGAAGGGCGCCAAGCACCTCATGGCGAGGCAGCTCGCGCTGCCGGCCTACGAGCAGGTGCTCAAGGCCGCGCACACCTTCAACCTGCTGGACGCGCGCGGGGCCATCTCCGTCACGGAGCGCGCCGCCTACATCGGCCGCATCCGCAACCTCGCGAAGTCGGTGGCCCAGAGCTACTACGAGTCGCGCGAGCGGCTGGGCTTCCCGATGCTCGCGGGAGGCGCCCGATGAGCGCCGCGACCCTGCTCGTCGAGCTCTTCACGGAGGAGCTGCCCCCGAAGGCGCTGGGCCGCCTCGGGGAGGCCTTCGCGGCCGGGCTCGAGGCCGGGCTCGCGAAGCGCGGCTTCCTGTCGGACGGCAGCGCGCGCACCGGCTACGCCACGCCGCGGCGGCTCGCGGTCTCGATCACGGGCGTGCGCGCGGCCACCGAGCCGAAGGCGATCGAGGTGAAGCTGATGCCCGTCGCCGTGGGCCTGGGCCCCGACGGCAACCCCACGCCGGCGCTGCGGAAGAAGCTCGCGGCGGCGGGCCTCGAGGGCATCGACCCCGCGCGGCTCAAGCGGCGCGTGGACGGCAAGGCCGAGACGCTCTTCGCCGACACGGTGTCGCCGTCCGTGCCGCTCGCCGAGGGGCTGCAGGCGGCGCTGGACGAGGCGATCGCGGGGCTCCCCATCCCGAAGCTCATGAGCTACCAGCTGGCCGATGGCGTCACCACGGTCCAGTTCGTTCGTCCCGCGCACGGGCTGGTCGCGCTGCACGGCGCCGCCGTCGTGGGCGTGAAGGCGCTGGGCCTCGCGGCCGGCCGCGTGACGCACGGCCACCGCTTCCAGGGCGCGCGCGACATCGAGCTCGCGAACGCCGGCGAGTATGCCGCGCGCCTCGAAGGCGAGGGCGGCGTGGTCCCCGGCTTTGCCGCGCGCCGCGCCGCGATCCTGGAGGCGCTGCGGGCCGCGGCCGCGCGCGAGGGCGCGACACTGGGCCCCGAGCCCGACTGCGAGGCGCTGCTCGACGAGGTGACGGCGCTGGTGGAGATGCCCACGGTGTACACCGGCCGCTTCGAGCGCGAGTTCCTCGACGTGCCGCCGGAATGCCTCATCCTCACGATGCGGCAGAACCAGAAGTACTTCCCGCTCTTCGATGCCGGGGGGCGCCTCACCGAACGCTTCCTCGTGGTCTCGAACCTGCGCCCGGCCGACCCGTCGCGGATCGTGCAGGGCAACGAGCGCGTCGTGCGCCCGCGGCTCGCGGACGCGCGCTTCTTCTTCGAGACGGACCGCCGCACGAAGCTCGCCGACCGCGTCCCGCAGCTCGCGTCGATCGTCTACCACGGCAAGCTGGGCTCCCAGCTCGAGCGCGTGGAGCGGCTGCGGAAGCTCGCCACGCGCATCCAGATGAACCTGCCGCGGGGCGCCGTGGGCATGCCCTACGCCGACCGGGCGGCGCTCCTCGCCAAGGCGGACCTCGTGACGCTCATGGTGGGCGAGTTCCCCGAGCTGCAGGGCATCATGGGCAAGTACTACACCGCCGCCGACGACGAGGAGCCCTCCGTCGTGCGCGCGATCGAGCAGCACTACTGGCCGCGCTTCGCCGGCGACCAGCTGCCCGACGGCGACGTGAGCATCGCGGTGGCGCTCGCCGACCGCCTCGACGCGATGGCCGGGCTCTTCTCCATCGGCCAGGTGCCCACCGGCGACAAGGACCCGTTCGGCCTGCGCCGCGCGGCCCTGGGCGTGATCAGGATCCTCGCCGAGCGCCGGCTCGACCTCGACTTCCACGACCTCGTGCGGCTCGCGACGGAGCCCTTCCACGGCAAGGCCGCGACCGAGATCGAGGATTTCGTCTACGACCGGCTGCGCGGCTACCTGCGCGAGATGGGCTTCACGGCGCACCAGGTCGAGGCCGTGGTGTCGCAGCGCCCGGCGCGGCTGGACCAGGTGCGCGGCCGGCTCGACGCCGTGGCCGCCTTCGCGAAGCTGCCGGAGTCGGAGGCGCTCGCCGCCGCCAACAAGCGCGTGAAGAACATCCTCGACAAGTCGGGCCGCTCCGAGGCCGTGGACCCGTCGCTCTTCGCGCAGGAGGAGGAGCGGCGCCTGCACGCGGCGATCGCCGCCATGGCGCCCGGCGTGGAGGAGAAGGTCGCCAGCGCGCAATTCGAGCCCGCGCTCGTGGCGTTGGCTGGCGTGCGCGCCGACGTGGACGCCTTCTTCGACAAGGTCCTCGTGAACGCGGAGGACCTCGCGGTGCGCGGCAACCGCCTCGCGCTCCTCACGGGGCTGGAGCGGCTGCTCAACCGCGTGGCCGACATCTCGAGGCTCGCGGCGTGACCCCCATGAAGCTCGTCATCCTCGACCGCGACGGCGTCATCAACGTCGACAGCGACAAGTACATCAAGTCGCCGGCCGAGTGGCAGCCCATCCCGGGCTCCATCGAGGCGATCGCGCGCCTGCACCAGGGGGGCTTCCGCGTCGTCGTGGCCACCAACCAGTCGGGCATCGGGCGCGGCCTCTTCGACATGTCGACCTTCAACGCGATGAACGACAAGATGATGGAGATGGTGTTCCGGCAGGGCGGGCGCATCGACGCGCTCTTCTTCTGCCCGCACACCGACGCGGAGAACTGCAACTGCCGCAAGCCCCGGACGGGCATGTTCGAGGAGATCGCGGCGCGCTACCACATGGAGCTCAAGGGCGTGCCGTGCGTGGGCGACGCCATCCGCGACCTGCAGGCCGCCGAGGCCGTGGGCGGCCAGCCCGTCCTCGTCCTCACCGGCAAGGGGCGGCAGACGAAGGAGGACGAGCGGCTCCCGCGCAGGACGCTCGTCTTCGCGGACCTGGCGGAAGTCTCCCGCCACCTCGTGGCGGCCGGCGAATGACGGCGCTTCGCTCGGTTCTGTTCCTGCTGGTCGCCGTCCCGGTGACCGTCATGTTCGGGATCCTCGTGCCGATTTCCGGCCTCGCGGGCCACCGCGCGGCGCTGTGGATGGCGCGCGAGTGGGCGCGCTGGGTCCTGAAGCTCGCCGAGTGGACCTGCGGCATCCGCTACGAGATCCACGGCGGCGAGAACGTGCCGGCCGGCCCCGTCGTGATCATGGCCAAGCACCAGTCGGCGTGGGAGACGCTCTTCCTCGAGGCGACGTTCCCCTACCAGTGCTGGATCATCAAGCGCGAGCTCCTGTGGCTGCCGTTCGTGGGGTGGGGGCTCGCCGCGGTGCGCTCGATCGCCATCGACCGCAAGAGCGGCGTGGCCGCCCGCGACCAGATCGTCGAGCAGGGCGCGCGGCGCCTGAAGCAGGGCCTGTGGGTCACGATCTTCCCGGAAGGCACGCGGGTGGCCGTGGGCCGGCGCGGCCGCTACGGCATCGGCGGCGCAACCCTCGCCACGCGCACCGGCACGCCGATCCTGCCCATCGCGCACAACGCCGGCGAGTTCTGGGGGCGCTACGCGTTCCGCAAGCACGCGGGCACGGTGCAGGTGGTGATCGGCCCCGTCATCGAGACCGCGGGGCGCGACCCCGTCACGGTCACGAAGGAAGTCGAGGCGTGGATCGAGGGCGAGATGGTGAAGCTCAACCCGGAACGCTATGCCGGGCCGTGACCCGCCGGCCCGCGAGCCGCGCACGCTCGCCCTCGCGGCCGGGCCCCTCGACTACACGCTGGTGAGGCGCCGCGGCCGCCGCGGCGTGGGGCTCAAGGTGGATGCCTCGGGCCTCACCGTGAGCGCCCCCCTGTCGGTCCCGCTCGCGCGCGTCGAGAAGATGGTGCGCGAAAGCGAGTCCTGGGTGCTGGGAAAGCTCGCGGTCTGGCGCGAAAGGCAGGTGCCCGTGCAGCGCTGGGAGGACGGCGCGACCCTTCCGTGGCTGGGGGAGTCGCTGGTGCTGCGCCTGGACGAGGGGCGGCGCGCCTCCGCGCAGCTCGACGGCGCCGTGCTTCGCGTCACGGTGCCCGCTTTCGTGGAGGAGCCCGTCCGCAAGGCGGTCGTCGCGTGGTACCGGCGCAACGCGCTCGTCCACTTCGCGCAGCGCGCCTTCTTCTTCTCGCGGCTCGCGGTCCTGCCGCCGCCGCGCGTCCTGCTCTCGTCGGCCAACTCGCGCTGGGGAAGCTGCAACAGCCGCCGCGAGGTGCGGCTCGCGTGGCGCCTGGCCAAGGCCCGGCCGGCGCTCGTCGACTACGTCGTCTGCCACGAGCTCGCGCACCTGCGGCACATGAACCACTCGCGCGAGTTCTGGGCGGAGGTCGCGCGCCTGTGCCCCGACTACCGGGCGCTGCGCGAGGAGCTCGAGGCCAACGACCATCTCTACCGTGCTTTCTGAGGAGTGAGACGATGCGCATCCTGCACACCATGATCCGGGTCGGCGACCTGGACCGTTCCATCCGCTTCTACACCGAGGTCCTCGGCATGAAGGTGCTGCGCCGCAAGGACTACCCGGACGGCAAGTTCACGCTCGCCTTCGTGGGCTACGGCGACGAGGCCGACACCGCCGTGATCGAGCTCACGCACAACTGGGACACGAAGGGCTACGACCTCGGCAACGGCTTCGGCCACATCGCCGTGGCCGTGCCCGACGCGTACAAGGCGTGCGAGGACGCGGCCGCGCGCGGCGGGAAGGTGACGCGGCCGGCCGGGCCGATGAAGCACGGCTCCACCGTGATCGCATTCGTTGAGGACCCGGACGGCTACAAGATCGAGTTCATCCAGCGGGCGTGAATACGGCCCGTTCGCAATCCATGTCGATGTAGCTCTCGCCGGGCTGGGGATGTACGCTCAAACGATATACCCGTAGCACGCTTCCTCATAGACTGCCTCCGGATAGACACGGAACCCCTCATGAATCCACGTGGAGCCCGAGCTGCACGAACCGTTCAGGCACACTGTCCACGACGACCAATATCCTTGCTCGATGATGGTCGTGGGGTATCCACCACACGGCCCACCGCCGCCGCCGATCTGGAGTTGCGGGCTTGCCCATCTGCCAATGTAACCGGATGCCGATACGTACCACTGGCCATTGATGAGGCTGACATCGAAGATCTCCTGGATGTTTCCCGCGTCGTAATATTGAATGAGCAATCGGTCGACGCCGATCGTAAAGGTTCCACCGCTATTGATGTATGAGCGGAACGCGGGTGTCGCGACCAGCTCGCGGGTGGACGGTGGATCTGTTCGTGGATCGACGCCATAGATCGCAATGATTCGGTCAACGGCAATGAGAGGGATGGCGGCGATCATCAGGAGGCAACCGACTAGCACGCGTGCCTTATGAGAAATTTTCATTTGGGCATTTCCTCCTTGAAAGCGAGAATGATGAACTCGGCTGCTGCCGACGCGGATCTAACCACCTTCACAATCGGGCTGTACTCATCATTTCTGAGCCGAGCGCTGGTTCCGTAACGTCGTGCGTTCCAGCGGGTCAGCGGCTCCTGTTGAACAGCGCGGTCCAATTGCGTCCTCGAATGGCCTCTCGAATCACGGCGCGATAGTTCGTCAATGTTTCTTGATCTCTTGCGCTGATCGATCCTGCAATCAACTCGTCGACCGATGCAACGTTGCATCGATTCAATGATGTGCAGGTCGCAGTTAGGTATTGGCCGGCAGGCCCGCAGTCCAGGCCAAGATCGCAAAGAGCGAGGACGAGTGCACCGCCAATGACAGGGCTGGTTCGCGAGTCGCCGGGCCCACCAATGGCAAGAACGCCCGGTCGCTGCACATAGGACAGAGTCTGGAGAATCGCATTTGGATCTTCGGAACTCCAAATGCCCTCGACGACTGCAGTAGCTGCATCACGCCCCTTCGTTCGCTCCATCTCGAAGAGCCTCGCTGCAAGCGCCAGCGGACTTCCTTGAGTTGCCGCCTCGTTGCTCAATCGAGTGATCTCATCTCGCGCTATCGGATGTCCCTCGAAGCCGCGACAGCGCTCCGTGGATTGCGCAAACAGGCGCAGGCGAATCGCATTATTTGGATCGGCATTTGGAAGCGATTGGCTGAACGCCCGAATGACGGAGTCAACGCTCGAGTTCGATACTTCGATGCATGCCCTGAGCGCTTGGGAAGCGTAAGCCTTTGCATCGGCGGAGGCGGACGGACGACTTGCCTTCAGGACGAATCCGCGTAGATCCGGTGCGGTATGGAACTCCACCGACAGCGCAGTGCCGCTGGAGTCCAGACCAGAGCCAGACTCTGCCAGCGGATTTGTTGCGGGGCTCGCGTGACTTGATCTCTTCTCGATGGCAACAGGGATCGGCGCGGCCCGCACGTCGACACCGACTGTCGGTTCGTTGTCGACGTGCCAAGTACTGGTCAACTGGAGGGCACCGACGACGGCGACAACGGCGGCGACTGACGCGAGTGCAATGGCCCTGATCCGCATGGGTGTGCGACCCCTTGGACTTCTGACTGTTGCGATGTTGAGGCGCCGGCAGTCAAGCAGCTTTTCGTGTGCAAGCGAAAAGACAATAGTTAACTGCAATATTTAAATGTTTACATAGTAGATTCTTGCTTGTCAATCCGTGGGTTGCTCGTGGAGCCGAACCGAAAGCGGTGAGTGCTTGGTCGCGGCCGGTGGGGCGCAACCGGATCTCCCGAATGCTTCGGCACTGGTTCGGCATGAGCGGCGCGTTCCGAAGCGCCGTAAGACGCAAGCATTGCGCCCGATCGCGGGCTCACCGGTCGGCGGCATCGGCCAGCGCGACGAATTCCGCGACCGATAGCGTCTCGCCGCGCCGCTGCGGGTCGACGCCGGCGCGGGCGAACGCCGCCTCGTCCACGAGCGCGCGAAGGGCATTGCGCAAGGTCTTCCGGCGCTGCGAGAAGGCCGCCGCCACCACCTGCCCGAAGCGCGCCTCGTCGCGCGCGGCAAGGCGCCCCTCGCCGAGCGGCTGCATGCGCACGATGGCGGAATCCACCTTCGGTGGCGGCGTGAACGCGCCGGGGGGCACGCGGAAGGCGAGCGCCATCGCGAACCGGTACTGGAGCATGACCGAAAGCCGGCCGTAGTCCGCGGTGCCGGGGGCGGCCACCATGCGGTCGACGACTTCCTTCTGCAGCATGAAGACGCAGTCGCGGATGCGCGGCGCGAAGGCGGCCACGTGGAAGAGGAGCGGCGTGGAGACGTTGTAGGGGAGATTGCCGACGACGCGAAGGCCTTCGGGCAGCGAGCCGAGGTCGAAGTCGAGCGCGTCGCCCTCGTGGACGACGACCGCGTCGGCGGGGAATCGCGCGCGAAGGGCGGCGGCGAGGTCGCGGTCGATCTCCACCACGTGGAGCGGCCGCACGATCGCGGCGAGCCGCTCGGTGAGCGCCCCGGGCCCCGGCCCGATCTCGACCATCGCCTCGCCGGCGCGCGGCGCGATCTCGGCGACGATGCGGTCGAGGTAGTGGCGGTCGGTGAGGAAGTGCTGCCCCAGCCGCTTCTTCGGGCGCGGCAGCATGGCCTCAGGCGCCGGCCGAGCGGCGCGCCATCTCGATCGCCATGTCGATGGCCGCCCCGAGGCTGCCGGCATCGATCTCCCCCGTGCCCGCGAGGTCGAGCGCCGTGCCGTGGTCGACGGAGGTGCGGATGACCGGCAACCCGAGCGTCACGTTGACCGCGTGCCCGAACGAGGCGTGCTTGAGGACCGGCAGCCCCTGGTCGTGGTACATGGCGAGCACCGCGTCCGCCCCTTGCAGCACGCGCGCGGTGAAGAGCGTATCGGCCGGCAGCGGCCCCACCGCGTCCACGCCCTCGCGGCGCAGCGTCTCGAGCGCCGGGGCGATCTGCTCGATCTCCTCCCGGCCGAGGTGCCCCGACTCGCCCGCGTGCGGGTTGAGGCCCGCGACGAGGATGCGCGGCCGCGCGATGCCGAAGCGCGCGCGCAGGTCGCGGTCGAGGATGCGGAGCACCTCTTCGACGAGCGGTCGCGTGATGGCCGCGGGCACGTCGGCGAGCGCGAGGTGCGTGGTGGCGAGCGCGACGCGAAGGCCGCCCCCGGCGAGCATCATCACGACGCGCGGGGTGCCGGTGCGCTCGGCGAGGTACTCCGTGTGGCCCGTGAATTGCACGCCCGCATCGTTGATCGTGGATTTCTGCACCGGGGCCGTCACCATGGCCGCGAACTCGCCCGCGCGGCAGCCGTCCAGCGCGCGGTCCAGCAGCGCGAGCACATGGCGGCCGTTGGCGGGGTCCAGCCGGCCGGCGGTGACCGGCGCGGGCGCGGCGAGGTGCAGCACGCTCGCGGGAAGGGTGCAGCCGGGGAAGTAGTCGGGGAGGTCGATGGCGAGACCGCGCAGGCGCGCGCGATCGCGGATCACCTCGCGGTCGCCCACGAACACCAGCCGGGCGTCGGCGCGCCCGGCGAGCGCGGCGATGGCGCAGAGGTCCGGCCCGATGCCCGCGGGCTCGCCGGCCGTGACGGCGATGCGGGGAAGGGTGGGCATGTCGCGCCGCGGCGCCGCGCCGGCCTAGCGCTCGTCGAGGCGGTTCTCGACGAAGGCGCGGTCGCGCGTCTGGCGCAGCCAGTCCTGGTAGGCCTCGTCGGCCTTGCGGGCGCGCACCGTCTGGCGGGCGGCGAGCTTGCGGCGCTCCTCGCTCATCTCCTCCGCGCGGCGCTCGAGCACCTGCACCACGTGCCAGCCGAAGGGCGACTGCACGGGCTGGCTCACCTCGCCGTCCTTGAGCGCGTTCATCGCGCGCTCGAACTCGGGCACCGTCTCCCCGGGCGAGAGCCAGCCGAGGTCGCCGCCCTTGGGGGCGGTGCCGTCCTCGGAGTGCACGCGGGCGAGCTCGGCGAAATCCTCGCCGGCGGCGATGCGCGCGCGCAGCCGCGCGAGCCGCTCGCGCATCTCCGTGTCCGGGACGCCTTCCTTGGTGCGAAGCAGGATGTGCCGCGCGCGCGTCTGCGTGACGGCGGGCGCCTTGTCCTTGCTGCGCTTCTCGAGGAGCTTGACGATGTGGAAGCCGTTGGGGCTCCTCAGGATGTCGCTCACCTCGCCGGGCTTGAGCTTCTCCAGCGCCTCGAGGAAGAGCGCGGGGAGCCGGCCGGCGGCGCGCCAGCCGAGGTTGCCGCCCTGCAGCGCGTCCGGGGCCTCCGAGAAGGTGGCCGAGACTTCCGCGAAGGCGGTTCCCTTGCGCAATTCGGAGAGCGCCTGCAGCGCGCGGCGGCGCCGGGTGTCGATCTGCTCCGGCGTGGCCTGCTGCGGCACCAGCACGAGGATGTGCTGCAGGTTGAACTCCGCGTCCCCGCCGCGCTCCTTGGCCGCGCGGGCGAGCTCGGTCTCGACCTCGGCGTCGGTCACGACGACGGCGTTCTCGATCTCGCGCTCGCGCAGGCGAGCGAGGATGAGCTCGTTCCTCATGTCCTCGCGGAAGCGCGCGTAGCGGATGCCGTCGCGCTCGAGGGCCTGGCGGAAGGCCGTCATCGACAGGTTGTTGTCGTCGGCGATGCGCTGGATCGTCTTCTCGACCGTGGCGTCGTCCACGCGCACGCCCGTCTCCTTGGCAAGCTGGACCTGCACGAGGTCGTTGATCATGCGCTCGAGGACCTGCCGCTGCAGCGTCTCGGCCGGCGGCACCTGGCCGCCGGCGTTGCGAAGCTGCCCCGCGACGAGCCGCGTGCGCTCCGCGAGCTCGTTGGCCGTGATGACCTCGTCGTTCACGACGGCCACGATTCGGTCGACGGGCACGGCGCCCTTGGCGGCCGGCGCGGCCAGGCGCGTGTCCAGCCTCGAGGCGGGCGCCTGCTGGGCGGCCGCGGCGGCGGCGGCGAGCGCGGCCGCCAGGGCGAGGAGGCGCAGGAAGGGGCGGATCGTGTTCATCGCGGGATCTCGTCGGACCGGCGGTAGCCGGGAATGTTCTGCCTGAGCGTCTCGAGCGGGTTGATGCCGATCCGCGAGAGGCCCGAGAGCTCGAGCTGGATCTGGAAGGAGGTCGACACCTGCTGCGTCGCGGTGATGAAGCGGTGGGCGACCGCGCGGATCTCCCAGCAGCCGGCATTATATTCGAAGCCCGCCAGGCCCTCGATGAGCTTCCTGTCCTCGAGGCTCCAGTTCCAGCGGCCCACGAGCGACAGCGATGGCGTCACCGGCCACTGCGCCGAGAGGTCGACCTGCTTCACGAGGTTCAGCTCGCGGACGGGGTCGCGCGTGTAGCGGAAGGCCGCGTTCACGAGCTTGCCGGGCTCGGGGCTGTAGCGCGCCGCGAGGTCGAAGCGGCGGGCGCGGTTGCGGCTCGCGTTGTACTCGAGGCCGCCGTCCAGCGAGAACGCGGGCGACACCTGGCCCGAGACGAGCGCGACGAGGTCGGAGCGGTTGTCCACGCGCGGCGCCGTGCCGGGCGCGAGCGTCACGCGCTGCGGATCGAGGTAGTAGATCTGGCCCAGCGTGGCGGTGAGCCGCTCGCGGCCCGTCGCGGACTCGACGAGGCGGCTGGTGATGGCAGCCGTGACCTGGTTCGCGTCGCCGATGCGGTCGCCGCCGATGAAGCGGTTCTCGCGGAAGAGGGAATTGGCGCCGAAGTCCACCTCGGCGGTCGAGAAGTTGGGCAGGCGCGACTGGTCGCGGAACGGCACGCGCACGTAGAAGAGCCGCGGCTCGAGCGTCTGCAGGAAGCGCTCGCCGCGGAAATCCCAGGGCCGGTCGAAGAAGAGGCCCGCGTCGACGCTCGCGAGCGGCACGCTGCGCGTGGCGTCCTCGAAGCCCTCGCCGTTGGGCGAGACGTTGTAGCGCGTGGCGTGGAAGCCCAGCTTGGGCGTGACGTAGCCCCAGGACCGGCGCAGCGGGAGCGAGGCCTGCGGGTAGACGATGAGGCGCTGGCCGTTCACGAGGTCCGGGTGGCGGTAGTTGGTGAGCTCGCCGGAGAGCCGCCAGTCGACGCCGAGCACGTTCTGCCGGATGCCCGAGACGACCAGCTGCGGCACCTGCCGGTACGGGACCGTCACGGGGGCGAGCGGGTCCTGCAGCGTCTGGTAGGCGATGGCGCGCGCCGAGAGGGTCCAGTACTCGTCCCCGTAGCCGAGGATCACGTCGCGCGGCAGGTTCGTCTGCGAGGTGGCGGCCACGCGCGTGGAGAGGTCGCGGAAGTAGTCGTCGTCGGAGACGCCCTGCGCGTTCACCGCGAGGCGCCAGCCGCGCGGCAGCTGGTGGGCGTGCCGGAAGCCGAGGAAATACCGGTCGCGCTCGGCGATCGCGTCGTTGGGCAGGATCTCGACGTCCGCCTGGCCGCCGTAGCCCGGCCGCAGGTAGCGGTACTCGGCGCCCAGCTGCAGGCCCCGCTTCGAGAAGATCTTCGGCGTGATGGTCGCGTCCTGGTTCTCCGCGATGTTCCAGTACCACGGCAGCGCGAGCTCGAAGCCGCCGCGGCCGGACGAGCCGAGGGTCGGCGCGAGGAAGCCGGTCTTCCTCGCGTTGTTGATCGGGAACGAGAGCCACGGCGAGTAGAGGATGGGCACGCCGAGGAACCACACCGTCGAGTTGTACGCAGTGCCCACCTGGCGCGCGCCGTCGATCTCCAGCTCGCCCACGCGCAGCACCCAGTCGTCGCGGGGGACGGGGCAGGTCGTGTACTCCGCCCGGACGAGCCGGCTGCGGTCCTCGCCCTCGAGGACGGCCCGCTCGGCGGCGCCGCGGGAGGCGCTGCGCCGGTCCTCGGTCTTGGGGATCGCGAAGACGGGCCGCTCCATCTCGCCGGTGCCCTCGGCGATGCGGTAGACGAGCCTCGGCCCACTGGCCGTATCGCCCGCGCGCTCGAGGAGGACGTTGCCGGTGGCCACGGCCGTGTCGGTCTCCGTGTCGTACTCGAGGCGATCGGCGGTGATGGCCGCGCCGCGCTGGCGGAGCGACACGCTGCCCGTGGCGACGACCTTGCGCGACTGGTCGCCGGTGATGCGGTCCGCGGAGAGGAAGCGCACGGCATCCCGCTCCACGCGCGGCGGCGGCGGCGCGAGGCGCTGCTCCAACCGCAGGGGAACGCCCCCGGCGCCGGCCGCCGGAAGGGCGAACGCGCCGGCGACGACGAGCGTGATGCGGCGGCAGGACATCGGGAAGGTCGGTGGGGGCGCGATGCTAGAATCGGCAAGAATACACGCGAAACCCGCCCCGCTTCACGCCCCATGGATCGTCTCGAGGCACTCGACGCCTGGCTTCGCCGCACGCTCGGGCCCGAAGGCTTCGCGCTCGCGCCCGCGAGCGCCGACGCGAGCTTCCGCCGCTACTTTCGCGTCACCGCGGGCGGCCGCACCTGGATCGTGATGGACGCGCCGCCGGAGCGCGAGGACTGCCGGCCCTTCCTCCATGTCGCGGCCCTCATGCGCGAGGCCGGGCTGCACGTGCCGGAAGTCGCGGCGCAGGATCTCGCGCAGGGGTTCCTGCTGCTCTCCGACCTCGGGACGCGCACCTACCTCCAGGCCTTCGACGGCACCAACGAGGAGGCGCTCTTCCGCGACGCCACGCGCGCGCTGGTCGACTGGCAGGCCGCGAGCCGCGAGGGCGAGCTGCCGCCGTACGACGAGGCGCTGCTGCGCCGCGAGCTGATGCTCTTCCCGGAGTGGTTCGTGGGCCGGCACCTGGGCGTCACGCTGGAGGCGGCCGAGCGCGAGGGCCTCGAGCGCGTGTTCGCGCGCATCCTCGCCGCGAACCTCGCCGAGCCGCGCGTCTTCGTGCACCGCGACTTCATGCCGCGCAACCTCATGGTGTCGGAGCCCAATCCCGGCGTGATCGACTTCCAGGACGCCGTGCACGGGCCGATCAGCTACGACGTGGCCTCGCTGTGGCGCGACGCCTTCGTGAGCTGGGAGGAGGAGCGCGTGCTGGACGGGACGATCCGCTACTGGGAGGCGGCGAGGAAGCGCGGGCTTCCCGTGCGCGCCGACTTCGCCGACTTCTGGCGCGACGTCGAGTGGATGGGGCTGCAGCGCCACCTCAAGGTGCTGGGCATCTTCGCGCGCATCCACTACCGCGACGGCAAGCCGGGCTACCTCGAGGACACGCCTCGCTTCCTCGGCTACGTGCGCCACGCGTGCGCGCGCTACGGCGAGCTGGCCCCGCTCGCGCGCCTCCTCGACCGGCTGGAAGGCGTGAAGCCGGCCGTCGGCTACACTTTCTGAGCCGGTGGCGGGCGCCGCGATGATGCCGTGCGCGTTCATCCTCGCGGCGGGGCGCGGCGAGCGCATGCGGCCGCTCACCGACGCGGCGCCGAAGCCGCTCCTCGAGGCGGGGGGGCGGCCGCTCATCGACTGGCAGCTGGAGCGGCTCGCCGCCTGCGGCGTGCGCCGCGTCGTCATCAACCACGCGCACCTCGGCGAGAAGCTCGAGGCGGCGGTGGGCGACGGCTCGCGGTGGGGGCTCTCGGTGGCGTGGTCGCGAGAGGGCGAGGCCCTGGAGACCGCCGGCGGCATCGTGAAGGCGTTGCCGCTCCTCGGGCCGGAGCCCTTCATCCTCACGAGCGGCGACATCTGGTCGGAGTTCGACTTCTCGCGGCTGGCGGCCGTCGCGGCCGACATCGCGCGCGACCCCGCCCGGCGCGCCGCGCACCTCGTGCTCGTCGACAACCCGCCGTTCCACCCGGCGGGCGACATGGCGCTCGCGGGCGGCCTCGTGCGGCGCGAGGGCCCGCGCCTCACCTATGCGAACATCGGCGTCTTCCATCCGTCGCTCTTCGCGGGCATCGCGGCGGGCACGCACCTGCGGCTCTTTCCCTGGGCCTACCGCTTCGTGGAGGAGGGTAGGGTCACCGGGGAGCGCTTCGCGGGCGCGTGGGACAACATCGGCACGCCCGCGCAGCTCGCCCAGCTCGACCGGAGGCTTTCGCGATGACCTTCTACGTGCCGCGCCACTTCCGCCTCGACGATCCCGCGGCGCTCGACGCCTTCGTCGCCGCCAACGCCTTCGGCACCCTCGTGTCGGCCGGGGCGGCGGGCCTTTCGGTGAGCCACCTGCCGTTCCTGCCCGAGCGCGGCGGCGACGGGCGGCTTCGCCTGCTCGGCCACGTGGCGCGCGCCAACGCGCACTGGCAGGAGCTGGAGGGGGCGGGCGAGATCCTCGTGGTCTTTTCGGGACCGCACGCCTATGTCTCGCCGTCGTGGTACGCGAACCACCCCAGCGTGCCGACCTGGAACTACGCCGTCGTGCACGCGCACGGCCGCGCGCGGCTGCTGCCGCCGGAGGCGCTGCCGGGGCTGCTCGACCGGCTCTCCCGCGCCTACGAGGATGCGCGGCCGTCGCCGTGGCGCATGGCGGGCCTGCCGGCGGACTACACGGCGAAGATGCTCCCGGCCATCGTCGGCTTCGAGGTGGCGGTCGAGCGGCTGGAGGGAAAGTTCAAGCTTTCGCAGAACCGGCGACGGGAGGATGTCGACGGGGTCGCCGCCGCGCTCGAGCGTGAGGGGCAGCCGGAGCTCGCCGCCCTCATGCGCGAGCACGCCCCCGAATCCCGGTAGAATCGGCGGCCTCGCGGCCCCTGCCTGCGGGCCCTCCACGGACACCCCATGAAGCTCGAGAACCCCAACCGCACCAAGCCCTTCCGCGCCCGCCGCGCGAGCCTCGCCCGGACGCTCGGCGAGGGCATCGTCATCCTGCCCACGGCGCCCGAGCGCACGCGCAACGCGGACTCGCACTACGACTACCGGTGGGACAGCGGCTTCTACTACCTCACGGGCTTCCGCGAGCCCGAGGCCGTCCTCGTGATCGTGCTGGGCAGGAAGCCGCGCGAGATCCTCTTCTGCCGCGAGAAGAACCTCGAGCGCGAGATCTGGGACGGCTTCCGCTTCGGCCCCGACCTCGCGCGGCAGGCGTTCGGCTTCGACCGCGCGCACCCCGTGGGCGAGCTCGACGCGATGCTGCCCGAGCTCATCGCCGACCAGCCGGTCATCCACACCCCGGTGGGCGCCGACCCGGCCTGGGACGCGCGCGTGACGGGCTGGCTCAACGCCGTGCGCGCGAAGGTGCGCACGGGCGTGTCCGCGCCGGCGGAGATCCGCGACGTGCGCGCGGCCGTGAACGACATGCGCCTGGTGAAGGACGCGCACGAGATCGCCATCATGCGCCGGGCCGGCGAGATCTCCTCGGCCGCCCACGTGCGCGCGATGCGCGCGGCCGCCCCGGGCAGGCGGGAGTACGAGATCGAGGCGGAGCTGCTGCACGAGTTCGTGAGGAACGGCGCGCGCTCGGCCGCCTACGGCTCCATCGTCGCCGCCGGCGCCAACGCCTGCGTGCTGCACTACCGCGAGAACACGGCGGAACTGCGCAAGGGCGACCTCCTCCTCATCGACGCCGGCTGCGAGCTGGACAGCTACGCCGCCGACATCACGCGCACCTTCCCGGTCGACGGGAAGTTCACCGCGGCGCAGAAGGACATCTACGAGCTCGTCCTCGCCTCGCAGGAAGCCGCCATCAAGGCGGTGAAGCCGGGGGCGTCGTTCATCGACTACCACGACGCCGCCACGCGCGTGCTCGTGCGCGGGTTCATCGACCTGAAGCTCTGCAAGGGCAGCGTCGACAAGGTGCTGGCCGACGAGTCCTACAAGCAGTTCTACATGCACCGCACCGGCCACTGGCTGGGCCTCGACGTGCACGACGCCGGCGACTACATGCGCAAGGGCAAGTGGCGCAAGCTCCAGCCGGGCATGGTCCTCACGGTCGAGCCGGGCTGCTACATCCGCCCGGCCGACAACGTGCCGAAGGCCTTCTGGAACATCGGCGTGCGCATCGAGGACGACGTGCTCGTCACCGCGAAGGGCCGCGACGTGCTCACGGCGGATTGCCCGAAGCGCGTGGCCGACGTCGAGGCCGCCGTCCGCGGCTAGCGCGCCCGCGCGAGGCCGGCATGGACCGCGTCGACGTCGCGATCGTGGGGGCGGGGCCCGTCGGGGCCGCGCTCGCCGCGCTGCTCGTGCCCGCGGGGCTCTCCGTGCGCGTGCTTGAGGCGCGCGCGGCGCCCTCTCGCGACGCGCGCACGCTCGCGCTCTCCCAGGCGAGCCGCGACTGCCTCGGGCAGGCGGGCGGATGGCCCGGCGCGGGCGTGACCGCGATCACGGACATCCACGTTTCCCAGAAGGGCGGCCCGGGCCGCACGCTCATCACGGCCGCCGACCAGGGCCTCGCGGCGCTGGGCTACACCGTGGCCTACGCGAGCCTCGAGGAGGCGCTCGGGCGCCGGCTCGCGCAGCTCGGCGCCGCGGTGTCGTGGGGCGCGGCCTGCGCGGAGATCGACCTCGACGTGGAGGGCGCGAAGTTGCGCCTCGCCGGCGGCGGGGCTTTGGAAGCGCGGCTCCTCGTGCTGGCCGACGGCGGCGCCAATGCCCGGCGCATCCCGGGCCTCGCCTACGCCGAGAAGGACTACGGGCAGGTCGCGGTCACCGGGCCGGTGCGCACCGATCGCCCCCACCGCGGCCGCGCCTACGAGCGATTCACGCCGGAGGGACCGGTCGCGCTCCTGCCGGTGGACGACAGGTACGCGCTGGTGTGGACGGCCACGCCGGCGAAGGCGGAACGCCTCCTCGCGATGGACGAGGGCGCGTTCCTCGCCGGGCTGCAGGCGCACTTCGGCGACCGGGCCGGGCGCTTCGTCGCGAGCGGGCCGCTCGCCGCGTTCCCGTTGCGCCTGCGCACGATCAACACGACGGTCGCGCTGCGGACGGTGATCGCCGGCAACGCCGCGCAGGCGATGCACCCCATCGCCGGGCAGGGGCTCAACATCGGGCTTCGCGACGCCGCGGCCCTGGCCGCGATCCTCTCGGCCGAGCCGGGCGTCGATCCCGGCTCGCCGGCCGTGCTGGAGGCCTACCGCGCCAGCCGCCGCCGCGATGCCGGCCGCGGCGTCGCATTCACCGACTTCCTCGTGGGCGCCTTCATGGACGCGCGGCGGCTGCCGACGTGGGGGAGGGGTGCCGCGCTCACGATGCTCGACCTCCTGCCGCCGGCGCGGCGCTGGCTCGCCGGCCGCATGATCCACGGGGCGCCCACCCCGTGAGCGCGCCGCGATGAGCGCATCCGCCGCCGGCCGCGGCCGCATCCTCGTGATGGGGGGCGGCGCCGTGGGCCTCGCGTTCGCGGCCGCGTGCGCGGACGAGGTGCGCGTCCTCGAAGCCGGGCCGGCGCGGCCGGGGACGGACCCGGAAGGGTTCGACATCCGCGTCTTCGCGCTCTCCGGGGGCACGCGCGACTTTCTCGACGGGATCGGCGCCTGGGGGCGGATGCCGCCGTCGCGCATCGCGCCCGTCACGCGCATGGAGGTCTTCGGCGACGACGGCGCGAGCCGGCTCGCGTTCGCGGCGCCCCCCGGGCGCCCCCTCGCGTGGATCGCGGAAGGCAACCGCATGACGCGCGCCATCGAGGAGGCCGCGCGCGGCCGCGGCGTGGCGATCGAGACGGATTGCCGCTGGAAGTCGGTGGCCGCCCGGGCGGGCCGCGCGCAAGTGGAACTCGAGGATGGCACGACGCTGGAAGCCGATCTTCTCGTGGGCGCCGACGGCGCGCAGTCGCGCGTGCGCGCGGAGCTCGCGCTCGCGGCGCACGCCAAGCGCTACCCGGAAACCGCGGTGGTCGCCCACTTCCGCTGCGAGAAGCCGCCGGCCGGTGTCGCGCGCCAGTGGTTCCGGCGCGACGGGATCCTCGCGTGGCTGCCCCTGCCCGGCGACCGGATGTCGATCGTGTGGTCCGCCCGCGAAGGGCTCGCCGACGAGCTGGCCGCCCTCGACCCGGAAGCGCTCGCCCGCCGCGTGCGCGACGCCGGTGGCGCGGCGCTGGGCGACCTGTCCCTCGACTCGGCCGTGGCGCGGTTCCCCCTGCGGCTCGTGCGCGTGCCGCGCATCGCGGTGCCGGGCGCCGTGCTGGTCGGGGACGCGGCGCATGGCGTGCACCCCCTCGCGGGCCAGGGCGTGAACCTCGGCTTCCAGGATGCCGCCGGCCTGGCACGGACGCTCGCTGCCCGCTCGCCGCTGGAGCGCCCCGGCGACTACGCGCTGCTGCGCCGCCACGAGCGGCTGCGCCACGCTGACGTCGCCGCCATGCAGTTCGTCACCGACCGGCTCGAGTGGCTGTTCGGCATCGACGCCCCCATCGCGGCGCTGGCGCGAAACGCCGGACTTCGCGCGGTGGAGGGCCTTCCCTGGGCCAAGCGCCTTCTCGCCGCGCAGGCAATGCGATAATTCCCGGGCCATCCTCCCGGGAACTTCCCCGGCCGGCACCGGCCCAACCCCGGATTCCCCGAAAGACCTCCCCGATGAGCCTCCGCGCCCTGCTGCTTGCCCCCCTCCTCGCCCTTGCCGTGGCGCTTCCCGCCCACGCCCAGGACCTCGACCGCATCCGCGCGGACCTGCGCAAGAAGTTTCCCGAGGCGCAGATCGAGGGCGTGCGGAAGAGCGGCTACGGCGGCCTGCTGGAGGTGACGGGCGGCGGCGAGATCTTCTACACCGACGAGAAGACCTCGTTCCTGCTGCTGGGCACGCTTATCGACACGAAGACGCGCGAGAACGTCACGGAAGCCCGCCTGCGCAAGATCTCGGCGATCAAGTTCGACTCGCTGCCGCTCGATTCCGCCATCAAGATCGTGCGCGGCAACGGCTCGCGGCGCGTGGCCATCTTCGCCGACCCCAACTGCGGCTACTGCAAGCGCTTCGAGCGCGAGCTCGTGAACGTGAACGACATCACCGTCTACACGTTCCTCTACCCGATCCTCTCGGCGGACTCGACGGACAAGTCGAAGGCCATCTGGTGCGCGCCCGACCGCGCCAAGGCCTGGCTCGACTACATGATCCGGGACTCGCTGCCCGCCGGGCCCGCGGCCTGCGACACGCCGCTGGACAAGGTGGTGGCCTTCGGCCGCGACAAGCGCATCAGCGGCACGCCGACGATCTTCTTCGAGGACGGCGAGCGCATCCCGGGCGCCATCCCGATCGCGAACTTCGAGAAGCGTCTGGCGGACGCGAAGGCCGCGAAGCCCTAGGGCGGCAGGCGCCCGGTCAGGATCCCGACGACGCCTGGACTGTCGCGGGCGGCGTGTAGCCCTTCGGCAGCAGCACCCACATGCGACCGGACTGGCGCATCTTGCCGGCCTGGTTGCCCGCCGCGTCCCCGAACCCCCAGTAGAAGTCCGCGCGCACGCCGCCGTTGATGGCGCCGCCCGTGTCCTGCGCGACCATGAGGCGGTTGAGCGGCTGGGGGGAGTTGGGCCACGTGGTGGAAAGGTAGACCGGCACGCCGAGGGGGACCACGCGCGGGTCCACGGCGATGGAGCGCTCGGCCGTGAGCGGGACGCCGAGCGAGCCGATGGGCCCCGGCAGGTCGCCCGGCAGCTCGCGGAAGAAGACGAAGCTCGGGTTCTCGTTGAGGAAGCGCTGGACCTTCCGCGGGTTGCGCCGCGCCCAGTCCTTGATGCCCTGCATCGAGGCGCGCTCGGGCGGGATCTCGCGCTGGCGGATGAGGAGCCGGCCGAGGGAGCGGAACGGGTGCCCGTTCTGCTCCGCGTAGCCCACGCGCACGCGCTCGCCGTTCTCGAGCAGCACCTGGCCCGACCCCTGGATGTGCAGGAAGAAGAGCTCGACGGCGTCGTCCACCCACACGATCTCCAGCCCCTTGAGGGGCGCGGGATCGGCATCGATGTCCCCGCGCGCGAGGTAGGGCACCACGCGATTGCCCTCGATGCGGCCGCGCAGGCGCTTGTACTTGAGATCGGGATACACGGACGACAGGTCGATGACCAGGAGGTCCTGGGGCACCGCGTAGATCGGGTAGCGGTATTTCTCCGTGCGCGTGCGGCTGCCGCGCAGCAGCGGCTCGTAGTAGCCCGTCACCATGCCGGAGGTCGACTCGTCGGCGTTGATGACCTGGTGGGGCTCGAACCGCGACTCGAAAAAAGCGGCCAGCGCCGTGTCGGGAAGGCCCGGGGGCAGGGCCGCCGCCTCCGCGCAGACGGCTTCCCATGCGGGCTGTTTCGCGAGCGCGGTGCAGCCGCGCACGAAGGCGACGAGCGAGTCGCCCAGCGACTCGCGGCCCCACGAGGGCAGGTCCGACCACGGGGCGGGCTGGAGCCTGCCGCGGTATTCGACCTCCGGCACGGGGGCGGGAGCCGGGGCCGGTGCGGGGGCTGGCGCAGGCGCAGGCGCCGTCGGCGGGCACACCGGCTTCTCCACGGGCGGGCAGATGAGGGGCTCGGGGGCCTTCATCGCCACGGGCTCGGGCGCCGTGGCGCAGGCGGCGGCGAGGAGCGCGAGGCCCATCGCGAGAGCGGTGCGCGCGTGCGGCGCGCGGGCAGGTCGGACTTGCGTCATCGGGCCGAGTATAGCGAGGGTCGTGCGAAAATGGCGGTGCCTGGCGCGGTGCCTGGCGCCGCGGTTTCCGGGAGGGAAGGGATGTTCTGGGTGTTTCTCGAGGTGGTGGCGGCGCTCGCGATCGCGATCGGGATCGTCTGGTGGACCATGCCGCGCAAGCCGAAGGCGGGGCCGCCGGCCGCGAAGGAAGACCGCGAGGAGGAGCCGCGCCCCTAGTGCAGGACGCGCGGGACGCTCAGCGCGAACTCGGGGATGGGCGCCTCGAAGCGCGTGCCGTCCTCGGCGACCAGCTGGTAGGTGCCGCGCATCGTGCCCACGGCCGTCGGGATGGAGGAGCCGCTCGAGTACTCGAAGGTGTCGCCGGGCTTGAGCACGGGCTGCTCGCCCACGACGCCCATGCCGCGCACTTCCTGGACCTGGTTGTCCGCGTCGGTGATGATCCAGTGCCGGCTCACGACCTGCGCCGTCACGGTGCCCGTGTTGGTGATGCGGATCGTGTAGGCGAAGACGTAGCGGTCGTCCTCCTCGTCCGACTGGTCCGGCAGGTAGGTCGAGTGCGCCGTGACGGCGACGAGGTAGCGTTTCGGGTCGGGCATGCGGAGGATGTTAGCAGGAAAAAACCCGCGCGATCCGCGGGGGGAATCGCGTAGAATTTTCCTCTCCCACCGTGACCCGGAAGAACCCCATGCACCGCATCGCGCCCAGCCTGCTTTCGGCGGACTTCGCGCGCCTCGGCGACGAGGTGAAGGACGTCATCGCCGGCGGCGCCGATCTCATGCACTTCGACGTGATGGACAACCATTACGTCCCGAACCTCACCGTCGGCCCGCTCGTGTGCGAGGCGCTCCGGCCCCACTGCAGCGTGCCCATCGACGTGCACCTCATGGTGAAGCCCGTGGACCGCATCGTCCCGGATTTCGCGAAGGCGGGCGCGGCGATCATCAGCTTCCACCCGGAGGCGAGCGAGCACGTCGACCGCACGCTCTCGCTCATCCGCGACCAGGGGTGCAAGGCCGGCCTCGTGTTCAACCCGGCCACGCCGCTCTCGTGGCTCGACCACGTGATGGACAAGGTGGACCTCATCCTCGTCATGAGCGTGAACCCGGGGTTCGGCGGCCAGTCCTTCATCGCCTCGGCGCTGCCCAAGATCCGCGAGGCGCGCCGCCGCATCGACGAGAGCGGCCGCGACATCTGGCTGGAGGTCGACGGCGGCGTGAAGGCGGACAACATCGCGGCCGTGGCGAAGGCGGGCGCCGACACTTTCGTGGCCGGCTCGGCCGTCTTCGGCGAGCGCGACCGCGCGGCGGCGATCCGCCGCCTGCGCGACGCCCTCGCGGGCGCGTGACCGTGGGCCCGGGCATTCCGCGTCGCCGCTACCGCGCGGCGCTCTTCGACCTCGACGGCACGCTGGTCGACACCGCGCCCGACCTCGCCGCCGCGGCCAACCGGATGCTCGCCGACCTCGGCCGGCCTTCGCTCGCCGAGGAGTCGATCCGCGACTTCGTCGGCAAGGGCGTGGTGAACCTCGTGAGCCAGTGCTTCGCGGCGACGGGCGGCGGGCCGGACGAGGAGCGCGCCCGCGCGCAGGCTTCCTTCGAGCGACACTACGCGGCCGGCATCGCGGACCGCTCGCGGCCCTATCCCGGCGTGTTCGAGGGCCTCGAGGCGCTCCGTCGCGCCGGCATCGCGATGGGTTGCGTCACGAACAAGATCGGGCGATTCACGGAGCCCATCCTCGAGCTGACCGGGCTGCGCCCCTACTTCGGCGTCGTCGTCTCCGGCGACACGCTCGAGCGCAAGAAGCCGCACCCCGACCCGATGCTCTTCGCCGCCGGCCGGCTCGGCGCGGCGCCGGCCGACACCGTGATGGTCGGCGACTCGCTGAACGACGTGCAGTCGGCGCGCGCGGCCGGCTGCCCCGTGGTGGTCGTTCCCTACGGCTACCGGGAGGGCCTCGGGATTGGCGAGCTGGGCGCCGACGCCGTGGTGGCGAGCGTGGAAGAGGCCGCCAGATCGATTACAATGGCCGCCTGATTCCCGATCCGACGGCAACGACTTCCCCTCATGGCACCGCGCGGTTTCCTGCTCGACTGGCGATGGCAAAGCTGGCGCTGAAAGCGTCCCGCCCGTCCGCCCTTCGACCCGAAAACCCCGTGGTGACCCATGACTGAGCAAGACTTCCTCGCGCTTTCCCGCGCCGGCTACGACCGGATCCCCCTCACCCTCGAGACGCTGGCCGATCTCGACACCCCGCTGTCGCTGTACCTCAAGCTCGCCGACGCGCCGGGCACCTACCTGCTGGAGTCCGTCATCGGCGGCGAGCGCTTCGGGCGCTACTCGATCATCGGGCTCGCCGCGCGCGAGCGCATCGAGGTGGCGGCCGGGCGCGGCCGCGTGATCCGCGACGGCGCCGTCGTGGAGGAGCACGAGGCCGGCGACCCGCTCGCCTTCGTCGACGCCTACCTGCGTCGCGTGCGCGCCGCGCCGCTGGCCTCGAGCCTGCGCTTCGCGGGCGGGCTGGCCGGCTACTTCAGCTACGACACCGTCCGCTACATCGAGCCGAAGCTCGCGAACGACGCGCGCCCGGACCCGATCGGCCTGCCGGACGTGCGGCTGCTCCTCTCGGACGAGCTTGCCGTGGTCGACAACCTCGCCGGCAAGGTGCACCTCATCGTGTACGCGGACGCGCGGGAGGCCGGCGCGTGGGCGAAGGCACGGGCGCGCCTGGAGGCGCTTCGCGGGCGCCTGCGCGGCGCGGCGCGGCTGCCGGGCCACGTGCCCGTCGACCACGCGCAGCCGCCGCGCTCCAACATCGGCGAGCAGCCCTTCTACGCCGCGGTCGCCCGGGCCAAGCGCTACATCACCGACGGCGACGTGATGCAGGTGCAGGTCTCGCAGCGGCTTTCGCAGCCCTTCGCGGGCTCGCCCGTAAATCTGTACCGGGCGCTGCGCTCGATCAACCCGTCGCCGTACATGTTCTACTTCGACTTCGGCGACAGCCAGCTCGTGGGTGCCTCGCCCGAGATCCTCGTGCGCCGCGAGGGGGACACGGTGACCGTCCGCCCCATTGCCGGCACGCGCAAGCGCGGGTCCACGCCCGAGAAGGACCTCGCGATGGAGCGCGAGCTGGTGAACGACCCCAAGGAGCGCGCCGAGCACCTGATGCTGATCGACCTGGGCAGGAACGACATCGGGCGCATCGCGAGGATCGGCACCGTGCGCGTGACCGAGCAGATGGCGGTGGAGCGGTATTCGCACGTGATGCACATGGTCTCCAACGTCGAGGGCGAGGTCGACCCCGCCCTCACGCCGATGCAGCTCCTGCGCGCGACCTTCCCGGCCGGCACCGTCGCGGGGGCGCCCAAGGTGCGCGCGATGGAGATCATCGACGAGCTCGAGCCCGAGCGGCGCGGCGTCTACGCGGGCGCCGTGGGCTACCTCGGCTTCAACGGCAACCTCGACCTCGCCATCGCCATCCGCACCGGGGTGGTGAAGGACGGCGAGCTGCACGTGCAGGCGGCGGCCGGCATCGTGGCGGATTCGATCCCGGAGCAGGAGTGGCTCGAGACGCGCAACAAGGCGCGCGCGCTGCTGGCGGCCGCCGAGCTCACCAACGCGGGGCTCGACGCCCCCGTCGCATGAGGAGCCCGCCATGCTGCTCATGATCGACAACTACGATTCCTTCACCTACAACCTCGTGCAGTACCTCGGCGAGCTGGGCGAGGAGGTGCGGGTGGTCCGCAACGACGAGGTGACGGTGGACGAGATCGCGCGCCTCGCGCCCGACCGCATCGTGATCTCGCCGGGCCCGTGCACGCCGAACGAGGCCGGGGTCTCGCTGCCCGCCATCGGGCGCTTCGCGGGGAAGATCCCGATCCTGGGCGTGTGCCTTGGCCACCAGGCGATCGGCCAGGCCTTCGGCGGCCGGATCGTGCACGCGAAGACGCTCATGCACGGAAAGGTCTCGCCCATCCACCACGCGGGCAAGGGCGTCTTCCGCGGCCTGCCCTCGCCCTACGACGCGACTCGCTACCACTCGCTTGCCATCGAGCGCGAGACCTGCCCGGCCGAGCTCGAGATCACGGCCTGGACGGACGACGGCGAGATCATGGGCGTGCGCCACCGCACGCTGGCGGTGGAGGGCGTGCAGTTCCACCCCGAATCGATCCTCACGGAGCATGGCCACGCGCTGCTCCGCAACTTCCTCACGCAGGAGTAGCCATGTTCACCGCCCACGAAGCGATCAACCGCCTCTGCGACAAGCGCGAGATCTTCTACGACGAGATGGTCGACCTGTTCCGCCAGGTCATGGAGGGCGGCGTCACGCAGGTGCAGCTCGCCGCCATCCTGATGGGGCTGCACGTGAAGACGGAGTCCGTCTCCGAAATCGCCGCGGCCGCCTCCGTGATGCGCGAGTTCTCGATGAAGGTGGACGCCGTCCGACCTCGCCAACCTCGTGGACACCTGCGGCACGGGCGGCGACCGCTCGCACACCTTCAACATCTCGACCACCGCCGCGTTCGTCGCGGCGGCCGCGGGCGCCAAGGTGGCCAAGCACGGCGGCCGCTCGGTCTCCTCGAAGTCTGGCAGCGCCGACGTGCTGGAGGGCCTCGGCGTGAACCTGGCGCTCACGCCGGAGCAGGTCGGCGTGTGCCTGCGCGAGGTGGGGCTGGGCTTCATGTTCGCGCCGAGCCACCACCCCGCGATGAAGCACGCCGCGCCCGTGCGCAAGGAGCTCGGCATGCGCACGATCCTCAACATCCTGGGGCCGCTCACCAATCCGGCCGGCGCGCCCAACCAGGTGATGGGGTGTTCCACCCGGACCTCGTGGGCATCCAGGCGCGGGTGCTCAAGATGCTGGGCAGCCGCCACGTGCTCACGGTGCACGGGCACGACGGGCTGGACGAGATCACGATCACGGGCCCCACGGCCGTGGCCGAGCTCAAGCACGATTTCATCACGGAGTACGTGGTCGAGCCGAAGCAGTTCGGGCTGGACACGGCGCCCGTCGAGGCGATCCAGGTCGCGGGCCCCGAGGAGTCGCGCGAGCGCGTGCTGGCGGTGCTCGGCGGCGAGAAGGGCCCGTCGCAGGACGTGGTGCTGCTCAACGCCGCCGCCGCCCTCTACGTCTCCGGCGTGGTGCCGAGCCTCTGGGACGGCGTGGCGCTGGCGCGCGACACGGTGGCCTCCGGCGCCGCGAAGGCGAAGCTGGACCAGCTCGTGGCCTTCACCCGGTCGTTCGCGAAGGCAGGGGCGTGAGCGACATCCTGCAGGAGATCCTGGCGACCAAGCGCCGCGAGGTGGCGGCGGCGCGGGCTGCTGTGCCTCTCGCCGATCTCGAGAGGGCCGCCGCAGCGGCTTCCCCGCCACGCGGCTTCGCGGCTGCGATGCAGGCGCGGATCGCGGCCGGTAAGCCCGCCGTGATCGCCGAGATCAAGCGCGCGAGCCCCAGCCAGGGGCTCATCCGGGCCGACTTCGACCCGGCTCGCATCGCCGCGTCCTACGAGGCGAACGGGGCCGCCTGCCTGTCCGTCCTCACGGACCGCGAGTATTTCGGCGGCTCGCGAGAGGACCTCGAGGCGGCCCGCGCCGCGTGCGCGCTGCCCGTCATCCGCAAGGACTTCATCGTCGACCCCTACCAGGTGGTCGAGGCCCGTGCCTGGGGGGCCGATTGCATCCTGCTGATCATGGACGCGGCGGCGGACGCGGAGCTCGCGCGGCTCGAGAACCTGGCCCACGGGCTGGGCATGGATGTGCTGGTGGAATCCCACGACGCCGCGCAGCTGGACCGCGCGCTTCGGCTCGCCACGCCGCTCGTCGGGGTCAACAACCGGGATCTGCGGACCTTCGCGATCCGCCTCGAGACGACCCTGGAGCTCGCCGGGCGGGTGCCGGCGGGCAGGATTCTCGTGGCGGAGAGCGGAATCGCCTCGCCGGAGGCCGTGAAGCGGCTCAGGGATGCCAAAGTGAGCGCATACTTAGTCGGCGGAGCCTTCATGGCCGCGGCCGATCCGGGTGCCGAGCTTTCACGGCTTTTCGGCCGGGTGTGACGGACGGCGTTGCAGCAAAGCAACAGCACAGGGGGTTTGTTGCACATTTCCCACCCCCCCCTTGAGCGATGGCCCCGGGTTTGGCATCATGCTACCGGCTTCTCAATAAATATCTGGGAGAAGTGCCAAGAATCGGGGCGAAGATCCCCAAGAGGTTCCCAAGCGCTTTAGTGAATTCGGCCTCACTTCAACAAAGGAGATTCTGATGAACAAGAAACTGATGGCTCTGGCGGTTGCGGGCGCGTGCGTTGCCCCGACGGTCATGGCCCAGACCGCCAGCCCCGTGACGCTCTACGGGCGCGTGTACGTATCCGTGCAGTCCGTGGAAGCGAAGGGCGGGCCGGCTGCGTCGAACGTCCCGAGCAAGATGCAGGTTTCGGATGATTCCTCCCTGCTCGGCGTCCGCGGCACCGAGGATGTGGGTGGCGGCATGAAGGTCTTCTTCCAGCTCGAGACGGCATTCAAGTCCGACTCCCAAGCTGCGACCGGCAACCAGTTCGCCACGCGCAACAGTGGCATCGGTCTCCAGGGTGGCTGGGGAACTGTCTTGGCCGGACGGTGGGATTCGCCTTACAAGGTCATCACCTACAGCGTGGATCAGTACGGCGACCTGAACCTCGGTGGCATCACGGCCGCGCTTCATGACCGCGGCAACTTCGACCGTCGCGAGCAGAACGTCATTCAGTACTGGACGCCCAGCTTCGGCGGGTTCACGGCCAAGCTGTCGATGACGGCCAACGAAGGCAAGACGTCGGCGCTCAACCCGAGAAACACGGCGGCGAACATCGTGTATGCCAAGGGTCCCGTGATGGTGGCGTACGCGTGGGAAGAGCACAAGGATGTGTCCGCGACGCTCCGGAAGGAGACCGGAAACCAGCTGTCGGGTTACTTCACGATGGGCTCGTTCAAGGTCGGCGGCGTTTACGAGGACATCAAGAAGGACGGCATGACCAAGCAGAAGAACTACCTCGCCAACATCCTTTGGACGGCGGGCAAGCATCAACTTGGTTACCAGTTCTCGAACTCGCAGGATGGCGGTGCGAATGGCGCAGCGCAGCCCGAGTGTGACGTGAATGCCGTCGGCTATTTCTACAACTGGAGCAAGCGCTCGCAACTCGTTGCGACCTACGTGAAGGTCGACAACAATGCGGCCGGTGTTTGCAAGTTCGGTTCCAACGACGTCGGCGGTGCTGGTGCGGATCGCGAAGGCTTCGGCGTCGGCATCAAGCACGTGTTCTGACAGCCATCTGGCTGCTGCGACATGAAGGGCGCGGCGAAAGCCGCGCCCTTTTCACTTCCGGGACCGCTCCCCCGAACATGATCACGACGCTGGACCGAACGCTGATCGCACTCGACAACGCCCTGCGCACGCTCTCGGGCGCCGTGGGCGCGTCGCGCGAGACCCCCGGCGAGAAGTCGAAGGCCCCCGCGGGCCCGGCCGAGCGCCGCCACGTGGCGGGGCTCATGCGCGTGGACCACGCAGGCGAGGTCTGTGCCCAGGCGCTCTACGCCGGGCAGTCGCTCATGGCGCGGGACGAGGCCGTCCGCCTCGCGCTGGACCATGCTGGCGCCGAGGAGCGCGACCACCTCGCGTGGTGCGCCGAGCGGCTGCGCGAGCTCGATTCGCGCCCGAGCGTGCTCTCGCCATTCTGGTATGCCGGATCCTTCGCGCTGGGGCTCGTTTCAGGCGCTGCGGGTGACCGCTGGAGCATGGGGTTCCTCGTCGAGACCGAGCGCCAGGTCGAAAAGCACATCGATGGCCACCTCGACCGCCTGCCCGAGGGCGACGACCGCAGCCGCGCCATCCTCGAGCAGATGCGCGCCGACGAGGTCGGGCATGCCAACACCGGGGAATCGCTCGGAGCGGCCGAGCTGCCGGCGCCTGTGAAAGGCGCGATGCGCCTGATGGCGAAGGTGATGACGGAGACGGCGTACCGCTTCTAGGCCTCGCGGATCTCGAAATCCGCGGTGACCTCGGCCGTCTTTGCGAGCATGATCGTCGCCGAGCAGTACTTCTCCTTCGAGAGCCGGATCGCCCTCTCCACCTGCGCGGGGTTGAGCGCGCGCCCGGTGACCACGTAGTGCATGTGGATGCGCGTGAAGACCTTCGGGTCCTCGGCCGCGCGCTCGCCCTCGACCTCGACCACGCAGTCCACGAGGTCCTGCCGGGCCTTGCGCAGGATGTGAACGACGTCGATGGCGCTGCAGCCGCCGGCGCCCATGAGGATCATCTCCATAGGGCGTGCGCCCATGTCCCTGCCGCCGACCTCGGGGGATGCATCCACTACGACCGCGTGGCCGCTGCCGCTCTCCGCCACGAACGTGATGCCTTCCACCAGCTTCACCCGCGCCTTCATGCCGCCTCCCGGGATTTCTGGGCCCTGAGCCACGCGTTGAGAAGGCCCCACGCCACGGCGAGCAGCGTCGGGCCGACGAAGATGCCGATGAAACCGAAGGCGACGGCGCCGCCGAAGACGCCCAGCACCACCAGCAGCATCGACAGGTTGCCCGCGCGGCTCATGAGGATCGGCTTCACGACGTTGTCGACGGAACTGATGACGAGGAACCCGTAGGCGAGCATGAAGATGGCCCAGCCCGTTTCACCGTTCGAATACAGCCACGCCGCCGCCCCGCCCCAGAGGATCGCCGGTCCCATCGGGATGAACGAAAGGACGAAGGTGAGCGCCGACAGCGTCACGGCGCCCGGCACTCCCGCGACCACGTAGCCGACGAGAGCCACCGCGGCCTGGGCCAGTCCCGTCCCGATGAGGCCGTAGACGACTCCCTTGATCGCGCTCTGGGCCGTATCCAGCACCGCGGCGCCCTGCTCCCACCCCGCGAGGCGAGCCATGCCGTCGCGGACCATTCGGGCCACGGCTT
Source organism: Burkholderiales bacterium (assembly GCA_019634955.1). Lineage (GTDB taxonomy): Bacteria > Pseudomonadota > Gammaproteobacteria > Burkholderiales > Usitatibacteraceae > FEB-7. Next base: position 39,397 of record JAHCAK010000032.1, read on the forward strand.
CCCCGTCGCGATAGAAGAAGAACGCCATGAAGATTGCCAGCAGAATGTAGAGCAGGCCTTCGCCCGCGGCCGTTCCGGCGGCGACCAGCAGCCGCTTCGCCGGGTCCGCCAGTCGTCGCGCGAGCGCGACGATCTCCTCCCGGCTGCCTATCAGTCGATGCCAGTACTCGTCGATGGACGACCCCACGACGGGCAGGCCGGTCATCCAGGGGGGAAGCTCGAACGGCCCCCGGTCGATGAGCCCGCGGACGAAGTCGATCGCCTGGGCCGAGTGGGTGACGAGACTGAATCCCGCCAGCGCAACCGGCAACGCGATCGCAAGAAGCATGGCGAGAACGAACAGGAGCGCCGCCAGCGAATTACGCCCGCCCAGCCGGTCGCGCACCCACCGGAACGCCGGCCATGTCGACAGGCACAGGACCGCCGCGAAGAGGAGCGCGGCGAGGAACGGCCGGACGACGAGGAAACAACCGACGACCAGGAGGGCGACGCCGGCGACCCGTGCGTACTGCTCGAAACGGCTGGTATCCATCGGGAGGGTGGGGTGGGGGATGGGGAATTCTAGCCGAGGGGACCTTCCCCGTCCCGCCGACCCCCGCCCCGAAACCCCGGTTTGACACAAGGACCTGAGTTGCCTAAATTTCGGGTTCGCATTTCAAACAAGGGGCCCAAAACATTTCCGGCGCCCGCCGGAAGCACCCAGGGGCACCACTACGACAAGGACCCACATGAAGACCTTTTCCGCCAATCCGACCGTGAAGCGCGATTGGTTCCTGGTCGACGCCACGGGCAAGACGCTCGGTCGGCTGTGCACGGAGCTCGCGCGCCGCCTGCGCGGCAAGCACAAGGCCATTTATACCCCGCATATCGACACCGGCGACTACATGGTCGTCATCAATGCCGAGAAGATCGCGGTGACCGGCAACAAGCTGCAGGACAAGAAGTACCATCGCGTCACCGGCTACATCGGCAACATCAAGACGGTGTCGCTGAAGGACATGCTCGCCAGCCACCCGGAGCGCGCGATCGAGATCGCCGTCAAGGGCATGTTGCCGAAGGGCCCGCTGGGCCGCGACATGTACCGCAAGCTCAAGGTGTATAGCGGATCCGAGCATCCGCACGCGGCGCAGCAGCCCGCGGTTCTCGAGATCGGATAAGGAAATCGTCATGGCAGTCACGCAGTACTACGGCACCGGCCGTCGCAAATCCTCCGCTGCGCGCGTCTTCCTGCGCCCGGGCCGCGGCCAGATCCTGGTCAACGACAAGACTCTCGACGAGTTCTTCGGCCGCGAGACCGCGCGCATGGTCGTGCGCCAACCGCTGGAGCTGACCAAGCTCGGTGACCGCTTCGACGTCAAGGTCACGGTCGAGGGCGGCGGCATGACCGGCCAGTCCGGCGCCATCCGCCTGGGCCTCGCCCGCGCATTGGTCGAGTACGACGAGAACCTGAAGAGCGACCTGCGCCGGGCCGGCTTCCTGACCCGCGACGCGCGCGAGGTCGAGCGCAAGAAGGTCGGTCTCCACAAGGCGCGCCGCCGCAAGCAGTACTCGAAACGCTAAGGCGGGAGAGCGCTTTCCGGTTTCGCCGGAGCACGAGGAAGCCGCCCCGCAAGGCGGCTTTTTCGTTCAGGGGCCGCGCCGCCGTCGCCGGCGGCCGACAGGTGAGGGGTCGACAGATGATCAAGGTTGGCGTCGTAGGAGGCACGGGCTACACCGGGGTGGAGCTGCTGAGGCTGCTCGCGGCCCACCCCGACGTCGAGATCGCGGCCATCACCTCGCGCGGCGAGGCGGGAACGCCCGTCGCGCGCCTGTTTCCTTCGCTGCGCAAGCGCGTGGACATCGCCTTCAGCGACCCGGCGCAGGCGGACCTCACCGCGTGCCAGTGCGTGTTCTTCGCCACCCCCAACGGCGTGGCGATGGGGCAGGCCCGGGCCCTGGTGGACGCCGGCGTCAAGGTGATCGACCTCTCGGCCGACTTCCGGCTGAAGGACATCGCCACCTGGGAGCGCTGGTACAAGCAGAAGCACGCCGCGCCGGATCTCGTGGCCGAGGCGGTCTACGGCCTGCCGGAGATCAACCGCGGGAAGATCCGCGGCGCGCGGCTCATCGCGAACCCGGGTTGCTATGCCACGGCGGTGCAGCTCGCGCTCCTGCCGCTCGTGGAGACGGACTTCGTGGACCATGGCCATTTCGTCGCCGACGCGAAGTCGGGCGTGAGCGGCGCCGGCCGCAAGGCCGAGATCGACATCCTCTTCTCCGAGGCCGCGGACAACTTCAAGGCCTACGCCGTCGCCGGCCACCGGCACCACCCGGAAATCGTCCAGAGCCTCCGCGACGCGGGGGGGCGTGCGGTGGGGCTCACGTTCGTGCCGCACCTCGTGCCGATGATCCGCGGGATCCTCGCGACGGTGTACGCGCGCGTGACCCGGGAGGCGGACTTCCAGCAGCTCTTCGAGAATCGCTACGCCGGCGAGGCGTTCGTCGACGTGCTTCCCCCCGGCACCCATCCCGAGACGCGGTGGGTGCGCGGGTCCAACCATTGCCGCATCGCCGTGCACCGGCCGCTGGGCGGCGACACGCTCGTGATCCTCGCCGTCGAGGACAACCTCGTGAAGGGCGCCGCCGGCCAGGCCGTGCAGAACATGAACATCGCCTTCGGCCTTCCCGAAGGGCGAGGGCTCGAGCAGGTGGCGCTGCTGCCGTGAGAAGCTTCACCCGGCGCCTGCGAAGCAACTTCGGCATCCGCTCGTCGCGGATGATGATCCGCTCGCACATGGCCTGGTACTGGCGGTGGCTTCTCAACCTGCTGATGATGGCGGCGGTCGCGGGCGTGGTGTGGTGGCTCGTCGAGAACAGCTACCGCATCACCGGGTTCGACCGCGAGGAGGCGAAGCAGCAGATCGCGACGCTCGGCGACGAGAACGCGCGACTCAAGCGTGACCTCGAGGCGGCGCGCGCCGCGCACGCGGAATCCGAGCGCCAGCTCGCCATCGACAAGGCCGCGCAGATGGAACTCGCGCGCAACGTCTCGCAGCTCCAGGACGAGAACGCGGCGCTCAAGGAGGACCTGGGGTTCCTTCGCAACATCATGTCCTCGGGGGCGACGCCCGAGGGCCTGGGGCTCGCGAACCTGAAGGTCGAGCAGGACGGGCAGCCCAACGAGTTCCGCTACCGCATGCTCCTCACGCAAGGCGGGCAGAGGAAGCAGGATTTCAAGGGCCGCATCCAGCTCATCGCGCGCATCGCCCACCAGGGCGCCGTATCCACGCTCGCCTTCCCCGAGGCGGATGCGGCGCAGACGGACGGGGTGGTGGAGTTCCGCTTCTACCAGAAGGTCGACGGCCGGTTCCGGATCCCCGAGGGTGCCATCCTGAAGGGGTACGAGGTCCGGGTTCTTGCGCTTCCCGGGGGACAGGTTAAACTCTCCCGGAGCGTCAATCTGCAATAGGGGATGCCATGTTCGGCAAGGGCACCAAGCCGAGCCCGATCGACAGCCTGATCGGGGCCGGTACCGTCATCGAGGGCAACATCACCTTCGTCGGCGGCCTGCGAATCGACGGCCACGTGAAGGGCAACGTGAAGGCCACGGGCAACAAGCCGGGCACGCTCGTGCTGTCCGAGATCGCCAAGGTGGAGGGCGAGATCGACGTCGCCCACGTCGTGGTCAACGGCACCGTGGCTGGCCCCGTGCGGGCGACCGAGTACGTCGAACTTCTGCCCAAGGCAAGGGTCACAGGCGACGTGTCCTACAAGTCGATCGAGGTCCACGTGGGCGCCATCGTCATGGGGCAGCTCGTGTACGAGAATCCCCAGAAGAGCGACAAGATCGTCGAATTCAAGTCCGCGACCGGCGCATCGTCGGACTGACGCGGAATCCACGCAAACCAGGAGATTTCCATGAACGACATGTCCGCAACGATGCCCGACCCGCTGGTCTTCACCGACAGCGCCGCGAACAAGGTGAAGTCCCTCATCGAGGAGGAGGGCAACCAGGAGCTCAAGCTGCGCGTCTTCGTGACGGGCGGCGGGTGCTCCGGCCTTCAGTACGGGTTCACCTTCGACGAGGTGGTGAACGAGGACGACACCGTCATGCAGAAGAACGGGGTGAGCCTGCTCATCGACCCGATGAGCTACCAGTACCTCGTGGGCGCCGAGATCGACTACTCGGAGGGCCTGGAAGGCGCGCAGTTCGTGATCAAGAACCCGAACGCGTCCTCGACCTGCGGCTGCGGCTCGTCGTTCAGCGCCTGAGCCTGGCGCCACCCACGGGAAGGGGAGCTCCGGCTCCCCTTTCGCATTTCAGGCGGGATGGATCGCGCCCAGGATGCAGGGGTGGGCGGCGCCCGTGACGGCCCGCAGGTCCACGGGCTCGCGTCGCACGCACTTCAGCGCCAGCCACGCGAAGGCCAGGGCCTCCACCTGCCCGGTCGGCACGCCGAGGCGGTCGGTGGGCGCCACGGGGACAGGCGCGAGCCGCTCGCTGATCCTCGCCGCCAACCGCGGGTTGCGCGCCCCTCCCCCGCAAAGGTACGCCTCGTCCGGGATGCCGCAGTAGCGGCGGATCGCCTCGGCGATCGTGGCCGCCGTGAACTCGAGCAGGGTGGCCTGGACATCGGCAGGACTTGTCCCGCCGCCCAGCCGGGACTCGAGCCAGGCCAGGTTGAAGAGCTCCCGCCCGGTGCTCCTGGGCGGGGGTTTCCCCAGGAAGGGCTCGTCCAGCAGCCGGCCCAGCAGCGCGGCATCCACTCGCCCACGGCCAGCCCACTCCCCGCCCTCGTCGAAGTCCCTGCCCAGGTGCCGCTTCGCCCACGCGTCCATCAGGACGTTGCCCGGCCCGGTGTCGAACCCCGTGTACGGGAAGCCCGGAACGAGGCAGGACACGTTGCCGATCCCGCCGATATTCACGACCACCCGGTGCCGGCCGGGGTGCCGGAATACAGCGTCGTGGAACGCGGGCACCAGCGGCGCACCCTGTCCTCCGGCAGCTACGTCGCGGCTGCGGAAGTCGGCGACGACGTCGATGCCCGTGCGCTCCGCGAGCCGGGCCGGGTCGTTCAGCTGGATCGTGTATCCCGCCTCGGGCCGGTGCCGGACCGTCTGGCCGTGGCAGCCGATGGCCGCTATCGCGGATGGGGCAGTGCGGGTCTCCTCGAGCAGGAGCGCCACCGCCTCCGCATACAACTCCGCGAGGCGCACGGCGCACGCGCCGGCGGCGTCGAGCCCGTCGCTCCCGGGTACGCTCAGCGCGAGGAGCGCGGCCTTGAGCTCGCCGGGAAAGGGGACTGTCGCGGTGCCCAGGCACCGGGGAGGCGATTGCGAGAAGTCCGCGAGGGCGGCATCGGCCCCGTCGAGGCTGGTCCCCGACATGATGCCGATCGCGAGGCCGCGCACGCTACTCGTAGCGGAGCGACGGCGCGTTCCGGACCATCGCGATCTGGGCGCCGGCGCGCGCGGCCTGCGCATCGAACCGCGACCGCAGGCTCGCGGGCACGGGCGTGGCCTTGGGAAGCGCTACCCGCATCGGGTCCTGGTGGATGCCGGAAATCTTGAACTCGTAGTGCAGGTGCGGCCCCGTGGCCCAGCCCGTCGCGCCCACGAATCCGATGGGATCGCCCTGCCGTACGCGGGCGCCCGCGCGGATGCCCTGGGCGAAGCCCGAAAGGTGCGCGTAGAGCGTCGTGATCGATCCGCCGTGCCGGATTTCCACCGTCTTGCCGTAGCCGCCCTTCCACCCGGCGGAAATGACGTGGCCGTCGGCGGCGGACAGCACGCGCGTGCCCGTGGGGGCCGCGAAATCCGAGCCGGTGTGGGCGCGCCAGTTCTTGAAGATGGGGTGAAGGCGCCGTCCGAAACCCGAGCTCACGCGCGAGAACTCCACCGGGGAACGCAGGAATGCCTTGGCGCGGCTCGTCCCGTCGAGCTCGTAGTAGGCGTCGCCGCCCTCCTCGTCCTCGAAGAGCACGGCGGTGTAGGTGCGCCCCTGGTTCACGAACTCCGCGGCGAGGATCCGGCCCGTCGTCACGGGCTCGCCGCCCTCGTAGGCCAATTCGTAGATGACGGAAAAGCGGTCCCCCGAGCGGATGTCGACGTGGAAGTCGATGTCCGTGGAGAAGACCCGGGCGAGCTGCATCGCGATGGCGTCCGGGATGCCCGCCGAGTCCGTCGCGGCGAAGAGCGAGGACTTGATGGTGGCCGACTTGTAGTAGGCGCGCGGCGCGGCGTCGGCGGATCGCTCGCGGGCCGAGTAGCCGTCGCCGTCGCGACGCACCTCGAGAACCTTGCCCGGCGAGACGAAGTAGCGCAGCGCCAGGAGGCGCCCGCCGTCGTCCGTCTCCGCCTGCATCGTGCGCCCCGGGATGAGCTGGCGGAAGATCTGGCGCCCGACGGCGTCGCCACGCAGGAAGGCGAGCGCGCCATCGTCGGAAATGCCGAGCCGGGCCACGAGGGCTGCGACGGTGTCGCCGCGCAGCACGCGTTCCTGGCTGCTGAATCGCTGCTCCGCCGGCGCTTCGCGCGGGGCGAGTTCCGGAAGCGGCACCTCCAGGGTGACCGTCTCGCGGGCCACGGAGTCGGCGACGGTGCCGGGTGCGATCCCGAACGCGGTCACAACGCCCAGCGCAGGCAGGCCGAGCAGCGCCGCGCCGAACGCGAGCTGCCGCAGGGGCAGGAGGCGGGCATGGCGCTGCGCTAGAATGGCGGTCTTTTCGACGGTCATCGGCCGGGCGGGTGCCAAAGCCGGCAGGATAGCAGGATTTTTCGCCCGGCAGGCAAAAAAGTGGAATCAAATCAATGAGTCAACGAGAAGACCTCGAGGTCATCCGGCGGGGCGTGCACGAGCTGATCCTCGAGGAGGATCTCGTGCGCAAGCTCGCCAAGGGCAAGCCGCTGCGCGTGAAGGCGGGGTTCGACCCGACCGCGCCGGACCTCCACCTCGGCCACACGGTGGTGCTCAACAAGATGCGCCAGCTGCAGGACCTCGGGCATCACGTGATGTTCCTCATCGGGGACTTCACCGGCATGATCGGCGACCCGAGCGGGCGCAACGCCACCCGGCCGCCGCTCACCCCGGAGCAGATCGCCGAGAACGCCGAGACCTACAAGGCGCAGGTGTTCAAGGTCCTCGACGAGTCGAGGACCGAGATCCTCTTCAATTCCACCTGGTGCAACCAGCTCGGCTCGGCCGGGATGATCCGGCTCGCCGCGACCTCCACGGTGGCGCGGATGCTCGAGCGCGACGACTTCTCGAAGCGCTTCGCGGAACAGCGGCCCATCTCGATCCACGAGTTCCTCTACCCCCTGATGCAGGGCTACGACTCCGTGGCGATGAAGTCGGATGTCGAGCTGGGCGGCACCGACCAGAAGTTCAACCTCCTCGTGGGGCGGGAACTGCAGAAGCACCACGGCCAGGAGCCGCAGGTGATCATCACGATGCCGCTGCTGGAGGGCCTGGACGGCGTGAACAAGATGTCCAAGTCCCTCGGCAACTACGTCGGCATCCACGACCCGGCCGGCGAGATGTTCGGCAAGCTCATGAGCATCTCCGACGAGCTGATGTGGCGCTACGTGGAGCTCCTTTCCTTCGAGTCGCTCGCGACCCTCGCCGGCTGGAAGCGTTCGGTGGCGGAGGGCGCGAACCCGCGCGACGTGAAGGTCCGGTTCGCCCAGGAGATCGTCGCCCGCTTCCACGACCAGGCGGCCGCCCGCCAGGCCCTCGAGGAGTTCGAGGCGCGCTTCCGCCACGGCGAGATCCCGCCGGACCTTCCGGAGCAGTTCCTGGATGTCCCGGCCGAGGGCGGCGCGATCGCCCAGGTGCTGCGTTCCTCGGGCGTGTGCCCGAGCACCTCGGAGGCGCTGCGGATGATCGAGCAGGGTGGCGTGAAGGTGGACGGCCAGAAGGTCTCGGACAAGGGGCTGCGGCTCGCGGCCGGGGCGACGTACGTGCTCCAGGTCGGCAAGCGCAAGTTCGCCCGGGTGAGCCTGCGGGCACCCTCGTGAAACCCGCCGGGCCGCAATTGCTTGACCGGCCCGGAAAACGCGCTATAATCGCTGTCTTTTCGCCCTCACCCCAAGGCCTTAGCGGGGAGACCCGGCGAACGCTCTTTAACAAGTCACAGCCGATAGAGGTGGGTGCTGCGGGTGCGCGCCGGTTGACCTGATGCCGCGAGGCGCTGGGTGGCCGGGTTGAAGCATCTTGCAGTGCTCACTTGGAATCCATGTGATTCTTTGTGAGTTTTTGATGGATTGAACTTTAAGAGTTTGATCCTGGCTCAGATTGAACGCTGGCGGAATGCTTTACACATGCAAGTCGAGCGGCAGCGCGGGGCAACCTGGCGGCGAGCGGCGAACGGGTGAGTAATGCATCGGAACATGTCCATGTCGTGGGGGATAGCCCGGCGAAAGCCGGATTAATACCGCATACGCCCGAGAGGGGAAAGCAGGGGACCGCAAGGCCTTGCGCGATTGGGTTGGCCGATGTCCGATTAGCTTGTTGGTGAGGTAAAGGCTTACCAAGGCGATGATCGG
>JAHCAK010000033.1 GCA_019634955.1 Burkholderiales bacterium
GCCCGCCCCGGCCCGTCGACGCCCACCTATGCATCCAGCGCCCCGGCGTACGCGCCGGCCGCGCCCGCCGCGGGCGCGCCGGCGGCGGTCGCGCCCCCGCCCGCGCCGAAGATCTGTGCGAACTGCGGCACGGTGAGCGAGGTGATTCCCATCGAGAAGAAAGGCGAGTCGAGCGGCGCCGGCGCCGTCCTCGGCGGCATCGTCGGCGGCGTGCTGGGCCACCAGGTCGGCGGCGGCCGCGGCAAGGACGTCGCCACCGTCGCGGGCGCGCTCGGCGGCGCCCTCATCGGCAACGAGGTGGAGAAGAACCGCGGCACCACGGCCGCGTGGGACGTGCGCGTGCGCCTCGAGGACGGCACCAACAAGGTGGTGCGCTACACGACCGAGCCGTCCTGGCGCGTGGGCGACAAGGTGCGCGTCGAGGGCGGCCGGCTGGTCAGCGCGGCGCGGCCTTGAAGTCGAGGGCGCCCGCGGATCCGTCGATCCGCAGGGCGTCTCCCGTCACGCGCACGTTGGTGGAGGTGCGAAGCACCGCGAGGAGCCGCTCCTCCACCGCCATCACCGGGCCCTCGCACAGCTTCTTGGTGGTCGACACCGCCGAGAACACGATGGCGCCCGCGCCGACGGTATCCTGCAGGTAGCGGCCCATCACGCGGTTGCAGCCGGAAAACCCCGTCACCGCGCCGTCGCCGAACTCGAGCCACGGAGCCTCGCCGGAAAGCGCGCGTTCCGTCATCAGGATCCACTTCGTCCCCGTGAAGGGGCGCGGCGGCGGCTCGCGGTTCACCGGCGCGTTGGCGCAGGCGCCCGAGAGGGCCGCGGCGGCCATCGCGGCGAGGGCGGAAAGGCGGAAGCGCTTCATGGCGTGAGTCCTTTCAACGGAAGAGCTGCGAGAGCCCGTCGACCAGCAGGTCGACGAGCACCGGGGAGGACTGGTTGGGGGTGATGGGGCGCGTCCACACGCTGCGGCTCCTGCCCTTGCGTTCCCGCTCGCGGTGCGTGGCGACGATCGACTCGAACGCGGCCGCGAGTTCCTCGGCGTTGGGCGCGGTGCGCTTTCTCTCCGCGGCGGAAAGCGAGGCGAGCGCCGTCTCCACCGCCTTCGCGTCCAGCACCGAGATGGGCGATCGGCAGAAGCTGCACGCGGCGTCGCGCGCGAGGTCCACCGTGGCGCCGCAGCCGGAGCAGCGCACCTGCTTCACGGTGGCCCGCAGGCCCTCGATCTCCGGGCCGGTGAGCGAGCGCACGAAGTGCTTCTCGCGCAGGAACTGCACGAACGTCGTGAGCCGGCCGTGGCCGCGCGTGCAGCGGTGATAGGTGAAGCGGTTGGACTTCATCACGTCGTGCGTGGCGGCCAGGCGCGAACTGCAGTGCGGGCAGCCCATGCTGTCCGCCAGCGGCCGCGCCGGCCGGTCGCGGTGCTCGTGGATGAGGCGGAAGAGGTCGATCACCGAGCGCGGGGTGAGCGCGGTGCTCTCGTACTGGTCGAACCAGAGCGCGTGGCAGTCCCAGCAGATGTCGATCGCCACGTCGCCGGCCGGCTGGCGCCCGAAGCGCCGCTTGTCCATCGGCGAGCGGCAGCTGGGGCAGGCGTGGGTCGTGGGCATGGTCGCCCCGAAGGTTACCGGCCGGCACGGGGCGGGGCAACCCTGTGCAATACTCCCGCCGCATGTGCAGCCGCTACTTCCTCGACGCCGACGGCAACGTGATCGCCTACACGTTCAGCGTGCCGGTGCACGACCGCATCCGCAAGCGCTTCAACATCGCGCCCACGCAGGAGGCGCCCGTGGTGCGCGTGGACGAGGCCGGCCGCCGCGAGGTGGCGATGCTGCGCTGGGGGCTGGTGCCCTTCTGGGCGAAGGACCTCGCCATGGGCACGAAGCTCATCAACGCGCGCAGCGAGACGGCCGCGGAGAAGCCCTCCTTCCGCAACGCCTTCCGCAGCCGCCGCTGCGTGATCCCCGCCACCGGCTTCTTCGAGTGGCAGGGCGAGCCCGGCCGCAAGCAGCCGTACGCCATCACCGCAGCCGACCAGCCGCTCTTCGCCTTCGCCGGGCTGTGGGAGCGCTGGCAGGACAAGACCCAGCCGGGTGCCGCGCCGGTCGAGACCTTCACGATCCTCACCACCGAGGCGAACCCCGCGATCGCTCCCGTCCACGACCGCATGCCGGTGATCCTGCCGGCCGATCGCGTGCAGGATTGGCTCACGGCGCCGCCGTCCGAGGCGCAGCGCCTGCTCGTGCCCTATGCGGGCCCCGTCGCGATCCGCGCCGTCTCGAAGCTCGTGGGCAACCCGAGGAACGAGACGCCCGACGTGCTCAAGGACGCCTGAAGGCGCGAAAAGCCCGCAGCGCCAGCCGCGCGACGGCGATGCCACGCCCCGCGACCCACGCGAGCCGCGCGAAAGCGACGCCTTCGCGAAGCTCGCCGGCGTCGCGGCGGATGCGCAGGCGCAGCAGCCCCGCGCGCGCCACCAGCACCTGCTTGCGCAGCGCGAGGACCTCGTCTTCGCGGGAGCTCACGGCTCCCCCCTGATCATGTCGAGGTCGCGCTCGAACTCGGCGAGCGTGGCGCTGAAAGGCGGCGGGGCGTTGCGCACGATGCCGAGAAGCCGCGCGAGCGCCCAGCCGCCCGCGCCGAGGTAGGCCGCGCAGACGGCCACGAGCGCCGCCACGCGGTGCGTCTCCCAGAACACGACGACCACGAGGACGGCCAGCGCCAGCAGCCCGGCGGCGAGCAGGAGCGACGCGAGGACCGCGAGCCAGAGCATGCGCTTCTGGCGCCGCGATTCCTCCTTCAGCTCGACGGCCAGCAGCTCGAGCCGCACGCGCGCGAGCGCGAGGACATCCCCGCCCAGCGCGCGCAGCGGCGAACCCGGCCCCGGATCGGGCTGGTCGGTCATGGGAACCGCACCGGCCGGCCGCGATCTAGCGGCGGTTCAGCAGCATCCCGACGGCGAGCCCCACGAGCACGCCCACGCCCGCCGTGATGCCGATGGCGTGCCAGGGCTTCTCGTGGACGTACGCGTCGGTTGCCTGCGCGGTGGCCTTCGCCTTCTCGACCGCCGCATGCTCGAGGCTGCCGAGGCGCTCCTTGGCGGCCTTCAGGTTCTGCTCCACGCCGGCGCGCCAGCTGGCGACCTTGTCGCCGCCGACGGTGGCGGTGTCGCGCAGCAGCTGCTCGGTCTCGGCGACCACGGCGTTGAGATCCTTCAGGAGTTTTTCCTTCGTGACTTCGGCTTGCACGGTGTCCATGGCTGGCTCCTTCGGGTGCACCCGGGCGATGTCGGGCTCAGGGGTTCGAGAGCCCCTCGCCGGCGGGAGTTCCCCATGTCCAGCCTGTTCCCGCGCGCGCGGCCGCGTGTTGACTCGGGTCAACCGGGCGCGTGCAGCGGCCGCGCGCGGCCCGGGTGCTCCGCGAGCCAGCGCCTGAGCACCTTGAGGATGTCGGGATCGAATTCCGGCAGCCGCCTCGCCTCGGCCAGCGCGAGGAGATCGCCTTCCTCGCGGGCGGTGCCGAGGTGGCGCCACTGGTGCACGACGTGGGCCTCCTCGAGGCCGCGCGCGGCATCGCGTTCGACAATGGCCACCGGCCCCGCGAAGGGCCAGTCGGGGATGCGCCGCTCCTCGAGCGCCGTGGCGAGCCGCACGTTGTGCGCCTCCGGCGTCTCCTCGCCCACGCAGGCGCCGCGGCACTTGCGCACCTGGCGCGCGAAGCACGGCCCGCCGCGCCTCTCCCAGCCGAGGAGCCGCCAGCACAGGCCCTCCTCGGCGGCGATGGACTCCAGCAGCTCGCGCGCCGCCCGCGGCGACGAGAACGGCCCGTAGAGGGGCTCGGCGCCGGGGCCGCGCGCGTCCCAGTCGATGGCGTCGATCTTCACGAACTCCGGCGCCTCGCGAAGCGACGGCAGCCGCAGCACGCCGAAGGTGCGGCGCCGGCGCAGGAGCGCGTTGTGCAGCGGCGCGACCTCCTTCACGAGGCGCGATTCCAGCAGCAGCGCGCCCAGCTCGCCGGCCGTCTCGATCCAGTCCAGGCGCCGGATCTCCGCGGAGAGCCGGTGGTCGTTCGCGTTGCGGTAGTCCGAGGTGAAGTGCGAGCGCACGCGGTCGCGCAGGTTCACGCTCTTGCCGATGTAGAGCGGCAGGTCGTTCACGCCGAAGAAGCGGTAGACGCCGGGGCACTCCGGCACGCCCTCCAGCGCGTCGACCGGCAGCTGCGGCGGCAGGCTCGGGATCTTCAGCAGGCGCTTCACCGCGGCGACGATTTCCTCCGCGGGCCGCTCGCGCTCGACCACCTGCACGAATCGCCAGAGCGCGCGCGCATCCCCCAGCGCCGAGTGCCGGCCCGTGCGCCCCGCGGGGTCGATGGCGTCCAGCGGGTCGGCGAGGCCGTGGCGCGCGATGAGCGCGTCGAGCCCGTGCCCCACGGCATCCGGGTAGAGCCGGCGCGACAGGCGGACGGTGCAGAGCACCTCGGCCGTGAACGGCACCTCGAGGCGCGCGAACTCGTTCTTGAGGAAGCCGTAGTCGAAGCGCGCGTTGTGCGCGACGAACAGGTGGCCCTCGAGCCGGTCGAGGACCTCGTGGCGGATCCCGGCGAAGGTGGGCGCGCCGCGCACCATCTCGTTGGTGATGCCGGTGAGGACCTGGATGTCGGGCGGGATGGAGCACTCGGGGTCGACGAGCGTGGACCACTCCTCCACGAGCTCGCCATCGACCACGCGCACGATGGCGACTTCCGTCACCCGGTCGCCCGTGGCGGAGGTGCCGGTGGTCTCGAGGTCGACGAAGGCGACCGCCGGGGCGAGGAGCGTCACGGCCGCGCCGCCGGGACGCGCCACGGCGCGGCCGAGAATTTCTCGAGCAGGAAATCGACCAGCGCGGCCACGCGCGGCGAGCGGTGGCGACCATGCGGGAACACCGCGTGCAGCGGCAACGGTTCGACGTGGTGCGCGTCCGCGAGAACGGGCTGGAGCTGCCCCCGGGCGATGGCGTCGCCCACGGTCACGTCCGCGAGCCGGATGACGCCCAGGCCCATGACCGCGAGCTGCACGAGCGTCTCCGCGCTGTTGGCCGACACCGTCCCCGCGACGGCCACCTCGCGCACGCCTTCGGGCGTGCGGAACGGCCAGCGCTGCAGGTGCGGGGCGCCGGCGAAGAGCAGGCAGTTGTGGCCGAGGAGGTCCTCCGGCCGGCGCGGGGTGCCGTGGCGCGCGAGGTAGGCGGGAGAGGCGCAGATCACGCGCTCCATGTCGCAGATCTTCCTCGCCACGAGCGACGAGTCGGCGAGGTGCCCGGAGCGGATGCCGACGTCGGCGCCCTCCTCGACGAGATCCACGACGCGGTCGGTCATGGTGATCTCGACCGCGATCTCCGGGTAGCGCGCCAGGAACTCGGGCAACGCCGGCACGAGCTGGTGGCCGCCGAATGCCGTGCCCACGTTCACGCGCAGCTTCCCGCGCGGGCGGCCGCGGAACCTCGCCACCTCGTTCTCGGCCTCCTCGATGTCGGCGAGGATCCGCTGGGCGCGGTGGAAGAAGGCCTCGCCCTCGGGCGTGAGCGCGAGGCGGCGCGTGGTGCGGTTGAGGAGGCGCACGCCCAGCCGGTTCTCCATGCGCGTGACGAGCTTGGAGATGGCCGAGGGGGTGAGTCCCAGCTCGCGCGCGGCGGGCGAGAAGCCGCCTCGCTCCACGGCGCGGACGAAGGCCGCCATGTCGGAGGGGACGCTCACGCTATTTGTGCCTTGCTTTCATCAATTAATTGACCTACTAATGGATTGTATACCAAGAGCTGCGGAATTAGATTGCCTGCATGGGCGCCCTGGCGCCGATCCTGCAAAAGGAGCCGCACATGAACCCCCACGACCCGTTCTCCATCGACCGCCAGGCCAAGTCGCTTCGCCACGAGGAACTCGCGCGGCTGGCCGGGGAAGCCGCCTGCGCCCTGCGCAAGGCCTGGTCGCGCCTGTGGCACCGCCCGGCGCCGGCCTGCCCGCTGCTGCCCGCCCGCGGCTAGGGCGACTCGCGACTGGGGCTCGCGTCCCAGGCGTGCTGCCTCAGGACCTCGAGGGGCACCAGGTCGAGCGCGCGCTCGTGGGTGGCCTCGAGCACCAACGGCGGGGCCGCCCCCGCCTCGAGCGCCTCGAGCCAGCGCAGCGCGCACAGGCACCAGCGGTCGCCGGGCTGGAGCCCCCGGAAGCGCATCTCCGGGCGCGGCGTGGAGAGGTCGTTGCCGCGGGCCTTGCTGAACGCGAGGAACTCGCGCGTCACGCGGGCGCACACGACGTGCAGGCCCCCGTCCTCCGGCGCCTCGCTGCACGAGCCGTCGCGCCAGAAGCCGGTGAGCGGGTCGAAGGAGCAGGCGCGCAGCTCGCCGCCAAGGACGTTGAGGGCAGCTTCAGGCATCGTTGGCGGCTCCGGTCGGGGTGTCCCGCAATGATAAAATACCCGCCCGACGATTCGTCACCTCTGGCCGGCGCCTCCCGCCCGGCCCCCCTTCCATGGCCCGCACCCGCAGCAAATCCGCGCCCCGGCTCACCCGGGACGCCGAACGACTCATCGCGCTGGCCAACGGCCTGCACACTTCCGGCAGCCTCACGGAGGACCGCTTCTGGGAATCCGAGATCGCGGCCCTCGTGGAGAAGCTGCTCGACCACGGCAATGACGTGCCGCTCGACGGCGCGCTCGACCACCTGTGGCAGTCCAACACCGGCGCCTACGACGTCCTGATCGAGCGCGTCGAGGGCATCAGCGAGTCCGTGACCGTGATGCAGGGCGACCTCGCGTGGGAGACGCTCCTCGTGGCCGCCCCCGTGGTCGCGTGGTCCAAGTACGCGATCCCCTCGGGGCCCATCGCCAAGGAGGATGCGCAGGCGCTGCGCGTGCAGCTGCAGGCGCACGTGGCGGCGGCGGACACGCGCCTCGTGCTCGTGCCTTACCTCTACTCCATCGACCAGCTGCCGCGGCACTTCTCCGAGCTGCGGCGCCTGGCCGCGAAGCTGGGCGACGCCGCGGTGTCGGGCGAGATCCCGCGCATCGACTTCGGGCGCATGCCGGAGACGGCGCAGCTGCTCTCGGACTCGCGCTTCGTGATCGCGTCGGTGGCGACCCCGCGCGGCAAGCCGATGTTCCGCTGGCAGGAGGATGCGAGCGGCCACGCCGGGCGCACCACGAGCCTCGAGCAGTGGATCGCGCAGGCGCGGCCGACGATCGCCCGCATGCTGCCGGGCTGCGTGTTCGAGTCGCTGCTGCCGGACGCCTACTACGTGAACTGCCGCGAGGCGGACCGCCGCGTGCGCCCCTACGCCGTGCGCGCGGGCGTGGCGTACCTCGAGAGCGCGCTGCAGGTCGAGCCGGCGCAGCTGCGCGCCGTCATCGCCGGGTTCGGCGAGGAGCGCGTGGACGAGTACCGCGTGGGCTTCACCGTCGACGGCGACAGCCACGTGGCGCACGGGATCGTCTGGCCGCTCTACGGCCGCGAGGACGAGGGCGCGCGCCCCGGCCCCGTCGAGGACCTCGTGGCCGAGCTGGCGCAGTGCGGCGTCACCGAGCTGAAGAAGCTCACCGGGACCTTCGCGCCCGAGTACTGCGAGGACTGCGGCGCGCCGCTCTTCGCCAACCCCGAGGCCGAGATCGTCCACGCCGAGCTTCCAGAGGAAGCCGACTCTCCCGCCGCCCACTTCCACTGAGATTTGACCGGTTCCGTGGACCGGTTCCGCGGAACCGGTCTGTTGACCGGCTCCGCGGACACGGTCAAATTGGAGGCCCATGGACGCCCTATCGGAGGTGCTGCGCGTTTCGGGCCTGGCGGGCGCGGTGCTGGCCGACGCGACGGCCGGCGGCAACTGGTGCGTGGCAGTGCCGGCCTCGGCGACGCGCGCGTTCGCGCACGTCGTTCTCGAGGGGGAGTGCAGCCTGAAGGCCGGGGACGCCGAGGCCATCGCGCTGCGGACGGGCGACGTGGCGTTCCTGCCGCATGGCGAGAGCCACCTCCTCGCCACCGACCTCGCCCTCGCGCCCACCCCGTTCGCGACGCTCCTTCGCCCGCCCGTCGCGGGAGAGCTCGCCCCCGTGACGCTGGGCGGATCGGGGCGGCGCACGCGCTGGGTCACCCTCGCCATCACCGCCGACCGGCACCTCGCCGAGCCGCTCCTCGCCGCGCTGCCGGCGGTGACGCGCGCAAGCCTTCGCGGCACCGCGCCGCTCGCCTGGCTGGCCGATTCGCTGGGCCTCACGCTCTCGGGCACCGACGCGCCGCGCCCCGGCGGCACCGCCGCCCTCTCGCGCGTGGCGGAGCTGGTCCTGATCGAAGCGCTGCGCCGGCACGTCGAAGGCCTGCCACCGGGCGGCACGGGCTGGCTCGCGGGCCTCGGTGACCGGCACGTGGGCGCGGCCCTCGCGCTCGTGCACGGAAGGCCCGGCGAGCACTGGACGGTGGAGCGCCTCGCGCGGCAGGTCGGGCTCTCGCGCTCGGCGCTGGCGGACCGCTTCTCGCTCGTGGTCGGCGAGCCCATCATCGGCTTCCTCACGCGCGTGCGGCTGCAGCTCGCGGCCCACGAGCTCGCCACCACGGGGCACGCCATCGAGGCGGTCGCGAAGGGCGCGGGCTACGAGGCGGTGAACTCCTTCTCGCGTGCCTTCAAGCGCGCCTTCGGCAAGCCGCCGTCGAAGTGGCGCCGCGGCGCGAGGCGCCGGCGCTGAACCCTCAGCCCGCGGGCCGGTAGAAGGCGAGGTTCGCCTCGAGGCGCGGCCGCTGGTCCCCGGGCACCGCCCCCGAGCCCAGCGCCCGCTCCAGGGCCGCGCGCCCCTCGTCGATGGCGCCCACGTACCAGGCCGCCGCGCCCAACTCGTCGAGCGCACGCCACGCGTAGGCGGCCGCATCCACGAAGAGGATGTCCGCCGGGCGCGGGATGGCCGCGGCCTGCCGCGCGAAGAGGTGCGCGAGCGCCCATTCGCCGCGCTCGCGGTGCAGCCGCGCCAGCTCGACCAGAGGCTCCGCCCGCGCGGGCCGCGCCTGCCACGCCTCCAGATACGCGCTGCGCACCTCCGCGAGCGGCGCGCCCAGCCGCTCCGCGAGACGCGCCGCCTCGTACAGCGCGCACCACCGCTCCTCTTCCCACCCGCCCATGCCCGCGCGGCGAAGGTACGCCTCGCGCGCCTTCGCGAGCTCGCCCGCGTCGCGCCAGCTCTGCGCGAGGTAGAAAGCGTTGCGCGCGTTGCCGGGCTCGATGGCGAGCGCGCGCTCGAGCGCGGCCGCGTCCTTGCGGAAGGTCTCCGGGTCGCGGCTTCGCGCGCCTTCGTGGCGGCGGTCGATCCACGGGCCGTCGAGCGGCACGGCACGGTGCGCGGGCGTCGAATCGAGGTACTCGTGCACCACGCCCACCCAGCGCCACTGCAGCCTGTCCGAGACGAGCAGGCACTGCCGGTACTCGCTGCCCGCGCTTCGCAGGGCGAGGAGGTACGCGTCGGCATCCATCGCGGGCCACGCCCACCCTTGCGGCGCGTGGAAGACGTTGTCCGCATCCATCGTGAGGATGTAGCCGGCCTTGCCGCGCGCGAGCGCGATCGCCTCGCTGCGGTTGTGGCCGAAGTCGCGCCACGGCCGCTCGTGCAGCTCGCCGGGGATGCCCGCGAGGTGCGAGCGGATGATCTCCTGCGTGCCGTCGGTCGAGCCCGTGTCGACGATGACCCAGTGGTCGATGTGCGGGCGCACGGAGTCGAGGCACCGCCGGATGACCGGCGCCTCGTCCTTCACGATCATGTTGAGGCAGACGGTGGGGCGCACGCGGGAGGTCGGGAGGGCGGAAGTTCGTCGCGGAGCCGCAAGGATAGCGCGTTAGAATGCCCTGCCCGATCGCCGCCCGTGCACACGGCCCGCGAAACGAGTCGCATCGACCAATCAACCAGGGAGTGTCCATTGAAGAACAACAACCGCCACGGATTCGCACCCCGTCCCCTCGCGCTGGGCATCGCGCTCCTCTTCGCCGCACCGGCCGCGCTGGCCTCGCAGGGCGGGCACGACCCGCTCGTGGCCATCGACCGCAACCGCGCCGCGATCATCGCCGACATCGCGCAGGGCTTCCAGGGCGAGTACGCCCGCGAGGCGCAACTCACGCCCGAGGGCGCAGCCGCGGCGCTGCAGGGCCGCCTCGCCAAGCTGCGCGCCGACCGGCTGCTCGCGGCGAGCCTCGCCTCTAGCTACGCCTCGCTCAAGACGATCCTCGCCGAGGCCGACACCGGCGCGGCCACCGCCTTCGCCGCCGCGCGCAACAAGGCGCTGGGCGACGCGAACCGCGACCTCGTCTACACGCCGCTCGCCCCTTGCCGGCTCATCGACACGCGCGGCGAGGGCGCGCCCATCCAGGGTGGCGCTTTCGCACCGGGCGAGCGCCGCGCATTCGTGCCGGCCGGGGCCTGCGGCGTTCCCGCCACGGGCGTCTCGTCGCTGATGGTCTCGTTCACGACCTGGAACCTCACGCCGACGAGCGGCGGCTACCTGTCGCTCCTCGGGCCGGGCGCGCCGGTCGCGATGACTACCGACATCTTCGAGTTCGGGCGCGCGTGGTCGGCGGCGAGCACCGTCGTGCCCGCCGGCGCGTCAGGACAATTCGACGCGTTCGTGGCCAACGCGTCCGCGCACCTCGTCGTCGACGTGCTCGGCTACTTCGGCCCGGCCACGGTGTCCATCGGCACGGCGCAGATCGCCGACGGCGCCGTGACCGCGGCCAAGCTCGCGTCGAACGGTTGCGGGGCGGGCCAGGTGCTTCAGTTCAACGGGACGGCGTGGGTGTGCGCCGTGGCCGCAGGCCCCACCGGTGCCACGGGGCCCACGGGCGCCGCGGGCCCGACCGGGCCGATGGGGCCGACAGGCCTGCAAGGGCCCACCGGCCCGGCGGGCAGCATCGGGCCCACCGGCGCGCCCGGCGCCCAGGGCACCACGGGTCCGCAAGGCCCGCAAGGCGTCACGGGTCCCACGGGCCCCCAGGGCCTGCAGGGCATCCAGGGCATCCAGGGCGTCCAAGGCATCCAGGGACCGGCCGGACCCGTGGGCCCGACGGGATTCGCCGGCATCGATGGGCGCACCATCCTCAATGGCCCGACCGGCCCGACGGCGGGCGTCGGGTCCGATGGCGACTTCTGGATCGACACGACCAGCCAAGTCCTGTACGGGCCCAAGACGGCGGGCGCCTGGGGTGGCTTCGTCTCGCTCGTGGGCCCCGCCGGGCCGACGGGCGCGCAGGGACCCACCGGCTTGCAGGGTCCGGACGGTGCGACAGGTCCGACCGGTCCGACAGGTCCGACAGGTCCGACCGGTCCGACAGGTCCGACAGGTCCGACCGGGCCGACCGGGGTGCAGGGCCTCCAGGGAATCCAGGGAATCCAGGGCATCCCGGGCCCGCAGGGCATCCAGGGGCCGACCGGGCCCACGGGGCCGACCGGACCCACCGGTCCGACCGGGCCCGCGGGCGCCGCGCTCACGCTCTCGACCTTCAACACGCTAGACAACTGCGACTCCACGACGAAGACCGTCGTGGCGACCTGCGGCGGCGCGACGACGCAGGTGGTGTCCGGGGGCTGCCACATCACCAATACCGGCAACGGGCTGCTGCTGTCGACCTACCCGAGCGCGGCGAACCAGTGGACCTGCGTCGGCTACTGCGACGGCGGATTCACGATCACGGCCTACGCCATCTGCAAGTAGCGCGGGGATGGCGCGCGTCTCGGTCCTCGTCCAGAGCCACGAGCGGCCGGAGGGGCTGAGGCGCGCGCTGCTGTCGCTGCAGATGCAGTCGTACCGCGACTTCGAGGTCGTGGTCTCGGACGACAGCACGCGGGGCGAGGAAATCCGGGCCGTCCTCGACGGCCCGGCGGGCGCGGGGCTCGAGCTGCGGGTGGCGTTCACGCCGCCCTGCGGCGCCGCCGAATCGATGCGCGAGGCCTTCGGGCGCGCGCGCGGCGAACTGGTGAAGATCCTGCACGACGACGACTGGCTCACGCCGCACTCGCTCGCCTGCCAGGTCGCCGCGCTCGACCACCACGCGGACGCGAACGCCGTCTACGGGCAGGCCCTCATCAGCTACCCTCACGGCGACCGCCTCTACGCCTGCTTCGGCGAGCAGGCGCTGAAGGTGGAATCGGCGCAGTGGGTGGCGCAGTACGCGCGCGACGGCATGGGCCCCATCCAGTCGCCCGTCACGGCGCTCTACCGCCGGCACGCGGGCTTCCGCGTCATGTGGGACGAGTTCCGGGACCCGCGGCTGCGCGAGGCGGCAAGAAAGACCGGCGCCGGCACCGACGTGAGCCTGCAGGTGGACAACGCCGCCAGCAACCGCTTCGTCGTGCTGCTGCCCTACGTCGCCTGCGTGCTCGGCACCGACATGGGGTCCACCACGCAGGTCGACCCCGGCATCCCGGACTACTACCGGCGCTGGAAGGCGGAGTACGACACGCACCCGCCGTGGCGCAGGACCTAGGAACGCTCCCCGGGGATCGCCCCTAGCGCAGCGCCTTCGTGAGGAATGGCAGCGACACGTCCATCCGGTAGTCGATGTCGGAGTGGGTGTCGTCGAACTCCTCGTAGCGGTGGCGGATGCCGGCTTCGGCCAGGCGCTTGGAGAGGATGCGCGTGCCGTAGTGGATGTGGTACTGGTCGCGCGCGCCGCAGTCGATGTAGATGCCGCGCAGCGACTTGAGCGCCTTCGCGTGCCCCGCCACCATGTGGATGGGGTCCTGCCGCTGCCAGCGCCGCCAGGCGTCCTCGAGCATCTCGCCCGTCTCGAGGTTGAAGGGCAGGCGGAAGCCGTTGGGCGCCTTCGGGTCGGGGTCGTAGGTCGCGGCCATGCACAGGTTCATGAGCGCGTGCCCCTCGGCCATCGTGAGCTTGGGCTTGGCCCACACGGCCTCGAGGAAGCGGCGCACGCGCCCGTCGTCGCGACCCTTGTCGCAGCCCTTCTCCATCTTCCTCGCGTCGTAGGGACCGGGCGCCGGCCTCTTCGCGCGGTACTTCGCCAGCTCGTTCAGCGTGTTGGGCCAGTCGTGGTGGTAGACGAAGTCGAAGTAGGCGTCGCCCGAGTGATCGGCGACCGCGCCCCAGGTCTCGGGATGCCTCATCCCGTGCACGATGGCGCCGTAGCCGCCGGAGCTCTTCCCGAAGCAGCCGCGGTGATCGCGCGTGGCGAGCGTGCGGAAGTGCAGGTCCACGAAGGGCACGATCTCCTTCACGAGGTAGTCGGCGTAGCGGCCGATCGCGGAGGAGTTCACGTACTGGTTGCCGCCCAGCGCCGTGAAGCAGTCGGGGAAGACGATGATCGCCGGGGCCATCTTCCCCTCGTGCACGAGGCGGGCGGCGCGCTCGGGGACGTTCTCGGCGAAGTTCTTCCACGCGATGTGCGAGAGCCCCGACCCGGTGAACCCGACCATGTCCACGAGGACCGGGAAGCGCCTTCCCCGGCCGCGCGTGGCGCCCTCGTCGTACTGCGGCGGCAGCCACACCGCCACGTTCCGCACGAACGGGTCGCGCAGGGGGTTGTCCTTGAGGACCTTCGAGACGTGCTCCAGCACCACGACGGTGCCGGGCTTCCACTTGGGGCGCTTGAGGGCCATGGGGGGCTCCGCGATTTCGATCCGCGAAGCTTAAGGCAAAGGCGGCGGAACCGCAGATGGAAGGCGGGGGAACCGCAGATGAACGCAGATGAACGCAGATGGTTCATGGGCTCGGTGACGACCTGCCTCTCGCCGCCCATCGCGCCACGGCCACGATGCAAGGCGGGTTCACCGATCATCTGCGTTCATCTGCGTTCATCTGCGGTTCCCCAAGACAACAAGGGGCGCCGAAGCGCCCCTTGCCAGGACCGAGCGGCGGCGGAGATCAGTTCACGCGGCGCTTGTACTCGTTGGTGCGCGTGTCGATCTCGATCTTGTCGCCGGTGGCGCAGAAGGCCGGCACCTGCACCTCGTGGCCGTTGGCGAGCTTCGCGGGCTTGAGCACCTTGCCCGAGGTGTCGCCGCGCACGGCGGGCTCGGTGTAGGTGACCTCGCGCACGACCGTGGTCGGGATCTCCACGGAGATCGCGCGCCCCTCGTAGAAGGTCGCCTCGCAGGGCATGCCCTCCTCGAGGTAGGCGAGCGCGTCCGTGAGGACTTCCTTCTCGATCTCGTACTGGTTGAAGTCGCCGTCCATGAACACGTACATCGGGTCGGCGAAGTAGGAGTAGGTCACTTCCCGCTTCTCGAGCATGAGGAGCTCGAACTTCTCGTCCGCCTTGTACACGGTCTCCGTGTTGGAGCCGGTGAGGAGGTTCTTGAGTTTCATCTTCATGGTGGCGGCATTGCGGCCGCCCTTGTTGTACTCCGCGCGGAGCACGACCATCGGGTCCTTGCCCACCATGAACACGTTGCCGCTGCGCAATTCCTGAGCCGTTTTCATAATTCCGTCCGAAATATCCGCCGCCCACCGCCCGGTGGGTGATCGAAAAAGCCTTGTATTTTAACCCCTTGGCGGGGTTCTTGGCCAGCCTGCCCGGACGGGGCGCCACGGGCCCTAGGGAGGCACCCCGGCCCGGGCCTTGATGCCCAGCGTGGTCGCCAGGCGCCCCTGCATGGCGTCGACGAAGCGGCAGAGGTAAGCGCGCGTCTCGCGCGGGTCGATCACGTCCTCCACGGCGAAGGCCTCGGCGGTGAGGAGGGGCGAGGCCAGCTCGCGAAGCTGCGCCTCGAGCTCGCGCAGCTTCGCCGCCGGATCCGGCGCCGCCTGGATCTCGCGCTTGAAGGCCGCCGCGGCGCCGCCCTCGACGGGCAGCGAGCCCCACTCGGCCGAAGGCCACGCGATCTTGAAGTCCAGGCCGTTCTTGTCGGTCGTGCCCATGCCCGCCATGCCGTAGCACTTGCGGATGACGACGGTGAGCATCGGCACGGTCGCCTGCAGGGCGATGTAGACGCTGCGCATCCCCTCGCGCAGCGTCGCCGCCTGCTCGGCCTGCTGGCCCACCATGAACCCCGGAACGTCGACCAGGAAGACGATCGGGATGTGAAAGGTGTCGCAGAGCTGGATGAAGTGGGCCTGCTTGCGCGCGGCCTTCACGTCCATCGCGCCGCCGTTCACCATCGGGTTGTTGGCGATCACGCCGACCACCTTCCCGTTCAGGCGCGCGAGCGTGGTGATGACGGCCCGGCCGAACGTGGGCTGGATCTCGAAAGTCGAATCGCGGTCCACGACGAGCCCCAGGAGCTTGCGCATGTTGTAGGGCTGGCGGCGCTCGCGCGGCACGATGGTGAGCAGCGCCTCCTCGCGCCGGTCGGGCGGGTCGTCGCAGGCGACCGCCGGCGGAAGCTCCCAGACGTTCTGCGGCATGTAGGAGAGGTAGCGCCGGATCATCGCGAAGCAGTCGCCCTCGGAATCGGCCGCGTTGTCGATGGTGCCGGCCATGTCGACCGCCACCGCCGCCCCGCCGAGCGCTTCCTTGTCGATCTTCTGCCCCAGGGACCTCTCGACGACCGGCGGGCCCGCGGCGAACACCTGGCTCGTGCCCTTCACCATCACCGACCAGTGGGCGAGGATCGCGCGCCCCGCGGGCCCGCCGGCGGCCGTGCCCATCACGGCGCACACCACGGGAACCTCGGCCATCAGCTGCACGGAGCGCTCGAAGCCGTGGACGCCCGGAAAGACGGTGTAGCCGCGCCGCGTGGCGGAGGTGACGCTGCCGCCGGCGCCGTCGATGAGGTTCACGAGCGGAATGCGGTACTCGTGCGCCAGGTCCTCGACGAAGCCGCCCTGCCCGCCCTTGCGGCGGTCGCTGCCCCAGCTCGTGCCGCCGCGCACGGTGAAATCCTCGCCTCCGACGGCCACGGGGCGGCCGTCGATGCTCGCCAGCCCCATCACGTAGGGCGCGGGGACGACCTTCACGAGCCTGCCGCCTTCGTAGGTGCCCTTGCCCGTGAGCTTGCCCACTTCCTGGAAGGAGCCCGCGTCCACGAGCCCGGCGATGCGCTCGCGCACCGTGAGTCGGCCTTGGGCGTGGTGGCGGTCGATCGCCTCCGGGCCGCCCAGCGCGTCGGCGAAGGCGCGGCGGCGCGCGAGCTCGTCGGCCTCCGGCTGCCAGGTCACCTCAGGACTCCAGGACGGCGAGCACCTGGCCCTCGGCCACCGGCTCGCCCTCCTTCACGCGGATCTCGGCGATCTTGCCCGTCGCCTCGGCGAGGACCGGGATCTCCATCTTCATGGACTCGAGGATCATGAGCGCGTCCTCCTCTCCCACCGAGTCGCCCACCTGCTTCACGATCTTCCAAACCGAACCGGTGATCTCGGACCTGACTTCCTTCGTCGCCATCGCGTGCCTTTCCGTGTCGAACCTGCCGTGACCGATGGGCGGCGCCTCAGGCGGCGCCACCCCGTTCGCCCGCCGCCGCTTCCTCGCCGGCCCCGCCGGTGTCGCGCAGGATCACCCCGGCGACCTCGAGCCGGTCGAGCTCCGCGTCCGTGTAGCCCGCCACCTCGTGGAGCACCCGCCGCGTGTCCTGCCCCACGCGCCGTCCCGCGTGACGGATGGCGCCGGGCGTTGCCGAGAGCCGTGGCACGGGAGCGGCCATCGCCACGTCGCCCAGTTCCTCGTCGGGGACGCGCGCGATCATGCCGCGCGCCCGGTAGTGGGGATCGCCGAAGATGTCGGCGATGGTGAAGATCCGCGTGGCGGGCACGCCGGCCTCGTGCAGGCGCGCCTCGAGGTCGGCGAGATCCAGCGTCCCGGCCCACTGCGCGATGATGTCGTCCAGCGCCTCGTGGTGGCTCGACCGGTCGCGCGCGTCGCGGAAGCGCTCGTCGTCGGCAAGCCCGGGGCTGCCCATGCACCCCGCGAGCCGCCGGAAGGTCGCGTCCCCCATCGCCGTGATGTGGATGAACTGCCGGTCGCGGCTCACGAAGAGGTTGTTGGGAGTGCTGTCCGGAAGCCGCGAGCCCGCGCGCATCGCGACCACGCCCAGCTTGTCGTAGGCCGGGATGTGCGGCTCCATGAAGCTGAAGGCGCACTCGTAGAGCGCGGTGTCGACGTACTGCCCGCGCCCCGTGCGGCCGCGCGCGAGCAGCGCCATCGCCGCCCCGAACGCGCCATAGAGGCCGGTGATGTAGTCGGTGATCGAGACCGCCACGCGGCTCGGCGGCCGGTCGGGGTCGCCCGTGATGTGACGGATGCCGCTCACCGCCTCGCCGATCACGCCGTAGCCGGCGCGCTGGCCATAGGGGCCCGTCTGGCCGAAGCCGCTGATGCGCACCATCACGAGCCCCGGATTGATGCGAGAGAGATCCTCGTAGCCCAGGCCCCACTTCTCCAGCCCGCCGGGCCGGAAGTTCTCCACGACCACGTCGCACTTCGCCGCCAGCCGCCGCATGGCCTCCTGGCCCTCGGCCTCGCGCAGGTCGACGCAGATGAGCGACTTGTTGCGGAAGATGCTGGCCGCGTAGAGGGACTTCCCGTGGTGGCGCTTGCCCATCGTCCGGACCGGGTCGCCCCCGGCGGGCTCCACCTTGATCACCTCGGCGCCGAAGTCCGCGAGCAGCCGCCCGCAGAAGGGGCCCGCGACCGTGGAACCCATCTCGAGCACGCGGTAGCCCGACAAGGGCCCCTCGACCGGCGCGCTTCCCTGCGGCATGTCCGCCCCCTCCCGATGCGCGCCGGACCCCTCCGGCCACGTTCGCCGGGCGATTGTGGGGTTCGCGCAGGCATTTCGTCAACAATCTTGTCACCATTTTGCCGACATAACTGTTGACACTTTGCCGGGCGGGCGGGTAGCGTCGCGGTTGCGAACGGAGGCCCCCTTGGCGGCAAAGAAATCCCCGGCACCAGCGGCGCGCAGCAGGCCCACGCCCCCCCGGGGACGCAAGGCCGCGGGCGGGAGCGTGCCGGACATCTTCCAGGTGCTGCGCGGCCGCATCGCGACGCAGGCCATCGCGCCGGGGGCGAAGCTGCGCGAGACCGACCTCGCCGAGGAGTTCGGCGTGCCACGCACGCGCATCCGCGACGCGCTGGCGGCACTCGAGCAGCGCGGGCTCGTCGAGCGCATTCCCAACCGCGGCGCCGTCGTGATGCGCCTGGATCTCTCGCAGGTCTTCCACATCTACGAGTTGCGCGAGGTGCTCGAGGGCCTGGCCGCGCGGCTCGCCACCGAGCGCGTCCCGAACGCGCACTGGCAGGAGGACGTCGAGCGCTTCCGCGGGCCGATGAAGGCCCTCATCGAGCGCGGCGACCTCGACACCTACATCGACCAGTACGAGCGGCTGCGCCGCCGCATCATCGAGGCGGCCGCCAACCCCGTCCTCGCCGAGATGCTCGACACCATCTACGAGAAGACGCAGGTCCTCATCCGCCGCATCATCATCCTGCCCGGCCGCGCCGAGGTGGGCCGCCGGCAGCACCTCGCGACCCTCGAGGCGATGCGCCGCGGCGACGCCGCGGAGGCGGAGCGGCTTCGCCGCGAGGGCCTGCAGAGCGCCAAGGCTCAGCTCGAGCGCTACCAGCGATATGTCCTCTGAGGCACGACCCATGCAGGCAGCCCCCGACCCCCTCCAGGAACGCGCCGAGAAGCTCGAGCGCGAGTACGCGCGCCGCGAGGCCGCCGCCCGCGCCATGGGCGGGCCGGAGAGGCTCGCCAGGCGCGCCGCCGCGGGCGTGCTCAGCGCGCGCGCGCGCCTCGATCGCCTCGTCGACCCCGGCACCTTCATCGAGTCGGGGCTCTTCGCGACCTCCGCGGTGCCGGGTGACCGGGACAAGTCCCCCTGCGACGGCAAGATCTCCGGCTTCGGGAAGATCGGCGGGCGCGAGGCCGCGATCGTCTCCAACGACTTCACCGTGATGGGCGCCTCCAGCGGCGCCACCAACGGCCGCAAGATCGCCCACATGCGCCGCGTGGCCGCGCAGCGCGGCATCCCGCTCGTGTTCCTCGGCGAATCCTCGGGCGCCCGAATGCCCGACCACATGGGCTCGCGCGGCATGGGCTCGCTGCTGGGCAACGACGGCCTGCAGTACCAGCGCCTGCGCGAGACGCCGTGGGCGTCGGCGACGCTGGGCTACTCCTACGGGTCGTCCTCCTGGTACTCGGTGCTCTCCGACTTCAACGTGATGCGCAAGGGCGCGGTGCTCGCCGTCTCGAGCTCGCTGCTCGCCTCCCTCGCCATTCGCGAGGAGGTCGACCCGCAGGAACTCGGCGGCTGGCAGCTGCACGCCGAGGTGACTGGCTTCGCCGACATGGTGGTGGACACCGACGAGGAGGCGATGGAGGCGATCCGGCGCTTCCTCTCCTACCTGCCCTCGCACCACAACGAGGCCCCGCCCGTGGCGGGCGTGCCGCCGGGCTCCGGCGCGCGCATGGGCGAGATCCTGCGCCACCTCCCGGCGAGCCGCACGCAGGTCTACGACGTGAGGAAGATCGTCCGCGACGTGGTGGACGAGGGCAGCTTCTTCGAGCTGAAGCCGCGTTTCGGCCGGGTCGCGGTCACCGGGCTCGCGCGCCTGGACGGACGCACCGTGGGCATCATCGCCAACAACCCGCTCCACAAGGGCGCGGCGATGGACACGGAGGCTTGCGAGAAGATGACGAGCTTCATCGTGCTGTGCGACTCCTTCAACATCCCGATCGTGCTCCTCGTGGACACGCCGGGCTTCGTTATCGGCACCGAGGCCGAGCGCCGCCGCGCCCCCGGCAAGATCATGAACATGATGAACGCGCTCGCGCTCACCACCGTCCCCAAGCTCTCGATCCTGCTGCGCAAGAGCTACGGCCAGGCCTACCTCAACATGGGCGGCGGCCGCAATTCCGACGAGTTCGCCGCCTGGCCCACGGCGGAGGTGAGCTTCATGGACGCGCGCTTCGCCGCGCGGATCGTCACGGGGCTGGACGAAACCGACCCGCGCTTCGCCGAGGCCGTGGCCGCGATGGACCGCGACAGCGAGGTCTGGGACATCGCCTCGATCTACGCGGTGCAGTCGGTGATCCGGCCGCAGGAGACGCGCGACTACCTCATCCGCATGCTGGACGTGCACCGGCTGCGGCTCACCGGTGGCGTGGGCGCGCACATGATGCGCGCCTGGCCCACGAGCTTCTGACGGTGGCGATCTTCGCCAAGGTGATGGTCGCCAACCGCGGCGCGGTCGCCGCCCGGGTCCTGCGATCGCTCAACGCGCTGGGCATCCCCTCCGTGGCGGTCTTCTCCGACGCCGACCGCGACGCGCCCTGGCTCGCCCTGGCCGGCGAGACGGCGCACATCGGCGCGGCACCCGCGCGCGAAAGCTACCTGGACCAGGACCGGATCCTCGAGGCGGCCCGGCGGGCCAATGCCGACGCGATCCACCCGGGGTATGGCTTCCTCTCGGAAAACCCCGGCTTCGCCGGGCGGGTCGAGGCCGCCGGCATGCGCTTCATCGGGCCGGCGCCGCGCTGGATCGACGCCATGGGCCACAAGACGCGCGCCCGCGAGCTGGCCCGCGAGCACGGGCTGCCCGTCGGCCGCGGCTCCGGCGTGCTGCCGCCCGAGCCGGACGGGATCCTGCGCGCGGCCGAGGCCATCGGCTACCCGGTGCTCGTGAAGCCCGCGGCCGGCGGCGGCGGCATCGGCATGCTTCCCGCGCGCTCGCCTGCCGAGCTGCTGGCCGCCGTGGAGCGCGCCGCCTCCATGGCCGAGCGCGGCTTCGCGAGCCGCGAGGTGTACCTCGAGCGGCTGGTGGAGAGGCCGCGGCACATCGAGATCCAGCTCCTGGGCGACCGCCACGGGCGCGTGGCGCACCTGTTCGAGCGCGACTGCTCGGTGCAGCGGCGCCACCAGAAGATAATCGAGGAGGCGCTCGCCCCGGGCCTCGAGCGCGGCCCCATGCAGGCGCTGCTGGACGGCATCGCCTCGACGATGGGCCGGCTGGGCTACGACAACCTCGGCACCGTGGAGATGCTTCTCGCCCCGGACGGCGAGTTCCGCTTCCTCGAGATGAACACGCGCCTGCAGGTCGAGCACGGCGTGACCGAGGAAATCACCGGCGTGGACCTGGTGGCCGCGCAGCTGCGCTCCTCCGCCGGCGCCCCGCTGGCGGAGATCCTGCCGCGTCCGCCCGCGCCTTGCGGCCACGCGATCCAGGCCCGCGTCTACGCCGAGGACCCGAAGCGGTTCCTGCCTTCGCCCGGCCGCCTCGCGGAATTCTCGCCGCCCTCCGCCGAGGGGATCCGCGTCGAGACCGGCTACGCCGCCGGCCGCGAGGTGACGCCGCACTACGACCCGCTGCTTGCCAAGGTGATCGCGCGCGGCGCCACGCGCGGCGAGGCCATCGACCGGCTGCGCGGCGCGCTGGACGCATTCCGCATCGCCGGCGTGAAGCACAACATCCCGGCGCTCGAGGCCATCCTGGGCTCGGAGGAGTTTCGCGCCGGGCAGGTCCACACCGGGCTCGCGATGGAGATCGTGGGCCGGGCGCAGCCGGTCACGCAGTAGTCCACGCCGCACCCCAAGACCAGAGAGCGACAACGACAGGAGGAGAACCATGAACGCGCAGAAGGTGTTGAAGGCCATCGCGGCCGCGGCTTTCGGCTTCGCCGCCGCCGGGACCGCCTCGGCCGAAGTGAGCGAGCTCAAGATGATGTCGCAGTACGGCATCGGCTACATGCAGCTCACGCTGATGAAGCAGGAGAAGCTGGTGGAGAAGCACCTCGCCCGCGAGGGCCTGTCGGGGACGACAGTCACCTGGGCGAGGATGGCCGCCGGCGCCGCCGCCAACGACGCGCTGCTCTCGGGAAGCCTGCACTTCGCCGCGGGCGGCACGGGGCCCGCGATCATCCTGTGGGACCGCACGCGCGGCAACATCGGCGTGCATGGCGTCGCGGCGCTCTCCTCGATGCCGAACCTCCTCGTCACGCGCGACCCGCGCATCAAGACGATCCGCGACTTCACGGACAAGGACCGCATCGCCATGGCCGGTGCCGGCTCCTCAGTGCAGACGACCTACCTGCAGATGGCGGTCGCCAAGGAGTTCGGGATCGAGAACTTCAAGAAGCTCAACCCGCTGATGGTGAACCTCCCGCACCCCGAAGGGCTGCGCACGATGCTCTCGGGCTCCGGCGAGATCCAGTCCACCTTCACCTCGCCGCCGTTCCAGAACCAGGCGCTCGAGAACCCGGGCGTGCGCGTGGTCCTCAACTCCTACGACGTGATGGGCGGGCCCAACACCTTCCTCATGGTGTGGGCCACGAAGAAGTTCCGCGACGAGAACCCGAAGACCTTCCGCGCGGTGATGGCCGCGCTGCGTGAGGCGACGGACTCGATCAATGCGGACAGGAAGCGCGCGGCGGAGATCTACGTGAAGGAAGGCGGCGGGAAGGATTCCGCAGAAAAGATCCTCAAGATCATGAGCGACCCGCAGGTGCACTACAAGCTCGCGCCGGACCGCATCCTGCCGTACGCCCAGTTCATGCACCAGGTGGGCACGCTCAAGAACCGCCCGGAGTCGTGGAAGGACCTCTTCTTCCCGGACATCCACGGCGAGGCGGGCAGCTGACGGGGCGCGGGGAATGATCGGGGAGGCGGCGCGGCCGCTGCTCGAGGTGGACGGGGTGACGCTGCAGTACAAGACGCGCGAGCACCTCGTCACCGCCACCTACCGGGTGAGCTTCGACGTGCACCCGGCCGACCGGTTCGTGCTGCTGGGGCCCTCGGGGTGCGGCAAGTCGACGCTTCTCAAGGCCGTCGGGGGCTACCTCGCCCCCGTGGAGGGCTCGATCCGCCTCAAGGGCGCTGCCGTCTCGCGCCCTGGGGCGGACCGCATGATGGTCTTCCAGGAGTTCGACCAGCTCCTGCCCTGGAAGACCGTGAAGCAGAACGTGCTCTTCGCCCTGGAGGCCTCGGGGCGCCTGCGCGGCCCGAGGCCGAGAGCGCGCCATGTCCTACATCGAGAAGGTGAACCTCATGCGCTTCGCCGACTCGCTGCCGCACACGCTCTCCGGCGGCATGAAGCAGCGCGTGGCCATCGCGCGCGGCATGGCGATGGAGCCCGACATCCTGCTCATGGACGAGCCTTTCGCGGCGCTCGACGCCCTCACGCGCCGCAAGATGCAGGACGAGCTGCTGCAGCTCTGGGAAGGCACGCGCTTCACGGTGCTCTTCGTCACCCACTCGATCCCCGAGGCAGTGCGCGTCGGCAACCGGATCCTCCTGCTCTCCCCCCACCCGGGGCAGGTGAAGGCGGAGCTCAACAGCGACGGCACCGACGGCGTCGACCCCGCCACGGGCATGCGCCTGTCGGACCGCATCCACCACATGCTGTTCTCGGGAGAAGCCCCCGAAGAGGAGGCCGTCACCCATGCCTAGCACGCCGCCGGCGAGGCCCGAGCACGTCCGCGAGCAGGTTCGCGAGCACGATTTCGGCGTCGTCAACAAGCCGCTCACCCGCTGGGAGCGCATCTACGGCAACGGCCTCGTGCGCAAGGCCTTCATCCTCGCCGTGCTGGCGGGAATCTGGCAGGGCTACGCGATGTACCTCGCCAACCCGCTCATCCTGCCCACCTTCCTCGAGACGCTGCAGTCCTTCCTGCAGCGCGTCGGCAACGGCGAGCTGATCCGCAAGGCGGGCGTCTCGATGAAGGTGCTGCTGTGGGGCTACGGGATCGGGCTCGCCTCCGCGCTCGTCGTGACCATTCTCGCGATGACCTCGCGCCTCGGCAACGACCTGCTGGAGACGCTCACGGCGATGCTGAACCCCCTGCCGGCCATCGCGCTGCTGCCGCTCGCGCTCATCTGGCTTGGACTCGGCAACGCGAGCATCGTCTTCGTGCTCGTGCACGCGGTCATGTGGCCCATCGCGCTCAACACGCACTCCGGGTTCCAGGGCGTCTCGCCCACGCTGCGCATGGTGGGCCGCAACTACGGGCTCGGCGGGTTCGGCTACATCCGGCAGATCCTCATCCCGGCCGCCTTCCCGCACATCCTCGCCGGGCTCAAGATCGGCTGGGCCTTCGCGTGGCGCACGCTCATCGCCGCGGAGCTCGTGTTCGGCACGACCTCGGGCTCCGGGGGCCTCGGGTGGTTCATCTACGAGAACAAGAACGTTCTCGACATTCCCGCCGTATTCGCCGGCCTCTTCACCGTGATCCTGATCGGCCTGCTGGTGGAGAACCTGTTCTTCCGCATTGTGGAAGAGCGCACCGTGCGGCGCTGGGGCATGCAGTCCTGAGCTAGCCGCCCAGCCCCGCCGCGAAGCCCGCGAGCTGCGTCGCGAGGTCCGGCTGCAGCGCCAGCCTCCCTGCCCACTCCTCCGCGTGCGCGGCCGCCACCGGCAGCGCCGCGTCGAACGCCGGCCACGCCTTCCCGAGCGCATCGCCCCGGTTCCACGCCTCCCAGAGCGCCGTCACCTTCACGGCGTGGGCGCGGTCCATGCCGGCCGTGTAGCGCGCGAGGAAGGCGGCGAGCTTCACCCAGTGGGCGTTGTCGTCGGTGGGGTAGATGTGCCACACGAACGGGCGCGCCGCCCACTGCGCGCGCACGAAGGAATCCTCGCCGCGCACGAAGTTGAGGTCGCAGGCCCACAGCAGCTCGTCGTAGCGGCCCTGGTCGACGAAGGGCACGGCATGGGCGCTCACGCCGCCGCGCTCGCCGGCAGGATTGCCGCGCAGCCACGCCGTGACGGCGGCGGCCGCGACCCCCTCGGGCGCCACGACCCACACGGGCCCCGCGTGGCGCGTGAGCGCGGTGAGGAGCGAGTCGTACGGCGCCCCGGCGTAGCCGAAGAGGCTCACCTTGAGCGCGCCCTCGGGCGGGGCCGCGCCCGCGAGCAGCCGCCAGAACGCCGCCTGCGCTGCGCGGTCGGCCTGGAAGGCGTCGCGCCGATCCAGGAGATCCCTCTCACGCAGGAGCCCGCCGGTGCGCGCCGTGAACCCGGGAAAGAAAAAATGGCGCGTGAGCGGGGCGTACTTCGGGTGCGGCGAGGGGAGCGCATGGCTTCCCTCCACCCACTCCTCGGCGCTCAGGTACTCCAGGTTGATCCAGCGCGGGTGCGGGTCGCGCGCGGCCATGGCGCGCACGTAGGGCTCGGGCGTGTCGCAGCCGAAGGTCTCCACCACCACGTCGGCGACCTCGACGGCGCCGCCCTCGAAGAGGCCCGCGTCCCAGCGCCACACGGCGATGCCGTCGATCTCCTGGCGCGCGAGGGCGGGATCGGCCTCCGGGCGAAGCCGCGCGAGCACCGTGAGGTCGTCGAGGAGGAGCCGCACGGCCTTGCCGTGCTCGCGCGCGAGGCAGCGCGCCAACCGCAGCGCCACCGCCACGTCGCCGAAGTTGTCCACGACGCGGCAGAAGACGTCCCAGCGCTCGGGTCGTGCGGTCATCCCTTCATTCTAGGCCGCCCGGGGCGGGCCCGCCGCTCAGAGCGTGCGCGCGTCGAAGCGCTGGGCGAAGTGCCGGGTCATCTCGATGCGCTGGCCGTCTTCCAGCACGAGCGTCCTGTCGCCGTGCGACCGCGGCAGGACGGAGCGAACCCGCGCGAGGTTCACGACGCAGGAGCGGTGCACGCGCAGGAACCCGTGCGCCGCGAGCCGCGCCTCGTAGTCCGCCAGGCGCCCGGCGCCGTGAAGCACGCGCCCGCCGGTCGAGACGAGGATGGCCCGGCCCTCCGCGCGAACCCAGTCGATGCGCTCCGGCGGCACGAGCAGCTGGGCCTCGCCGTCCTTCAACCTGATGCCCGCGAGCGGCGGGCCGCCGGCGTGAGGGGCGCCGGTTCCCGCGGCGAGGCGCCGCAGCGCGTCCGCCTCGATCCGGCGTCGCGCGCGCGCCACGGCCTCGTCGAAATCGCTTGCGTCGAACGGCTTGAGGAGGAAATCGACCGCATCGTGCCGGAAGGCGCGCACCGCGTGCCGCCCGTGAGCCGTGGCGAAGATCACGAAGGGCCGCTCCGGCTCCGGCAGCGACGCCAGGAACGAGAAGCCGTCCTCGAAGGGCATCTCCACGTCCAGGAAGAGCAGTTGCACGCTTCCCAGGACCGCGCGCGCCGCCACGGGGCTGTCGAAGCTGCCCACCAGCACGAGATCCGGGCGCGCTGCCACCAGCCGCTCGAGGCGGCGCCGCGCGGGCGGCTCGTCTTCGACGATGGCCGTGCGGATGCCGGCCGTCATGGCGCGTCGCCTCCCGCCGCCGCCGGCCGTTCGGCCGGAAGGCGAAGGCGCACGCGGAACCACGCGGCGTCGGACTCGTCGACCTCGAGGGCCGCGGCCTCCCCGAAGTGCAGCGCGAGGCGCTCGCGAACGAGGGCGAGGCCCCTGCCGGCGCCGTCCGCGCGAGGTGGCGCGTCGCCGCGCGAATTGGCCACCTCGATCCACAGCCCGGCACCGTCGCTGCCGGCCGTGACGCGAATCGCGAGCGGGCTCTCCGGCCTCGCCATCGTGTGCTTGATCGCGTTCTCGACGAGCGGCTGGAGCACGAGCCGGGGCACGCGCCGGCCCTCGAGCGCGGGCGGCACCTCGACGCGCGCGTCGATCGCGCCCTCGAAGCGCAGCCGCTGGATTTCGAGATAGCTCCGGGCGAGGTCCAGTTCCTCGCGCAGGCTCGCCTCCGGGCCCTCCTCGCGCAGGGAGGCGCGAAGGAAATCGCCCACGCGCGCGATCATCGTGACGGCCCGGCGCGGGTCTTCCTCGACCAGCGCGGCAATCGAGTTGAGGCAGTTGAAGAGAAAATGGGGATGGAGCTGGTCGCCGAGGCGCGCGAGCCGCAGCTCCGCCAGCTCGCCGCGCGCCCGCTCGATCTGCAGCAGGTGCGCCTGCTCGCGCTGGCGCAGCCGCCACGCGTAGGCGAGGCCGGCCATGAGCGCGTAGGTGACGAGGTCCTTGGGCGCCTCGAAGGCGATCACGGCAAGCCACGGCTTCGTGCGGTACTCGAGCCCCATCGCGGCGTAAAAGGCGAACCGGGAGGCGTAGGTGACACCGACGTGCAGGGCGAGGAATGCGGCCGCGCCGGCGAGGTGGGCGCCCGCCATCCGGAGCGCGCCCCACCCGGTGCGCTCCAGGAACGCGATCCAGCCGTAGACCCCGAGCGTGAGGACGCCCACGACCGCCACGCTGCCCATCTCGAGGAAGAAAGGCTCCCAGGGCGCGCGGCCACGCACGACGCGCGGATCCTGGAAATCGGCCAGCGCGAGGGCGAAGCCCAGCGCGAGCCACGCGGCCGCGTAGCCGATCCAGAAGCGGCGCGAAGGCCGCCCCCCGGCGTCGCGAAGCGGGGGCGGGGGCACGGCGGGGTGGACTGTCGATGGCAGCGCGGACATCGGGCGCGGTGGGTGGATAGTGGCCCGCGCATTCTGCGCCGCGACCCCGGACGTGAACAGGGCGGGCGACTCGCGCACGCCGGGACCGGGTCGCGCACCCTTTCGTCCACCTCGCGCCGCCGGGCGCCGGCGCGGTGTGCGCGCCGCCTATCCTGCGCGCCACCAGGCCCTTGGAGACCCGTGCCATGAAAGCCCATCGCCGCAGTTGCCTGCCCGGCCTCGCCGCCGTCGCCCTGTCCGCCTTCGCTGCCACCTCGATGGGCTGCGGCGGCGGGGGAGGCCCCGAGGCGGCCACCGCGCCGGCCCCGCCCGCCTGCGCCTCCGCCAGCGCCTGGAACGGCACGCGCTGCGAGCCCTTCGCCACCCGCGTGACGGAACGCGCCGCCACCCCGTTCGTCGAATCCGGCGCCCCCGTCACCCTCGAGGTGGTGATCTTCGAGCCGCTCTCCGCGCCACCCCACCCGCTCGTCGTCTTCCACCACGGCTCGACCGGCAATGGCGACAATCCGGCAGCCTTCCTTGTCACCACGGTCCACGAGCCGGTGGCGCGGTTCTTCGCCACGCGCGGCTGGGCCGTGGCGTTCCCGCAGCGGCGCGGTCGGGGCGCCTCCGGCGGCCTCTACGACGAGGGCTTCGAGCCCGATCGCTCGCGCTATTCTTGCCGGCAGGAGCTGGCGCTGCCGGGCGTCGAGCGCGCCCTCCAGGATGCCGACGCGGCGCTCGGGCACCTGCGCCGTCGGCCGGGGGTCGATGCGTCGCGCATCCTCCTCGCCGGCCATTCGCGCGGCGGCATCCTCGCGGTCGCGCAGGCGGGCCGCCGGCCCGACGCCGTGCGCGGCGCCGTGAACTTCGTCGGCGGGTGGCTGGGCGAGGGCTGCGTCGACGCGGTGGCGGTGAACCGGGCGACTTTCGTGACCGGCGCCGCCTCGCCGCACCCGACCCTGTGGCTGTATGCCGCTCGCGACGCCTTCTACTCCCTCGAGCACAGCCGCGCGAACTTCGCCGCCTTTGCCGGCGCGGGCGGGCGGGGAGAGTTCCGCGAGTACGCGCGGGCCGCAGGGCTCGAGGGCCACTTCCTCCCCGATGACCCGCCCCTCTGGGGCGCGGATGTCGACCGCTACCTCGGCGAGCGCTTTCCGAAGTAGGCGCGCTCGAAGAACACGACGATCATGTCGAAGATCACCATCTTGCGCTCCACCTGCCCGGGAGAGAGGCCGGGTGTCGCGCGCGCGGTGCGGAGGTGCAGGTCGGGGTTGTCGAGGACGATCTTCAGGAACGCGATGTAGCTGTCGGAGAGCATCTGCCAGCTCTCCTTCTCCTCGTTGCGCCGTTCCTTGCGCTCCTGCGCGAGGTAGGTCGCGATCGCGAGCGGCAGGCCCACGACGGTCACCGCGTAGGAGGCGAGCTCCCAGAGGTCCTTGTCGAGCAGGGTCATGGCACGTTCCAACAGCTGGTCGGGAGATGCGGCATGCGTCGGCCAATGCCCCCACGATCGGTGGGGCATTTATTGTCCACGATAGCGGATCCATGCATGATCGTCGCACCGCTTTGCCGCGCAACGTGATGCCCATGGACCATGGCGTGATCACCCCGAGCGCCCCAGGCGCCCCGAGCCAGGCGCAGACCCTCGCGCTCCTCGGCCCTTCGCTCGACCGGTTGCCGCTCGCCATGATCCTGAGCGGCCCGGACGGGCGCATCGCGCTCGCCAACGATAAGGCGTGCGTCATGTTCGGCTGGCCCAGCGGCTCGCTGGTGGGTGAGCCGCTCGATTCGCTGATTCCGGAGCGGTTCCGCCTCGCGCACCCCGGCTACCGCGCCGGCTTCTTCGCCGAGCCGCGCGCGCGCATGATGGGCGCGGGCCGCGACCTCTTCGCGCGCCGCCGCGACGGCACCGAGTTCCCGGTGGAGATCGGCCTGAACCCCGTGCCGGTCGAGGGCGGGCTGATGGTGCTCTCGGCGATCGTGGACATCACGGAGCGCAAGGAGCGCGAGGCCGCCGTCCAGCGCAGCCTCGAGGAGAAGGAGCTGCTTCTCGCCGAGATCCACCACCGCGTGAAGAACAACCTGCAGGTGATCCACAGCCTGCTCGACCTTCAGGCGATGCGAAGCACCGACCCGGGCGTGCGCGGCATCCTGCTGGACAGCCAGAACCGCGTCCGGTCGATGTCGCTCATCCACCAGACCCTCTACCAGTCGAAGGACTTCGCGCGCGTGGACTTCGACTATTTCCTGCACGCCCTCGCCCCCGGCCTGAGCGACAGCCTGAGCGGCGGCCACCCCCGCGTCGCGATCGACATCGTGCCCTCGGGCATCGCGCTGCCGATCGCCATCGCCATTCCCTGCGGGCTCATCGTGAACGAGCTGGTGAGCAACGCGTTCAAGCACGGCTACCCCGACGGCCGGTCGGGGCGCATCGTCGTCGGGCTGCGTCGCGAGGGGAGCGCGAGCGCCGTCCTCGAGGTCGCGAACGACGGCGCGCCCATCGACGCGGGGGTCGCCTTGGAAAGCGGCCAGTCCCTCGGCATGACGCTCGTGTCGCTTCTCGCCCAGCAGGTCCATGCCACGCTCCACGTGCGCCGGGCCGACCCGGTGCGGTTCGAGATCCGCATTCCCCTGGAGGCCCCGTGAACGACCTTCCCCGCACGCGGCTCATGCTGGTCGAGGACGAGCGCGTCGTCGCGATGAACCTGAGCCAGCGCCTGGGCCTGCTCGGCTACGACGTGCACGCGGTCGCCTCCTCCGGCGCGGAAGCCCTCGAGCGCGCGAGCCAGGCCTGGCCCGACGTGGTGCTGATGGACATCCGCATCGACGGCAACCTCGACGGCATCGAGACCGCCGAGCGGCTCAACAGCATCCGGCCGGTGCCGGTCGTCTACCTCACGGCGCACTCCGACGAGGCGACGCTCGCCCGCGCGCGGGGCTCGAAGCCGTTCGGCTACCTCCTCAAGCCCTTCTCCGAGCGCGAGATGCACGCGACCATCCAGATGGCGCTCGCGCGCTTCGAGGCCCAGGAGACGCTCCGAGCGAGCCGGGACGAGGTCCGCCGGCTCGCCGACGAGCTCGACCTGCGCGTCCGGGAGCGCACGCGCGAGCTCGAGGAGATTCTCGACGACCACCGGGGCTTCAGCCACGCGGTGGCCCACGACCTGCGCTCGCCGCTGCAGTCGATCTCTGGGCTGGCGCTGCTGCTGCTTCGCGACCAGTCCCTCGGCCTGCCCGAGCAGGCCGTGAGCCGCCTCACCCGGATCAAGGAAACGGTCAACCACATGGACCGCATGATCGCCGGCCTGCTGTCGCTCTCCCGGATCACGCGCGAACCGTTCGCGCGGCGCG
Organism: Burkholderiales bacterium; assembly: GCA_019634955.1. Taxonomy (GTDB): domain Bacteria; phylum Pseudomonadota; class Gammaproteobacteria; order Burkholderiales; family Usitatibacteraceae; genus FEB-7. Next base: position 30,601 of record JAHCAK010000033.1, read on the forward strand.
ACGTGGACCTGGCGCTCTTCGCCCGCGAGACGGCGCGCGGGCTCGCCGAGCGCGATCCCCACCGGGTCGTCGATCTCGTGATCGCGCCCGCCGCGATGGCGAAGGCGGACCCGCACGCGGCGGAAGTGGCGATCGAGAACCTCGTGCAGAACGCGTGGAAGTTCACCTCCACGCGCGACCGCGCGCGCATCGAGCTCGGCGTGCGGCGCTTTCCCGACGAGGACGTCTTCCACGTGACCGACGACGGCGTCGGGTTCGACATGGCGGTCGCCACCAAGCTCTTCCAGCCGTTCAGCCGGCTGGACAACTCCCGCGGCTTCGAGGGCAGCGGCATCGGCCTCGCGACGGTGCGCCGCATCGTCGAGCGCCACGGCGGCCGGATCTGGGCGGAGTCGGCACCGGGGCGGGGGACCACCATCTACTTCACGCTGGCGCCCGCGAATCCCGCCTCCTCCCCCACCGGGATGCCGAACTGAGCGCGCCCGCACCCGCTTGACACGACCGCGGCGGATATGTCACCGTTCGGTGACCTATGAGTCCCCCCGGCCTCAAGAACGACGAGATGGACGCGGTGTTCGCCGCGCTGGCGAGCGAGCCGCGCCGCCGCATCCTCGACATCCTCAAGAAGGAGCCGGGCGCCAACGTCGGCCGCGTCTGCGAGTTCTTCGCCATCGGCCGCGTGGCGGTGATGAAGCACCTGGGGGTGCTGGAAGGCGCGAACCTCGTGGTCTCGGAGAAGGCCGGGCGGGAGCGGCGGCTGTGGTTCAACCCGGTTCCGATCCACATGATCTACGACCGCTGGACCACCGAGTTCAGCGACTACTGGGCGGGGCGTCTCGCGCGCATGAAGTACCGGCTCGAGAACGCCCCGGTTCCGATCACCAGGGCGAAGGGAGGCGCGCGTGGCTGATCCGAGGAAGGCTGTTTTCCGCATCGTCATCGACGGCACGATGGAGGCGGTGTTCCGCGAGCTCACCAAGACGGGCGAGCCGCAGGGCGCCGTGTTCAACTCGATGCTCACGCTGGACCAGCCGGGCCTCGTGCGAGGCCGGAAGATGCAGATGCGCACCGTGAGCGGCCGGCACGCCATCGTCGTGGGCGAGGTGGTCGAGCACTCGCCGCCCTCGCGGTTCGCGCACACCCACCGGTTCACCCAGTACGAGGACCCGTCCTGCACCGTCGTCTACGACCTGAAGAAGGTCGACGGTGGCGTCGAGGTAACGCTCACCGTCGAGGGGATCCCGGCCGGCACCGGCACGGAGAAGGAAATGATGAAGGGCGGCGACTTCATCCTGAAGAATCTCAAGGCCATCGTCGAGACGGGCCGTCCGCCCCTCGGCACGCGCCTCATGTACGCGCTGTTCGGGGCGCTCGAGTTCGTGCTCCCCGCGAAGACGAAGTCCGAAAACTGGCCGCTCCGTTGACCCGGGACTGTCCCGGGGGACTGTCCCCGATCCTGGGGACTGTCCCCATAGGTATCCAACCGAGGAGAACACGATGGACCCAGCCACAGCCACCATGATCGCCAACTACGAGAAGAACACCGGCAAGCCCTTCGAGGCGTGGATCGACATCGCCCGCAAGGCGAAACTCGCGAAGCACGGCGAGATCGTGAAGCTGCTCAAGGAGAAGCACGGCATGGGCCACGGCTACGCGAACCTCGTGGCGATGACGGCGCTCAAGGGCGATGCCCCGGCGCCCGCGGGCGAGGACCTCGTGGCCGCCCAGTACGCCGGCAAGAAGGCGGGCCTGCGACCCGCGTACGACAAGCTCGCGGCGGCGGTGGCGAAGTTCGGCGCGGACGTCGAGCTCTCCCCCAAGAAGACCTACGTGAGCCTGCGCCGGAGCAAGCAGTTCGCCCTCGTGCAGCCCTCGGCCGCCGACCGCCTCGACGTCGGAATCAACTTGAAGGGCGTGCCCGCGAAGGGGCGCCTGGAGGCCTCGGGCAGCTTCAACGCCATGGTGAGCCACCGCGTGCGCGTGGCGGGCGAGAAGGATGTCGACGCGGAACTCCTCGGCTGGCTGCGCGCCGCCTACGACCAGGCCTGACCGGAGACCGCATGCGAACGCTTGCCGCCCCCCTCCTCCTCGCCGCGCTGGCGATGACCCACCTCGACGCCCTCGCCCAGGACCGCACCATCGTGAAGACCGCGACCGTGAAGGCCCCGATCGCGGAGGTCTGGAAGGCGTGGACCACCGTCGAGGGCATCACCACCTTTTTCGCGCCGGCCGCGCGCATCGAGCCCCGGCCCGGCGGCGCCTTCGAGATCCACTTCAATCCGTTCGCGAAGCCCGGCATGAAGGGCGCGGACGACATGGTCTTCCTCGCGGTGCAGGAGCCGAAGATGCTCTCCTTCACCTGGAACGCGCCGCCACAGCTTCCCGAGGTGCGCGGGCAGCGTACCGCGGTCACCGTGCGCCTGAAGCCCGCGGGCGAGGGCGCGACGGAGGTACGCCTCGTTCACGGCGGCTGGGGCGACGGCGGCCAGTGGGACAAGGCTTACGAGTACTTCGACGGGGCCTGGGGCCGGGTGCTCGCGAACCTCGCCAAGCGCTACGAGGAGGGCCCCATCGACTGGCGGGCCTACCTCCTGCAGCTCAAGGCCTGGCAGGACGCCGAGGACGCCAAGGGGGTGAAATGAAACAACCCCGCACGCCGCGCGATTCGCGCGTATAATGCGCCGCAGCGGTGATTCAGTCTGTTCAGCAGTAACTCCAGTACCGCCGGATTCCCGGCGCCTCTACTCAGTTCCCGTCTGGTCAACCTGTCTCGCACGCGGTACGCGGGCTTTCCCGCATCTTCAATCTGTATAAAGGAAACAAGGACATGGCAACCGGAACTGTGAAGTGGTTCAACGATTCCAAGGGCTTCGGCTTCATCACCCCGGAGGGCGGCGGCGAGGACCTCTTCGCGCACTTCTCCGAGATCCAGGCCGCGGGCTTCAAGACGCTCAAGGAAAACCAGCGCGTCGAGTTCGAAGTCAAGATGGGCCCCAAGGGCAAGCAGGCCACGGCCATCAAGCCGCTGTAAGCCGCGCCCCTCGCAGCAAGTGAAACGGCAGCCCTCGGGCTGCCGTTTTTCATTGGCGGGGCGCAAGCGCCGTCACTTGCCCTTTCGCTTCGCCCCCTTCGCGGCGGCGGCCTGCGCCCGGTAGGCCGCGAGCTCCTCCCGCCCCTCGCGCCCCATCTTCTCGAGGGTGGACTCCCAGTCCTTGCGGCGCTTCCGGAGCGCCTCGACGATCGATTCCGCGATAACGAGGTTGCGGTACCACTTGGCATTCGCCGGCACCACCGTCCACGGGGCGTGCTTGGCGGCAGTCTTCGAGATGGCGTCCTCGTAGGCCTGCGTGTACTCGTCCCAGTGGTCGCGCTCCTTCCAGTCGGTGGGGTTCAGCTTCCACGCGGTCTCGGGGGACTCCTCGCGCTCCAGGAGCCGTTCCTCCTGCTCCTTCTTCGTGATGTGCAGGAAGTACTTGAGGATGATCGTGCCGTGCTCGGCCAGCAGTTCCTCGAAGTCGCGGATGTGGCCGTAGCGCTCCTTCCAGACCGCCTTCGGCGCGAGGTCGTGCACGCGCACCACCAGCACGTCCTCGTAGTGCGAGCGGTTGAAGATGGAGAACTCCCCCAGCCGCGGCGCGTGGCGGTGCACGCGCCAGAGGAAGTCGTGCTCGCGCTCCTCGGGCGTGGGCACGCCGAACGAGGTCACGATCACGCCGCGCGGGTTGAGGCAGCCCACCACGTGCTTGATGGCGCCGTCCTTGCCCGCGCTGTCGCGGCCCTGCAGCACCACCATCACGCTGTTCACCTTCGCGCCGAACATGGCGTCCTGCAGGTCGAAGAGCTCCTGCCCCAGCGTGGCGAAGCGTGCCTCGGCCTTCTCGCGCGTCATCCCCTTGGGGGGTTCCGCCGAGATGTCGTCCAGCCGGACCTTCGCACCCTGCCTGTCGAACACTTTCATGGCCACCTCCCTCAGTCGGCGAATCCCGCCACGCTCTTGAGCGAGCCCTGCAGCACCCGCCCGGTCCGGGCGCGCGCGCCCCGGTAGTTTTCGATCTCCGGACCCGTCACGGTTACGAACGATACCTTGTCGCCGCGCCCCTTGCCCTTCACCTTGAGCGGGCCCGCGACGACCTGTGCGCCGAGCAGCGCCTCGCCCTCGTGCAGCCGCATGAGGATCACGCCCTTGCCGCCGCCGGAGAGCTCATTGACTTCCTCCAGCGGGAAGACGAGAAGCCGCCCCTCGGCCGAAAGCGCCGCCACCTCCGTCGCGCCCTCGCGGATCACGGCGGGCGCGAGGCATTTCTCGCCCTCGCCCACGTTCATGAAGGCCTTTCCGGCGCGCTGGCGCGTGACGAGGTCCTTCAGCTCGCAGCGCAATCCCGTGCCTGCGGTGGAGGCGAGGAGCACGCGCGTGTCGGGATCGCCGGCCAGCACGCCCACGATCCGTGCGCCCGCGAGGTCCACGAGGGAAGTCGCCGGCACGCCGTCGCCCTTGCCGCCCGGGATGTCCAGCGCGCGCACGCTGAAGGTGCGCCCGCTGGCCGCCACCAGCACGATCGGGTGGATGGTGCGCGTCTCGATCACCGCGAGCGGGCCGTCGCCCTCCTTCCACGAGAGCGTCGTCGCATCGACGCCGTGGCCCGTGCGCGTGCGCAGGAACCCGTTTCGCGAGCAGATCACGGTGATGGGCTCGTCCGTGAGCTGCTCCACCGGCGCGGCGGAGGCGCGCTCGGCCGCCTCGATCGTGGTGCGGCGGCGGTCGCCGAACTTCGCGCCGTCGGCCGTCACCTCCTTGATGGCGAGCTTGCGGCGCGCGCCCTCGCTCGCGAGCAGCTTCTCCAGCTCCGCCTGCTCCGCGCGCAGTTCCTTGATCTCGCGCTCGATGCGGATGCCCTCGAGCTTCGCGAGCTGGCGCAGGCGAATCTCGAGGATGTCCTCGGCCTGACGCTCCGAAAGGGCGAACTTCGCCATAAGCTCCACCTTCGGCTCGTCGGCGTTGCGGATGACCTTGATCACCTTGTCGATGTTGAGGAAGGCGACAAGCCGGCCGTCGAGGATGTGCAGCCGGTCGACCACCTCGCCCTGCCGGTGGCGGAGCCGGCGCTCCAGCGCCTCCAGCCGGAAGGCGGCCCATTCGCGCACCCAGTGCGCTAGGCCCGCCTGCCGCGGCCGCCCCTCGCGGTCGATGGCCACCAGGTTCACCGGCGCGTTCGATTCCAGCGAGGTGTGCGCGAGCAGGAGGTTCATCATCTCCTCGGGCGCGACGCGCGAGGTCCGCGGCTCGAACACCAGCCGCACGGGGTGCTCGCGGTCGGAGTCGTCGCGCGCGCTCTCGAGCACGCCCAGCACCGCCGCCTTGAGCGCCTGCGCCTCGGCGGAGACCGCCTTCTTGCCGGCGCGCGGCTTGGGGTTGGTCAGCTCCTCGATCTCCGCCAGGACCTTCGCGGCGTTGGTGCCGGGCGGCATCTCGGTCACGGCCACGCGGTACTGGCCGCGCGCGAGCTTCTCCACCGACCAGCGCGCGCGCACGCGCACCGAGCCGCGGCCCGTCTCGTAGGCCTTCGCGATCTCCTCGGGCGGCGAAATGACCTGCCCGCCCCCGGGGAAGTCCGGCCCGGGCACGGAGGCAAGGATCTCCGCGTCCGCCGCCTTCGGGTTCCTCAGCGCCACGATGCAGGCCTCGACCACCTCGCCCATGTTGTGCGGCGGGATCTCGGTGGCCATGCCCACGGCGATGCCGGAGGCGCCATTGAGGAGCGCGATCGGCAGCCGTGCCGGGAGCAGCCGCGGTTCCTGCATCGAGCCGTCGTAGGTGGGGATGAAGTCCACCGTGCCGCGCTCGAGCTCGGCCAGCAGGATCTCCTCGGCGAAGGCCGTGAGCCGCACCTCGGTGTAGCGCATGGCGGCGGCGCCGTCGCCGTCGCGCGAGCCGAAGTTGCCCTGCCCCTGGATGAGCGGGTAGCGCAGCGTGAAGTCCTGCGCCATGCGCACCGCGGCCTCGTACACCGCGGAATCGCCGTGCGGGTGGAACTTGCCGATCACGTCGCCCACGATGCGCGCGGACTTCTTGAACGGCGCGTCGTGGCGGTTGCCCAGCTCGCGCATCGCGTAGAGGATGCGCCGCTGCACGGGCTTCTGGCCGTCCTCGACGGCCGGCAGCGCGCGCCCCTTCACCACGCTCATCGCGTAGGCGAGGTAGGCGCCCTCCGCGAACTGCGCGAGGGGAACGGTGCCGTCGCCCTCGGGCGGGGCGCCGCCGGGCGGCTTCGCGGGCGGCGGCGGCGAATCGAACAGGTCGGGGGTCTTCGTGTCGAGCATGGTCATCTCAGATGTCGGCCTCGACGAGGTTGCCGCGCTCCTCCATCCAGCTCCTGCGCGAGGCGGCCTCGCCCTTGCCCATGAGCAGGGCGAAGACCTTGTGGGTGTCGGCGAGCACCTCGGCGCTCACCGTGAGCGGCAGCAGGCGCCGCGTGTCGGGGTTCATGGTGGTCTCGCGCAGCTCCTCGGGGTTCATCTCGCCCAGGCCCTTGAAGCGGCCGACGTGGATGGCCGACTCGCGCACCTTCTCGTCGGCGAGCTTCACGAGGATCGCGTCGCGCTCGGCCTCGTCCAGCGCGTAGAGGCGCCGCTCGGGCCGGCTCTTGCCCTGGGCGTCGACCTTCACGCAGTAGAGCGGCGGCTGGGCCACGAAGACGTGCCCGTTCGCGAGCAGTCCGGGGAAGTGGCGGAAGAAGAGCGCGAGCAGCAGCGTCTGGATGTGCGAGCCGTCGACGTCGGCGTCCGCCATGATGATGACCTTGCCGTAGCGAAGCCCCGCCAGCGCCTTCGCCGAATCGCCGAGCGCGTGCGGCTCGATGCCCAGCGCCACGGCGATGTCGTGCACCTCGTTGTTGGCGTAGATCTGCGTGGGGTCGACCTCGAAGGTGTTGAGGATCTTGCCGCGCAGCGGCAGGATCGCCTGGAAGTGCCGGTCGCGCCCCTGCCGCGCCGAGCCGCCGGCGGAATCGCCTTCCACGAGGAAGAGTTCGTTCCTGCCCGTTTCCTCGCTCTCGCAGTCCGTGAGCTTGCCCGGCAGCACGGCGACCCCCGAGCTGCGGCGCTTCTCCGCCGCCTTGCCGGCCTTCTGGCGCGCCACTGCCGCCTTGATCGCGAGCTCCGCGATCCTGCGGCCCTCGTCCACGTGCTGGTTGAGCCAGGCGTCCAGCGGGTCCTTGAGGCGCGAGGCCACCAGCTTCACCGCGTCGCGCGAATTGAGCTTGGCCTTGGTCTGCCCCTGGAACTGCGGGTCGAGCAGGCGCGCGGAGAGCACGAAGCGCAGGTTCTTCCAAACGTCCTCGGTCTGCAGGTTCACCCCGCGCGTGAGCAGCTCGTGGTGCAGGCAGAACTCGCGGATCGACTCGAACACGCCGCTCTTGAGCCCCGACTCGTGCGTGCCGCCCTCGACCGTGGGGATGAGGTTCACGTAGGACTCGCCGCCCCCGCCGCCCTCGACCCAGCACAGCGCCCAGGCCGCGCCCTCGCCCGTGGCGAACTGCGCGTCACCCTCGGCCACGTACGACTGGCCGACGACGATCGAGCTCACCACGCCCTCCTCGCCGGCGAGGCTCTCCTGCAGGTAGGCGGCCATGCCGCCCTCGTACTTCCATTCCTTCGACTCGCCCGTGGCCTCGTCCACGAGGCGCATGGCGAGGCCGGGCAGGAGCACGGCCTTCGCCCGCAGCAGGTGCTCGAGCTCCGGGCGGCGGATCCTGTCCGAGTCGAAGTACTTCGCGTCCGGCCAGGCGCGCACCCAGGTGCCCGTCTGCCTCGCGGGGACGCTGCCGGCCTTCTTCAGCTTCTCGACGGTGAAGCCGTCCTCGAAGGCGAGGCTCCACAGGGCGCCCTCGCGCTTCACGCGCACTTCCAGCCGCTTCGAGAGCGCGTTGGTGACCGAGACGCCCACGCCGTGCAGGCCGCCGGAGAACGCGTAGGCGGCTCCGCCGGCCTTCTTGTCGAACTTGCCGCCGGCGTGCAGGCGCGTGAACACCACTTCCACCGTGGGCACCTTCTCCTCGGGGTGCGGGCCCACGGGGATGCCGCGGCCGTCGTCCTCGACGGAGACGGACTTGTCGGCATGCAGCGTGACGGTGATGCAGGAGGCCGCGCCGGCGAGCGCCTCGTCGGCGGCGTTGTCGATCACTTCCTGGATGATGTGCAGCGGCGTGTCGGTCCGGGTGTACATCCCCGGGCGTTCCTTGACGGGCTCGAGGCCCTTCAGGACGCGGATGCTTCTTTCGTCGTAGCGGGAGGCCATGCGGGAGGGATTCGTTGCAGCGAATCCGCCATTTTAAGAGAAAAGCGGGTGGGCCTTTGATCCAACCTCCGGCCTTGACCCGAGTCAAGGGCGCAATTGTCGCCGCGGCGACACTGGAGCGGTTCGTTTCCACCACCGGAGCACGCCATGTCCCGCAACGCCATCGACTCGCCCGCCGACTCGCAACGCCGCCAGTTCATCTCCACCAGCGCCGCCCTGGGCGCCGGCCTTCTCGCCGCCAACGGCGTCGCCGTGGCGCAGTCGCAGCCTCCCGCCCCGGCCGCGCCGGCCCCGGCCTCGCCAGCCCCGGCCTCGCCGGCCCCGGCCGCTGCGCCCAAGCCGCCCAGGATGGCCGACGTGCTCGCCAAGGCGCGCGAGGTGATGTACCCCGTGTGCCGCGTCTGCGCCGAGTGCGACGGCGTCGCCTGCGCGGGCGAGGTGCCCGGCATGGGCGGCTTCGGCTCCGGGGCCGCCTTCCGCGCCAACTACACGTCGCTGCAGAAGGTGCACCTCAGGATGCGCACCGTGCACGACGTGAAGAAGCCCGACACGGCCATCACGCTCTTCGGGCAGCAGGTCGCGCTGCCCGCGATCTGCGCGCCCACCGGCGGCACGACCTACAACATGGGCGGCAAGATGAAGGAGGACGCCTTCGCCGAGGCGATTCTCCTGGGTTGCGCCAAGGCCGGGACGCTCGGCGCCATCGCCGACGGCATCGGCGACCCGCTGGAGGTCTTCGAGAAGCGCGTGCAGGTGCTGGCCCGCCTCGGCGTGAAGGCGATCGTCGGTCTCAAGCCGCGGACGCAGGAGGAGATCATCGCGCGCATCCGCAAGGCCGAGGAGGCCGGCGCCGTGGCCTTCACCATCGACGTCGACTCCTCGGGCCGCGCCGCGCGCGCCCTGCCCGGCCAGACCGTCGAGCCCAAGACCGTGAAGCAGATCCGCGAGCTGGTTGCCGCCACCCGGCTCCCCGTGATCATCAAGGGGATCATGACCGTGGACGAGGCGCTCGCGGTGGCCAACGCGGGCGCCGCGGGCATCGTCGTCTCCAACCACGGCGGGCGCGTCCTCGACCACACGCCGGGCGCCGCCGAGGTGCTGCCGGCCATCGCCGACAAGGTGAAGGGCAAGCTGGTCATCCTCGCCGACGGCACCGTTCGCTACGGCCACGACGTCCTCAAGTACCAGGCGCTCGGCGCCGACGCGGTGCTGGTGGGCCGCCACCTCATCCGCGGCGCGCACGGCGCCGGGGCCGACGGCGTGGCGCTCTTCCTGCGAACGATGCAGCAGGAACTGCAGGCCGCGATGGTGCTCACGGGCGCGGCGAACGCCAAGGCCGTCACCCGCCGCATCCTCGCCTAGCGATGGGCACCCTGATTCGCGACGCGGCGCGCGCCATCGCCGCGACGGCCCTCTGCGCCCTGGCGTTCGCCGCCGGGGCGACGGGCGACACGACCCTCGTCTACGGCGGCGGGGGGGAAGGCAAGGTCGTCTTCGACGGCCGCCTGCACGCGGGCAAGGGTTACTCCTGCGACGACTGCCACAAGTCCTTCGCGCCCACGGGAACGCGCCTCTTCGACACGAAGCGCCGCGCGCTCGTCGACAAGGCCGCGCACAAGTCCCGCGGCTCCTGCTTCGCCTGCCACGACGGCAAGGCGGCCCCGGACGACTGCGACGCCTGCCACCGCGAGAACACCGCCGGCAACAAGGCGGCCGTCTCGCCCCCGGCGGTCCGGCTGCACGGGGCGGCCAGCGCGGTGGACAGCCTCGTCGCGCCGAACAAGGCCGCGGTCGAGAAGGCGACCGGCCTCGCCCTCGCGGTGGACCGGAGCAACGCGGGCAAGGGCCTCATCGACCTCGTCGACGGCAAGTGCGACGCCGCGCTCGCCTCGGCGGGCCTCGAGACGGTCGTGGCCGCGGCGAAGGCGGCCGGCCGCGAGGTCGACGCCGCGAGGCTGCGCATGACGGTGATCGCGAGCGACCAGGTGGTCTTCGTCGTGAACCCCGCCAACCCGGTGCGCTCCCTCGCGCCGGAGCAGCTGCGCGACATCCACGCGGGCAAGGTCACGAACTGGAAGGAAGTCGGCGGCCCGGACCTGCCCGTGCAGGTGGTGACGGACACGCTCGCCAGCGCCACGCGCGGCCTCATCCAGCAGGCGGTGCTCAAGGGCGCGCCCTACGCCACCACCGCGAAGGCGGTGAAGATCGACGCGGTGAGCGACGAGGTGGCGGCGCTGCCCGGCGCGATCGGCGGGCTCGGCGCGGGATTCGTGAAGGCCGGCAAGGTCGCCGTGATCGAGACGCAGAAGGTGGAGCGCCCCCTCGGGCTCATCACCCTCGGCGAGCCGGACGCGAAGGTCGCGAAGGTGATCGAGGCGTTCCGCGCGGCGGTCGCCCGGTAGCGCCTCCCCCGCGAAGGGGCCGCTCAGCGCTGGACGTCGACCACCTTCACGCGGACCTTGCGCTCCTTGCCGTCGCGCAGGAGCGTGAGCTCCGCCACGTTGTCGATGCCGGCGCGGTCGAGCTCCGCGGCGAAGGTGCCCATCGCCTCCACGGGCCGGCCGTTGACGGCCACGATCACGTCGCCCACGTCGCCTGTGCGCCGGTCCACGGGGACGAGCCCCGCGGCGGCGGCGGGCGAGCCGCGCATCACCTCCGCGATCACCACGCCCGAGATGCCGGCGCGCGCGACGATCATCGGGTCGACCGCGCGGATGCCGATGCCCGGCAGCGGCGCCTTCCCGCGCGCGATGAGCTGCGGGACGATGCGGTTCACGAGGTCCACGGGGATGGCGAAGCCCACGCCGGAGGAGCCGCCGGAGGGCGAGCGGATGGCCGTGTTCACGCCGATCAGGCGCCCGGCGCTGTCCAGCAACGGGCCGCCCGAGTTGCCGGGGTTGATGGCCGCGTCGGTCTGGATGGCGCCGGCGATCTCGCGGTACTCGCTCGTGGGCAGGTGGCGGTCCAATGCGCTCACGATGCCGGTGGTGAGCGTGCGCGAGAGCCCGAACGGGTTGCCGATGGCGTAGACGGCCTGCCCGATCCGCAGGTCGCGCGAGGTGCCCACCGGAATGGGCCGCAGGCCCTTCGGCGGGTTCACGAGCTTCACCACGGCGAGGTCGTAGTCTTCCGAGAAGCCGACCACCTTCGCAGGGATGGGCTTGCCGGCGTCCAGGCTCACCGCGACGCTGCGCGCGCCCGCGAGCACGTGGAAGTTGGTGACAACGTGGCCCTCGGTATCCCAGACGAAGCCGCTGCCCGCGCCCTGCGCGACCCCGGCCGTGAAGAGCCCTGTGCGCTCCAGGCGCTCGGTGGTGATGTAGGCCACCGACGGCGCCGAGGCATCGAAGAGGCCGGCCAGCGCCTGTTCCTGCGGCAGCAGCGGCCCGCGCGGCGCCACGGCCCGGGGCTCGGCCGCGCCGTTCTTCTGCGCCCAGGGGGCGAACGCGACCACCGCGGCGAGCGCGGCGGCGGCGAGGAGGACGGGCTTCTTCATGGGGTGCATTCCGGGGGATGGACCCCGGGAACATCGTGGCGGTTCCCGCCGCCTTCAAGCCCCGTCAGGGAGGCGGCGTCGACTCGAAGGCAGGCAGCGCCTCGGCCTGCGCCCCGAAGCGCACCAGCGCCGGGTACTTCCACGCCGGGACGAGCTCGGCGTTGTAGTACTGCCCGAAGCGCCACGCGACCGCGGTGACGACGTCGGCGGCGTTTGGGCCGGCGCCCTGCAACCACGGGCTCGCACGGCCGGCGGCATCCTCGAGCGCCGAGTACGCCGCGAGCGCCTGCCCCAGCGACCGCTCGTACCACGGCTCGTGGAACTTCTCGGCCGGGCGCCGCTCGCGCTCGTAGACGAGCGACACGCCCTTGTCGCAGGCGGCGAGCGCGAGCCCGGTGATCCGGAGCGCCTCTCGCCGCGCGTCCCCGCCAAGCGGCATGAGGCGCCTTTCCGGCGGCACCAACCCCTCGAGGTAGTCGAGGATAAGCGTGGAATCCATGAGCACCGTGCCGTCGTCGCAGACGAGCGTGGGCGCCTTCACCACCGGGTTGATCTCCCGGAAGCGGTCGAAGTTGCGGAAGACGGACACCGACTGGTGCTCGAAGGGGATTCCCATGAGCTTCATCGAGATCGCCACGCGGCGGACGTACGGGGAATCGAGCATGCCGATGAGCTGCATCGCGGCCTCCGGGTCGGGAAGAGGCCGCATTCTGCCGCATAATCGGCCGCGTGAAGAGGCTCCTCATCGTGTGGTGCTCGACGACCGGCGGCACGCGCCAGATGGCGGAAGCCGCCGAGCGCGGCGCGCAGGAAGCGCTCGAGCCCGGCGACGCGGTCGAGGTGCTGCGCCTTCACGCCGCCCAGGCCGGCCCGGCGGATTTCCTTTCGGCCGACGCGATCGTGCTCGCCACGCCGGAGCACCTGGGCTCCATGGCGGGCCCCATGAAGGACTTCCTCGACCGCGCGTACTACGCCTGCCTCGACCGCGTGAACGGCCGCCCATGGGCGCTTCTCGTCTGCGCGGGTTCCGATGGCGCCGGCACCATCCGCCAGGCCGAGCGCATCGCCACGGGGCTTCGCCTGAGGAAGGCGGCCGAGCCCGTGCTCGTGATCACGCATGCGCAGACCCCGGAGGCCATCCTCGCGCCGAAGGCGATCGTGGCGGCCGACCTGGAAAGGTGCGCGGCGACGGGGGCCACGCTCGCCGCGGGGCTCGCCGCCGGGATCTGGTAGCGGCGCCCCTAGCCGCGCGCGCGCAGCCGCCGCAGGCGCTTGCGGATCGCCTCCAGCATCGTGAGATTGCGCTGCAGGTCCTCCTCGACCGTCACGATGGTGCGCTCCAGCGCCGTGCACTCGACGATGATGCGGCGCCACTCGAGGGGGTCACGCGTGTCCTCCGCCCGGTGCTCCAGGGCGTCGAGCTGAAGGCGAAGGTGGTCGAGGTTCATCGCTAAAAGCGAGCGTTGCCCGGCGTCCGCGGGAAGGGGATCACGTCGCGCACGTTGGCGAGGCCCGTCACGTAGGCGACCGTGCGCTCGAAACCCAGGCCGAAGCCGGCGTGCGGCACGGTGCCGTAGCGGCGGAGATCCCGGTACCAGCCGTACGCGGCGGGGTCGAGGCCGCCGGCGGTGATGCGCGCGTCCAGCACGTCGAGCCGCTCCTCGCGCTGGCTGCCGCCGATGATCTCGCCGATGCCGGGGGCGAGCACGTCCATCGCCGCGACCGTGCGCCCGTCCTCGTTGAGGCGCATGTAGAACGCCTTGATCTCCTTCGGGTAGTTCATGAGGATCACGGGCTTGCCCACGTGCTCCTCGGCGAGGAAGCGCTCGTGCTCGCTCTGGAGGTCCATGCCCCACTTCACCGGGAACTCGAACTTGCGCTTGGTGCCCTCGAGCGCCTTGATGGCCTCGGTGTAGTCCATGCGCACGAACTCGGCGGCGACCATGGACTCGAGCTTCGCGATGACGCCCTTCTCGATGCGCTCCTCGAAGAACGCCATGTCGTCGGGCCGCTCCTCCAGCACCGCCCGGAAGACGTGCTTGAGGAGCGCCTCGGCGAGGTCGGCGTCGTCGGCGAGGTCGGCGAAGGCGATCTCCGGCTCGATCATCCAGAATTCCGCGAGGTGGCGGCTGGTGTTGGAGTTCTCGGCGCGGAAGGTCGGCCCGAAGGTGTAGACCTTGGAGAGCGCCTGGCAGTAGCTCTCGACGTTGAGCTGGCCCGAGACGGTGAGGAAGGCCTCCTTGCCGAAGAAGTCCTTCGAGAAGTCCACCTTGCCCTCCGCGGTGCGCGGCAGGTTCGCGAGATCGAGCGTGGAGACGCGGAAGAGCTCGCCCGCGCCCTCGGCGTCGCTCGCGGTGATGATGGGCGTGTTCACCCACACGAAGCCGCGCTCGTGGAAGAAGCGGTGGATGGCCATCGCGAGCGTGTGGCGCACGCGCGTGCAGGCGCCGATCACGTTGGTGCGCGGGCGCAGGTGGGCCACCTCGCGCAGGAACTCCATCGTGTGCGGCTTGGGCTGGATGGGATAGGTGTCGGGGTCGTCCACGCGGCCCACGACGCGGATCGCCTCCGCCTGCATCTCGAAGGGCTGGCCCTTGGCGGGCGACGGCACGATGCGCCCCACCGCCTCCACCGCGCAGCCGGCCGTGAGGTGCGCGACCTCGGTCGCGTAGTTGGGGAGCGTGCCGTTGGCGACCACCTGCACCGGATGGAAGCACGAGCCGTCGGAGACGTGCACGAAGGACAGGCCCGCCTTCGAATCGCGCCGGGTGCGCACCCAGCCGCGGATCGCGACGGGCTCGTCCGCCGGGGCGGCGCCGGCG
>JAHCAK010000034.1 GCA_019634955.1 Burkholderiales bacterium
GCAGCTCGCCGGACCGGGCGTGATGGGGCCGCCGCGGGATCGCGACGCCGCGATCGCCGTCCTACGCGAGGCGGTCGCGAGCGGCGTGGATCACATCGACACGAGCGACGCGTATGGTCCGCACGTCACGAACCAGATCATTCGCGCGGCGCTGCGTCCTTATCCGAAGGATCTGGTCATCGTCACGAAGGTCGGCGCCGAGCGCGGACCGGAGGGTTCCTGGGACCCGGCGATGTCCCCCGCCGCGATCCGGAGCCAAGTCGACGAGAACCTCGGGAACCTCGGGGTCGAGGCGCTCGACGTCGTGAACCTGCGCGCCATGTTCGACGCGATGGGCCCGGCGGAGGGCTCCATCGAGCGCCGCTCGCGGCGCTCGTCGATCTGCAGCGGGAGGGCAAGGTTCGCCACATCGGCCTCAGCAACGTCACGGCCAAGCAAGTGGAGGAAGGTCGCGCGATAGCGTCCATCGTCTGCGTGCAGAACCACTACAACCTCGCGCACCGCGCCGACGACGCGCTCATCGATAGCCTCGCCGCCGACGGCATCGCCTATGTGCCGTTCTTCCCGCTCGGCGGCTTCACGCCGCTCCAATCGACGGCGCTCTCGGGCGTCGCGAGCAGGCTCGGCGTCACGCCGATGCAAGTCGCCCTCGCGTGGCTCCTTCGGCGGGCGCCGAACGTCCTACTCATTCCTGGCACGTCGAGGGTCGAGCACCTCCGCGAGAACCTCGCAGTGGCGGAGATCGATCTCCCCGCAGATGCGATGAAGGCGCTCGAGCAGATCTGACTTTGGGAGTCTCCAGGGAACCCGGAGTGATTCGAGCTGGCCTGCGAGCTGGGCGCGATCGGGCCGCTCTGAATCAACGCGCACGCCGGTAGTGCATGGCGACCGCGCCGCAGCGGAGCGGCTTCGCCGAGACCAGCTCGAGCCGCCGCGTGCAAGGGAGCCCGCCCTGGTACAAGGTCGGGCCGTGGCCGGCGATCCTGGGGTGGACGAGGAACTTGTACTCGTCGATCAGATCCAGCCGGTCCAGCTCCGCCGCGAGCTTGCCGCTGCCGAGGAGCACGCCGGCCGGTGTCGCGTCCTTGAGCTGCCGAATGCCAGTGCGCAAGTCCCCGGCGATGGGGTGGCTGTTGGTCCAGGGGAAGTCCTTTCGCGTCGAGGACACCACATACTTCGGCTTGGCCTCCAGCTTGGCCGCCCACTCGCGCATCGCCGGCGGTGCTGCCACGTCGCCACGGGCGACCGCTGGCCAGTAGCTCTCCATCATCTCGTAGGTCACGCGGCCCCACAGCATGGCACCGCCCTCGTCCATGAGGGCGGTGAAGAAGGCGTGCGTCTCGTCGTCGGCGATGCCTTCCCGGTGGTCGACGCAGCCGTCCAGGGTGACATTGATGCTGAAGGTCAGAAGTCCCAATGTGTCCTCCGCCCGAGATGCGTGTTGCCCGCCCTGTGTCGACTGACGCCCGAGCCAAGCCGCGCCGCGAAGCGGCGCGGGCCTGAATGGGTTGTCAGGCGCTGCCCTCACGCTCGATCACGAGAATCCTGGCTTCCCCGATGGGATGAGCGACATGCTCCGCACCGACAGCGGCATGGAACACATCGCCCGTCTCGAGGATGGTGCTGTGCTCGATGCCCGCGTCCCGGTACCGCATCTCGACCCGGCCATCGAGGACGGCAAATACCTCCTCCCCGTCATTGACGTGCCATCTGTATGGCTGGTCCGTCCAGTGAAGGCGCGTGGTGACGCCGCCCATATTGGCAATCTCCGTCGCGCCCCAGGGGCGATCCGACTTGAAGGTGCGTCCTCGAAATACTTTCATGCAGCGTCCAGGATTGGAGGTCACTCGCAGACGACGGATGCCGATGCCAGGTGGCGGCTGTCGATTGCAGCGACGGGTCAGGCCTCGGGCTCTTGGCAGACCGCTTCAATGTTGTGCCCGTCCGGACCAATCACAAAAGCGGCATAGTAGTTCGCGTGGTAGTTCGGACGCAGGCCGGGCGCTCCATTGTCCTTGGCGCCTGCCTGCAGGGCGGCGCGGTAGAAAGCGTCGACCTGCTGGCGACTCCCGGCCGCGAAGGCCAGGTGGAGATGAGCGGGATGCGGCTCCGGTTGCAGGCGAATGCAAAGCGACGCTTCGCTGTCTGGGCGGCATAGCTCGATGCCGAGCGGACCTTCCGAGACCACGGTCACGCCGAGAGGCTCGAGTGCCTTGACGAAGAAGGCCTTGCTTGCCGAATAGTCGCGGACTCCGAATACGACGTGGTCAAACACGAGCGCTCCCGGGCAATGGCGAGGTGGGCGGGGCCAAACGTCTAGCTTGAGGGGCGCGGAGACAGCAAGCGACGCTTGCTGGCGGAGCGTCCCTCTCGAGGCAATTGTCAGGCATGTACTCAATTCACGCCTGCCACTTCGACTGGTTTCGGTTCGTAGCGGGGAATCAATATCCCATCCTCAACAACAGCGAGAACTGGCTGTTTCCTGCTTTGACTTCGCCAGATTTTCGCGGGATAGCAACGAGAAACTGGCTGCCAGCTCTGAGGAACGAATTCATATTTCCAGTCGGGGTGGCCTTGTTCATGCACAGTGGCGTGGTAGTGGTTGTCGTCGCTCCAGCAGGTGATGGATACAGAAACCTCCCCAAGTGTCGGGGTGTCGCAGTCGTAGGCATGTATTGCAGCAACGATATTGGGGCCGGCGCGTTGCTCGGAAAATCCGACGGCGGCAAGGAAGAAGGAAATCATTAACGGAACGGGATGCCAGAAAGCGATCGCAGCGACAACACCCGCCGCCGCACCAAGCAAGAACCACTTGTGCATTTGCGCAGCAAATCCCACTGTCGGTCGTAGTGCGGCAATTTGCTGTTCAATAGAAGCGGTTGCCATTGGCAATGCCCAACGATTTGGCCAACCGGCCCGCGGAGGCAGGACGCCTTGGCCCGGCCTGGGAGAATGTACCGTGGACCCCGGGCCGGGCCAAGTTGGCCTGCCGCAGCGGGTCCGGCTGAGCGAAGGGTTAGGCCTGACCGTCGCCGGAGCGAGGTTGGAACAGCTCTATCGGGTTCCCGGACGGGTCTTCCACCAAGACTTGTTTGCCTCCAGGTCCGGAGATGGGCTTGCTTCGGAAGATTGCGCCAAGGGCTGACAGGGCAGAGACCGAGGCTTCTATGTCTTTGACCTCGAGCACGAGGCGATTCCAGCCGCCCGGTTCTGGGACAGCTCCACTCTTGAGCTTCTTGCGAGCGGAAGTACCGGGCCCGCTAAGCCAGATGGACAAGGACTTGCGCTTGACGATGGCAAAGGGTGGTCCCCATCTGTCCGCAAGCTTGAAGCCAAGCGCCTTGTAGAAGGGAAGCGACTCGTCGACGTCGTTGACCAAGTAGCGCACAACAGGCATGACGGCCTCCAAGGTGAGACTTGCGATGGTCCCGAAGCATTGACGCGCTGCGGGTCTGTTTCATGAGGCCTGACGATTGAGGTGAGCGGCCGGCCACGATGACCTTGCCGCGGACAGACGCGGCCCACCGACACCACACGGCCGCTCGAACGCGTTGTTAGAGCGAGGCATCCTTGAACGCCCGGAGCACTGCGTTCATTCGAGTCTGGTAGCCAGGGCCCTTGGACTTGAACCATTCGAGGACGTCCGCATCGATTCGAAGGGAAATCGAGGTTTTCGGACCAACGGGCTGCAGCCCGTGCCGCACGATGCCACGAGCGATGTGCTTGACCTCGGCTTCAGGATGCTCGGCCGAGGTCACGATGTCCCGCTCCTTTGTGGCGCGGACCCGAGCCCAGTCAGTTCTCGAGGCTCTGGAGGAGGATGATTTCTTCATGGCGCGTCGCCTTCCGAAATGAGATGACGTGGATGCGCGATGGAGACTCGAGGTGGACGATTGACACAGCAATGTCGGCCAGAAATCCCAAGGTGACGAATCGCCGTTCTCCGTACGCAAAGCGATCATCCTCAAACGTGAAGGTGGGACCTTCGAACACTCCGGGAGCATCGACGAAGTCCAACCCATGGTCCTTCAGGTTCGAACGTCGCTCCTTCTCGTCCCAGGAGGATCACATCGATCACGTGTATATACATTTCGTATATGCGTCAACCTGTGCGCCCTCGCTCTAACGCCCAGCATCAGCGGCGGCGCGCAGGGCCGTCCGCTGCATGCTGTTGTTGGAACGCTGAACGGCAGCGCTATCTGGCAATCCAAGAGTCCGTCCTCGACCCATGCGTGTCACCGCTTCCTCGCAAGCAGGAGACGTTCCGCGAGATCGGTGATCACCCAGTCTTCCGCGATGAGACCATCACGGAACCGACTGATCACCATGTCGCGCCACACGATGCGACGGCCAGAAGCCGGGAAGCCCTTGAAGTCTCCCTTGTGAGTGGCCCGGATCGTCCGGTGCCAGGCAACTCGATCCTTGGCCTCCACGAGAATCTCGACTTTGAACCGAAGATCAGGGAACGCGCGCCGATACATGCCGACAAACCTTCGGATCGCACCGTGCCCGGCCATTCCTTTGCCGGTGCCGTGGGCGACATAGTCGGGGGCGAAAAACTGGCCAACAGCATCGACGCCGCCCTTGGCGAGGAGTGCCGCGTTGGCGGCTTCGATCTTGGACGCCAGACGACTCATATGATGCCTCCGTGAGCAGCGTTCTAACGATGAAGTTGAGCGGCCGGCCACGACGCCTCGGCCGCGGAAAGACGCGGCCCACGATGGCGCACGGTCAGCTCGAACGTATTGTTAGGCATGACCCACAAAGCAGTGATGCGCGACCCGCATCGTAGATATCGGCTCCTGTGGGAGCGGCGGTTCTACTGGTCGGGGCGTGGGCGAAAGCATATGAGGCTGGCAATTGCACTGGCGAGCCAGCGCGAGATCACGTCGCGACAGACGCGACGGCGCAATCCAGGGTCATTCTATTTTCGAGCACTCCGGAAGCGTCTTGTCGATGAGCATCTTCGTGTGCATGGGAGCGTGCCAATGGTCTTGCTCAAGTCGAGGCTCCCGAAGCGCGTAATTGACCTCGCGATGGTGAGTGAGTACCAGAAGTGGATGGGCCATGCCTAACAATGCGTCCGAGCGGGCCGTGGAACACCGTGGGCCGCGTCTGGCCGCGGCACGGTCATCGTGGCCGGCCGCTCAACTCAATCGTTAGCAGTCATTTGCGCGCTTTCCAGTACTCTGGGCGACGACGCTGGTGGGACACGGCCACGACAACGATGGCCTCCGCTTCGACAGCGTAGACGATGCTGAAAGGAAAACGGCGAACCAGGACGCGACGGAAACCGTACGCGACCTTTGCGCCAATCTCCGGGCGCTCTCTGATCGCGTCGATAGCGTGCTGTATGTCATCAAGGAAGATGTCCCCGAACCCGGATCTCGCCGCCTCGTAGTAGAGCGCGGCCTCGGTCATCTCTTCCTCCGCGGGAGGAAGGAGCCGGTAGCCGATCACCGAAGCCTGCTGCGGGCTCGGGCCATGGCCTCATCGCCTGGAACGGAGGGCATCTCGCCCCGGCGATAGGCGTCATATCTGCGGCGGGCTTCTTCGAGCCAAAGCTCGTCCACCCCCGGTTCGTTGACAGGATCGAGCTCGTCGATGAGAACGCGCGCCAACGCGGCCTTTTCCTCGCGGGAAAGGGCTCGTGCTCGCTTCTCGAGGTCGTCGAACAGGCTGCTCATGGCCAAATTATAGGCTCTGTCCCCTATGACTGCTAACGGCCTCGTTGAGCGGTCGGGCGCGATGCCCATTCGCACGAAGAGTTTGCGCCACGATGATTCACGGGCCGCTCCAACGCGTTGTTAGGCAGCTTCCTCGTGCGTCCACCCCGGGAAAACCAATACTCCGGGGTGGCACTTCAGCGCACGGGCCAAGACCTTGGCGCGCTCGACACCCAAGCGAACACGGTCGTTTTCGATTGCGGAGATCGTGGCTTGAGGGATACCAGATGCCTCGGCGAGCTGATTCTGGCTCAGCTCCTGAAGCTCTCGGAGAATCCGAACAGACTCTCCGACGCTCACGGTCGCTCGCTTCTTGGCGGGGCGGTAGTCCTTCATCAAGGTCTCCGATAGTCGTGGGCGGTGATTGACGCCACTTGGAACAGCGTCTCGTCCGCTACGACGCGATAAATGACACGCCACTGGTCACCCAGGCGGGATGATCGGTGGCCTTTCCACTCACCAGCCAGTGCC
The DNA here is from genome assembly GCA_019634955.1 of Burkholderiales bacterium. Classification (GTDB taxonomy): domain Bacteria; phylum Pseudomonadota; class Gammaproteobacteria; order Burkholderiales; family Usitatibacteraceae; genus FEB-7. The sequence continues at coordinate 6,198 of JAHCAK010000034.1, forward strand.
TCGTCGTGAAAGCCCTTGATAAGGCGAAGGCCCATTGGGCCGGACATCGCTGCGATGTCCTTCCACTTCTCGTAGCGCTTCAGGATGTCCGCGGGCACGCTCGCGACCTGCTTGTCAACGCGACGGTGCTCCTCAATGCGCCACATGCCATATTGTGCCTATATCATATATGGCATGTCAAGGCACCGCTGCCCGGGAAGCTGCCTAACGTAGAGGTAACCGGCGCGCTACGGCATGGCACCCTGGCTGCGAGGCGGAACATGTGCACACAGCGCCTCGCGGCCAGGGTGACATGCCGTGGCGCGTCCGGTTGACCGACATGTTAGGCAGCACTTGCTGGCCCCAGCAATAAAGCCATGTTTACACCGTCGTAGAAGCAGCCATCAAAGCGAAGCGCCGCTCGCGCTATACCCTCATGAACGAAGCCGACGCGTTCGTAGAGCCGAATTGCGCGAAGATTGTCGGCACGAGCCTCGAGCGTGACACGGTAGATGCCCTTCTTCAAGGCGTGATTGAGTGTCTGGCGGAGAAGTTGCTCGCCGACGCCGCGACCTCGATAGCCCTCTCGTACTCCCATTCCAAGCGTGCCAACATGTTGCAGGGCATAGGCCCAGTGTGGAAATACATCGCACCAACCTATCAGTTCCCCGTCCTCGATCGCAACGAACTGAGCAGCGTCGTTCTTGACGGACTCTGCGACGAATGACTGGACGCGCTCAAGAGGCGGAGCTTCGACCTGAGCGAGGTACTTTCGCTCTCGTGCGACAGAGTCCAAGCAGGCACGGAATGCCGAGGCATCAAAGAGCTCGATCTGGCGAATGGCGGTCGACATGAGGTGTGTTGTGCTGCCTAACGATTGAGTTGAGCGGCCGGGCACGATGCCTCGGCCGCGGAAAGACGCGGCCCACAGTGACCCACGGACCGCTCGGACGCATTGTTAGACCGCATGGCTGCTCTTAACCCTCGATGGCTTCGTAGCTGAAGATCTTTCGACAGCGCGTGCACTGAAATCGACATGCCTTGCGATATACGGCGTACCAGGCCACGACGGCCGACAGCACAACCGCAACTACGACGAACTGCCAGCCGCCAAGGACGTACGCGATTACTACGAAGAGTCCGGCTGCAATCTCTACAGCGATCGTGTCCGGCCGGGCCTGCCCCGTTTCGCCAAGGGCAATTCGAATAAGCGGGGCGGCGCATTCAGGGCACGGTCTAATCATGCGGTCTAACGATCTAGTTGAGCGGCCGCACGCCGACCGCTTTGCCGCGCGAGACGCGGCCCACAATGGCGCACGGACAGCTCGAACGCATTGTTAGAGCGCACTAAGCTAATTGACACGGACTAGTACACCCATCTCGGAGCGAGCGCTGTTTGGTCCGGTCATCGTGAATCGCATGGCGCTGCCTTTGGATATGCCAGTTTCGTAAGTTACGACGACGTCGTTGCCCTTGACTTGATACGACACCTTGTCAATGACCCCAAGCGCCTCGGATTCCCCAGTTCGAAAGTGAATGCTCATCGGGAACGATCCCTTGAGGCGCCAGGTTCCCGCAAGCGGTCCCGGGTCACGATCGCCGCACCCCCACAGTACGAGAGCGACCATTGCTGCCAAGAGGGTCCTTGAGATGATGTTCATCCGTGGGGTGACGCCTCTCATGTGCGCTCTAACGATTGAGTTGAGCGGCCGGCCACAATGCCTCGGCCGCGGACAGACGCGGCCCGTCAACGCTACACGGCCGCTCGAACGCGTTGTTAGGCACCGCGAATTCACAAAGTAAGTGCAACACGCCCCCCTGAAATGGCGAGGCGATCGGACGATACTGACGAAGTTTCTCCACCGCCAAGTAGAGGACTTTCGCCATGACGTACCGCCAGATCACCTCTGGGCAGAGGTATATGCTCGCCGCCCTGCGAAAGCAAGGACTGCGGAATTCGGCCATTGCCGTCGCCTTGGGATGCCATCGAAGCACTGTGGGCCGCGAACTCAAGCGCAACGGCTCCGTCTCTGACGGCCACTATCGCGCCGACAAGGCTCAGGAGAGGGCCAACGGCCGCCGTTCCCGCTCTCGGCGAAACCAGCAGTTCACGCCCGAGGACTTCGCCCAGGTGGACGCCTTGCTCGCGCGGCGCTGGAGTCCCGAGCAGATCGCCGGGCGCCTGGCGCTCGAGTTGGGATTTTCCATCAGCCACGAGACCATCTACCGGCACGTGTGGCGCGACAAGAGATCAGGCGGGTTCCTGTACACCCACCTGCGCTGCGCCCGGAAGCGACGGCGCAAGGGCTATGGCCACTACGATAGTCGAGGCCGCCTCGCCGGCAAGCGCCACATCTCGCAGCGGCCACCATCAGTGGAGGCTCGCCAGCACTTCGGCCATTGGGAAATCGACACCATGATGGGCCGAGGAAGCAAGGATTGCATCCTTAGCCTCGTCGAGCGAAAGACCGGCCTGGTCATCATCGGCAAGCTGCCAAACAGGACAACTGCATCGGTGAACGCCCGCGTGCTGCGCATCGTCACCCCAAAACCGGAAATGTTCGAAACGATCACCGCCGACAACGGAACCGAATTCCACGACTACGCCGCCATCGAACAACGAACCCGCACGACGTTCTACTTCGCGACCCCCTACCACTCCTGGGAGCGCGGGACCAACGAGAACACCAATGGACTCATTCGCCAGTACCTGCCCAAGGGAGCCAGCATGGCCAAGCTCACGCAGCGGCAATGCAACGACATCGCCTACTGTCTCAATTCCAGGCCACGGAAGAGACTCGGATACAAAACCCCACTGGAGTGCCAACATGGCTGCTAGTCAGCGTTGCACTTCAAAGTTGAAGTCACGCACCATCATTGCCCCATCGACCTTCAACGAACAAATCTCCTGAGGTATGGCGATTGCACTTGCAGCCAGCGACTAACCTCCGGTGATGAGAGCGCCCAGACGTTGCGCCTGATAGGGCGACGAACAAGCAATTCAGGAACGGGGCCGTATTTTCGTCTGCAAAAGGCCGCCGCTCGTCGGCAAACCTGGTCCCAGAAAAAGTAAGAGCGCTCGCCATCCAACTTTGCGACCTTTGCCCGATGAGCAGCCTTATGCACGGCGAACTTTGCCAAGTACTCGTGCTGCGACCAAAAGTAAGTCTGCCACCAGTTCCTTCTGCGCATTCTTGCGTTGTGCTTCCGCACTCGGATGCTCATGGTGCCTAACGGTCGAGTTGAGCGGCCGGCCACGATGCCTCGGCCGCGGCCAGACGCGGCCCACCAACACCACACGGCCGCTCGAACGGATTGTTAGACAGCACCAACAGCTCCACGAAGCGCAGTTTCAATGAACGGGCCCTTCTCGTCGGTATAGCGTTCACGATCGTGACGGTGTGCGGCGGCCAAGCGGTGCTTCAGTGCGGCGTAGTCCCTTGCCAGGGAAGGGTCCGCGATCAGCAGATCTCGGAAGGCAAGGCGCTCGATCCAGAGTCTACTGTTCAGCGGCACCAGATGTAGATGATGGGTGCGAAGATCGGGGCCGGGCTTGCACAGCCAATGCATCACCTCGGTCTTGTAGGGGTAGTAGCAATAACCAACGGCTTGAAGCGCACTCAAAGCTGGCCTCGAGGACTCGAGGTCGCTCACCGGAGCCATGATGTCGATAACAGGCTTTGCGGAAAGCCCTGGCACTGCGGTGCTTCCAATGTGTTCGATGCGGCCAACAAGCCACCGCTCAAGAATTGGCCCCAGCAATTCACTCTCTGCCAGAAACGCCGCTGGCCATGCAGGGTTATACGGCTCAATTTGAATGGGCGCTTCCAATTGCGATCATCTCTGGTGCTGTCTAACGATTGAGTTGAGCGGCCGGGCACCGACCGCATTGCCGCGCGAGACGCGGCCCCCGACACCTCACGGCCCGCTCGGACGCATTGTTAGCCATGCGACTTTGCCCCACGTAGTCCGCCGCCGCCCACTGCTGCAATGAGCGACGTAACTCCGAGCGCAGCCCCAATTGCGCCAATGGGGCCAAGCTCAGCGAGCAACGACGATGCAACCAGAAACGCAGGCAGGCCGGCGAGAATGCCTAGCGCGAGCGCCGACGGCGCGTCTATTTCGTGCGCCCGGGTGGCCGCAAACCCGGCAAAGGCACCCGCGGCAAGCACGATGCTGACCGCCACCGCAATGACACCCTGGGTAAGCCAGAAGCGCGTGCTTGGGAGATCACCTTGGGGCAGTTGTGTGAACGTCGCGACGATATTCGCGGCGACAACGACGACTCCGCCGCTTGCCCCAAACTCAAGTGCTCGCAGAATGATGTGTCGCATGGCTAACGATGAAGTTGAGCGGCCGGCCACAATGCCTCGGCCGCGGCCAGACGCGGCCCACAAACGCTACGCGGCCGCTCGAACGATTTGTTAGGAAGCATTCTTTCCCGTTCCCAGATGCCGCGGGCATAGATGCCCAACTGCGTACGCTTCGAGGAGTGCACGCCGCCTATCATTGGGCTCTTCAACCAATGAATAGCAGTACGACCCACGCAAGAGATGCCCTTGTCGCTTGAACATGGCGGCCGTGAACGAGGATTGGCCTTGAAGGTGGTTGTTGAGTCGTTGCCGAAGCCCACGCTTTCCGGTGACGGTTCGTCCGACGTGGAGAACTGCACCGCGCGGGCTGTAGATGACGTATACCCCATGCGCAATGGGAGCATCTATCCGCTGCCTCGCGTCGGGAAACGTCTTGCGCTCTGCCCGAAGCAATGCCGCGTACTTCTTCTTGACCGCTTGAAGTTCGCGTTGCACGGAATGCTTCCTAACGATTAAGTTGAGCGGCCGGCCACGACCGCGTTGCCGCGGCCAGACGCGGCCCACGATGCCTCCCGGGCCGCTCGAACGAATGGTTAGGCCGCATTCGAACCCACCCCTTTGGACTGACCATCGAAGTAGAGTCGGCGGAGTGCATAGAGAAGAAACACCTGCATTAAGGCGATATACAAAGACGCTATAAGTCCGCTACGAAGACCTGAGTCGGCCGCCATGTAGACCGCGAACCAGATGAACGCAATGTGGAGCGTCGCCATGAGTACGAGCCTCGGCCATGTCTTCACCATGCTGCCAGCCCAGCCACGAGGATCTGAATGCAGTGACGGCATGTAACCTCCCTCTCGACTTCTCTCGAATGCGGTCTAACGACCTAGTTGAGCGGCGTGGCACAGCCGAATTGCCGCGGACAGACGCGGCCCGCGATGGTCCACCGCCGGCTCGAACGCGGTGTTAGGGGGCGATGATCAAGCACTTCTCGACTCCCCTTCTGCATTGCCACCCTCATGTGCCGCTCGCTTGTGACGGCGATGAAGAAGGTAGGTGATCAGAATCCCCATGCCAAAGCCCAAGGCAGTGGCCCCACCGATAAGGCTCCAGTAGTCATGAACTACGGTGACACCGTCAATGAATACACTCCCGTATATCTGCGAGACAGCCACGACGAAACAGACGATGAGTGCGCCGAGCAGAAATGGCCACAGCTTCATGATCACACCTCTTGAGACGACGCGTGGGCTTGTCATCGCCCTCTAACGATGAAGTTGAGCGGCCGGCCACGATGCCTCGGCCGCGGCCAGACGCGGCCCACCAACACCACACTGCCGCTCGAACGATTTGTTAGAAGTCATTTGGCCACCGATCTAGGCACAGCAACCCTTCTCGAGTTGGATTGGCGGACATTTGACGCTGCCAAAGGAACAGAAGACGCAGCAATCGCCTGCCACAGGCTTCAGCAACTTGTGACACCCTTTGCACTCGTAGAAGAAGATGCACGCGTCAGTGGGCATTTCTTCCGTGGCAGTGGCGCCACATTCGGGACAGGTGATGACGGAGTGCAATGTCACTTCCACGGCGCCTCCAATGACTTCTAACGACTGAGTTGAACGGCGGACGGCCGAGCCGGAGGCGTGGGCCGCCAGTTCGTCCGTTCGAACGCGTTGTTAGCTTGCATGTTCTCTCCTAGTTCGGAGGCGCCTGGCCACGAGTACCACCACGATGGCAACGGGCACCGCGAACATTGACCAGTATGAGGTGGCAATAAGATCCCACGGTCTCAACGAGTCGCCGCCCTGTTGCGGGACGATGAGCTGCGGTACCCAGAACCACCCGTATCCAATTGCGACTGCCGCCGCGATTGACGCCAACACAGCCGCCACGGTGAAGCGCAAGTATGAGAGGCCAAATGCTGCGGCGCCTGCCAACAGGCAAACAGGGACGATTCCACCTTCGACGCTGTCAAACATGCAAGCTAACGATCGAGTTGAGCGGCCGGCCACAATGCTTCGGCCGCGGCCAGACGCGGCCCACCTACGCTATACGGCCGCTCGAACGAATTGTTAGAGGTCACGTTGTCCACCTCAGCACTATCGATGCCCACAACAGAGTGATGCCCGCAACCGTGAGCGCCGTCACCCAGCGGGGAACTGGTTCTGTGCGGGGCTTGAGTGCTTGCCGTATTGGCGCCGTGAACGACAATGGGCGCAGATACCACAAGGGAGTAATGGCGACGAAAGACAGGGCCATGAGTAGGTCGTAGGAGTGTCCAGACGTCATCCAGGAAAAGGCACCGGCCGCCGCACCTAGCACGCCAAGGCCAGCACATATCAGCGATGAGACTAGCGATCCTGTCCGCACGGAGGTGGCGCTCATTGCGTGACCTCTAACGATTGAGTTGAGCGGCCGGCCACGATGACCGTGCCGCGGTCAGACGCGGCCCACCGACACCACGCGGCCGCTCGAACGATTTGTTAGAGGTCACTTTTCGCCTCCTTGCTCGAGGAGAGGACGACCGGAGGTGTTCCACTTAACCAGGCTGTCACAAGAGCCCATTGCAGAAGACCAAGCCCCGCTGCGACGACGATGGCGAGCATTGAGGCATGTGGCAGATACCAAGACGCAAATGACAGTGGGATCCCGGTCAGAGTAAGTACGAGATGAGCGCCAATTTGGGCCTCACCATTGCAGAACGCTCCGTAGACGACCCAAGCAAACGCCCACGCGCCGTATATGGCAATGGCCATGCGAATGTGTCTGCGCTTAGATGGCGTTAACCACGGCACGATGTCTGTGACCTCTAACGATTGAGTTGAGCGGCCGGGCACGGTGCCTCGGCCGCGGCCAGACGCGGCCCACCCACGCTACACGGCCGCTCGAACGCGCTGTTAGCTCTCACGTCTTTTCCACTCCGAATACATCAATCGGCTGCCTAGCCAGATATGCGCTCGCCAGCTGAGCGACAACATCGAGCGACCGAAGCTGATCATCAATGCGTCCTTGAAAGCCGTCCCACGGATCAGAGAGCTGAGCGTTGCGGAGGACTTCAAGGAAGTCTCGCTCAAATGAGTCCATGAATGCGTCCACTACTCGAAGACGCTCGTAGATCACATGGAGACAATTGCGCTCGACAAGAGTGAGATGGGGATAGAGCGCCTCGAGAACGGCGCTGTAGCCATTCGTGTTCACATGAACCGACTGCATATCCAGCGTCCCCTTCCTCCCCAGGGAGGACTTTGCTTTGACCAGGATCTCCTTCTTTTGAGGAAGCTGCGCAAGCGCGGATTTGAGCTCTTCTCGGACAAGTCGTTTATTGCGGTGGATGTCCCAGCGGTACCGCGCGTACCGCGTGCCCTCACCAAGCGAAAAGCCGATGACGACGCCGGCAAGAGTCCACCACGGTTGTGCTGTCACAGCGGCCTCCGTGAGAGCTAACGATTGAGTTGAGCGGTCGGCCACGATGGCCCTGCCGCGGCCAGACGCGGCCCACCGACGCCTCGCGGCCGCTCGAACGTATTGTTAGACCTCACCGACCTTCCTTTGGCCGGGGCATAGCCTTTAGGATTTCCGACTGCTTCTCAGCAATGTCCTGAATGTGCTTCGGCGTTACATCCCCCTCCGCGAGCACGTCGAGGATTCTGACGTGATACATCACGTAGGCAGAGACTGGCGCAATGTAGCCACCACCATGATTTAGCTTGGCAAGCTCGACTGCCGAATTGTGATCAGCAAGACCGAGATCTGCGGCGATCTTTAGCCTGTCCCTTCGCGTCTGGTGGCGTTGCTGTAGCCATACCCCGCCGACCGATCCGATAGCGCCAATTGCTGCGCCAACGAGAGCTGCGACTGCTGCATCCATGAGCACCTCTCTGGTGAGGTCTAACGATTAAGTTGAGCGGCCGGCCACGACCGCGTTGCCGCGGCCAGACGCGGCCCACGATGCCTCCCGGGCCGCTCGAACGAATGGTTAGGCCGCATTCGAACCACCCCCTTTGGACTGACCATCGAAGTAGAGTCGGCGGAGTGCATAAGAAGAAACACCTGCATTAGGCGATATACAAAGACGCTATAAGTCCGCTACGAGACCTGAGTCGGCCGCCATGTAGACCGCGAACCAGATGAACGCAATGTGGAGCGTCTCGCCATGAGTACGAGCTCGGCCGCCATGCTTCACCATGCTGCCAGCCCAGCCACGAGGATCTGAATGCAGTGACGGCGCTGTAACCTCCCTCTCGACTTCTCTCAGATGCGGTCTAACGATTGAGTTGAGCGGCCGGGCACGATGCCTCGGCCGCGGCCAGACGCGGCCCACGATGCTCCACGGACCGCTTGAACGCGGTAGATGGCATTCGCGTCATTCGGACCGAGACGGCCGACCCTCTCACCGAAATGATGGAGAAACTCGCCTACGCCAATGCGCCCCGACTCCCAAAGGGAACTGACTCGTTCGTCGTCGGCCGAGAACACTTCGCCGGCGCCAAGACATCTGCGAAGGCGCTGTATGACTCCAGCTCGTTGCGCCTGGGTCAGTGCATCGAGTTCCCTCTCTAGCCGGGACGACATGGCTTGGAGTTCCGCAATTTCTTCTGGGCGCATGGCGCTGCTCATTCGAATGCCATCTAACGATCGAGTTGAGCGGCCGGCCACAATGCTTCGGCCGCGGCCAGACGCGGCCCACCTACGCTATACGGCCGCTCGAACGAATTGTTAGAGGTGGGTTGTCCCACCTCCAGCACTATCGATGCCCACAACAAGTGATGCCCGCAACCGTGAGCGCCGTCACCCAGCAAGGGAACTGGTTCTGTGCAGGGCTTGAGTGCTTGCCGTATTGGCGCCGTGAACGACAATGGGCGCAGATACCACAAGGGAGTAATGGCGACGAAAGACAGGGCCATGGAGGTAGGTCGTAGGAGTGTCAGACGTCATCAGGAAGCGACTCTAACGATTGAGTTGAGCGGCCGGCCACGATGACCGTGCCGCGGCAGACGCGGCCACGGTGTTCGGCCCGCTCGGACGCATTGACCAGGCATGGCCCATCACTTCTGGTACTCACTCACCATCGCGAGGTCAATTACGCGCTTCGGGAGCCTCGACTTGAGCAAGACCATTGGCACCTTCCATGCACACGAAGATGCTCATCGACAAGACAGCACTTCGGAGTGCTCGAAAATAGAATGACCCTGGATGCGCCGTCGCGTCTGTCGCGACGTGATCTCACGCTGGCTCGCCAGTGCAATTGCCAGCCTCATATGCTTTCGCCCACGCCCCGACCAGTAGAACCGCCGCTCCCACAGGAGCCGATATCTACGATGCGGGTCGCGCATCACTGCTTTGTGGGTCATGCCTAACGATTCGGTTGAGCGGCCGGCCACGATGACCTTGCCGCGGGCAGACGCGGCCCACCATGCCACACGGACCGCTCGGACGTATTGTTAGGTGGAACGTCAGCCGCAAGCCGCCGACGACGCAGACCGTTTCGCCGGGATTTGCGCTCGCTCATTGAATTACCACCAAGGCCACTTCGCAAATCGATGCCAGAACGCATCACCCAGCGAAACTGCCGCGACTCCGAACACGACGCCCACTGCGGCGACGACGGCCGCAAACAGAACACCGGCGTCCATGAGCGTCGACACTGTTGCCGAAGCGGTGATGAGAACGCCAAACAGAAAGCCACAGATGAACCGAATGGCCTTCGTTGAGTCTGGTGCGTCGCGTTCCATTCCACCTAACGATGAAGTTGAGCGGCCGGCCACGATGCGCGGCCGCGGTCAGGCCACGGCCCGCCGACACCACGCGGCCGCTCGAGCGATTGTTAGGGTCACTTTTCGCCTCCTTGCTCGGAGAGAGGACGACCGGAGGTGTTCCCTTAACCAGGCTGTCACAAAGAGCCCATTGCAGAAGACCAAGCCCCGCTGCGACGACGATGGCGAGCATTGAGGCATGTGGCAGATACCAAGACGCAAATGACAGTGGGATCCCGGTCAGGTAAGTACGAGATGAGCGCCAATTTGGGCCTCTGTGCAGAACGCTCCGTAGACGACCCAAGCAAACGCCCACGCGCCGTATATGGCAATGGCCATGCGAATGTGTCTGCGCTTAGATGGCGTTAACCACGGCACGATGTCTGTGACCTCTAACGATTGAGTTGAGCGGCCGGGCACGATGCCTCGGCCGCGGCCAGACGCGGCCCACGATGCTCCACGGACCGCTTGAACGCATTGTTAGATGGCATTCGCGTCATTCGGACCGAGACGGCCGACCCTCTCACCGAAATGATGGAGAAACTCGCCTACGCCAATGCGCCCCGACTCCCAAAGGGAACTGACTCGTTCGTCGTCGGCCGAGAACACTTCGCCGGCGCCAAGACATCTGCGAAGGCGCTGTATGACTCCAGCTCGTTGCGCCTGGGTCAGTGCATCGAGTTCCCTCTCTAGCCGGGACGACATGGCTTGGAGTTCCGCAATTTCTTCTGGGCGCATGGCGCTGCTCATTCGAATGCCATCTAACGACTGAGTTGAACGGCGGACGGCCGAGCCGGAGGCGTGGCAGTTCATCCGTTCGAACGCGTTGTTAGCTTGCATGTTCTCTCCTAGTTCGGAGGCGCCTGGCCACGAGTACCACCACGATGGCAACGAAAGGCACCGCGAACATTGACAATATGGTGGCAAATAAGATCCCACGGTCTCAACGAGTCGCCGCCCTGTTGCGGGACGATGAGCTGCGGTACAGAACCACCCGTATCCATTACGACCGCCGCGTTGACGCCAACACAGCCGCCACGGTGAAGCGCAAGTATGAGGTAAATGCTGCGGCGCCTGCCAACAGGCAAACAGGGACGATTCCACCTTCGACGCTGTCAAACATGCAAGCTAACGACCTAGCTCAGCGGACGGGCACGATGCCCATTCCACCCCGGCGAGCGCGCAATCTATCGCGAGCACGGGGTGGCCACGATGATTCACGTTCCGCTGGAGCGCGTTGTTAGTCATCAACACCTTCATTTGATGGCGCTCAGCCTCCAGTGGCGTCGTTGAGCAAGTACATCCGAGCGAGATTCCGCAGCGATGTAGCGGCCTCGTCCGTCCAGCCCCGGAACCGGACGAGTTCATTGAAGGGAACGTACGCTACTTCGTCAAGGGTGAACCCCTCAGCAGCGTCTCGGCCAGCGAACGATCCACGCGAAGTGTGCGCACGGAACATTTCGGCGGGTGATTCGCTTTTCCGGAAGGCTCCATTGGCACGGTGCTTCTGTGTTGATGACTAACGATTAGGTGAGCGGCCGGCCACGACCGCGTTGCCGCTGACTCAGACACTTGACCCCACGATTACCTCGGGCCGCTCGAACGAATGGTTAGGCCGCATTCGAACCCACACCCTTTGGACTGACCATCGAAGTAGAGTCGGCGGAGTGCATAGAGAAGAAACACCTGCATTAAGGCGATGCTCACAAAGACGCTATGGTCACGAGACCCTGAGTCGGCCATGTAGACCGCGAACCAGATGAACGCAATGTGGAGCGTCGCCACTGGTACCGAGCCTCGGCCATGTCTTCACCATGCTGCTGGCCCAGCCACGAGGATCTGAATGCAGTGACGGCGTGTAACCTCCCTCTCGACTTCTCTCGAATGCGGTCTAACGATTGAGTTGAGCGGCCGGGCACGATGCCGATGCCGCGGCCAGGCGCGGCCCCCCGACACCACACGGCCGCTCGAACGTGTTGTTAGGGTGCAGGCAGTCGATATTCATGACTGTGATCTCCAACTTGGAAACGCACTATGCGATCAGATTCGCTGTAGGTAACGATATCCCCGATGTAGAGTCGCTCAAAGTCTCGCGGTAGTTCATTAGACCGAAAGGTGCGACTAAACAGCACGAGGGATGAAGTCCCTGCTGGCGCTGAAGATTCCGCCACGCGAACTTCTACGTCGATGGAAAAGCTCAAGGGCTTATCACTTCTATCGCCAATCTTGTAGTAGGGCCCAGCGACGGCGAAATAGCAGGTGTCACCAAGATAGAGCCGCTGAGTCCTCCACTCCATCGGCTCATTGAAGTTCTGGATTGGCGGCCCGAGATCGCTCTTTCCCCAAAACCCCTTCGCGTCAGGTGGCGCGCGAGACTCGCAGTCGCGCTGCTTGCGAATGTACTCGTCGGTCACGTACCGGCGTGTCAAATCTTGCGTCTCGGAGCCGCAACTAAGCAGGGCCAGTAACATCCCAACTGTGAAGACGTGTCTACTTCCCTGGCGCATCCTGCACCCTAACGATGAAGTTGAGCGGCCGGGCACGATGCCTCGGCCGCGGCCAGACGCGGCCCACCCACGCCACACGGCCGCTCGAACGATTTGTTAGGCGTCACTTCATTTCCTTTCGAATTGTTTGAGCACTCGAGCGACGCTTTGATCATATTGGGGATCACCAGAATTGCGAGGATGCTTGCCGCGGTAGACGGCTGCGAAAGTCATTGCTCCGGCAGATGTGTTTGGCACGCCCTCTGCCGCATCAAGCGCCAGCACCTCGGCGTCAACTCTGCGTTCAAGTGTTTCAATGGCCGCCTGCACTTCGTTCAGCCTAAGCGCTTCCAAGGTGCGGACAGCGAGATAAATCGACACAGTGGATGGCGCGGGCACGATTTCATGAAGAAGCGCGCCAAGGGAACGTGACGAGTACCACGCACCGGCGCTTGCACCTGCGGCAAACATCACGATGCATAGCAAGATGGCGCTGCGCTTTCTCATGACGCCTAACGATTGAGTTGAGCGGCCGGCCACGATGGCCTTGCCGCGGTCAGACGCGGCCCACGATCTTCCACGGCCCGCTCGGACGCATTGTTAGAGGGCATGTTTCTCAACACTACGTTGCTCCCGCTGCTTGACCCGGGACGCTAGCTCGAGCCTTGAGTCTTGCCACCAACGCGACCAAAGCGACATATGCAAGCGCCACCGGAGAGGCAAATATCAAGATGATTGGCCAGATGTTGCTTTGTGCCGCCCATGCGTCCGCCGTGATGTATGCAACCCACACCATCGGCAACACAGGCACAAAGGCAGCCCATCTCATGCTGCCGCGCAGGCGGAATAGCGCTAGCACCTGGGCAACAACGTAAGCCGTGAATGGGAGACCCCAACCTAGTACGAAGAAGGTCATCCAGTCCGCGGTGCCCATATGCCCTCTAACGATTGAGTTGAGCGGCCGGGCACGATGCCTCGGCCGCGGTCAGACGCGGCCCACAATGGCTCACGGGCCGCTCGGACGCATTGTTAGAGGTCATTTGCCGTTATCTCCAGACGCCCAGAGAGCACACCGTGCAAATACCACGACAGGTGTCTGCCGACGCGAACTTGGCGACCGAACCGAAAATCACTGCCCCGATTCCCAGAAGAACTGGATAGCCGCCAACTTCGGGCCAAGCACGCACGATCGATGCAACTGCGCCGATCAGACAAACGATGGCCACGATCGAGACGAAGCCCCTTGCCGTATCCTCACTCACAGATGTCACCGCGCCGGTTCAAATGACCTCTAACTAGTATTGGGGCGACAGGCGTTCGGGGTCATAACCACCGATAAGCCAAGCCCGCTGATTGATAACGCGTCAATTCTGTTCCCGGGCGGGAAACCGGTCAACCGGAAGTCCCTGATCGGCGTTCGAAAAGTCATCGAACTGTCCGATAACGCAAATGGCCGAAGCCCCACCCCCGCAGGATTATTCGTCACCCGGCCCGCCGCGCCCTCCCCGCCTGCTGGAGGAGGTCCGCCGGGTGATCCGGGCCCGCCACTACAGCCGCCGCACGGAGGAGGCGTACGTCCACTGGATCCGGCGATTCGTGCTCTTCCACGGCCGGCGCCACCCGCGCGAGATGGGCGCCGCTGAGGTCACGGCCTTCCTCTCCTCGCTCGCCAACGAGGGCCACGTCGCCGCCGCGACCCAGAACCAGGCGCTGGCCGCGGTCCTCTTCCTCTACAGGGCGGTGCTGGCCGTCGAGCTCCCCTGGATGTCCGGGATCGCGCGCGCGAAGCGGCCGCGCAGGCTTCCCGTGGTCCTCACGCGCCAGGAGGTGCACGCGCTTCTCGCCAACCTCGACGGCACCCACGCGCTGATGGCGCGCCTCATGTACGGCACGGGGCTGCGGATGATGGAGTGCCTGCGCCTGCGCGTGAAGGACGTGGATCTCGCCCGCCGCGAGGTCGTCGTCCGCGAGGGCAAGGGCGGCAAGGACCGCATCACGATGTTCCCGGCCTCGCTGGTGGAGCCGATGTCGGCGCACCTCGAGCGCGTGCGCACCCTCCACCGCGCAGACCGGGCCGCCGGCGTTCCGGGCGTCGAGCTTCCCGGCGCGCTCGAGCGAAAGAAGCCGGGCGCCGGCACCGAATGGGGCTGGCACTGGGTGTTTCCGCAGGCCCGGCTGGCGCGCGATCCGCGAAGCGGCGTCCTTCGCCGGCATCACGCCTTCGACCAGACGTTCCAGCGCGCCGTGAAGCGGGCCGCGTACCGGGCGGGGATCGCCAAGCCCGTCTCCTCGCACACCTTTCGCCATTCCTTCGCGACCCACCTCATGGAGGCGGGCTACGACATCCGCACCGTGCAGGAGCTTCTCGGCCACAAGGACGTGAGCACGACCATGATCTACACGCACGTCCTCAACCGTGGCGGGCGCGGTGTCGTGAGCCCGTTGGACCGCTGAGGCTCAGGCCCGCACCACCCCCGCCTGGATCACCGGCTGCAGGTCCGTGTAGTTGGGGATGTCGCCCGTGATCTCCTCCGCGTGCGGCCCGAACGCGGCCTGGAAGCTCTCCATCGAGTCGAACAGGAACCACGCCGTCGTCCGGTACGCGGCCTTGCCGGGCGGCATGATGCCCGCCGCGCCCTCCTCGACGCCGAAGCCCTTGCAGGCGGCGCCGAGCCGCTCCATCACCATCGGGCAGTGCTTGCGGACGTAGTAGTCCATGTCGAAGCGGCTGCCGGGGGTGTTCGGGTACAGCACGGTCACTCGCACCATCGTTCTTCTCCTTGGCCTGCGATTGGCGGCCCGCGGTCACGCCTTCCCCGTGCGATCGAACGCCTGGGCGATGCGGCCGGCGGCGGCCGTGCCCCACGCCGCGTACACGGCCGGCCCGGGGTGGAAGCCGTCGGCGGCCATGTGCCCCGCGTCGAGCTCGCCGGCGACCGCAAGGTACTCCGCGCCGCGGCCGTCGGGCAAGGCGGCCGCAAGGGCGCGATCCAGTTCTCGGGCGCGCGCGCCAAGGTACCAGCGAAGCGGCTGCGGCAGCGCGGGGAAGCGATCCATCGGGGGGATGCCGGAAGCGAGGATGAGCCGGGCGCCGAGCTTCGCGCGCAGCAGCTCGTGCAGCTGGCACTGCGTCTCGAGGAAACTCGCCACGCTCACGTCTCCTGTGACGTCGTTCACGCCCAGCGAGGTCACGACCGCGTCCACGGCGAACGGCTCGAGACGCTCCAGGTGGCGGATCGTGGAGGCCGTCGAGGCGCCCGAGCGCGCGATGAGCCGGTACTCCACCCGGAAGCGGTCGCGAAGCGCGGCGACGATGCGCCCCGTGAGCGCCTCCTCCTGCGAGCCGGCGCCCACGCCCGCGCCTGCGGAATCGCCCAGCACGAGCAGGCGCAAGGCGGGGCCCTCGCCCGCCACGCCCTCGCGAGGCCCGTCCGGCTCCGGCAGCACGGGGGTCTCGCGCCGCACGCGCCGGCCCTGCACCAGGAGCAGGGGTCCCAAGGCCCACTTCGCTATGCCGAGCCGCATGGGGCGGTCAGTCCCCCGCCCGGCCGCCCCCCCGGGGCCAGCCGCGGATGGCCGCGACCGCGCCCGCGACAAGCGTTCCCATGTAGATCCAGCCCAGGATGAAGAGGTCGATCCGGATGTTGGCCTGAACCGGCGTGATGGCCTCGATGGCCGTGAAGGCCCACCAGGAGAGCGCCGCAAGCCCGAAAAGCACGCGGCTGCCGGCGCCGAACCGCTTGTTGAAGACGAGTACCGTGAAGACGAGGGCCACCGGCGCGGTGAGCCACGGCCTGAACGCGAAGAGCCGCAGGGGATAGAGCAGGTAGATGAGCAACTCCATGGTCAGCGGATCTCCGCGACGAGCCTCTCGATGAGCCGCGTCGATTGCTCCACGTAGCCGCCCGCGAAGAGGTTCGCGTGGTTGAGCACGTGGTACAGGTTGTAGAAGTCGCGCCGCACCGCGTAGCCCTCGTCCAGCGGCCAGGCGTTGCGGTAGGCCGCGTGGAAATCCTTCGGGAAGCCGCCGAAGAGCTCCGTCATCGCGAGGTCCGCCTCGCGGTCGCCGCAGTAGACGGCCGGGTCGAACACCACGGGCGTGCCGTCGGCGAGCGACGCCGCGTTGCCGCCCCACAGGTCGCCGTGCAGGAGCGAGGCCGCGGGCCGGTGCGTGCGGAAGAAGGCCTCGCAGTCCGCCAGCAGCCGCTCGCCGCGGTCGATCATCTTCGAGGGGTAGCGGTTCCGCATCGCCATGCGCAGTTGCGCGTGGATGCGCTTGTCGCGCCAGAACGCGAGCCAGTCCTCGCCCCAGCCGTTGGCCTGCGGGGAAGACCCGATGAAGTTGTCCATTTCCCACCCGAACTTCGCTTGCGGGATGCGGTGCTGGGCCGCGAGCGCCGCGCCCAGCCGCGCGCCGGAAGCGGGGCCCAAACCGGACAACTCCAGCCATTCGAGGATGAGCCAGCCCGTCTCGCCATCGTCGCCGCGGGCGACGACGCCCGGCACGCGCACGCACCCGGCCGCCCGCAGCGCCGCGAGCCCGTCGGCTTCCGCCGCGAGCATCGGCGCGCGCTCGATGGGCGCCAGCTTCGCGAAGTGCTTCGTCTTCCCCGAGGCGTCCTCGCCCTTCAGGCAAATCGCCGTGTGGATGCAGCCGCCCGAGACGGGCTCGGTGGCGGTGAGCGTCCAGCCGGCGCGCGTCGCGTCCATCACGGCGCGTTCCAGCGCCTCGCGGATCTCGGGCGTCGCGTGCATCAGGCGGCCGCCCGCCAGCGCGCGAAGGCGACGTCGAGGTCCGCCATGAGGTCCGCGGGGTCCTCCAGCCCGATGTGCAGCCGGATGAGCGGGCCGCCGTCCCAGGGCCGCACCTTGCGCCCGTGGCGCAGGTTCGCGGGGATGATGAGGCTCTCGAACCCGCCCCAGCTGTAGCCGATGCCGAAGTGCTCGCAGTGGTCCATGAGGGCCGCCACCTGCTCCTTCGAGCAGGGCTGCAGCTCCACGCCGAAGAGGCCGGACGCCCCCTTGAAGTCGCGCTTCCACAGCGCGTGGCCGGGGTCGCTCTCGAGCGCCGGGTGCAGCACGCGCCTCACCTCGGGGCGCTTCGCGAGCCACCGCGCGATCTCGAGGCCCGCCGCGCCCTGCCGCTCCAGCCGCAGGGCGAGCGTGCGCATGCCGCGCACCATGAGGTAGATGTCGTCCGGGCTCGCCGTCTGGCCGAGGTCGCGGCAGGTCTCGTGCAGCATCGGCCAAGCGCGCTCGTTGGCGACCACGGCGCCCAGGATCACGTCGGAGTGCCCGCCGAGGTACTTGGTCGCCGGCTGCACGACGAGGTCGACGCCGTGCTCCATCACCGGGCAGAGCAGCCCCGTCGCCCACGCGTTGTCGGCGATGACGAGCGCGCCCTTCGCGTGCGCGGCGCGGCAGATGGCCGGGACGTCCTGCACCTCGAAGGTGAGCGAGCCCGGGCTCTCCACGTAGACCACCTTCGTGTTCGGCTTCATGAGCGCGCCAACGGCTTCGCCCGAGGCCAGCGGGTCGTAGTAGCTGGTCTCCACCCCGAAGCGCGCGAGCGTGCGGTCGCAGAAGGTGCGCGAGGGGCCGTAGACGGAGTCGACCATCAGCACGTGGTCGCCCGCCTTCGCCGCCGCCATGATCGCCACCGCCACCGCGGCGAGGCCCGAGGGCACCGTCACCGCGCGGTGGCCGCCCTCCAGCCCGCACACCAGCTCCTCGAAGGCGTTTCGCTGCGGCATGTTGACGATGCCGTAGGTGGCGATGGGCTCGCCCGCGTCGAAGCGCTTCTGCGTCTCGGCCAGCTCGCCGAGGGAATCGAACAGCACGGTGGAAGCCCGCGCGATCGGCAGGTTCACCGTCTTGGGCGGGTTTGCCGCGTGGCGCCCGCCGTGGACGAGCTTCGTCGCCTTCTTCATGCGTCGGCGCCCCCGGCTTCCATCTCGCGGCGGATGCGCGCGGCCTCGGAAGACCCGTCGATCGCCACGTCGTCCCACGCGACCGGCCGCCCGGCGGCCACGTCCCGCACCAGCTTCACCTTGTGCGCGAGCCCGATGGGGAGCCCGCCCGCCGCGAGCGACGCGGAGGCCGGCATGAGCTTGCCGTACACGGTGTAGCCGCCCTCGCCGTCGAGCGTCTCGCCCGCCCGGAGGTCGCGCTTGGCCGTGGCCACGCAGTCGGCGCGGAAGCCCGTGGCTGCGCCCGTGGCCTCCTTGCGCAGCGCGACGCTCGCCACGCTGATCCCCAGCTCCAGCCCGATGAGGTGGCTGGGCTTGTACATGGCCGCGTACTCGCCCGAGGGGTCGGTGACGATGCCGTACTCCTGGAAGCACTTGCGCACGTACTCGTGGCCGGCGGCGAAGGTCACGTACACGCCCCAGCGCAGGTCGCGGAAGACGGGCCGGCCGTCGCGCTCGACGCTCGAGATCACCTCCACCTGCCCGCGGTGGTGCAGGTGGCCGCCCTCGGACTTCGGCCGCAGCACGCGCGCGAGGTCGTCCACGCCGCAGGGCGGGAACTCCAGCCCCCCGGGCGCGGCCTGCAGGCCCGTGGCATTGGCCACCGCCGCCATCTCGATCGCGCTCTTGGTGCCGTCGAGGAAGGAGTTGAACATCTGCGCGTTGAAGTCGCCCCTGGCCACCATGTCCGGCGAGAAGCCGTAGTGGCCCCACACCGTCTCGGGGGTGGAGGCGTGGTAGGCCGGCAGGTACTTGGTGCCCTTGCCGGCCGCGATCACCTCGAAGCCGGCGGCGCGCGCCCAGTCCACCTGCTCGCAGATGAGCGCCGGCTGGTCGCCGTAGGCGAGCGAGTAGACGATGCCGGCCTCGCGGGCCTTGCGCGCGAGCAGGGGGCCGGCGAGCGCGTCGGCCTCCACGTTCACCATCACGATGTGCTTGCCGGCCGCGCAGCACGCGAGCACGTGGCGCACGCCCGCGGCGGGGCTCCCCGTCGCGTCGATCACCACCTCGGTCGCGGGGTGCGCGATGGCCGCCGCCGCGTCGTCGGTGAGGCAGGTGGTGCGGTCCTTCGCCGCGGCGTCCGGCGATTTCGCGCCGAGGAGCGCCTCGCTCCAGCCCGTGCGCACGAGCGAGGCGCGGGCGCGAGCGGGGTCGAGGTCCGCCACCGCCAGCAGGTGGATGCCGGGCGTGCGCCGCGCCTGCGAGAGGTACATGGAGCCGAACTTGCCCGCGCCGATCAGCACGACGCGGACGGGGCGCGAGGCGGCCTCGCGTTCCTGGAGGAGACGGTGGAGGTTCATGGGGGGGTATCGGGAGGTTGGGGGAGCGGGATTACAGGTGCAACCGCGGGCGCCGGAACCGCCGTTCGTGCGGGAGAATGCGCCGCCTGTCGGCCGATGGGCGCCGTGGCTGCCGACAATTCCGTGGCAGTTTACCGCCACGGCTTGGGACAATGCAGGACTTGCCCTAGACTGGCTCGCAACAAGTCAAGAACGACCATGGCCACGCCCCCCGGCCTCCCTGCCGACTCCCTGGATCCCGTCCTGGCGTCGATTCGCCCCGGCCTCGCGCTCCTGGGCTTTCCGGCCTACGTCATCGACCGGCAGCGCCGCTACCGCTTCCTGAACGAGGCCTACGAGCGCTATTTCGACCGCCGGGCCGCCGACATGGTCGGCCGCACGGTCGAGGAGGTCTTCGGCCCGCCGCCGCCGGACGGCCGGCGCACCGCGCTCGACCGGGCGCTCGCCGGCGAATCGCTCACCTTCGACCGCGAGGCCCGCCACGGCCCGCCCAAGGGGCGCTGGATCCGCCTGCACTACATCCCGGTGCGGTCCGAGGCGGGCGTCGTCGCCGCGACGGTCGTCCTCATGGACATCCAGCACCTCAAGGACGCCCAGGACGCCATCGCCCAGCGCGAGCGCCAGCTCTCGCTCATCACCGACACGATCGGCTTCCCGGTCACCTACATCGACCGCGAGGGCGTGGTGCGCTTCGCCAACGCCCACAGCGCCGCCTGGGCCGGCCTCACGCCGAAGGCGATGATCGGCCGCAACATCGCCGACCTCACCCCGCCGAAGATCCTCGCGCAGAGCCGGCCGATGATGGAGCGGGCGCTCGCGGGCGAGGCGGTCACCTACGAGCGCGAGGCGATGTGGCCCGGCCGCGAGACGCGCCACATCCGCGGCCACATGATCCCGGACCGGGACGACACCGGCACCGTGCGCGGCATCCTCGCGATCCTGATGGACATCGAGGAGGACCACCGCCTCAAGGAGTCCCTGCTCGCGAAATCGCGCGAGATGCAGCTCGTCATGGACAACGTCGGCGTGCCGATGGCCTACATCGGCGCCGACCGCCGCTTCCGCTTCGCCAACGCACCGGGGCCGGACTGGCCGCAGGAGATCAACACTGCCAATGTCGTGGGTCGCACCCTCGACGAGATCTACCCGCCCGAGGTCCTGCGTCGCGTCGAACCCCTCGTGGCGCGCGCGCTCGCCGGCGAGCAGGTCGTCTACGAGCGGCTGGGCACCAACGCCCGCGGCGAGCAGCGCTGGGTGCGCGTGCGCCTCACGCCCGACGCGATCGACGGCAAGGTCCACGGGATCTTCTCCGTGATGATCGACATCGACGACGACCGGCGCCTCAACGAGGCGCTCGCGCGCCAGGAGCGCCAGCTGCGCTTCTACGCCGAGAACATCCCGGAGGCCATCGCCTTCGTCGGCCGCGACGGGCGCTACGAATTCGCCAACAAGACCTTCGAGCGCGTGCGCGGCATGCCGGCGGCCGGGATCATCGGCCGGACCGTCCCCGAGGTGCTGGGCGAGGAGGCCGCGGCGCTCTACTTCACGCCCTTCATGGAGCGCCTGCGCCGCGGCGAGGCGTGCTCCTACGAGCGCCTCGCGGGGCCCGAGGGCGGCGAGCAGCGCTGGTTCCAGGTGCGCCTGGAGCCGCACGTCGGCGAGGACGGGACCTACGCCGGCTACTACGTGGTGGGCACCGACATCCACGAGATCAAGCTCGCCCAGGCGCGCGTCGAGGAGCAGGAGGCGAAGCTGCGCCTCTTCACCGACAACGTGCCGGTGGCGATCGCCTACCTCGACACGCAGCGCCGTTACGTGTTCGTGAACCGCACCTTCGCGCAGTTCCGGGGGCTGGAGCCCGCGCAGGTCATCGGCCGCACCTCCGCCGAGGTGCTGGGCGCGGAGGCCGCGGAGGCCCTCACGCCCATCGTGCAGCGCGTGCTCGCGGGCGAGACCATGACCTACGAGCGCCGGCTCTCGCTCCCCTCGGGCGAGCGGCGCTGGGTGCTGGGGCGCTCGGTGCCCGACATCGGGCCCGACGGTCGCGTGCGCGGCATGTACGTGGTGGGCCACGACGTGCAGGAGCTCAAGGACGCGCAGGAGCAGCTGCTCGCCCGCGAGGAGGAGCTGCGCTTCTTCGCCGAGAACATCCCCGAGGCCATCGTCTACATCGACCTCGAGCGCGGCTGCACCTTCGTGAACAACGTCTTCCTCGCCACGCGGGGGTTCACGCGCGAGTTCCTGCTGGGCAAGTTCCCGAAGGACGTCTACGGCCCGCAGGAGATGGCGCTGCTGCAGCCGTCGTTCGACCGCGTGATCGCCGGCGAGGCCGTCTCCTACGAGCGCGAGATCGACTGGGCGGGCTCGGGCGGGCGCAAGCGCTGGGTGCGCGTGAAGCTCACGCCGCGCAAGGGCGCCGACGGGCGCGTCCTCGGCTTCTACGTCGTGTCGCACGACATCCACGACCTCATCACGGCGCAGACCTCGATCGCGGAGAAGGAGCGCGAGCTGCGCGAGGTGATCGACTCGATCCCCACGCCGATGGTCTACCAGGACGCGGACCGGCGCTACCGCTACGCCAACGACGCCTTCCTCGACTATGTCGGGAAGGAGGCCGGCGAGGTGATCGGCCGCACGGCGCGCGAGGTGCTGGGGGAGGACCGCGGGCGCCTGCTCGACCCGTACCTGGACCGCGTCTACGCCGGCGAGACGGTGGCCGTCGAGCGGCCGATCGACTTCGCCGACGGGCGCACGCGCTGGATGAGCATCCGCTACACGCCGCGGCGCGACCCCACCGGCGCCGTGATCGGCTGCTACGTCACCACGAGCGACATCCACGAGCGCAAGGCCGCCGAGGAGGAGCTGCGGCGCACGCACTCCGTCCTGTCGGCCCACGTGGAGGGCACGCCCCTCGCCGTGATCGAATTCGATCCCGACCTGCGGGTGGTGCGCTGGTCGGGCAACGCCGCGTCCTTCTTCGGCTGGAGCGCCGACGAGGCCCTGGGGCGCGCGCTTGGGGACTGGCGGCTCGTGTTCGAGGAGGACGCGCCTGCCGTGGACGCGATGTTCAGGCGCCTCATTCGCGGGCCCGAGTCGCAGGCCACGAACCTCAATCGAAACTACCGCAAGGACGGCTCGGTCATCTGGGTGGAGTGGCACAACTCCGCGCTTCGCGATTCCGGGGGCCGCCTCGTTTCCATCCTTTCGTTCGCCCAGGACGTCTCCACCCGCATCCAGGCCGAGGAGCGGCTGCAGTACATGGCCACGCACGACGGGCTCACGGGCCTGCCCAACCGGCTGGTGCTGAACGACCGGCTCTCCGCCGCGCTCGCGCGCGCGCAGCGCTCCGGCCACGGCGTGGGCGTGGTCTTCCTCGACCTCGACCACTTCAAGGACGTGAACGACACGCTGGGCCATCGCGTGGGCGACGAACTGCTGAAGGTCCTGTCCCGGCGCCTGCGCGCGGCGCTGCGCCAGAGCGACCTGCTGGTGCGCATCTCCGGCGACGAGTTCGTGATCGTGCTGGAGGACCTCGAGGGCGACGGCGGCCCCGACCGCGTGGCGCAGAAGGTGCTGGACGAGGTGCTGCGCCCCTTCGCCATCGAGGGCCACGACGTGCAGGTGAGCGGGAGCCTCGGCTACGCGCTCTACCCCGAGGACGGCGCGGACGCGGAGACCCTCCTCAAGAACGCCGACGCGGCGATGTACCACGCGAAGGAGCTGGGCCGCAACAGCTGGCGCGCCTTCTCGCGCGCGCTCGCGCAGCGCCGCGACCAGCGCCTGGGGCTGGAGACCGCGCTGCGGCGCGCCATCCGCAACCGCGAGTTCGAGCTGCACTACCAGCCCATCCTCGACGTCGTGACGGGCCACGTCTCGCAGGTGGAGGCGCTGGTGCGCTGGAACGACCCGGCGCGCGGCACGGTGCTCCCCATGACCTTCATCCCCGTGGCGGAGGAGGCCGGCCTCATGCGCGACCTCGGCCAGTGGGTGTTCGAGGAGGCCTCGCGGCAGGCGGCGCGGTGGAACGCGGGCGGGGCGGGGCCGATCGTCGTGGGCGTGAACCTCTCGGCGAGCCAGCTTCGCGATTCCACGATCGTCGCGGAGTTCGAGGCGACGCTGCAGGCCACGGGTTGCTCGCCCAACTGGCTCGCGCTGGAGATCACCGAGACCAGCATGGTGAAGGACGTCGAGGGCGTGAGCCTCACGCTGAGGAAGCTGCGCCGCCTGGGCTTCCGCATCGCCATCGACGACTTCGGCACCGGGTTCTCGAGCCTTTCGCACCTGCGCCACCTGCCGCTGGACGCGCTCAAGATCGACAAGTCGTTCGTGGCCGACATCGACGGCGACGGCCGGCGCGCGGCGGAAAGCGGCGGGGCGGCGATCGTCTCGGCCGTGACGGGCCTCGCGCGCGGCCTGGGCCTCGAGGTGATCGCCGAGGGCGTCGAGCGCCCCGCCCAGCTCGCCTTCCTGCGCGACCAGGGCTGCGCCTCGTACCAGGGCTACCTCGCCTGCCCGCCGATGCCGGTGGCGGAGCTGGAGCGCTGGCTGGCGAAGCAGTCGCCGCGCAAGCCCGTGACGCGGAAGAAGCGCGCTACCAGGAAATAGAGACGCGCGCCCCGCCGAGGGGCGAGGTGCCGACGCGCGCGGCGCCGCCGTGCCACTCGGCCACGCTGCGCACGATCGCGAGCCCCAGCCCCACGCCGCCCGTCTCGCGCTCGCGGCCCGGCTCGGCGCGGATGAAGGGCTCGAAGACGCGGTCGCGGTCCTCCGGCGCGATGCCCGGGCCGTCGTCGTCCACGTGCACGACGGTGCGGGCGCCCTCGCGCTCCACCGTCATCGCCACGCGCGCGCTCGCGTGGCGCACGGCGTTCCTCACCACGTTCACGAGCGCGCGCGCGAGGAACTTGCCGTCGCAGGTGAAGGTCTCGGGAAGCTGCGCCGGCGGCTGGATCTCCACCTCGCGGCCGGTGGCGCGCATCTCGTCCTTCGCGCGGCGGATCACGTCCTCGACGAGCACGCGGGCCGGGATCTCCTTCGGCGCGTAGGGCGGCGCCTGCCGCAGGTTCGCGAGCAGGAGCAGCTCGTTCACCAGCTCCTCGAGGTCGGCCACGTCGCGGCCCATGGCCTCGAAGCGCGCCTCGCGCTCGGTGGCGTCGTCCGACTCGCGCGCGAGCTCGAGGTCGAACTTGAGCTGGGCGAGCGGCGTGCGCAGCTCGTGCGCCACGCCCTGCTCGAGGTCGCGGTGCGACTCGAGCAGCCGCTCGACGCGCTCGCCCATGGCGTTGAAGGCGCCCGCGATGGGCTCCACCAGGGAGGCCCTGCCCACGCGCGCGCGCGCGCCGAGGTCGCCGTCGCCGACGCGCTGGGCCGCGGCCGTGAGCGCCTCGAGGTCGCGGTAGAGCGGCTTCACCCAGCGCAGCAGGATGAGCGCGAGGCCCAGCGTCACCAGCGCCACGATGATCGTGTAGTAGAGCGCGAGGTACTCGTAGAGCCCCACCCACTCGATGCGCAGCACTTCCGCGCCGCCCGGCAGCTTCCTCAGGTACACCTGCCCGCCGCCCGGCCGGTCGCGGAAGGCGATCTCGCCCGCCTGCAGCCGCGACTTCTCCGAGGGCGACATGAACCAGTCGTCGGCCACCTGCGCGAGCGGGATGATGCGGTGCTCGAGCCGGTAGGTCGCCTCGATTTCCTTCAGGCGCCCGCGCCAGTCCGGCACCTCCTTCGCGCCGATGATCCGCTCCGCCCGGTCGAACGCCTGCCCCGCCCGCTTCCGCTGCTGCTCGGCATGCATCTGCGCCATCACCTGGTCCGTGAGGTACATGAACCCCACGAACGCCGCCGTCGCCGGCAGCATCAGGAACAGGTAGAGGCGCAGGAAGAGCTTGAGCATGGGGTGCAAGCGCAGGGGAAACGCATCCAGTAAACCGGCCAGGCGCGCATGCCCGCCGATCCCTCCTACGCATCTCCCGCGAAAAGGTAGCCGCGCAGCCTGACCGTCTTGATCATCGCCTCGGCGCCGCCGGCTTCGTGGAGCTTCCTCCGCAACCGGCAGATGCGCGCGTCGATGGAGCGATCCAGCCCGTCGTAGTCGATGCCGCGCACCACGCGCAGGATCTCGTCGCGCGTGACGACGGAGCCCTGCCGCGAGGCGAGAAGCCACAGGATGTCGAAGTCGCCCGTGGTGAGGTCGAGCGCGCGCCCGGCGATGGCGGCGCTGCGGCGGCCGGCGTCGATCTCGAGGCGCCCGGCGGCGAGCTTCGCTTCCTTGGGCGCGCCCTGCGCGGGCCGCGAGCGGCGCAGGATCGCTTCGATCCGCGCCAGCAGCACGCGCGGCTCCACGGGCTTCACCACGTAGTCGTCGGCGCCCATCTCCAGGCCCAGCACCTGGTCGATGTCCTCGCCCTTGGCGGTGAGCATGAGCACGGGCGTGCGGTCGGTGCGGCGCAGCTCCCGGCAGATGGCGAGGCCGTCCTTGCCGGGGAGCATGAGGTCCAGGATCACGAGATCGGGGCGCAGCCGCTCGATGCGCGAGGCGACCGCGAGCCCGTCGCCCTCGACGTGCACGTCGACCTGGTGCTTCTGCAGGTAGTCGCGGATGGAGGCCGCGAGGCGGGCGTTGTCCTCGACCAGCAGCACCTTCGGCCGGGGGCCGGGGGATGCGGCGTTGGCAGGCGAGGCGGAACGGGCTTCCACGGTGGCGAGCATGGGGCGTCTCGGACGAAGCGGGAAGCATACTCTAGCCGCCCCCCGCCCTCCCCGCGTAACGCTTTGTTCACGCGAGCCGCAGGATGGCCTCCAGGCCGCGGCCACCCGGGCCGTCGCGAAGCTCGAGGGTGCCGCCGTGCAGCTCGGCGATGCGCGAGACGATCGAGAGCCCCAGCCCGCTGCCCTCCTCGCCGGCGGCGCCCTCCAGCCGAGTGAAGCGCCGCAGCGCGGCCTCCCGGCGGGAGGCGGGAATGCCCGGCCCCTCGTCGGCCACGCGCACGGCGTACCCGGCGCCGCTGCGCTCGATGCGCACGCTCACCGCGCCGCCCTCGGGGCCGTAGCGGATGGCGTTGTCGACGAGGTTGCCGATGGCGACGACGGCGAGGCCCTCGTGGCCCGTCACCGTGGCGGGTTCCTCGCCCTCGAGGGAAACGACGGCACGCTTCGCGGCGGCCGCGCCGGCGCGCTGCGAGATCGCCTCCGCCGCCGCCTGCCGCAGGCCGAAGGGCGCCGCGGCCGCCTTCCACGCGCCCTGCTCCACCCGCGCGAGCGTGAGGAGCTGCTCCACCAGCCGCGTCGCGCGGTCGCCGGCCAGCAGCGCGTTGGCGATCGCGCGGTCGCGCGAGGCCGCGTCCCCGGCGCCTTGCGCCACCTGGAGCTGCGCGCGCAGGGCCGCGAGCGGCGTGCGCAGCTCGTGCGCGGCGTCGCTCGTGAAGCGGCGCTCGCCGTCGAGGGAGGAGCGCACGCGCGCGAGCAGCGCGTTCAACCGCGCCACCAGCGGGCCGATCTCCGCCGGCACCTCGCCCGCGATCGGCTCGAGGTAGGCGGGGTCGCGCCGCGCGATCTCCTCGCCCACGCGCGCGAGCGGCCTGAGCGATCTCCCCACGGAGACCCACACGAGCAGCGCCAGCGCCGGCAACGCCACGCCGAGCGGCCAGGCGAGCGCGGCGAGGATGTCGAGCACCAGGTGGTCGCGGTCGCGGAGCGAGTCGCGCACCTGCACGAGATACTTGCGCTCGCCGTCCCACAGGCTGAAGACGCGCCAGCGCCGCCCGCCGGAATCCACCGTGGAGAACCCGGAGTCCTCGTCCGAGAATCGCTCGCCGCCCGCGTCGGCCGAGTGCAGCACCAGCCGCGTGCCGCGCTTCCACACCTGGAAGGAGAGCCGCTTCGCGTACTTGTGCAGCGCCGGCGCGTGCTCCGTGTCGATCGCCTCCTCGTCGTCGTCCGCGCGAAGCGCGAGGATGGCCGCCTTCTGCGCAAGCTGCGCGTCCAGCACCTCCTCGATCTCGTGGTCGGCCTTCACCGCGAGGGCGACGGCCGCCGCGACCCACGCCACGACCAGCCCGCCGAGCAGGATGGCGAGGAGGCGGCCGCGCACGCTCACGCGAGCTCCCGGGGCATCACGTAGCCCACGCCGCGCAGCGTCTGCACGACGCCGGGGTCGAGCTTGCGGCGCAGGTGGTGCAGGTGCACCTCGACCGCGTTCGATTCCACTTCCTCGCCCCAGCCGTAGAGCGCCTCCTCGAGCTGGGCGCGCGTGAGCACCGCGCCGGGCCGGCGCATGAAGGCGTGCAGGAGCGCGAATTCCTTGCGGGAAAGGGCGCAAGGCTCGCCGCGCCAGCGGACCTCGCGCGTGGCCGGATCGAGCGAGAGCACCCCCACGCGAAGGGCCGGCGAGGGGCTGCCCGCCGCGCGGCGCGAGAGCGCGCGCAACCGCGCCGCCAGCTCGCCCATGTCGAAGGGCTTCACGAGGTAGTCGTCCGCGCCGGCGTCCAGCCCCCCGATGCGGTCCTCGACGGTGTCGCGCGCGGTGAGGATGAGCACGGGCACGGCGTCCTTGCGGGCGCGCAGGCGGGCGAGGACCTCGAGGCCGTTCCTTCGCGGCAGTCCCAGGTCGAGAACGACGGCGGCGAAGGCGCCGTCCCCGATCGCGCGGTCGGCGGCGGCGCCATCGCGCACCCAGTCGGCCACGAAGCCGTGCTGCCGCAGCCCCGCCTGGATGGCGTCGCCCAGCAGCGCGTCGTCCTCGACCACCAGCACCCTCACCCGGCCGCCCTCCCGCTTGAAAGCGCCAGTCTAGGCGCCATCGCCGCCTGCGGCCTTGCGCCCGGTCAGCATCGCGCGAACGAGGTTCTCGCGGTGCAGCCAGCTCGCCACCGCCACGCCGGCCAGGTGCACGCCCACGAGGGCGAGCAGGAGCCCGGCCAGGAACTCGTGCGCCTCCTCGAGCCATTCGCCGCCGAGGTCGTTGTAGGTCGCCCAGCCGGTGGCGATGGCCGCGGCCGCCGTGGCGAGCATCAGCACGATGGCCACCGCGCCGGCGGGGTTGTGGCCGACGTGGTGCTCGGGCCGGCCCGCCAGCAGCGAGCGCAGGTAGCGCGCCACCGCCGCGGGCCCGCGCACGAAGCTCGCGAAGCGCGCGTGCCGCGTCCCCACGAGGCCCCAGAGCAGGCGGAAGGCGACGAGGCCGGCCATCGTGTAGCCCAGCGCCACGTGCACGTCCCGGAAGCGCTCGCTCTCCGCCGTGAGCCACGCGAGCGCGAAGCAGGCGGCGAAGCTCCAGTGGAAGAGGCGCACGAGGATGTCCCACACCTTCACCGTGCGCGGCTCGCCCGCGCCGGGCTGCCCGTGGAGGATCGCGCTCATCGCGGCCTCCCGCCCGGGACGCGGATGCCGCGCTCCGAGTAGTCGCCGCGGTCGGCGCCCGTGTGGCAGGCACCGCAGTTGGCGAAGGACTTCACCTCCGGGCGGCGCTGGACGCCGGCCTCGATCTCGCGCCGGTGCTCCTTGCGGAACCAGGGCGTGGCGGTGATGCGCAGCAGCGGCTTGCCGATCGCGCTCGTGTCGCGCCTTCCCGCGTTGGCCTCGAGCCAGGTGGCGATCTCGCGCTGCACGGCCGGCTCCAGGGTCGCGTCGTCGCCGAAGTGGATGTCGAGTCCCTCCATCACGGCGCGCCAGGACGGGGCGGCGAGCAGCTTCGGCGGGAAGGCTACGTGGCAGGAGCCGCACTCCTGCCGGTAGGCGGCGTTGTCGAGGCGGTAGGCGTGGCCGCCGGCGTGCGCGCTGAGAGCGTGGGCGCTGGTGGCCGCGGCGATCGCGTACATCGCCGCGAGGCGCAGGGCGTTGCGGACGGGGTTCATGGCGATCTCCTATTTCGCGGCGATGAGCCAGGCGAGGATGTCGGCCTTCTCCTGCGCGGTGCAGGCGCGGCCGGCGACGTCGTTGCAGTTGCGGCGGAACCACTTCTCCACCTTGGCCGCGCTGGTGAAGCGCTCGGGGTTCGCGCCCGGGGCGAGCGGGGCGATCGCCTTGCCGGTGACGGCGTGCTTGCCGGCCGTCACCGGGTCGGGCGTGTGGCACGAGGCGCAGCTCCACTCCTTGCCATGCGTGGCGGCGAAGAAGGCGCGCCCGCGCGGGGCCGAGGGGCCGGCGTAGGCGGGGTTCTCGCGCTTCGCCTCGCCGGCGAAGGCGTCGCGCAACTGCGTGGCGGTCTCGGCCGCGGCCGGCCACGGGGCCGAAAGCGCGGCGAGCACGGCGAGCAGGGCGGGGATTCGCATCGGGGTTCTCCTGTCGGGGGGTCGATGGCCCGCATCGTGCCGAGGCCGCCTTAACCCCCGCTTAACATGAGAAAATGCGGGTCTTTCCCTCGCCCCACCGCCCCGGCCGGAGCGGCCGCCCCGAATGCCGATCGCCCACGAAGTCGAACGCCGCCGCACCTTCGCGATCATCTCGCACCCCGACGCCGGCAAGACCACCCTCACCGAGAAGCTGCTGCTCTTCGCCGGCGCGATCCAGATCGCCGGGAGCGTGAAGGCCCGCAAGGCCTCGCGCCACGCCACCAGCGACTGGATGGAGATCGAGAAGCAGCGCGGCATCTCGGTGGCCAGCTCGGTCATGCAGATCGAGTACCGCGACTGCGTGGTGAACCTGCTCGACACCCCGGGCCACCAGGACTTCAGCGAGGACACCTACCGCGTGCTCACGGCGGTGGACGCAGCCCTCATGGTGATCGACGCGGCCAACGGCGTGGAGGCGCAGACGCTGCGCCTCTTGCAGGTCTGCCGCGCGAGGAACACCCCCATCCTCACCTTCATCAACAAGATGGACCGCGAGGTGCGCCAGCCGCTCGACCTCCTCGACGAGATCGAGCGCACGCTCGGCATGGCGGCCGTGCCCTTCACCTGGCCGGTGGGCATGGGCAAGAGCTTCCACGGCGTCTACGACCTGCGGCAGCGCCGGATGCGCGTCTTCCGCCCCGGCGCCGACCGCGTCGGCAAGGAGGACGACGAGATGGTGGCCGACATCGACGACCCGGTGATCGCGCAGCGCTTCGGCGCGGAGCTCGAGCAGGCCCGCGGCGAGATGGAGCTCGTCACCGGCGCCTCGCCCGAGTTCGACCACGCCGCCTTCCTCGCCGGCGCGCAGACGCCCGTCTTCTTCGGTTCCGCCATCAACAACTTCGGCGTGCACGAGGTGCTCGACGCCCTGGCCGAGCTCGCCCCGCCCCCGGGGCCGCGCGCGGCCATCCAGCGCGTGGTGAAGCCGCAGGAGGGCAAGTTCACCGGCGTGGTCTTCAAGATCCAGGCCAACATGGACCCGGCGCACCGCGACCGCATCGCCTTCGTGCGGGTGTGCTCGGGCCAGTTCGAGCGCGGCATGCGCCTGACCGTCGTGCGAAACGGCAAGGTCATCCGCCCCGGCAGCGTCGTGTCCTTCCTCTCGCAGCGCCGCGAGCTGCTGGAGTTCGCCTTCCCCGGCGACATCATCGGCATCCCCAACCACGGGACGCTCCAGCTGGGCGACACGCTCACCGAGGGCGAGGACCTGCAGTTCACGGGCCTGCCCTTCTTCGCGCCCGAGATCTTCCAGCAGGTGGAGATCGCCGACCCGATGAAGAGCAAGCAGCTCAAGCTCGGCCTCGCCCAGCTGGGCGAGGAAGGCGCGATCCAGGTGTTCCGCCCGCACCACGGCGGCGCGCTGCTGCTGGGCGCCGTGGGGCAGCTCCAGTTCGAGGTGGTGGCGCACCGCCTGCAGCACGAGTACGGCGTGCCCGCGCGCATGGCGCCCTCGAAGTTCCGCCTCGCGCGCTGGGTCACCTGCGACGACGCGCGGGAGCTCGCCCGCTTCATCGAGGCCAACGGCCACCGCGTGGCCTACGACGCGGTGGACGCGCCCACCTTCCTCGCCAGCGCCGGCGCGGAGCTCGTGGTCACGCAGGACGTGTGGAAGAAGATCCACTTCCACGCGCTGCGGGAGCACGCGGGGCTCGTGTTCCAGAAACGCCTCGAGGGCTGAGGCGCCTCAGCCCGCCCGCCGCTCGAAGAGCGGGAAGAAGGCGCGGTCCATCGTGAGCATGTGGCGGGCGACCACGTCCTGCGCGAGAAACTCCACCAGCGCGCCCATGCCCGCCTCGCCGCTGCCGACGCGCTCGCGCAGCCACAGCGCGCGGCGCACCAGCCCCTCGTGCGCGCGCCGGTGCGGCTCGAGGTCCCCGTAGCGCAGGCGCGCGAGGATCGCCTCCTCGTCGGCGAAATGCCGCGCCACGTGCGCGATGAGCCCGTCCAGCGCCGCGAGCACTCCCTCGCGGCCGCCCCCGCCGAGCGTGGCGTCGATGGCGCGGTTGGCGAGCGCGAAGAGCTCGCGGTGCTCGTCGTCGATCGTGGCCTCGCCGCACTCGTAGGCCTCCTGCCAGGCGAGGTGCAGCGCGGAGCGGCCCGCCTCCCGCGCCCAGGCGTCGGAGCTGCCGCGGCGGTCCGCCAGCACGCGATCGCGCCCGGCCGCCTTGGCCGCGTACAGGGCGGCATCCAGCCGCCCGAACCACGCCGGCAGCGACTCCTCGCCGTCGTGCTCGGCCGCGCCCGCGCTCACCGTCACGCGGCCGGCGACGGGAAAGTCGTGTCCGGCGACCGCCTGCCGCAGGTTCTCCGCCACGCGCTCCGCCCCGCGCCATCCCGCCCCGGAGACGAGCACGGCGAACTCCTCGCCGCCCCAGCGGAAGAGCAAGTCCGAGGCGCGGATGCGCGTGCGCATCACGGCGACCAGCTCCCGCAGGACGGCATCGCCCGCCGCGTGGCCATGGGTATCGTTGACGCGCTTGAAATGATCGATGTCCACGAGCACCAGCGACACGGGCAGCCGCCCGGCGCGGCAGCGCTCCAGCTCGGCGGCGATGGTCCGCTCGAAGTGGGCGCGGTTCCACGCCCCGGTGAGGTGATCGGTGGCCGCCAGGCGCTCGAGTTCCGCGACCCGCCCTTGCAGGCCCTCGATCACCCCATCCTGCGCCGCCATTCCGGGCGGCGCCGCGGCGAGGACCACGCGCCCATCCGGGCCGATCCGGCGCGCAACAACGGGCTTCGTCTCGCCGGTTCCTGTAAGGCGCAGCCGGGCCGGGTGCCACCCGTCATCCCCGGCCGGCGCCTCTTCGGGATCCAGGGGCATGAGCCGCGCCGCGCCGAAGAGGGCCCACCACGCCTCGTTCGCCTGCACGATCCCCGTCCCCTCGCCCGCGAGGGCGAGCGGCTCCGGGTAGCGCCGGAACGCCTCGTGGATTTCGTCGAACCGCGCCGGATGCACCGATGCCGCCATGGACCCCCCTGCCGGATCGGGCAGTCTTGCGCCCGTCCACCGGTCCTGCTTTGATGACCGTCAAGGGAAGCAGTCACGGTTTGGTCTAATGGGTTGATTGCCATGACGATCGGGGCGTTTCTCACCAGGCTCATCCTCCTTTGCGTGCTGCCGCTCGCGGCGCTCGCCGGCTGGTTCGCGTGGGATCGCGTGGCCAACCTCCGGGAGGACCGCGCGCGCGAAGCGCTCGACCGCGCCACCAACGCCATGCAAGTCGTGGATCGGCAACTCGAGGCCCACGTGCTGGGGCTTCAGGTGCTGGCCAACTCTCCCCACATCGACGATCCCGCGCAGTGGCGGGACTTGCGCGCCGAGGCCATGGGCTTCCATGCGCACTATGGCGGTCACGTGATCCTCGCCGACCCCGGGGGGCAGATGCTGCTCAACACGCGCGTACCCGCCGGGCAGCCGCTGCCGGCGCTTCCCCGCCCGCGTGGTCACGCGGCCGTCCCGGAAGTGCTCGCCACGGGCCGGCCCGCGGTCGGCGACGTCTTTCCCGGGCCCATCGCGGGCGAACCGCTCTTCGCTGTCGTGGTGCCCGTGAAGCGCGAGGGCCGCATCACGCACCTGCTGCTGAGCACGGTGGAGACGAAGGCGTTCGCCGACCGCCTCGCCGCGCTCGCGCTCCCGGCGGGCTGGAGGCTGCGGCTGCGCGACAGCAAGGGCGAGCTCATCGCGAGCTGGCCCCCTGCGCCAGCCGCGACGCCCGGCGACCCGGCCGAGGACTTCTTCCGGGCGGCCTCGGCCCTCGCGCGGTGGGTCCTCGAGATCAGCATTCCCGCCGAGGCATTCCGCGCCCCGATCGTCGGCAGCGCCGTGGCGCTCCTCGTGGCGGTGCTGGGCGCCACCCTCGTGAGCATTGCCGGCGGTTTCTACACGAGCCGGCGCCTGTCGCGCGCGCTCGATTCGCTGGCGCGCGAGGAGCCCCCTGCGGACGGCGAAGCGCCCATCGCCGAAGTCGAGGCGCTGCGCGTCGCGCTCGCCTCCAAGGAGTCGCAGCGCAACCTCGCGCAGGCGAGCCTGCGGGAAAGCGAGTCGCGCTACCACGCGCTGTTCGACAACGGCCACACGGTGATGCTCGTGGTGGACCCCGCCGACGGCGCCATCGTGGAGGCCAACGCGGCAGCCGCGGCTTTCTACGGCTGGCCGCGCGAGCGGCTGGCGTCGATGCGCATCTCGGCGATCAACACCCTTCCGCCGGAGGAGGTGGCGCGGCGGATGAAGGCGGCCGCCGGCGGCACCGGGTTGCGCTTCGAGGCGGCCCACCGGCTCGCCGACGGGTCCGTGCGCGATGTCGAGGTCTTCAGCGGGCCCATCGTCGTGGACGGCCGCAACCTGCTCTTCCTGATCGTCCACGACGTCACCGAGCGCCGGCGGGCGGAGGCCGGCCTTCGCGAGAGCCAGGCGCGCTACCGCGAGCTCTTCGAGGCGAACCCGCACGCGATGTGGGTCTACGACCTCGAGACC
>JAHCAK010000035.1 GCA_019634955.1 Burkholderiales bacterium
CACCACGCGCGCGCGTTCGCGAGCCCGCGCGACACCGCCTGGGGGATGGAGGCGATCCGCTAGGGCGCGGGCTGCGCGTCGGCCTCGCCCCAGGCCACGCAGTCGCGGTAGGCGTGCCAGGTCGCGTGCCCGATGACGGGCATCGTGACCACGAGGCCGATGAAGGCGGTGGCGAGCCCGATGCCGGTGAGCAAGACGATGAGCGCGGCCCACACCGCCATCGTCCCCGGGTTCCTCGCGAGCACCTGCACCGAGAGGATGGCGGCGCTCACCGCGTCGTTGCCGCGGTCGAGCATCATCGGCACCGACACCACGCTCACGGCGAAGACCAGCGTGGCGAACACCGAGCCCGCGGCGAAGTAGACCAGAACGAACTCGATGTTGCCGAGCGAGAACGCCTTGGCTAGGAAGCCCTTGAGGTCCGGCATCGTCCCCGTGGAGAAGAGCGCGAAGGTGACGAGGGAGGCGCGCGCCCACACGAGGAAGATCACCGTGACCACCAGCACGTAGACGCCGAGTCCCCCGAGGTTCTCGCGCCACGCGGTGAGCGAAGGCACGAGGCGGGGCTTGCGGCCCGCTTCGCGGTCGCGCGAGAGCGCGTAGAGGCCCGTGGCGAGGAACGGGGCGCCCAGCAGGAAGGCGCCGGCGAGCGTGGTGACGTACTGGTAGGCGAAGTCGTAGAGCGCGAGCAGCGCCCAGCCCATCACTGCAAAGGCCGCGCCGTAGAACCCGCTCGCCAGCGGCGCGGCCCGCAGGTCGTCCCAGCCGCGCACCAGCCAGGCGAAGGGCGCGAAGGCCGGCACCACGCGCAGCTCCCAGGCCGCGCCCTGCGGCGAAACGAGGGGCGGGGGCGCGTCCACGGGCGCCTACTTCTTCGCGGGCGCGGGCGGCGTCTCGGCGGGGACGCCCTTCGACTTGAGGGCGTCGAGCTTCTCGAGGTCCAGCTTCGCCACCGCCTCCTTGAACACCTTCATGTCGACGCCCGTCGCCTTCGCGCCCACGATGAAGCGGCCGGCGACGATCACGTCCAGCTCGCCCGTGCGCGAGGCGGTGTCGTAACGCTCGTAGGCCTTGCGCCCGGCGACCGTGGTCGTGCGCTCGTAGCCCGAGGTGCCCTCCTTGTCGATCTCCACGTTCACCCAGGCGAAGGCCATGGCGGTCACGCCCGAGAGCGTGCCCACGTCGGTGATGTCGAGCGTGATGCGCCCGCCCTTGCCGTCCTGGTAGTTGGCTTCCGCCTTGGCGGAGGCGATGCCCACGACGCTCGTGCGCGAGCCCTCGGCGGCGGTGCGCTTCATGCCGGCGATGGATTCGGGCAGCATCTCCTTCAGCGTGCGGAAGTCGACCGGCTCGACCTTCATCGAGCCGGTGAGCGCCGCGCCCATCTGCTTCATCGCCTCGCCGGCCTGCTGCATGTCGCCCTGGCGGGCGGCGTCGCCCAGCTGCTTCGCGGCCTGCTCGACCTTGGTGCCGGGGTCGACGGGCTTCGGGGGCTCCTCCTTGCCGCAGGCGGCGAGCGCCAGCGCGGCGGCGGCGAGGATGGCGTGACGGGTCATGGCATTGCCTTTCGCGATGGTCCGGGAGCGGCGACGGGCTATGTTAACGGCATCGGGCGGCGCGCGGCGCGTTGACGCTGCAAGGGCCTTGCGGCATCATCCTCGCCATCGCCGCGCCAGCAGCAAGTCGTTGATTTTCATGGCTGTCGCACCGGCCGCCGCACCCGCGGCGCCGCCACGCAAACCACGATCCCGGGAGACCTCCTCCATGCACGCACCCACCGTCCTCCGCGCGGCGACCCTCGCCGTTGCGCTCGCCTTCGCCACCGCCGTCGACGCGAAGACGCTCCGCTGGTCCAGCCAGGGCGACATCCTCACCATGGACCCGCACGCCCAGAACGAGGGCCTCAACAACACGGTCTCGGACCACATCTACGAGCCGCTGGTCACGCGCGGCAAGGACCTGAAGATCGAGCCCTGCCTCGCCGTCTCGTGGAAGGCCGTGAGCCCCACGGCGATGCAGTTCAAGCTGCGCCAGGGCATCAAGTTCCACGACGGCACGCCCTTCACCGCCGACGACGTGGTGTTCTCGATCGAGCGCGCGCTCGCGCCCACCTCCAACTTCTCGCCCTACATGCAGGGCATCACCGGCGCGCGGAAGGTGGACGATTCCACGGTGGAGATCACCACCAAGGGCCCGAACCCGGTGCTGCTGCCGCAGCTCACCGAGGTGCGCATGATGAGCAAGGCCTGGGCCACGAAGCACAACGTGCAGCGGCCCCAGGACTACAAGAACAAGGAGGAGACCTACGCCTCCCGCAACGCCAACGGCACCGGCCCCTTCGTGCTGAAGAGCCGCGAGGCGGACGTGAAGACGGTCCTCGTCCTCAACTCCAACTGGTGGGGGAAGATGGAGGGCAACGTGAACGAGATCTTCTACCAGCCCATCAAACAGGACGGCACGCGGCTCGCGGCCCTCCTCTCCGGCGAGGTGGATTTCGTCCTCGACCCGCCCCCGCAGGACATCCCGCGCCTGAAGAAGGACGCGAAGATCAAGGTGGTGGAGGGCAACGAGAACCGCACCATCTTCTTCGGCTTCGACCAGTGGCGGGACGAATTGCAGTACTCGTCGGTCAAGGGCAAGAACCCCTTCAAGGACCAGCGCGTGCGCCAGGCGTTCCAGCTCGCCATCGACGTGAACGCGCTGAAGACGCAGGTGATGCGCGGCCTCTCCACCCCCACGGCGGTCATGTTCGCCCCGCAGGTGGACGGCTACGACAAGGCGCTCGACACGGTGGTGAAGCCGGACCGCGAGCGCGCGAAGAAGCTGCTGGCGGAAGCGGGCTACCCGCAGGGCTTCGAGGTGACGCTCGACTGCCCCAACAACCGCTACATCAACGACGAGAAGCTCTGCCAGGCCACGGCCGCGATGCTCGCGCAGGTGAACGTGAAGGTGCGCCTCAACGCCATGCCGCGCGCGACCTACTTCGCCAAGATCCAGAAGTTCGACACCAGCTTCTACATGCTGGGCTGGGGCGTGCCGACCTTCGACTCGCTCTACTCGCTGCAGAGCCTGCTGCGCACCGTGGGCCAGGGCGGCGACGGCAACTTCAACCTCGGCAAGTACTCCAACCCGAAGGTCGACGCCGCGGTCGACGCGCTCAAGACCGAGACCGACCCCGCCAGGCGGAAAGCCCTCACGAAGGAGGCGCTCGCGATCCACAAGGCGGACGTGGGCCACATCCCGCTGCACCACCAGGTGATCCCGTGGGCCATGCGCGCCAACGTGAGCGTGGTGCACCGCGCCGACAACCGCCTGACGGTGAAGTGGGTGAAGATCAACTGATCGCCTGATCCACGAGCAACCCGGCCGGCCCCGCCTCGCGCGGGGCCGGCTGCGTTATGCTCCCGCCCATGCGCCCCTCCCGCCTCGCCGCCGCCTGCCTGCTGGCCGCCCTGCCCTTCGCCGCGGGCGCGAAGACCCTTCGCTACGCGAGCCAGGACGACCCGCAGACGCTCGACCCGCACTCGGCCAACCTGCTGGCCACCTCGCGGCTCACGGCCAACGTCTACGAGCCCCTCGTCTGGCGCGACAAGGCGTGGAAGGTGATCCCGTGGCTCGCGACCTCGTGGACGCAGCCGGACGACCGCACCTGGCGGTTCAGGCTGCGCGAGGGGGTGAAGTTCCACGACGGCTCGCCCTTCACCGCGGACGACGTCGTCTTCAGCGTCGGGCGGGCGCTCTCGCCCACCTCCCAGCTCAAGGTTGCGCTGCAGGGCGTGGAGAAGGCGGTGAAGGTCGACGCCTTCACCGTGGACATCGTGATGCGCGAGCCCAACCCGGTGCTGCTGTCGCACATGACCAACTTCCGCATCATGAGCAAGGCGTGGGCGGAGAAGCACGGCGCCACGCGCCCGCAGGACTACACCGCCAAGGAGGACACCTACGCCGCCCGCAACGCCAACGGCACCGGCGCCTTCATGGTGAAGGAGCGGCAGACGGACGTGCGCACGGTGCTCGCGGCCCACAAGGACTGGTGGGGCCACAAGGCCGGCAAGAACGAGGGCAACCTGACCGAGGTCGTGCTGCTGCCGATCAAGTCCAACGCCACGCGGCTCGCGGCGCTGCTCTCCGGCGAGGTCGACTTCGTGATCGACCCGCCGACGCAGGACGTGGCGCGGCTTCGCGCGGCGCCCGGCCTCAAGGTGCAGGAAGGCAGCGAGATGCGCGTGCAGTACATCGCCTTCGACCTGTTCCGCGACGACCTCCTCTACGGAAAGGCCGGCGGGAAGAACCCCTTCAAGGACCTGCGCGTGCGCCAGGCCGTGGCCCACGCCATCGACGCCGAGGCGATCCGCGCGAAGGTGATGCGCGGCTTCGCCAAGCCCGTGGGCTCGCTGCTCGTGCCGGGCGTGCAGGGCTACGCGGCCGACGCCGACAAGCGCCTGCCCTACGACCGGGAGCGCGCGAGAAAGCTCCTCGCCGAGGCGGGCTACCCCGACGGCTTCGAGGTGACGCTCGACGCCGGAAACATCCAGCCCGCGGCCGACATCGCGCAGGCCGTGGCCGCGATGCTCTCGCAGGTGGGCATCCGCGTGCGGCCCAACATCGTCCCGCAATCGGCGTACTTCCCCAAGATCGAGAAGTTCGACACGAGCTTCTACGTGCTCTCCTGGGGCCCCGGGGTCACGGCGGACGCGCTCTACACGCTGCAGGCGCTGCTGCACACCTACGTGAAGGCGAAGGGCGAGGGCGACTTCAACATGGGCCGCTGGTCGAGCCCGCGCATGGACGAGCTGATCCAGGGCCTGCAGGTGGAGAAGGACATGGCGAAGCGCGACGCGCTTGCCCGGGAGGCGATGCTGCTCCTCG
Source organism: Burkholderiales bacterium (assembly GCA_019634955.1). GTDB lineage: Bacteria > Pseudomonadota > Gammaproteobacteria > Burkholderiales > Usitatibacteraceae > FEB-7. The sequence continues at coordinate 4,870 of JAHCAK010000035.1, forward strand.
GGCGCGAGCTGCCGCTCGTCACGATCCACCAGCCGCTCATCCCCTGGGCGATGAAGAAGAGCGTGTCGGCGTGGTCGTCGCCGGTGAACACGGTGTACTTCTACATGGTGAGGGTCGAATGATCGCCTTCGTCATCCGGCGGCTCGCGCAGGGCGTCATCGTGATGCTCGTGGTGGGCCTCATCGCCTTCTCGCTCTTCAACTTCGTGGGCGACCCGGTGGCGCTGATGCTGCCCCCGGAGGCCACCCAGGCCGACCGGCAGGCCATGCGCGAGAACCTCGGCCTCGACAAGCCCTTCTACGTGCAGTTCGCGACCTTCGTGGGCAACGCCGTGCAGGGGAACTTCGGGATCTCGCTGCGGCTGGGGCGCCCCGTCTCGGCCCTGCTCGTGGAGCGCCTGCCCGCCACCCTCGAGCTCGCCTTCGTCGCGGCAACGCTCGCCCTCGTGGTGGGGATCCCCGCGGGCGTCTACACGGGCCTCAAGCGCAACGCCTGGTTCTCGCGGGTCCTTCTCACGGTCTCGCTCATCGGCGTGTCGCTGCCCACCTTCCTCATCGGCATCTTCCTCATCCTCATCTTCGCCGTGTGGCTGGGGTGGCTGCCCTCCTTCGGGCGCGGCGACACGGTGATGGTGGGCGGCTGGTCGACGGGCTTCCTCACGGGCTCGGGCCTCAAGGCCCTCATCCTGCCCTCCATCACGCTGGGGCTCTTCCAGCTCACCCTCATCATGCGGCTGGTGCGAAGCGAGATGCTGGAGGTGCTGCGCACCGACTACATCAAGTTCGCGCGCGCCCGCGGCCTCACCAACCGCGCCGTGAACTTCGGGCACGCGCTGCGCAACACGCTGGTGCCCGTGATCACCATCACGGGGCTGCAGCTCGGCGCCATCATCGCCTTCGCGATCATCACGGAGACGGTGTTCCAGTGGCCGGGGATGGGGCTCCTCTTCATCCAGGCGGTGCAGTTCGCCGACATCCCGGTGATGGCGGCCTACCTCTGCCTCATCGGCTTCATCTTCGTGGTGATCAACCTCGTGGTCGACGTCCTCTACTACTTCGTCGACCCGCGGCTTCGCATCGACCGCGCCGCGGCGGGGGGGCACTGATGGACGCGATCCGCCGCTTCCTCGACGGCGACGTCTTCTGGAGCTTCAAGCGCTCGCCGCTCACCATCGTCGCGGCGGTGACCACGCTCGTGTGCATCGTGGCGGCGGTGGGCGCCGGGTGGCTCGCGCCCCACAACCCCTTCGACCTCAAGACGCTCAACCTCCTCGACGCCTTCACGCCCCCGGCGTGGACGGAGAACGGCAAGCCCGGCTACCTCCTCGGCACCGACGACCAGGGCCGCGACGTGCTCTCGACCATCATGTACGGCTCGCGCGTCTCCCTCATGGTGGGCTTCTTCGCGGTGATCCTCGCCATGGTGATCGGGATCGCGCTCGGCCTCGTCTCCGGCTACGTGGGCGGCAAGGTCGACGCGTTCATCATGCGCGTGGCGGACGTGCAGCTCTCCTTCCCCGCGATCCTCATCGCGCTCCTCATCGACGGCGTGGCGCGCGTGGCGCTTCCCAAGGACTCGCACGACACGCTGGCCCTCTACGTGCTGGTGCTCGCCATCGCCGCATCGGGCTGGGTGCAGTACGCGCGCACCGTGCGCGGCTCCACCCTCGTCGAGCGCAACAAGGAGTACGTGCAGGCCGCGCGCGTCATCGGCCGCCACCCGCTCGCCATCATGTTCTCGCACGTGCTGCCCAACGTCCTCGGGCCCGTGCTCGTGCTCGCGACGCTGCACATCGGCACCGCCATCATCACGGAGGCCACGCTCTCCTTCCTGGGCGTCGGCGTGCCTCCCACCCAGCCCTCGCTGGGCACCCTGATCCGCATCGGCAACGACTTCCTGTTCTCGGGGGAATGGTGGATCACCGTCTTCCCCGGGGCCTGGCTCGTGATCATGGTGCTCGCGATGAACCTGCTGGGCGACTGGCTGCGCGACGCCCTCAACCCGAAGCTGCGCTAGCGGAGGAATCCATGAAACGACTGCTTCCCGCCTTGCTGCTCCTCGCCGCCACGGGCGCCGTGGCCGGCCCCTACGACCAGCCGTGGGTCATCATCACGACGGACACAGCGCCCTCGGCCGACCCGAAGCTCAGGCCCGTGATCATCAACCGCGTGGACGGCGAGAACGCCATGAAGAACTTCGCCGTCACCACGCCGGGCGTGCGCAAGGTGACGGTGGACCTGCCGCCGCGCAAGGGCTTCAGCCTCGGCACGCAGGAGACCTTCGAGCTCACCGCGAGCCCGTGCATGCGCTACCTCGTCGCCGCGCGCCTGGACACCGAGACCGGCCAGCACTGGAAGCCCGTGGTGCGCTCCTCGGAATCCATCGGCGAGTGCCTCACCAAGTTCAAGGGCGGGACGACCCCCAAGTGAGCGCCGCGAGCCGCCAGAACTTCGCCAGCGGCACGCCGTGGGAGCCCGTCGTGGGCTACTCGCGGGCGGTGCGCTGCGGGCCGCACGTCTGGGTGGCGGGGACGACCTCCACGGACCCCGACGGCAAGCTCGTGGCGCCGGGCGACGCCTACGCCCAGACGATGCAGACGCTCAACAACATCGCCTTCGCGCTGGCACGGGCGGGGGCGACCCTGAAGCACGTCGTGCGCACCCGCATCTACGTGACCGACATCACGCAGTGGGAGCGCATCGGCCGCGCCCACGGCGAGGTCTTCGGCGACATCCGCCCGGCCTGCACGATGGTGGAGGTGAAGGCGCTGGTGGACCCGGACATGCTGGTGGAGATCGAGGCGGACGCCTACGTGGACGACAAGGCCGGCGGATGAGCGAAGCGCCCGCCCCGCTGCTGCAAGTGCGCAACCTGCGCGTGGAGTTCAACACGCGCCGCGGCACGCTGGTGGCCATCGACGACGTGAGCTTCGACATCGCGCCGGGCGAGGTGCTGGGCGTGGTGGGCGAGTCGGGGGCCGGCAAGTCGATCACGGGGACAGCCATCATCGGCCTCCTGGAGCCCCCGGGGCGCATCGCCGGCGGCGAGATCCGCCTCGCCGGCGACCGGATCGACAACCTGCCGGCGGAGGCCATTCGCCGGATCCGCGGCCGGCAGATCGGCGCCATCTTCCAGGACCCGCTCACCTCCCTCAACCCGCTCTACACCGTCGGCCGGCAGATCGTCGAGACGATCCAGACGCACCTGCCGATGAACGCGGCCGAGGCCCGCGCGCGCGCGATCGACCTCCTGAAGGAGGTGGGCATCCCCGCGGCCGAGCGGCGCATCGACCACTACCCGCACCAGTTCTCCGGCGGCATGCGCCAGCGCGTGGTGATCGCGCTCGCCCTGTGCGCGAACCCGCGCCTCATCATCGCCGACGAGCCCACCACGGCGCTGGACGTCTCCATCCAGGCGCAGATCATCACGCTCCTGAAGAAGCTCTGCCGGGAGCACGGCACGGCGGTGATGCTGGTCACGCACGACATGGGCGTGATCGCCGAGACCGCGGACCGCGTGGCGGTGATGTACGCGGGCCGGCTCGCCGAGATCGGGCCGGTTCAGGAGGTGATCCACCACCCGCAGCACCCCTACACGGCGGGGCTGATGGGGTCGATCCCCGCGATCGGGCAGGAGGTGGAGCGGCTGCCGCAGATCGAGGGGTCGATGCCGCGGCTCACCGCCATCCCGAAGGGGTGCGCGTTCAACCCGCGGTGCCCGAAGGTGTTCGGGCGGTGCCGGGAGGAGCGGCCGGACTTGCTGCCTGCCGGTGCAACGCGTGCAGCCTGCTGGCTGCACGATCGTACGGCGGTTCACGCCGATGAACGCCGATGACCCGCCGATGAACGCCGATCCGAAAGCGACGGCCACGGTGAAGGACTCCGGGGCGAAGGTGCTCCTCGAGGTGAAGGACCTCGCGCGCGACTTCGACGTGTCGAGGCCGTGGCTGAACCGCGTGCTGGAGGGGGCGCCGCGGCAACTGCTCAAGGCCGTGGACGGGGTGTCGTTCACGATCAACCGCGGCGAGACGCTCTCGCTCGTGGGGGAGTCGGGCTGCGGGAAGTCGACGGTGGCGCGGCTGATCTGCGGGCTCTACGCGCCCTCGCGCGGCTCGATCGTGTTTGACGGCCAGGACATGAGCGCCATCGCGAAGCGCTCGGACATGCTCGCCATGCGCCGGCGCTTCCAGATGATCTTCCAGGACCCGTACGCGAGCCTGAACCCGCGCTGGCGCGTGGGGAAGATCATCGCCGAGCCCATCCGCCAGCACGGCATCCTCCAGGGCGAGGCGGCCGTCCGCAAGCGCGTGGGGGAGCTCCTGGAGGACGTGCGGCTCTCCGCCCACGACGCCGAGAGGTTCCCCCACGAGTTCTCCGGCGGGCAGCGCCAGCGCATCTCGATCGCGCGGGCGCTCTCCTCCAACCCGGAGTTCCTCGTCTGCGACGAGCCCACGAGCGCGCTCGACGTCTCCGTGCAGGCGCAGATCCTGAACCTCATGAAGGACCTGCAGCGCGAGCACGGCCTCACCTACCTCTTCATCTCGCACAACCTCGCGGTGGTCTCGCACATCTCCGACCGCGTGGGGGTGATGTACCTGGGCCGGATCGTCGAGATCGCGCCCACGCGCACGCTCTTCACGCGCCCGCTGCACCCCTACACGCAGATGCTGGAGAGCGCGATCCCCGACATCACGATGAGCGGCAAGGCGAGGACGCCGGTGGCGGGGGAAGTGCCCAACCCGCTCGACCCGCCGCCGGGCTGCGCCTTCAACCCGCGCTGCCCGCACGCCAACGACCGCTGCCGCGCCGAGCGGCCCGAGCTCAGGGATCACGAGGGGGCGCAGGTGGCCTGCCATGCGGTGGAGGAGCGGCGGATTGCCCTGGCTCGCCGCTAGCCCGGATTCGCATTGCGCTGCACTGAAAGCCGTGCCCCGAAATCAGTTCTGGATAGTCACGCCAATGATCTTCGGGTAGTTGCCGTAACAACCATCGATCGTGATGATCACCGGCTTCCCCGTTACTTGCGCCATGAGGAGGACGGCGTGGTGCGCTCTCCGGTCAGGTGACAGCGGATCCGTGGTGTATTGAGTGTTGTACACACAGCCGGTTGCGAGAAGCGGGGCGGTTGTCTGCACCCAGATCACATCGGCGTTCCACCCCGAGCCCAGCCAAGTGATCGTGCCCGCGGCCGTCTGCTGCCAAGCCCACGCCGAAGTCGCGACTGCGAGTCCGCCGATGCCCAGAAGTGCCTTCTTCATGGATTTCCCTCCCAACGGTAAAGCTTGTATCTTCAGACCAGACCAGCGCGGTAGAGTCTGATCGCCGTTGTGGTGATCAGACCGGACCGTGCAGCCTGGTAGCGGCTGGGGCTTTGAAGCCCGTTTCTGAGTGTATTGCGCACGGTTTCCGTGCTGGTCTTCCTGAAGCCCGAACGGTTACGCGCGCCGGCATTGAGCGCGCATGCACAAGCAAGGGAGCCGAAGACCATGTCTGCAACCTCAGTGGTGGTGGGCATCGATGTGGCGAAAGCGTCCGTTGATGTCGCGGTGCTGGGCGGCAAGCTTGAGGCCCGGCGGTTCGAAAATGAAGCCGACGGCCACTCTGCACTTGCGGCCGCCCTGCAGCCACAGGGCGTGGCGCTGGTGGTGATGGAGGCCACGGGCGGCTATGAGGCCGCGCTGGCCTGTGCGCTGCAGGCAGCGGGCTTGCCGGTGGCGGTGGTGAACCCGAAGCAGGCCCGTGATTTTGCCAAGGCGATGGGGCGATTGGCCAAGACCGATCGCATCGATGCCGCCATGCTTGCGGAACTGGCAGCCGTGCTGGTGCGGCGCGACGACCTGGCGCGCTTCATTCGCCCGCTGACCAACGCCCAGCAACAGGCACTGGCGGCCTGGGTGACGCGTCGGCGGCAGTTGCTGACCATGCTGCTCTCCGAGCGTCAGCGGCTGCAACTGGCCATCCCCATCGTGCGCCCCAGCATCGAGGCGATGATCCGGGCTATCCGCGCCCAGTTGGATGACGTGGAAGCACAGATGACAGGCCACGTCCGAACGCATTTCGTCGAACTCGACACCCTGCTGCGCTCGACCCGTGGAATCGGCCCGATCGCCAGTGCGACGCTGATTGCCGAACTGCCAGAACTCCGACGGCTGAACCGGCGCGAGATTGCTGCCCTGGTTGGTGTCGCGCCCATCGCCAACGATTCGGGCACCACGCGCGGGCGCCGACGAGTTCAGGGCGGCCGGTTCGAGACCCGCCGTGTCTTGTACATGGCCGCTCTCGTGGCTGCACGCCACAACCCCGTCATCCAGACCTTCTACCAACGCCTGATCGACGCCGGCAAGCTGCCCAAGGTCGCATTGGTGGCCTGCATGCGCAAGCTCGTGACTACGCTCAACGCCATGGTCAGAACCAACAAGCCTTGGGACAGTTCGTTTCATCACGCTCGACTTGAAAGACGGTTACTCAGAACGACTGGCGTTCGATGGACTTGACCCCGTTGGCCCCGTCCACCGACCAAGTGAAAGTGCCGCGGCTTGCCTCCGTGAAGGAGAGCGTGCCCACCCCCACTGGCACCACCGAGACCCGCGAGGGATCGAAGAGCCCGTTGTAGGCCGGCCCCGAGGTCCGGTACATCGCGCCCGTGAACGAAGTCGCGCTCGTCCACACGCCGCCAGGGATCACCAGCCACTGCGGGGAGCCATCCTCGCGGTAGTGGTACCAGACCACGAAGAGCTGGCCCGAGGCGTGCTGGATCACGCTCATCCCCCAGCCGGACTCCGTCGCCTTCCACCACATGTCGGTGTAGTCAAGCGCCGGAACAAGGCCTGAAGTCACCATCAATACAGTCGGCGAGGACACACTCGCCCTGTAGAAGCACGTCTCCTGGAGCCTCGCGACTATAAGATGAGGCCCGCGCGGAAGATCCAGCGTAAACGCCGTTTCACTGGGTGCCGCAGGGCTGAGTCCCTTGCTGGCCATGATGCGATCGGCGTCGGTGATCACGACTTCCCCCGCCGTGACGTTCGCTGCACTGGATTGCGTCCGCGCAATCACCCGGGCAAGCACCTCGGTCCCGTCCTGGGCGGGATTCGGTGTCAGCGACATCGAGGTCATCGTGAGAGGCCTCAGCGCTGGCAGGCCGCACCCCACGCTTGCGTGATGACTGAGAAGAAACACGGCCGGTACCGGAAGAGGTGGAGAGGTGTTCGCGAATACGTTGAAGAAACCCTCTCCTGCGACGATCAGGAACGACGCGAGGGACGCGACGCCTTGGGAATCCGTGGAAGCCTGGAAGATCGGCCCACCGGCCACGAAGACGTCACCGCGTGGACTGGAGAACGTGAATGTCACCGCCACACTGGATACCGCTACACCAGATTCATCAACCACCCGGACTCTCAATGGTTGCGTTGGAACGCTAGAGCCCTCTATTGCAGATCCGAACTGGTAATTGCCCGAAACGACCGAAATTGCCGCTGGCGAAGTCGCGTCAACGCGCGAACATGTAAGAGCCAGGCATACTCCAAAAGCCACCGCCATCACTTTCTTCATCACTCCTCCAGCAGGAAGTGAATTAGCGAGATCAACCCACCCTCATTCACATTCGGGTTCCGTCCGAGGGCAAGTTCCACGCCGTTCTTGACCCCATCGCCATCCGAATCAGCGGTCATCCACTCCTGAATTCGAAATAGATCCGGCATTAGTCCAACACGGCTTGAGTTTGGCGCTTGGGCTGTACCATGAGTGCGCAATAGTGCGCGCAATGCCATCGAGGAAAGCACAGGTTCACGTCTTCCAACCTGTATGCTCTGAACGAGCGCGGCGGCTCCGGCGACCATCGGTGCGGCAGAGGATGTGCCTCCAAATTCGTCCGAATATGTGTTATTGAGCGTTGCTGGCGGATTGGGAACCAAATTCCCACTCCAGTACGTCGTGACTACGTTGCGCCCCCAGCCGCTTGCGTCTATCCGGCTGCCGTAATTCGACTCACAGGTCGGAAGACCGGTGTCCGGCCACCGCGCTCCCACAAGAATCGCCCCCGAGTCCAAATAATCTGGGCTCGCCGGATCAAACCGACCTGCAAACGCCGCATCGTCCAAATTGACGCCGCCGTTTCCCGCTGCAGCTACTACGACGCGTCCATTCGCGGTCGCCGTCCTAATAGCAGCAAGTACCGAGTAATCGTACTCCGCCGGTACATAAGGAGACTGAGTCACGGGATCACGTTGAGTTGCGCCGCAATTCGGATGTGAACCTACCCCAGGCGGACCCGCAATCTGGCGTTCCACCAGGATCACATCACCTTGTACGAGTGTTGCGCTCGCAAGATCTATTGCGGACGCAATTGTGGAATTCTGCACGTATGTCGCTGCTACACCGATCGGCGAGGCATTTGCAATCCCGGCAATGCCAAGCAGGTTCGCCGGGTTTCCGGCTAGCATTCCAAGTACAGCCGTGCCGTGGCTTCGATACGATTCGATATTTGGATCGTCGGCGGGAACAGCCTGCAATGCGACACTCGCAAAGAAGGGTGGGAGATCCTCGTGTTCGGGCCTCCATGCCACTTCGACGTCGATGATCTTTGAGTATTGGCCCGTGCCGCCGGGCAGTGACCATGCGAAGTACGCGTCTATTCCCTGGGGAGCCGGGAAGAGATACCCTTGGATCGGCTCGAGCGGCTCAGTCTTCGACCGGACATACGAAACTGGTGGCGTCGATGCTTCGCTTCGCCCTTCAAAATAGGCGATCTCGACGAATGCCAAATCGTTGAGCTGGCCGACGAGTGATTCCATGACAGCTGGAGCTTGGGCTTCTCGCGGCACTAGCAGTAGGAACTGGGTAAGATCAGGCATCTCCTCGCGCATCCATCGCTCTCCGCAAAATCGATCGAACGCAAGGTCGATCATCCGTCTACTGAATACGCGTCTGATCTTCGTGAGTCCCACCGTCCCAACAAGTAGCTCCTCCAGGGCGAAGGCATGTTCCGGACTGGCCGCTGCAACCTCACCGCCCTCAAGAACCTCAAAGCCACCATCATCTGCAATCTTGAGTACGATTCGCCCCGTGTGTGCCTGCGGGTCGAAAAGTTGAATTGAGGGCTTTCGGATTCTCGTTCGGCCTCTCACCGACGATGCTAGTGGCATTCCCGCATCCGGCGGGGAGCGGTGTGCCGCTGCCAAGTCCCTTCGCAGTGGCAAGAGCCCCGAATCTCTTAAAGATGCGAGGTCGCTGCATCGGTCCATGGACAACGAGCTCTCCGATTGCGCCGATGACGATGCAGAGTGCATGACAGCAATCGTCGTTGCCGCAAGGTGAAGAATGCACATGGCGTACTTGTTCACCCGGATGTCCCGTACGTTGGGCAATTGCGATGATAATCATCTCTACTGACAATTGTTTGCAAGTGAAACCTTTCGGAGATTTGATCTCAGTCAACATCGAAACGGGCATAAAATCGCAATGGCGCAACACGCAGATGCTGGAGAGCGCGATCCCCGACATCACGATGAGCGGCAAGGCGAGGACGCCGGTGGCGGAGGAAGTGCCCAACCCGCTCGACCCGCCGCCGGGCTGCGCCTTCAACCCGCGCTGCCCGCACGCCAACGACCGCTGCCGCGCCGAGCGGCCCGAGCTCAGGGATCACGAGGGGGCGCAGGTGGCCTGCCATGCGGTGGAGGAGCAGCGGATTGCCCTGGCGCGGATCTAGGCCCCGGCCGCAAGCCGCTTGTATCTTCAGACCAGACCAGCGCGGTAGAGTCTGATCGCCGTTGTGGTGATCAGACCGGACCGTGCAGCCTGGTAGCGGCTGGGGCTTTGAAGCCCGTTTCTGAGTGTATTGCGTTTCCGTGCTGGTCTTCCTGAAGCCCGAACGGTTACGCGCCGGCATTGAGCGCGCATGCACAAGCAAGGGAGCCGAAGACCATGTCTGCAACCTCAGTGGTGGTGGGCATCGATGTGGCGGCAGTCCGTTGATGTCGCCTGATTGCTGGGCGGCAAGCGAAGGCCGGCGGTTCGAATGAAGCCGACGGCCCTCTGCACTTGCGGCCGCGCAGCCACAGGGCGTGGCGCTGGTGGTGATGGAGGCCACGGGCGGCTATGAGGCCGCGCGCGCTGGCCTGTGCGCTGCACGGGCAGCGGGCTTGCGGTGGCGGTGGTGAACTCACAAGCGGCAATTGCGTTGAGTTTGACCTGGGTCAACCTCCCGACCACAGCAAGTCTCGATTCCCGCGCGCGCTTCACTGGCGTACGACGAGCCCGCGCGCACTCCCTTCACGTGCCCGCTTCGCCCCTACACGCAGATGCTGTAGAGCGACAGGGGTAGACTGCGTTACGGTGACAAGTGGACTTGCGGGTTGGCCGGCCTCCGGCCAAGACTCGTTTCCAATTCGGAGCGGGTCATGGCCGGAATCGAATCCGGAGATCTGCAGTACGATCAAGGATTCGGACGATTAGGGTCGGGTGCTGGGCCTTTCCGAGAGCAATATCCGCTATCACCTGAAGCGCATGGCCGTTGGTGCGATCGACGGCCGGGGGCTTTGGCCGCGAAGGGCCGCATGTCTTGCAGAGGCCATTTCGCGGGTTTCCGCGGCTTCCGGACCGGATCGCGCGGCGCAAACACCAGGTCAATGCCCCCTATGGCCCGGAACCGGGCGCGAATGGCGCCGGTCAGGTTAGCAGCGGCGGGCGCGTCTTGGGACAGCGCCCCCTCCAGGATCGACCGCGTCTCCTCCTCCAATGGGCGGGCGTGCCGGGCCGCGCAAAGGCGCAGTCGGCACTGCGTGCGGTCATCGCGTTGCGGATCGTGATGCTGGCCATGGCGCGTATCCGGCATGCGATCAATGATTCCATTGTATGCAATGCGATCACCCACTACCGGCGAACCGCCCCGCCAGTTGCCTGCCGCGTATCGCCCGTCGCATGGTCGCCGCGCGCTAAGAACCGGTCCCACGCCGGCCTCGGCCCGAAGCGCTTCACCAGGAAGTCCACGAACGCCCGCACCTTGGGCGGCACGTGCTTCGCCTGCGGGTAGACGGCGTAGATGCCCAGCTCCGGCGGCCGCCAGTCGTCCATCAGGGCGACCAGCCGGCCCTCGCGCAGGAGCGGGCCCACGTAGAAGGTCGGCAGCCGCGCGATGCCCGCGCCGGCGAGAGCCGCGTCGCGCTCGAGGAGCCCGTTGTTGAGGCGCAGGTTGCCGGTGACCGCGACACTCGTCTCGCGGCCGCGGCGCGAGGTGAAGCGCCAGACGTTGCCCTGCGCCGCGTAGGAGTACACGAAGCAGTTGTGCGCGGCGAGGTCGGCCGGCTCCTGCGGCGCGCCGTGCGCGGCCACGTAGGCGGGGGAGGCGCATACCACCTGCCGGCAGGGCGCGAGCTTCCTCGCCACGAGCGAGGAGTCGGTGAGCGCGCCGATGCGGATCGCCATGTCGAAGCCCTCGGCCACGAGGTTCACGAATCGGTCGTCGAGGCGCATGTCGACGGTCACGCCCGGATGCGCCCGCAGGAAGGCCGGCAGCGCCTCGCCCAGGTGCAGCACGCCGAAGGCCATGGGCGCGCTCGCGAAGAGCCGGCCGCGCGGGGCGGACTGGAAGCTCGCCACGGCGGCCTGCGCCTCGTCGATGCGCTCGAGGGCCGCGCGGCTCTGCTCGAAGAGCGCGGAGCCGGCCTCGGTGAGGGAGAGGCGCCGCGTGGTGCGGTTGAGGAGCCGCGCGCCCAGCCGCGCCTCGAGCCGCGTGAGGTACTTGCTCACCACGGCACGCGAGAGCTCGAGGTCGTCCGCGGCGCGCGTGAAGCTGCCGCGCTCCACCACGCGCACGAAGACGGCGATGTCGGCGAGGTTGTCCATGGGCGCGCCTCCGATTGGTCGATTTCCGTGAACAATGATATCGCGCCCGCCCCGTCGATCGGAACGGCCGGGAAACCCAGAATCCCTTCCACGCGAATCCCGCGCCCGACCGAACGAAAGGACCCGCCATGCAATACGACTTCACCGCCGCCGCGAAGCACTTCGCCGCCCGCAACGCCTTCACCACCGGCCCGCACGAGCTGGCCGCGATGATCGAGGCCAACCGCGACGTCGTCATCGTCGACGTGCGCTACCCCGGCGACTTCCGCGCCTCGCACATCCCGGGCGCCGTGAACCTGCCCAAGGGGCAGTGGGAGAAGCCCGGCGCGAAGCTCTCGAAGGAGAAGCTGAACGTGCTCTACTGCTACAACCCGCAGTGCCACCTCGCCTCGGAGGCCGCCGCCGCGCTCGTCGCGCAGGGCTACCCGGTCGTGGAGATGGAAGGCGGCTTCTCGGCGTGGGAGGCGTTCGGCAATCCCGTCACGACCTCGGCCCCGGCCGCGGCCGCGGCGTGATCCCGGAGGCGGCGCGCGCGCCTCAGGGCTTCGGGCGCTTGCGGTTGACGCAGGAGACGTAGAGCTCGTTGGTGGCCAGGTCCTGCATCGGGTAGGCGAGCGTCTCCGGCGTGTACTCCACGAGCCCCTCCGTGCGGATCGCCACGCGCCAGGGCTCGAACTCGAGGGCGCGCAGCTCCTGCTCGAAGCGCGTCACGGTGATGGGGTTCAGCTCGTTGAACCACTGCCAGTGCTGCGCCGGCGTGGGCGTCTCGCCGGCGCGGTCCTCGTAACGCGGCTTCGCGCCGAAGACGATCGCGCGGATCTCCTCGCGCGACTTGCGCAGGTGGAAGAAGGGCTCCGTCGAGTACTCCGCGAGGTGGTGCCCGGCGTTGCAGTAGTAGAGGCCGGGGTGGATGAAGAGCAGGCCCCCGGGCCTGAGCACCCGCTTCATCTCGCGCAGCGCCTGCAGGTAGCCGCCGGCGAAGTGCTCCACCGCCGCCCAGGAGATCACCACGTCGAAGCTGTCGTCGGCGAAGGGCAGGAAGTTCGCGTCCTCGCCGAGGTACTTCACGCGCTTCGGGATGGCGTCGGCCGGCAGGTGGTTGGCGCGCAGGATCTCGGGCAGCCGGTCGAAGCCGCGGAAGGGGTCGATGGCGACCAGTTCCTCGCAGCCGGTGCGAAGCGCCACGCCGAGCGCCGTGATGCCGTCGCCGCAGCCCACGTCGAGGATGCGCCCGCGCAGCTTCGGCGAATCGGCCAGCATGTAGCTCACGACGGTGGCCGCCGCGTGGTCGAAGTGGCGGAAGAACCAGTCCTCGTGGCCGCGCTTCCAGGAGAGGTTCTCGATCGCCACTCCCGGCGCCACGGTCTCGAAGCTCCACGCGAGGCCTTCGGCGGGCGCGGCCGCGGGGCCGGCGAGCGTGAAGGCGCCCTCCAGCTTCGCGGCGGCGGCGTCGGCCATCGCCTCGCGGTGGACGGCTTCCAGCGAAAAGCGATGCGCGCCGGCCCCGAGCGAGCCCGGCAGGAACGCACGCACGCGATACGACCCGCGCGGCAGCCACCCGAGGTAGTGCGTGTCCCGTGAATCCGCGGCTGCCGCGCCCGCGCCCTCCACGCGCAGCCGCAAGCCGGGCAGGAACACGACCGGCGCCTCCACGCGCAGCCGCCCGCACAGCGCCGCGCGGCCGCCCGCCTCCTCGATGGCGAAGGGGCCCTCCAGCTTCATCGCGTGGCTCATCGCGGCTTCCTCACTTGGCGGGCGTCATCTCTTTCATGCGCTTGAGCCAGTCCGTCCAGTCGTAGGGCCCCTTCACGAAGCGCTCCTCCAGCGACACCAGCACGTTGGTCCAGGCCTTCTCGAAGTAGGCGAAGGCGCGGTCCCACTCGGCCCCCTCGCCCCAGCCGCCGTGGTAGAGCGTGACTTCCGTGGTCTTCGGCCCCGTGGGCTTGAAGCGCACGGTCACGTAGGTGCGCTGCTTCCTCACGTTGGGCATCGTCGGCGGCGCGTTCCAGGTGAAGGTGATCATCGACTTGGGCTCCACGGCGAGGAAGCGCATGCCGTCGGCGCCCTTCATGCCGGGCACGCCGTACGGGTTCATGTAGACCTCGAAGGGCCCGTCCACCCGCGCCTCGACCTTCGCGTCCGGCGCGAAGAAGCTCTTGATGCCCTCGGTCGTGGTCCAGGCGGCCCAGGTGTCGTCGAGGGAGGCGGGCACCACGACCTTGCTGCTGATGGCGCGCTCCTGCGCGGCGGCCGCGAGGGCCACGAGGCAACCGAGGAGGGCGAGGAAGCGTTTCATGCGGGTTCTCCAGTGCTATTCAGAGGATGAAGGGGACGATGGCCCGGGTGCGCGCACGATAGTCCGCGTACCCGGGATGGGCAAGGGCCATGCCGCGCTCCTCGCGGCGGGCCTTGGCGAGGAGGACGGCGGCCAGGGCCGCGAGCGCAGCCCACTGCCAGGCGTCGCCGGCCGTGGCGAAGGCGGCGGTGAAAAGGAGCACGGCGAGGTACATGGGGTGGCGCACCCAGCGGTAGGGCCCGTGCGTGACGAGGCGGCCGCCCTCCTTCGGCTCGGGGCGGATGTTGAAGTTGCCGGGCCGGTTGGCGGCGAGCGCCCAGAGGCCCACGAAGGCGCTCGCGGCGAGCAGCACCCCGCCCGCGAGGCTCGCGTTCGCCGGGCTCGCGCGCGCCACGACGATTGCCATCAGCGCGAACTGCATCGCCACGAGGAGCCGCGAGGTCATGGCTTGCGCAGCGCGAAGACGGTGATGGTCGCGTCCTCGTAGGCGGGCGGGCCGAAGGTTGCGATGAACCTCTCGATGCACGGGCCCACGTCCGGCAGCGCGCGCCCGCCCGGCAGCAGCCACGGGCCCTCGAGGTTCGGGAGCTTCAGCTCGCGGTGGAACACCACGAAGTCGGCGACGCGCCGCAGCGCCTCGGGGGGCTGGGCGAGGTCCACCACGTTCACGAAGCGGTTGCGGAACCGCCGCGGCTCCTCCGCGTGCCCGCCCGGGGGGCAGAGGCCGCCCAGCATGCCGACCTTCACCTTCTGGCGGTGCACCTCCTGGAACACGGGCAGGCGGTTGAAGATGGATTCGTACCGCCACGGCGCCTCGACGAGCGTGAGCGAGCCGCGCGGCTGCTCGCCGAGCTTGCGGTAGAAGCCGGGGATAGGGCCGGGGCGCAGCACCGCGGCGACCGCGTTCTCGCGCTCGTCGAACTCGAAGAAGTGCAGGTGGTTGCCGACGAAGCTGTTCGGATAGTCGAGCGCCTTGGGCAGCGGGCCCAGCAGCACGAGCGCCGTGAGCGCGGCCGACACGAGGAGCCACGGCAGGGCGGAGAGCCGCTTGCCGAGGGGCTCCAGCACGGCGGCCGCCCCCGCCGCGACGGCCAGCAGCACGAAGGGCAGGCACACGAGGAGGTAGCGCGCCAGCACGATGGGGTAGTGCAGCAGGTAGGCGCGGCTCGCGAGGACCGTGGCCACCTGCAGCAGCACCAGCGCGAGGACGTAGCGCGTGGCCTGCGGCGCGCGCCGGCCCAGCGACACGACCCCGAATGCGGCGAGGAACGCCATCGCCGCCGCGGGAATCGCCGAGGCCGTGCCCGCGTAGAGCGCGCCCGTGCGCACCGCGGTGTGGATCGTGGGGAAATCCTGCGCCGCCTTGGCGCGCAGGTTGGCGAGGTCGCTCCACAGCGGCGGGCCGACGAGCGCGGCGGTGAGGAGCACGGCCGTGCCGCCCACGATCGCCATGGCGAGGAAGCGCTGCCCGTCCCGTCGCGGCGAGGCGAGCCACTCGAGGAGCAGGACGATCCACACGCCCAGCACGAAGGGGGCCACGACCAGGTGCAGCCAGATCGCGAGCGGCGCGCACAGGAGGTAGAGCGCGGCGTGGCGGAACTTCCCCGATTGCCACCAGCGGTAGGCCGCCCACGCGGCCGCGAGCGCCAGCGCGACCGAAAGCGCATAGGGCCGCGCCTGCCGCGCATACAGCACGAGGAGCGGGGAGATGGCGAGGAGCCCCGCGTAGAGGCCGAGCCCCAGCGGCGTCACCGCCTTGCGCGCCACGGCCACCAGCCCCACGGCCATCGCGATGCCGGCGGCGAGCGGCACGGCGTACATCCACGCCTCCGACAACAGGCCGGCCTCGATGAGCGCGTCGTAGTAGAGCGCCACCGGGATCGAGTGGTCGGCCAGCCCGAAAGAAAGGACAATCTCGCGTGGGGTGGCCGTGGCGGCCTTGGCGATCGCGTGCCACTCGTCGTCCATCGGGACCTGCAGCCCGATCTGGAAGAGCCGCGCGAAGAGGCCCGCGGCCAGCGCCACCACGAGGGCGGCGGGGGGCCAGGGGCTCGAAGGGGAACGGAAAAGGTGATTCAAGGCAAGAAGGTCATCGTCGTGCTGCCCGCCTACAACGCGGGGAAAACGCTCGAGCGCACCGTGGCGGCGATCCCGCGCGAGGGCGTGGACGACATCATCCTCGTGGACGACGCGAGCCGTGACGAGACGGTCCGGGTGGCCCGCTCGCTGGGGCTGGGCGAGGTCCTCGTGCACCCGCGCAACAGCGGCTACGGCGCCAACCAGAAAACCTGTTATCGCGCCGCGCTCGGCCGCGGCGCGGACATCGTGGTGATGCTGCACCCCGACTACCAGTACGACCCGCGGCTCATCCCGGCGATGGCCGGCATGGTCGCCTCCGGCATCTACGGCATCGTGCTCGCCTCGCGCATCCTCGGCAGCGGCTCGACCGGCGCGCTGGCCGGCGGGATGCCGTGGTGGAAGTACGTCGCGAACCGCGCGCTCACCGCGTTCCAGAACCTGCTCACGGGGGCCAAGCTCTCAGAATATCACACGGGTTACCGCGCCTATTCGGCCGCGGCGCTGCGCAAGATCCCCTTCCTCGCCAACTCCGACGACTTCGTGTTCGACAACCAGCTCCTCGTGCAGGCGGTGGCCGCGGGCGTCCCCATCGGCGAGGTCTCGTGCCCCACGCGCTACGAGCCGGAGTCCTCCTCGATCAGCTTCGCGCGCTCGGTGCGCTACGGCCTGGGCGTGCTCGCGACGACCTTCGCCTTCCGTGCCTGGCGCTGGGGGCTCGCCAGGCCGCGCTTCCTCGCCTTCTCAGCGGGCGATTTCGTCGCGGGCGGCGGGGGCGCGGAAGATCCAGTTGCGCGCGAGCAGGTAGTTCACGAGCGTGACCGCGCCCGTGGTGAGGACCTGTGAGACGAGGTAGTGCGCGTCGAGCGTGGCGAGCAGCGCCGCGAGGATGATGCCGTTCAGCGCGAAGCCCGCCGCAAGCCCGATGGCGAAGCGCACGAGCGCATCCCCGTGCCGCGCGCTGCTCCGAAACACGACCCAGTAGTTGAGCGGGTACTTCACGGCGGCGCCCGCGAGGAAGCCCGCGGAGGACGCCGCCACCTCCCACCAGCCCGCCCACTGCACCAGCGCCACCATGACGGCGTAGTGCGAGCCCGTGGCCGCGAGCCCGGAGGCCACGTAGCTCGCGAGCTTCGCCGCCTCGCGGCGAAGGAACGCGATCACCGCGCGAGGCCCCGCGCCATGACGACCGCGAGGATGGGGATCAGGGCCGCCACGTGCACCTCCCACATGAGGTAGCGCCGCAGGCGCCGGCGCTCGCCTTCCGCCACCGTGAAGCCCGGCTCGGCGGCCGCGCGGCGGCTCCAGCGCAGGATGGCGAGCGCGGGCGGGATGGCGAGCCCCGCCACGACGAGGAAGAGCGTGACCTTGGCGTGGAAGACCCAGGCGCCCGAGTAGAACGCCCAGCCCTTGGCACCCCAGAGGGCGCGCGCGAAGCCGGTCACGAGCGCCACCGCCGTGGCGCCCACGTACCAGAGGTCCACGCGCGCGAGCAGGCCCACCGTCTTCGCGTCCAGCGTGCCGCGCGAGACCACCACCTCGACCGTGAGGAAGGCGAAGAGGACGAAGACGGCGGTGTAGTGCAGGTAGGCGAGGACGGCGTCGAGCCACATGGTCAGTTCCCCCCGGCGAGAAAGCGGCGGAGCCGCGCGACGGCCTCCTCGAGGCGCGCGACCGGCTGCGTGTAGGCGATGCGGATGTGCCTCTCCGGCTCGTGGGAACCGAAGTCCCTGCCCGGCGTGAATGCCACCCCCGCCTCCTCCAGCACGCGGCGCGCGAAGGCGAAGCTGTCGGGCGCGAGGCGCGAGCTGTCGGCGTAGACGTAGAACGCGCCCTCGGGCTGCACGGGGATGCCGAAGCCCAGCGATGCGAGCGCGGGCAGGAGGTAGTCGCGGCGCTCGGCGAGCTCCTTCCGGCGCGCCTCCAGCACCGCGATCGTCTCCGGCGCGAAGGCCGCGAGCGCCGCGTGCTGCGCGAGCGTGGAAGGCGAGATGTAGAGATTCTGGGCGAGCTTCTCGACCTCGCGCACGAAGGGCTGCGGGACCACCATCCAGCCCAGCCGCCAGCCCGTCATCTGGAAGTACTTGGAGAAGCTGTTCACGACGAAGACGTCGTCGCCCGCCGCGAGCGCCGTGCGCGCGTCCAGCCCGTAGGTGAGGCCGTGGTAGATCTCGTCCACGAGGAGCGTGGCGCCCTTCTCCCGGGAAAGCGCGGCCAGGCCCGCGACCTCGCCCGGCGTGACGAGCGTGCCCGTGGGGTTGGCGGGGCTCGCCACCATCGCCACGCGCGTGCGCGGCGTCCACGCGGCGCGGGCGATCTCCGGCGTGAGCTGGTAGCGCGAGGCCGGGCCCACGGGCACGGCGCGCGGCACGCCGCCCAGCGCGATGGCGAAGTGGCGGTTGCAGGGGTAGCCGGGGTCGGCGAGCAGCACCTCGTCGCCCGCGTCGAGCAGCACGCCGAAGGCGAGGAGCAGCGCCGCGCTCGAGCCTGCCGTCACCACGACGCGCTCGGCCGGCACCGCCACGCCGTAGCGGTCGCGGTAGAAGCGCGCGATGGCCTCGCGAAGCGGCGCGATGCCCAGCGCCGAGGTGTAGTTCATGGGCACGGCGTCCAGCGCGCGCTTCGCGGCTTCCACGACGGGCGCGGGCGTGCGGAAGTCGGGCTCGCCGATCTCCAGGTGGATCACGTCGGCGCCCTGCGCCTCGCGGGCGCGGGCGAGCGTCTGGATCTCCATCACCTCGAAGGCGGCGATGGAGGCCATTCTCGCGGCGATGCGGTTGTCCTTCATCCTCGCAATTATGGAGTCTCGTTCCCGGATTTGCAGGGTTGCGCCCGCGCCCCCGGCATTCAGCGGCGCAGGTGCTCGTCCCAGAACTTGGAGAGGCGCTTGGCGGAGACGGGGAACGGGGTCTTCAGCTCCTGCGCGAAGAGCGAGATGCGCAGCTCCTCCACGAGCCAGCGGAACTCCTCCAGGCGCGCATCGCGCGCGCCCGCCTTGCGGTCCACCTCGGCGCGGGCCTCGTACTGGGCCCACAGGCCCGCGACCACGGGCGCGTGGCGCAGGTCGCGCTCCGGATTGCCGCGGTACTTCTGCAGGCGCAGTGCCGCCCCCTTCAGGTAGCGCGGCAGGTGCTCGAGCTTCTCCCACGGCGTTCGCGAGAGGAAGCCCGCGCAGACGAGCCGGTCGCGCTGGGCCTTCAGCTCGTGCGCGATCTTCCCGAGGGACGCGGCCTGCGCGAGTGCGGCGCCCAGCGCCTGGTAGGCCTCCGCGATGGCGCCGGCGTGCCGCGTGGCCGCCTCCGTCACCGCCGGCAGCCGCGCCTTGGCGCGCTTCTTCTGCTCCTCGAAGGCCTTCGGCGTGCGCGGCGCCACGTCCTCGCCGATGAAGGCGCGGTCGAGGACGCAGGCGACCAGGTCCTCGCGCAGCTTCTCCGCGGGCACGGCCGCCTGCAGCCGCATCGCGAGCTGGTTGAACCCCGGGGGCCCGCGCTCGAGCTGCTTCACCTGCTCCTTCAGCTCGAAGGCGAGGAGGCGCTTCACGCCGCCGCGGTGCGCCTCGTCCGCCTTCTCGCGCGTGTCGAAGAGGCGGATGGCGACGCTCGCGCCCTCGTCGGCGAGCGCCGGGTAGCCCGTGAGCGACTGGTTGCCGCGGCGGAAGCTCACCTCCGCGGGGAGGTCGCCGAAGTCCCAGGCCTTGATGCCCTCGCGTTCGAGGCCCGGCTTCGATTGCGCGAGCGTGAGCTGCGCCGCCTCGCCCAGCTGCCGGCGCAACGCCGCGAGGTCGCGCCCCATCGCCAGCTCGCGCTTCGCGTCGTCGACCACGCGCAGGTTCATGGCGAGGTGCGGCGGCAGCGCGTCCCTGGACCACGCCGACTCGTCGAGGCGCTCGCCCGCGAGCCGCGAGCAGTAGGCGAGCACCTCGTCGGCGATGCGGCGCCCGCCCGGCTGCACGCGCTCGAGGAACGCCGTGACGTGCTCCGGCACCGGCACGAGCAGCGTGCGCAGCCGCTTGGGCAGCGCCTTCATCCACCAGGCCACCTTCTCGCGCACCATGCCCGGCACCAGCCAGTCGATGGCCGCCTCGTCGAGCTGGTTGAGGAGCGCGAGGGGCACGTTCATCGTCACGCCGTCCATCGGGTGCCCCGGCTCGAAGCGGTAGGCGAGCGCGAAGGCGTGGTCGCCCACGCGCAGCTGGCGGGGAAAGAGCTCCTCGGTCACCGATTCCGCGCCGTGGCGCATGAGGTCCGCCTTGGCGAGGAAGAGGAGCCTCGGGTCCGCCTTCGCCGCCTCCCCGTACCACGCCTCGAAGGAGCGCGCGTCGCGCACCTCGGCGGGCAGGCGCTGGGCGTAGTAACCGAAGAGCGCCCGGTCGTCCACCAGCACGTCCTGCCGCCGCGCGCGGTGCTCGAGATCCTCCACCTCGCGGATGAGCGCGCGGTTGTGCGCGAGGAAGGGCTGGCGCGTCTCGAACTCCCCGGCCACGAGCGCGCCCTCGATGAAGATCTCTCGCGCGCGCGCGGGGTCGAGCTTGCCGTAGCTCACCTTGCGCCGCGACACGATGGTGAGGCCGTAGAGCGCCACCGATTCCCAGGCCACCACCTCGCCGCGCGCCTTGTCCCAGTGCGGCTCGGCGTGCGCGCGCGTGACGAGGTGGGCCGCGGCCCGCTCGATCCACTCGGGCTCGATGCGGGCGACGTTGCGGGCGAAGATGCGCGTCGTCTCCTGCAGCTCGCCCGCCATCACCCAGCGCGGGCGGTTCTTCTTCAGCCCCGACCCCGGCCAGATGGCGAAGGCGATGCCGCGCGGGGCGTTGTAGTGGTCACCCTCCAGCGCCTTGTTGCCGACGTTGGAGACCAGCCCCGTGAGGAGCGCCCGGTGCACCTGCTCGTAGGTCGCGTCCGTCGCGTTCTCCCGGATCCTGAGTTCCGCCGCCATCTCGCGAAGCTGCCCGGCGAGGTCGCGCCACTCGCGCATGCGCACGTAGGAGAGGAAGTGCTCGCGGCACACGCCCCACAGCTTGCGGTTGGACTCCTTGTGGCGGAAGGCCTCGTCGAAGAACTTCCAGAGGTTCAGGAGCTGCACGAAGTCGGAACCCTCGTCGCGGAACTCCTCGTGGGCGCGGTCGGACTCCTGGCGCTTCTCCTGCGGGCGGTCGCGCGGGTCCTGGATGGAAAGCGCGGCGGCGAGGATCACCATCTCGCACAGGCAGTTGTGCTCGCGAGCGGCCACGAGCATGCGGCCGATGCGCGGGTCGACGGGAAGCCTCGCCAGCTCGCGGCCCAGCGGCGTGAGGGCGCGCTTTTCGTCGATGGCGCCCAGCTCGAAGAGGCTGCGGTAGCCGTCCTCGACCTGCCGCGGCGTGGGCGGCTCGACGAACGGGAAGGCGGAGATCTCGCCCAGCTCGAGGGCGGCCATGCGCAGGATCACCGAGGCGAGGGAAGTGCGCAGGATCTCCGGCGTGGTGAACTCCGGGCGCCCCGCGAAATCCTCCTCGGCGTAGAGGCGGATCGCGATGCCGCTCGCCACGCGGCCGCAGCGCCCGGCGCGCTGCCGCGCCGCCGCCTGCGAGACGGGCTCGATGCGAAGCTGGTCGATCTTCTGCCGCGGGCTGTAGCGCTTCACGCGCGCGAGCCCCGTGTCGACCACGAAGTGGATGCCGGGCACCGTGAGCGAGGTCTCGGCGACGTTGGTCGCGAGCACGATCCGACGCTGCCCGCCGGGCTCGAAGACGCGGTCCTGCTCCTCGGCGGAAAGCCGCGAGAAGAGCGGCAGGATCTCGGTGCCGCGCGGGTGGTGCTTCCGCAGCGCCTCGGCGGCCTCGCGGATCTCGCGCTCGCCCGGCAGGAAGACGAGGATGTCGCCGGTGCGGCTTTCGCGCGCGATCTCGTCCACCGCCTTGGCGATGGCCTCGTTCATGTCGACGGGCTCGTCGTCCTCGTCCTCCAGCTCGAAGAACTCGGGCCGGTAGCGCACTTCCACGGGATAGGTGCGCCCCGACACCTCGATCACCGGCGCCCCGTCGAAGAAATCGGAAAAGCGCTGCGTGTCGATGGTGGCCGAGGTGACCACGACCTTGAGCTCGGGGCGCACGGCCACGAGGCGCTTGAGGTAGCCCAGCAGGAAGTCGATGTTGAGGCTCCGCTCGTGCGCCTCGTCGACGATGATCGTGTCGTAGGCGCGCAGCTCCCGGTCGGAGTGCGTCTCGGCGAGCAGGATCCCGTCCGTCATCACCTTGATCACGGTGTCGGGGTTGGTGCGGTCCTGGAAGCGGATCTTGTGCCCGACGAAGCCCCGCGGCGTGCCGGGCAGCTCGTGGGCGAGCCGCGAGGCGAGGCTTCGCGCCGCGATGCGCCGCGGCTGCGTGCAGCCGACGAGGCCCGCCGCCCCGCGCCCGAGCGCGAGGCAGATCTTCGGCAACTGCGTCGTCTTCCCCGACCCCGTCTCGCCGCAGACGATCGTCACCGGGTGCTTCGCGACGAGGGCCGCGATGTCGTCGCGCCTCTGCGCGATGGGCAGGTCCTCGGGAAAGCGCGGCTCCGGGAGCCTCGCCAGTCGCGCGGCATGGGCCTTTCGCGAGCGGTCGACGAGCCCCTCCAGCACGGCCCGGTCGCGGTCGGCGGGCTTGCCGGCGGACAGGCGCGCGCGCACCGAGGCGGCGAGCGCGGCGATCTTCGGGTGGTCGGCCGCGAGGGTGGCGGCCAGCAGGTCTTCGGGCAGGGGATCCAAGCCGCCATTTTACGGAATACGGGGGGCGGGCCCTTCCTCGCGCGAGCCGTGTCCGGTTCCGGGCCGCGGCCCCGTATGGGAGTCATACCCGCACTTCCGACCGAGGACCCCCATGACCATCGCCCGCGCCGCCCGACGCTGCCTCGCCTCCCTGCTCGCCCTGCTCGCCTCGGCCACCGCCGCCGTCGCCATGGCCGCCGACTTCGACCTCGCGGTGACCAAGTCCGGCACGGGCGCCGGCCTGGTCTTCTCCGTTCCCGCCGGCATCGATTGCGGGCCGGCCTGCGTGGCGCCCTTCGCGGCCGGCACCACCGTGACGCTGCGCACGGACGCGGGCGGCGCCTCCGTCTTCGCCGGCTGGAGCGGCGGCGGTTGCTCGGGCACGGGGAGTTGCGTCGTCACGATGGACGCGGCGAAGTCCGTCACGGCGACCTTCGAGTCCACCGTGCGCAGACTTTCGGTCGCGAAGGGCGGCACGGGCGCGGGCTTCGTGGCGTCGAGCCCGGCCGGCATCAGTTGCGGCGCCTCCTGCAGCGCCGACTTCCCCGTGAACGGCACCGTGAGCCTCACGGCCGACGCCGGCGGGTCCGCCGTCTTCTCCGGCTGGAGCGGCGGCGGCTGCTCGGGCACCGGCGCCTGCACGGTGACGATGGACGCGGCGAAGTCGGTGACGGCGACCTTCGAATCCACGCTGCGGACGCTCTCCGTCACGAAGGCCGGGACGGGCAGCGGCTTCGTGGCCTCGAGCCCGGCCGGCATCGCGTGCGGCGATGCCTGCAGCGCCGGCTTTCCCGCCGGCGGCACGGTCACCCTGCGCACCGACGCGGCCGGCGCCTCCATCTTCGCCGGCTGGAGCGGCGGCGGCTGCTCGGGCACGGGCGACTGCACCGTGACGATGGATGCCGCGAAGGCCGTCACCGCCACTTTCGTCACCAACGCCTCCCTCACGGTCACGAGCACCTCCGGCGACGGCTCGCTCGCGGCGATCCTCGCCAAGCTGAACGAGGCCTGCCCCGGCGGCGAGACGCGCATCTCGTTCAACATCCCGGCGAAGACCGACCCGGGCTGCGACGCCGCCACCGGCATCTGCCGCCTCGACGCCACGGCCGACCCGGTCGTGCGCTGCTCCGGGGTCGTGATCGACGGCTACACGCAACCCGGCGCCTCGCCGAACACCTCGACCGGCCCCGGCACCGACGCGGCCATCCGCATCGAGCTCGGCAAGCCGGGC
This sequence comes from Burkholderiales bacterium, assembly GCA_019634955.1. Lineage (GTDB taxonomy): Bacteria > Pseudomonadota > Gammaproteobacteria > Burkholderiales > Usitatibacteraceae > FEB-7. The sequence goes on from JAHCAK010000035.1 coordinate 29,042, forward strand.
GTCTCCAACCACACGACCGCCAAGGCCGTCACGCCGGGCACCTTTCTCGTCCAGGGCCCGCCCACGGCCGACGGGTTCGCGGAGATCACCGGCGTCACCGTGCGCGGCATCGCGTTTCCGCTGCACCGCCTCGTGCTCGCCCCCGGCGAGAAGGGCGGAAAGCTCCTGGGCGGCGGCGGGCATGTCATTGCCGGCAACGCCTTCGGCCTGCACGCCGACGGCACGCCCTCGGGGACCTTCGCCGGCGGCGTGGCGCTCACCGGCAACCCGATGGCGGGCGTGCGCATCGGCGGCCCCGCGCCTGCCGACCGCAACCGGTTCGCCGGCCTGTGCTGCGGCGCGGACGCCATCGACGCCTGGGGCGCGGCCGGCGCGCTCGTCGAAGGCAACCTCGTGAACATCGACGCCAAGGGCGAGCCCATCGCGGGCAGCGGCGTGGCGCGCGGCATCTCGATCGACGGCAACCCGGCCGCGGGCATCCCGGACTCGCGCGGCAACCTCGTGCGCCGCAACGTCGTCGCCAACACGCTCGAGACGCCCGTGCACACGGGCGCGGGCGGGGCCAACACGGTGTCGGAAACCCTCGTCTTCGGGCAGCCCGCGGGTGTCCCGGGCCATGACTTCGTTTCCCCGGCCGCGGGCGGGCGCAACGCGCAGCAGCCGCCGGTGGTGAGCGGCGTGCTCGCCGGCCCCGATGCCGTGCGCGTGGCGGGCAAGGCGACCGGATCCCCCGATGGAACCGTGCGGATCGAGTTCTTCCACAACGACTCGCCCGACGCGAACGGCGACGGGCGCGCGCAGTCCTTCGCCGGCGCGGTCGTCGTGAAGCTCGATGCCGCCGGGTCGGGCCCCTTCGCCGCCACGCTTCCCGCATCGGTGCGCAACCTCGCGGCCACGGCAACGGATGCCGGCACGGGCGACACCTCCCGGTTCGTCGATCCGGGGTCCTTTCCCGCGATCACCGTCGACGCCCTCGCCCTCGCGTTCGCGCCGCAGCCCCTCGGAACGACCTCGCCGGCGCAGGCGGTGACGATCGCGAACACGGGCGCCCTGCCCGTGGGCCTCGCGCCCGCCGCGCCGACGGGCCCCTTCACGGCGGACGCGAGCGCCTGCCCCGCCACGCTCGCGCCCGGCGGCGCCTGCGAGCTGGGCGTGCGCTTCACGCCGGCATCGCTCGGCACGCTGTCGGGCGAGCTCGTCGTCCACAATGGCGCCGGCATTCCCGTCGTCGTCTCGCTCGCCGGCACGGGGGTGGCCGACACCACGGCGCCCACCGCGGTGATCGCCGCGCCCGCCACCGGCCGCATCGGCGTGGCCATCGCGCTGGACGCCAGCGCCTCCTCGGACGTCGGCGGGCGCATCGTGCGCTACGCGTGGACCGCAATCGAGCGCCCGGCCGGCAGCACGGCCTTCCCCTCGCCCGTGGTCACCCGCGATCCGGCCTTCACCTTCACACCCGACAGACTCGGCCGCTACTCCGTCCAGCTCGTCGTCACCGACGATGCCGGCAACGAGAGCGCGCCCGCATCGGCGATCGTCGTCGTCGCGGACACCGAGGCGCCCACCGCGGTGATCGACGCGCCGGCCCAGGGCGTCGCCGGCCAGCCGCTCGCCCTTTCAGGCGCGCGTTCCACCGACGCGGGCGGCGGGCGCATCGTGCGCTACACCTGGACCGCGATAGAGCGACCGGCCGGCGCCTCGACCTTCGTCACGCCCGCCATCACCACCGACCCGGGGTTCTCCTTCACGCCGGACAAGGGCGGCACCTGGCGCCTGCAGCTCGTGGCGACGGACGACTCGGGCAACGCATCCGCGCCGGCACTCGCGCAGGTGACCGTCATCGCTCCCGACACCACGCCGCCCACGGCGGTGGTCACCGCGCCCGCGATGGGGCGCCTCGGCGTGGCCGTCACGCTGGATGCGAGCGCTTCCTCGGATGTCGGCGGCCGCATCGTGCGCTACGCCTGGACCGCGACCGAGCGCCCGGCGGGCAGCACGGCATTCGCCTCGCCCATCGTCACGAACACGCCCGAGTTCGCCTTCACGCCCGACCGCGCCGGCACCTGGCGGGTGCAGCTCGTGGCGACCGACGATTCCGGCAACCAGAGCGCGCCCGCGGCGGCCGTGATCCGCGTCCTGCCGCTCACGGAGCCCTCGAGCCCCGACGCGCGGCTGCGCGTGCCGCCCCTCGCGCAGGAAGGGGCCACCGTCACGCTGGACGGCTCCGCCTCAACGGACCGCGACGGGAAGATCGTCCGCTACCAGTGGTCCGCCCTGGTGCGGCCGCCCGGCAGCACGACGCTGGCGACGCCCGCGGTCACCACCGACCCGGCGTTCACCTTCGTCGCCGACCGGCCGGGCCTGTACCTGGTGCAGCTCGTGGTCGTCGACGACACGGGCCTCGTGAGCCGCCCCGACACCGCGCCGGTGGTGGTGCTGCGCAAGCTCCCGCCGGTGCGCGGCGGGCGGTGACGCGTGGCGCGGCGGGGTTGCCTCAGGCGGCCCCGCCGCGATCGGCGTACGGCGCGACGCGCCCCGCCGCCCGCGCCTCGAAGGCGCGAAGCTCCCGGCGCAGGTGCGCATCCGCCCGCAGGCGCTGCTCCACGAGCTCGTGCTCCCGCAGCGCGTAGTACAGCACCATGAAGATGAAGAAAAGCGCCGTGAACCCCGCCACCGCGTGCGGCCCCGACTCGAAGAAGAAGACGTGGATCGTCGGCGGCAGGGCCGCGGGGACGGCGAGCGCCGGGTGCGCCCACTTCACCGGTGCGTAGGCGGTGATCGAGCCGCCCACGAAGCAGGTGATCACCATGATGACGAAGACCTGGCGGTAGCCCGGCTCGCCGGGAAAGAGCCAGGTTCCGAGCAGGCCCCACTGGATGCCGGCGAGGAAGTTGGCCGCCACGGCGAGCCGGGCCCACGCGCGGGTGTCGAGGGACCAGCCCCGCCCTTCCTGGTGGCGGTGCAGCCAGGCGAGCGCGAGCCGCAGCCCCGCCACCGCCGACCCGAGCACGAGCCAGGCGAGGTGCCGACCCGTGAGCCCGTCCTCGAGGAAGACCGCGATGCACAGGAGCGTGCCGAAGAAGGCGGCGGCGGCGGAGACGCCGAGATTGCGGTAGATCTCGGCGACCTGCAGGGCCTCGATCTCGGCCGCGAGGGATGCGGCAGCCCGGGACGGGCTTCCCGGCGGGTGGGTCATGGCGCGCGCCTCGGCAGGGGGCTGGGCCCCCATTAATTGTCGGTTGACCGACAGTTAACTCCGATTAACGCCGCGAAACTGTGAACCGCGTCACACTTCCGCGCCCCTCACGGGTTCAGCTGCCGGTACACCGCCGTCGAGATGCGCGAGAGCGCGGGCTTGTCGATCTCGCCCGAGAGGGCGTAGCCCCAGTTGCCGTCGATCCAGTAGAAGACGGCCACGGGGCCTTCCTGCGCGAAGCGGAAGGCGGTCGGGCCATCGGACTTCGACCGGGCCGAGACGTAGAGCGTGAGCCGCCGGCCGGTCGCCTCCTGGTACATGAACTGCGCCACCGGGCCGTCCGGGCCGGGCAGCAGCCGCCCGCCGAGGAGCTCGTAGCCCTCGTCCGCGAGCACGGGCACCTTGAGCTTCGTGCCGAGCCGCTTGGAGAGCCAGGCCACCAGGTGGTCCTGCTGCGAGGCGTCGACCTCGACGGGGTGGCGGACCTCCGCGGCGTAGACGAGGTGGGCCCGCGCGGCGCGGGCGGAAAGCGGCGCGGGCGCGGCGGCCCCCGCTCCCGGCGCCACGGGGGCGCCCTTCCAGGCGAACGGCATCGCCAGCCCGATCGCGATGCCCGCCGTGAGGATGGCGGCCGCCCGGGCGCCGGCGATCCACGACGGCGCGCGCAGCTGCAGGCGCGCCGGGACCGGCTCGACGAGCACGGCGTCAAAGCGCTCGTGCAGGAGGCGGGAGAGGTCTTCGTCCTTCGTCATTTCACGACCTTCAGGCCGGCGGGGACCGGCTCGCCGTCGAGGTGCCGCCGCAGCCGCTCGCGCGCGCGGGACAGGCGCGACATCACGGTGCCCATCGGCACGCCCAGCGCGCGGCTCACCTCCTCGTAGCTCATGTCCTCGAGCCCCACCATCAGCAGCACCTCGCGGTGCTCCGGGGAGAGGCTAGCGAGCCCGCGCTCGAGGTCGCGCACCTGCGCCGCGGCGCCTGCATCTCCCGTGCCGGCGAGCCCGGCGTGGTTCTCGTCGAGTTCCTCCGTGGGCGACGGGCGCCGGGACTTGAGCTGGTTCACGAAGACGTTGTGCATGATGGAGAAGAGCCAGGCGCGGAGGTTCCCCGGCCGCCACAGGTGGAACTTGCGCACCGCGCGCTCGAGCGTGTCCTGCACGAGGTCGTCGGCCGCGTCCCGGTCGCCCACCAGCGCCCGCGCGTAGCGGCGCAGGTTGGGGATGTACGGCAGGACCTGCTCGTAGTCCAAGGGCGGGCTCCAGGCGCGGCTTGCGCGGCAATCGCGAGCTTACGCCGGGGAAACAGCGCCGGCGGGCGATTATTCCGCGCCCGCCGCCTCCGGCAGGATCACCATGCCGCGCGGGGAGCGCAGGATGGCCGAGGCGCCCACGGCGTCGCTCTCCACGACGTCGACCGGGGCGCTCCCCGGGAGCCCCAGGCGCCGCAGCGTGGCGAGGAGCCCCGCACCCCCGGGCGCGCGCACGGTGAGCCGCTCGAGCGCGCAGCCCTCGTCCGGGAGCGCCGTGGCGGGGTGCCGGTCCCCTTCCCACTGGATGAGCGTCGGGAAGGCGCCGCCTCCCGGCAGGGACCCGTCCGGCGGCACGCCGATGCGCCATCGGTAGTCGCCGCGCGAAAGGGCGAGCACTTCGCCGACGAGCGCCGGGGTCGAGGCGCGGGCGGCGTCGATGTCCTGCGTTCGCGCGACCCAGTGGACGAGCGCCGGTCCCGACGCGAGGCGCGTGCGCATCGCGGGGGAATCGAGCGCGAACCACCGCGGCCTCGCCGGCGCCGGGGCTTGCGGGTCGATGGCGATGATCTCGAGGTAGGCGCCCGCGCCCAGGCCCAGCAGGCGGTTGTGGGTGCCCATGAGCGCGTGCTTGCCGCCGGGGACGGTCGGCACCCCCATCCTCGCCTCCAGCCACGCGGCGCCCTCCTCCAGCGTGCGCGCGGCCACCACCAGGTGGTCGAGGGCGAGGCTCATCCCATCGTGATGCCCTCGTCGGCGAAGACGCGCTTCACCGCCGGGCGGGCCAGCACGCGGTCCACGAGCGCCGAGTAGTGGGCGAGGTCCCTCACGGGGAAGGCGTTGCGCACGCCCCAGCGGTAGAACACCACGAGGTAGGCGTCCACCACGGAGAAGCGGTTGCCGACGGCCCAGCGCCGGCCGGCCACGAGCCGGTCGATCTCCGCGAGGCAGTCGCCGAAGGACTTGCGGCCCGAGGCCTTCACGGCCTCCCGGCACGCCTCGCCCTCGACGTAGCGCTCGGGGCGGAAGCAGTGCGCGTAGGCCGGGTGCACGGTGTCGGCGAGCCAGGCCATCATCGAGAGGGCCTGCGCCTGGTCCCAGGTCGCGCGCGGCCACAGGCCGCGGTCCGGGAACCCGCCGCCGAGGAAGGAGAGGATCGCCACGTTCTCGACCAGCACCTTGCCGTCGACGGCGAGCGCCGGCACGCGCCCGCGGGGATTGATCCGCAGGTACTCGGGCGAGCGCTGCTGGCCCTCGGCCGTGTTGATGCGCACGGCCTCGTAGGCGATGCCCAGCTCCTCGAGGACGATGTGCGGCGCGAGCGAGCAGGCGCCGGGCGAGTAGTAGAGCGTGAGGTTCATCCGAGCCTCGTGATGAGCGAGGAGGTGTCCCAGCGGCTGCCGCCGGCCTTCTGCACGTCGCCGTAAAACTGGTCGACCAGCGCCGCGACCGGCAGGCGCGCGCCGTTCCTCCTCGCCTCGTCGAGGCAGATGCCGAGGTCCTTGCGCATCCAGTCCACCGCGAAGCCGAAGTCGAACTTGCGCTGCGCCATGGTCTTGCCGCGGTTCTCCATCTGCCAGGACTGCGCGGCGCCCTTGGAGATCACGTCCAGCACCAGTGCGGGGTCGAGGCCCGCCTTCTCGGCGAAGGCGATGCCCTCGGCGAGCCCCTGCACGAGGCCGGCGATGCAGATCTGGTTCACCATCTTGGTGAGCTGCCCGGCGCCGGCCGCGCCCATGAGCGTGACCGCGCGGCCGTAGCAGTCCATCACCGGCTTCGCGCGCCCGAACGCGCCCGCCTCGCCGCCGCACATCACGGTGAGCTTGCCGCCCTCCGCGCCCGCCTGCCCGCCCGAGACCGGCGCGTCGATGAAGTCGATGCCGCGCGCCTTCGCCTCCCCGAAGAGCCGCCGCGCCGCGTCGGCCGAGGCCGTGGTGTGGTCGATGAGGACGGCGCCCTTCTTCATGCCGTCGAGCGCCGCGGAGGCCACCTCCGCGAGGTCGCGGTCGTTGCCCACGCACATGGCGACGAAGTCGGCGCCGCGCGCGGCCTCCGCCGGCGTGGCCGCGGACTGCCCGCCGTGCTTCTGCACCCAGGCCTCGGCCTTGGCGGCCGTGCGGTTGTAGACGGTGACGTCGTAGCCCTTCGCCTTGAGATGGCCGGCCATGGGAAATCCCATGACGCCGAGGCCGAGGAATGCGACTTTCGCGGTCATTGTGCGGCTCCTTGAGCGAGTTCCTTGTTGACGAGGTGGGGCGGCGCGCGTCCCTGGAGCGCAGCCGTAAGGTTGGCCACGGCCGTCTCGCACATCGCCAGGCGCGTCGCGCGCGTGGCGCTGCCGACGTGCGGCGTGAGGACGGCGTTGGGGAGCGCCAGGTAGCCGGGGTTCAGCTTCGGCTCGCCCTCGAAGACGTCGAGGCCGGCGCCGGCGATCCGCTTCGCGCGCAGCGCCTCCACGAGCGCCGCGTCGTCCACCACGCCGCCGCGGGCGGTGTTCACGAGGATCGCCGTGGGCTTCATGCGCGCGATCTCGGCCGCGCCGATGAGGTGGTGCACGGCCGGCGAGTACGGGACCATCACCACGACGAAGTCGGACTCGGCCAGCAGCCGCTCCTTCTCCACCCAGGTGGCGTTGAGGCGGCGCTCGTCGGCCTCCGGGATGCGGCCGCGGTTGTGGTAGAGCACGCGCATGTCGAAGCCGCCGGCGCGCTTCGCGATGGCCTGGCCGATGCGCCCCATGCCGAGGATGCCGAGCGTGGCGTGGTGCACGTCGGTGCCCAGCGGCGACTGCATGGCGAACGCGAGCTTCCAGTCGCCGCGGCGCACCATCGCGTCGCCCTCGGCCACGCGGCGCGCGGCCGCCATGAGGAGGGCGAAGGTGAGGTCCGCGGTGGTGTCGTCCAGCACGCCCGGGGTGTTGGTGACGAGGATGCCGCGCCGCGTGCAGGCGGCGATGTCCACGTTGTTCGTGCCCACGGCGATGTTGGAGACGACCTTGAGCCCCGGCGCCGCGGCGAGCGCCGCCTCGTCGATGCGGTCCATGACGGTGGCGAGCACGCCCTGCTTGTCGGCGAGGCGGCGGGCGAGCTCGTCCGCTGGCCAGGGGCGGTCGTCGTCGTTGTGCTCGACGTCGAAGCGGGCGCGCAGCCCCTCGACGATCTCGGGGAAGACCTGGCGGGTGATGAGTATCTTCGGTTTCATGTCATCGTCGCGAAATGAACGGGGGTGGCTTCATCACGGAGGCCACGGAGGTCACGGAGATGGTCGAAACGGGACCCCGGCGTGCAGCAGGCCGCCGCGTTGAACGGCTTGCCCGTTCGAACGCGGCGAGGCGAAGGCGGCGGCGAAGCCGCCCGCCTTCGCCTCAGTTGTAAAGCACGGAAGGCAGCCAGAGCCCGATCTCGGGCCACATGTAGAGCAGCGCCAGCGCGAGGATCTGGATCCCCATGTAGGGCAGCATGCCGGCGAAGATCTGGTTCAGCGTCACGTGCGGCGGCGACACGCCCTTCAGGTAGAACGCCGCCATCGCCACCGGCGGCGACAGGAACGCCGTCTGCAGGTTCAACGCCACGAGCAGCCCGAAGAACAGCGGGTCGACGTTGAACTTGACCAGCAAGGGGATGAAGATCGGCATGAAGATCACGATGATCTCCGTCCATTCCAGCGGCCAGCCCAGGATGAAGATGATGAACTGGGCGAGCAGCATGAACTGCACCGTGGTGAGGCCGAGCGAGAGCACCCAGCGCTCGATGATCTCCTGCCCGCCCAGCAGCGCGAAGGCCGCGGAGAAGATCGATGAGCCCACGAAGAGCCAGCACACCATCGCGCTCGTCTTCGCGGTGAGGAAGGCCGACTCCTTCACGATCCCGCCGACGTCCTTCACGGTCGCGGCGACCACGTTGCCGCGCTTGCCCTGCAGGAAGCTCACGTAACGGTACGCGCCCGCGAGCAGGAAGCCGCCGAAGGCCCCCACGGCCGCGGCCTCCGTCGGCGTGGCCAGCCCGAACACGATGGAGCCCAGCACCGCGAGGATCAGGATCGCGAGAGGGAAGAAGCTCGTGAGCAGCATCTTGAAGATCTCGAGGCGCTGCCAGGTCATGAAGCCGTAGGTGACGGCGAGGATCGCCACGCCGATGCCGATGGTGATCCAGAGCCACCTGGGCACGGGCAGGCGCTCGGGCTCGGCGGCCGGCTCCGTCTTGGCGGCCTTCGCGGCCTTCTTCGCGGCCGGCGCGGGCGCCTGGGCCCCCGGGGGCTCCTGCACGCCGCCGGCGACGGGCTTGGCCTCGTCGGAGGGCGGCTCGGCGAGGCCCGTGTCCTCCGCTGGCGGCTCGGCGAGGCCGGTATCGGCGCCGGCCTCCTCGAAGCTCGCCGCCACGGCGCCACCGGCTTCCACCAACCCGGCCGTGCTGGCCTCCTTCACCGGCGCCGTGGCCGACGCATACATGAACGCGAGGAGCGAGGCGATGGCGAGCGCCGGCAGCAGCGAGACGAAGAACTGCCCGAAGACGCGCCCCTTCGTGTGCCCCGAGACGCCGCCCAGCGAGCCGGCGAGCCCCGCGAACGCGTTGCGCCCGCCCCGCGCGGCGATCGCCTCCGACAACGGCGGCAGCGGCACGTGCCTCTCGGCATCGGGCAGCGGAGGCATGAGGTTCGGCTTGAGCTTGGCGAGGATGACCACGTAGCCCACGTAGAGGCCGGCCAGCATCACGCCGGGGAAGAACGCGCCGGCGTAGAGTTGCACGACCGACACGCCAGCGGTCGCCCCGTACACGATGAGGAGCACCGAGGGCGGGATGAGGATCCCCAGGCAACCGCCCGCCGTGATGGCGCCGGCCGCGACGGGAACGCTGTAGCCCGCCCGCAGCATGGCGGGAAAGGCGAGCAGGCCCATGAGCGTCACCACGGCGCCGACGATGCCCGTGGCCGTGGCGAAAATCGCGCAGGTGACGATGGTGGCCACCGCGAGCGACCCCGGCACGCGCGCGAGCGACAGGTGCAGGCTCTTGAAGAGCTTCTCGATGAGGTTGGCGCGCTCGACGAGGTAGCCCATGAAGACGAAGAGGGGCACGGCGATCAGCACGTCGTTGGACATCACCGAGTAGGCGCGCTGGACCATGAGGTCGAGGATCTGCTGCGTGGCGACCTCGGGGTTGACGCTGCGGTAGGCGAGCCAGCCGAAGAAGACCCCCATGCCCATCAGCGTGAAGGCCGTCGGGAAGCCCAGCATGATGGCCACCACCACGAGACCGAGCATGATGAGGCCGAGGTGGCCGTTGGTGAGGTTGCCCCAGGGCGTGAAGATCACGAGCGGCGCGAGGATCATCGCCATCAGGATGAAGCCGAACCAGAGCTCCTTGCGGATCTTCATCGCGCGCTCCCCTCGTGCGGGATGAGCTCGTCGAGCTTGGCGATGTCCTCGGCCTTCACGTGGACCATCTCCTTGAGCTTCTCGACGTCGACTTCCTCGACGTCCTCCTCGCGCGAGGGCCACTCGCCCTGCTTGAGGCAGATCACGCAGCGCACGATCTCGACCACGCCCTGCAGCAGCAGGATCGCGCCGGCGATGGGGATCACCGTCTTGAACGGGTAGATGGGCGGGCCGTCGGCGGTGATGTTGGAGTGCTCGTTGATGGCCCAGCTTTCCGCGGCGTAGGTGTAGCCCGCCCAGCACAGGGCGACCACGCCGGGGATGAAGAAGACGAAGTAGAGGATGAGGTCGATCGTCGCCTGCGTGCGCGGGGTGAAGAAGCCGTAGAGCACGTCGCCGCGGACGTGGCCGCTCTTCGCGAGCGTGTAGGCGCCCGCCATCATGAAGAGCGTGCCGTAGAGCATGATCATCACGTCGAAGGCCCAGGGGTGCGGGTTGTCCAGCGCGTAGCGCGAGAACACCTCCCAGGAGATGAGGAGCGTGAGGCCCACGATGAGCCAGGAGAACGCGTGGCCCACGAAGGTGCTCGTCTTGTCGATGAAGAGCAGGAGCTTTTGCATGGCGCGGGGTGGTGCTTTCTCCGTTGGGTGAACCAGCCGGCTTCAGCGCGGGCGGGCGTCAGCCTGCAGTCAGGTGCCGCCCCCAAAACAAAAGCAGCCATCCGGCGGGGCCGGATGGCTGCGGGCGGGGTGCCGGGTCAGCCCTTCTTCGGCGCCGCGGCGGGCTTGGCGAAGTAGTGGTTGTAGGCCATGCGGCGGCCCACGACGGTGTCGAGCTCCCACTTCACGGCGCGCTCGGCGAACTGCTTCTGGGAAGCCTCGATCTCCTTGAAGAGCGCGTTGCCTTCGGCCTTCTTGGCGGCGGCCGCGTCGTAGCCGGTGAGCTGCTGCTGCAGCACCGGGTCCGGCGTCTTGTAGAACTTGACGCCCTTCTTCTGCAGGTCGATGTAGTCCTTCGAGTAGCGGTCGATCGCCTTCCAGGACATGTCGGCCGAGGCCGCCTCGACGGCGTTCTCGATGATGGCCTTCATCTTGCCCGGCAGCGCGTCGAACTTGGTCTTGTTGAACATGATCTCGAACTGCTCGGCGTTCTGGTGGTAGCTCTGCAGCATGCAGACCTTCGACACGTCCGAGAAGCCGAGCGCGCGGTCCGACGACGCGTTGTTGAACTCGGCCGCATCGAGCAGGCCGCGATCCATCGCCGCGACGATTTCGCCGCCGGGGAGCGCGTTCACCGCCGCGCCGAGGCCCTGGAACACGTCAATGGAGATGCCGACGGTGCGGAACTTGAGGCCCTTGAAGTCGTCGGCCTTGGTGATCGGCTTCTTGTACCAGCCGAGCGGCTGCGTCGGCATCGGCCCATACGGGAACGAGACGACATTGGCGCCGATCGAGCCGTACAGTTTTTCCAGCAGCTCCTTGCCGCCGCCGTATTTGTGCCAGGCGAGCAGCATGGTGGCGTCCATGCCGAAGCCCGGACCCGAGCCCCACAGCGCAAGCGCCGTCTGCTTGCCATAGTGATAGACCAGCACGCCGTGGCCGCCGTCGAGCGTGCCCTTGGTCACCGCTTCGAGCAGGCCGAACGCCGGCACCACCGCGCCCGCGGGCAGCACCTCGATGCGCAGGTCGCCGCCGGTCATGTCGTTGACCTTCTTGGCGTAGTCGAGCGCGTATTCGTGGAAGATGT
>JAHCAK010000036.1 GCA_019634955.1 Burkholderiales bacterium
CTGCTTTCCGGCGGCCGTCAGAGCGAATAGTCCCAGTCCTGGCCGCCCCGGCCCTCCAGCAGGCCGAGCACGGCCTTCACGGCCCGGACCAGGTGGTGGATGTCGAAGGGCTTCGTGACGAAGCCGTCGGCTCCCCCGAGGATCCCCTTGAGCACGGCCTCGCGCGTCGCCTCGCCGGTGAGCATGAGGATCGGAATGCTCCCGAGCACGGGGTGCTCGCGCATCCGGTGGAGGATGTCGAAGCCGTCGGCATCCGGCAGGTGCACGTCGAGGATCACCGCGTCGGGCAGCGGGGCCCGCCGCAACTCCGCCAGGATCTCCGCGCGGTTGCCGGCCGCGCGCGAGTCGAGGCCCTCGAGCTTGAAATACGTCTGCAGCAGGCCGCAGATGTCCGGATTGTCGTCGATGACGAGAACCACCGGCCTGCCTTTCGCGGCCCGCGTGCGCCTGGCCGCCGGTCGACGCGCCACGTTGACGCAGTAGCCGTTCTCGCGCAGGAATCTCTCGTTGGCGGCGGCCTCGGCTTCGGCCTGGTGGCCGGGCTCGGCGGCGCGTGGCCGCGTGCTGGCCGACGTGAAGAAGTCCCCGGGGTCGAAGCCATCGGACTGCAACTGGTCCATGCCGCCCACGAAGCCCTTGTCGACGAGTTCCAGCAGGCTCGCGCGCACCGCCTCCTGCTGCGAGGCGGGGGCTCGCTTGACTACCTCGGCGAGGCTCGCGTGGCCGTCGATGAGCACGAGCGCCTCCAGTTGCGTCGGCGACAGCTGCGTGCCGGCCTCGTGCAGCTCGTTCTCGCCTTCCCGGGTGAGGACCAGGATGGTGCCGTCGTCCGGTTGCTCTGGCATGGCGCGAACCTCCTTCCGAGCGATCGCTCGCGCTTCGTTCGTCGGTAGTCATCATGCCAGCAAGAGGCCCCATCCGGGGCCGGGCCCGTGGCGGAACGAGCGCAGGCCCGTCGTGGGAGGGAAATGTGGACAAGATGCCCGCTGGCGCGGCGCGGTTCGGTGCTTATCCACATCGCAAGCGGCCCATTGATCCTGGACATCGCGCGCGTACGCTCGCGGGCATGCCGCTTAAGACCACCGCTGGAGACCATGGGACCGTCGCCCGGGGCCGCGGCGCCACCATGAATCCGGAGGGGCGCTTCGAGAGGGGCACGCGCGAGGCGTTCGACGACGACTGGTTCCCGGACGGGCGGGAAGGCGAGGCCGCGAAGCCGGGGACCGTCATCGCCATCGAGCGCGCGAAGCGCGTGATCTCGCGCAACGACTCGCCGGACCTCGGCTTCTCGCTGTCCGTGAACCCCTATCGCGGGTGTGCCCACGGGTGCTCGTACTGTTATGCGCGGCCCTCGCACGCCTACCTGGGCCTTTCGCCGGGCATCGACTTCGAGACGCGCCTATTCGCGAAGCCCGAGGCCGCGCAGCTGTTGCGCGAGGAGCTTGCCCGCCCCGGCTACCGCTGCGAGCCCATCAACATCGGTTCCAATACCGACGGCTACCAGCCCATCGAGCGCGAGCACCGCATCACGCGGTCGGTCCTGGAGGTGCTGCGAGAGGCTTCCCACCCCGTGACCATCGTCACCAAGTCCGCGCTCGTGGAGCGCGACCTCGACCTCCTCGCGCCCATGGCGCGCGACGGCCTCGCGACGGTGGTCGTGTCGGTCACGACGCTGGATCCGCGGCTCTCGGCGCGCATGGAGCCTCGCGCCAGCGCGCCCGCGCGCCGGTTGGAGGCGATTCGCCGGCTTGCCGCCGCGGGCGTTCCCGTCGGCGTGAACGTCGCGCCCGTCATCCCGTTCCTCACCGACCACGAGATCGAGGCGATCCTCGCGGAGGCGGCGCGGGCGGGCGCCGGGTGGGCCGGATGGTCGCTCCTCCGGCTGCCCTGGGAGGTGAAGGACATCTTCCGCGCCTGGCTCGAGCACCACGTCCCGCTGAAGGCGGCGCACGTCATGGCCCGCGTGAACGAGATGCGCGGCGGTCGCGACAACGACCCGCGCTTCGGCACGCGAATGACCGGGGAGGGGCTCCTCGCTCGGCTCGTGCGTCGCCGCGTCGCAGTGGCGCGCGGGCGCCTGGGGCTCGCCGGATCGCCTCCCGCGCTCGCATGCGACCTTTTCCGGCCGCCCGGCGAGGCGAGGCAGCCGAGCCTCTTCTAGCCGGCGCCCTCGAGGATCGCGAGCGCCAGCCGCTCGAGCGTGAGCGGGGCGGAGCCTTCCGCCTTGTTGTTGGCGATCACCCAGGCCTCGTCGCCGCGCGCAACACAGTCGCGGCAGAGCCCGGCGATCGCGAGCCGCGTGGCCGGGTCTTCGTCCACGAGCCGGTCGAACGGCGCGTAGCGCGACTTCGCCTCCTCGTAACCGAACCCCGCGTGCAGGTTCCAGCGGATCACGAGGGGACCCGCGCCCAGCGCGGTGGCGGCCGCTGCCTGGACCTGCACCGCGGGCATCCGCGCGTGGACGCCGAGGCAGAGGCGCGCGCCGGCGTCGCCGAGCGCGCGCATGGTCTCCGGCGCGAGGAGCTCCCGGTCGCGCAGCTCGACCGCGTACGTCGCGCCGCGCGGCAGGTCGCGCAGGAAGCGGTGCAGCCTCGCGGCGAACGCCGCGGGCTCGCGCGTGACCGAACGGCCCTGCGGCGGGAACTGGAAGACGAGCGGGCCCGCGGCCGCGCCCAGCCCCGCGAGGCAGGGCGCCACGAACAGGTCACGCGCGGCACCGGGGTCGAGGAAATGCGGGCTCGCCTCGCGCGTCTCGAACAGCCACGCGGCCGTGAGCGACTGCGGCGCCTTCACGAGGAAGCGGAACCCGGCGGGGACCTGCTCGGCGTGGCGCCGGTACCCGTCCTCGCCGAGAGGCGCGTAGAACGTGCGGTCCAGCCCCACGGTGCGCAGCAGCGGGTGGCGCGCGTACGCCGCGAGGCCCTCGCGGGAGAGGACCCTTTCCGGGAGACTCCGGTCGTAGACGACGCCGGCCCACCCCGAGAACGCCCACGAGGAGGTGCCCAGGCGAACCTGCGGGGAGAGCCGCGACGCGATGTCGAGGAGCCGCGCGTCGTTGCCCGCGGGGCAGTCGACCCGGGGAGCGGGGTCGGGACTCGGCAGGCCGCCGAAGAGATCGAGCTGCGGGTTCAACGGCGGGCGCCAACGATGGTATTCTCTTGCCCCGTTTGCCACCGGGGAACACAATTTTCCGGTCCGGCGATTGAGCGCCCCAAAGCACCCCTTTTGAGGAGCCCCCGATGTCCGCTGCACCCCTCTCGCTGGACGACAAGTATACGCGCGAGTCCGGCCGCGTCTTCCTGAACGGCACGCAGGCGCTCGTGCGGCTGGCCATGATCCAGAGGAGCCGCGACGTCGCGGCGGGGCTCGACACGGCGGGGTTCATCTCCGGCTATCGCGGCTCCCCGCTGGGCGGCTTCGACCAGGCCCTGTGGAAGGCGAGGAAGCACCTGGAGGCTCACCACGTCTTCTTCACGCCGGGCGTGAACGAGGAGCTCGCGGCGACCGCCGTATGGGGCACGCAGCAGGTAGGCCTCTTCCCGGGCGCGAAGTACGACGGCGTCTTCGCCATGTGGTACGGGAAGGGCCCCGGCGTGGACCGCTGCGGCGACGTGTTCAAGCACGCCAACGCCGCGGGCACCGCGAAGCACGGGGGCGTGCTGCTGATCGCCGGCGACGACCACGCCTGCAAATCCTCGACGCTGCCGCACCAGTCGGAGCACGCTTTCGACGCCGCGATGATCCCCGTGCTGTATCCCACCGGGGTGCAGGAGATCATCGAGCTGGGCCTGCACGGGTTCGCGATGTCGCGCTTCTCCGGATGCTACGTGGCGTTCAAGACGATCTCGGAGACGGTCGACTCCTCGGCCTCGATCGTGATCGACCCGGCCAGCCCGCGGATCGTGATGCCCGACGGATTCCCGGTGCCCCCGGCGGGCATGAACATCCGCTGGCCCGACGCGCCGCTCGAGCAGGAACTGCGCCTGCAGCACGACAAGATCTACGCCGCGCTCGCCTATTGCCGCGCCAACGCGCTCAACCGCATCACCATCGATTCCCCGAACCCGCGCCTGGGCATCATCGCCTCCGGCAAGTCCTACCTCGATGTCCTGCAGGCACTCGAGGACCTCGGCATCGACGGGCGCCACGCGGCGGAGATCGGCATCCGCCTCTTCAAGGTGGCGATGCCCTGGCCGCTCGAGCCCAACGGCATCCGCGAGTTCGCGCAGGGGCTGGACGAGATCCTCGTCGTCGAGGAAAAGCGCCAGCTGATCGAGTACCAGATGAAGGAGCAGCTCTACAACTGGCGCGACGACGTGCGGCCGCGCGTGATCGGCAAGTACGACGAGCACGGGGAGTGGGAGGAGCACCGGGCGGAGTGGCTGCTGCCGGCCGCGGGCGAGCTCACGCCCGCGATGATCGCGCGGGTGATCGCCGCGCGCATCGGCAAGTTCTACACCTCGAAGATCGTGGAAGCGCGCCTGAAGTTCCTCGAGGCCAAGGAGGCGGCCCTCGCCCGGCCGCGCGCGCGCCCCGCGCGCATCCCGTTCTTCTGCTCCGGCTGCCCGCACAACACGTCCACGCGGGTGCCGGAGGGCTCGAAGGCGCTCGCCGGCATCGGGTGCCACTACATGGCCACCTGGATCCGGCCCGGCGAGACGATGACCTTCACGCAGATGGGCGGGGAGGGCGTGCCGTGGGTGGGCATGCAGCACTTCACCGAGACGCGGCACGTGTTCGCGAACCTCGGCGACGGCACCTACTTCCATTCCGGCCTGCTCGCGATCCGCGCCGCCGTGAGCGCGAACGCGAACATGACCTACAAGATCCTCTTCAACGACGCCGTGGCGATGACCGGCGGCCAGCCCGTGGACGGCTCGCTCACGGTGCCCGTGGTCACGCGGCAGGTGGCGGCCGAGGGCGTGAAGCGCATCGTGATCGTCACCGATGACCCGGCGAAGTACCAGGGGCGTGCCGACCTCGCTCCCGGGACGGCCATCCACCCCCGCGACGAGCTGGACGCCGTGCAGCGCATGCTGCGCGAGGTCCCGGGCGTGACGGCGCTGGTCTACGACCAGACCTGCGCGGCGGAGAAGCGCCGGCGCCGCAAGCGCGGCACCTCTCCGGACCCGGCCCTGCGCGTCGTCATCAACGATCGCGTCTGCGAGGGCTGCGGCGACTGCGGCGAGAAATCCAACTGCCTCTCCGTCGTGCCCGTCGAGACCGAGTACGGCCGCAAGCGCGCCATCGACCAGAGCACCTGCAACAAGGACCTCTCCTGCGTGAAGGGCTTCTGCCCCAGCTTCGTGACCGTCGAAGGCGGGCAGCTGCGCCGGCGTCCGGCGGTGGCGCCCGGGGGGGAGGCGCTCACGGAGCCCGCGATGGCCGCGCTCGACCGCCCGTGGGGCATTCTCGTCACGGGCGTGGGCGGCACCGGCGTGGTAACGATCGGCGCGCTGCTGGGCGTGGCCGCCCACATCGAGGGCAAGGGCGTGGCCGTGCTGGACATGACGGGCCTCGCGCAGAAGGGCGGCTCCGTCTACTCCCACATCCGCATCGCGGCGCGGCCGGAGGACATCCACGCCGTGCGCATCGCGGCGGGCGAGGCCAACGCCGTCATCGGCTGCGACATGATCGTCGCCGCCTCCGACGAGGCCATCGCGAAGATGCAGGCCGGCCACACGCGCGCGGTGATCAACCGCGACGTGGCGCCGACCGGCGCCTTCACGCGGGATCCCGACCTCGTCGTGCCGCGCGACGCGATGCAGGAGGCGATCGTCGAGGCCTGCGGCGCGGGCGCGGCCGACTTCATCGAGGCGGGCGAGCTCGCCACGGCGCTGCTCGGGGACTCCATCGCGACCAACCTCTTCATGGTGGGCTACGCGTGGCAGAAGGGGCTCGTCCCCGTCGGCCGAGAGGCCATCCTGCGAGCGATCGAGCTCAACGGCGCCTCGGTGGACGCCAACAAGGCGGCATTCGAGTGGGGGCGCCGCGCGGCGGTCGATTCGGAAGGCGTGCGCCGGTCCGCCGCCCCCGAGGGCGAGGTGCCGGAGAGCCACCGCCTGTCCACCAGCCTCGACGAGGTGATCGCGCGGCGGCGTGCCGAGCTCGTGAAGTACCAGGACGAGGCGTACGCGCAGCGTTACGAGCGTGCCGTGGCGCGCGTGCGCGAGGCGGAGTCGCGCGTGGCGCCGGGGTCCGCCGCGCTCGCCGAGGCGGCAGCGCGCGGCCTCTTCAAGCTGATGGCCTACAAGGACGAGTACGAGGTCGCGCGCCTTTACGCTGACGGCGGCTTCCGCGCGCGCGTGGCCGCCGCCTTCGAAGGCGACTATCGCCTCAAGGTGCACCTCGCGCCGCCCCTCCTCGCGGCGAAGGATCCCGTCACTGGCGAGCCGCGGAAGCGCGCCTACGGGGCATGGATGCTCACGGCGATGTCGCTGCTCGCGAGGCTCAAGGGCCTGCGTGGAACGGCGCTCGACCCGTTCGGCCGCACCGCGGAGCGGCGCGAGGAGCGCCGGCTCGTGGCCGAGTACGAGGAGCACCTGCGGGAGATCGTCGAGCGCCTCTCCCCCGCCACGCACGCCACGGCGGTCGAGCTGGCCTCGCTGCCGGAACAGATCCGCGGGTTCGGGCCGGTCAAGGCGAGGCACCTCGAGCGCGCCGCGGAGCGGCGCGGCGTGCTCCTCGCGCGCCTGCGCGACCCGGGCGCCACCGCGGCGCGGCGCGACCCGATCCCGATCAAGGCGGCCGCCTGACCGGCGGTCAGGGCATCGCGAGGCCCGGCCAGGAAAGGGTCCACGACCCCGGCGCGATGTCCAGGCGCCCCGGCATCCCGAAGGGCAGCGTGAGCTTCCGCGCCACGTGCCCGAACGGCAGGCCCGCGAGCACCGGGCAGGAAACGAGCGCGCGAACGGTTTCCGCGACCTCGGCCATCGCGTAGGGATAGCGCGCGGGGTTGCGCGGCACGCAGTCCTCGAAGTCGCCGAGCAGGATGGCGGCCTGCCCGCCGAGGATCCCGGCGTGATGCAACTGGTAGAAGAGCCGCTCGACGGCGTAGGGCTCCTCGGCGATCTCCTCGACATAGAGCAGGCCGCCGCGTACCGCCGGCAGGTAGGGCGTGCCGACGAGGTGCGCGAGCATCGACAGGTTGCCGCCCCAGAGCATCCCCGAGATCGTGCCCGGCGCGAGGCCGTGGTCGACGGCGACGGTCTCGGCGTCCCCGCCCTGCCAGAGCGTGGCGGCGAAGTGGCGGCGCATGTACTCGTCGGGTTCGCCGTCGCCGAAATCCACCGCGAGCAGCGGCCCGTGCAGCGTGGCGAGCCCGCCGAGCGCGAGCGCCGCGCAGTTGAAGGCGGTGAAGTCGCTGAAGCCCGCGAAGACCTTGCCGCTCGCGCCGACCCGCGCCCAGTCGATGTCCCCGAGCACCCGGGTGAGGCCGTAGCCGCCGCGGGCGGCCAGCATCACGTCGATGGAGGGATCCTCCAGCAGCCGATGGAACGCGGCAACGCGCCCCGCGTCGGTGCCCGCGAAGTAGCGCCACTGGTCGAGCGTCGCATCCGGCACGACGACGCGGTGTCCGTCGGCCTCGAGGCGCGCGACGCCCTTCGCGAGCCGCTCGCCGTCGACGGCTCCCGAAGGCGCGAAGATGCCGATGGTCGCGGGGGCGGCCGGCGGCCGCGGCCGGCGCGGCGCGGCCTCAGCCACGGTGCCGGTTCACCTCTTCGAAGGCGACGAGGTTGCCGTCCGGGTCGCGGACGACGAACCAGCGCGTCCCGCGGTCGCTCTTCTGCGGCGGCACCACGACATGGTCGCCGGAAGGCAGCGTCTCGAACCGCCGGTCGATGTCGTGGATGTCGAGGTGGATCGCGCGCGCGGGGGCGGCTGCGTCCGGCACGCGAGAGCGCTCGGCGAGGACGACCTTGATCGCGCCGCCCGAGAGGACCGTCCCGCGGCCGGAGGCGGCGTCGCCCCACTCGGAGACCACCGCCCAGCCCAGCGTGTCGCGATAGAAGACGAGCGAGCGCTCGTAGTCCGCGGGCAGGATGTGCAGGTGGTCGAAGCGGTCGATCATGGGCGGCGTGTCACGCGCGTTGCGCCTGGGCGTCGACGACGGCGATGGCGGTCATGTTGATGATACGCCGGACCGTCGCCGTCGGCGTGAGGATGTGCGCGGGCCTGCGCGCCCCGAGGAGGATGGGCCCGATGGTGATGCCGTCGCCGGAGGCCGTCTTGAGCAGGTTGAAGGCGATGTTGGCCGCGTCCAGCGTGGGCATGATGAGCAGGTTCGCCTCGCCCCGCAGCCGCGAGTTCGGGAACGCGGCCTGGCGCACCTCGTCGGAGAGCGCGGCGTCGCCGTGCATCTCGCCCTCGATCTCCAGCTCGGGCATGCGCTCGCGGATGAGGGCGAGCGCCTCGCGCATCTTGGCGGCGGAGGGCGCGTTGCTGGTCCCGAAGCTCGAGTGCGACAGGAGGGCCGCGCGCGGCACGAGGCCGAGGCGGCGGATCTCCTCGGCGGCGAGCTGCGTCATCTCGGCTAGCTGCTCCGGCGTGGGGTCCTGGTTCACGTAGGTGTCGCAGATGAACACCGTGCGCTTCGGGAGCATCAGGATGTTCATCGCGTAGTAGTTGCGCACGCCGGGGCGAAGGCCGATCACCTGGTCCACGTAGTGCAGGTGCAGGCCGTGCGTGCCGAAGGTGCCGCAGATCATTCCGTCGGCCTCGCCGCGGTGGATGAGCATCGCGCCGATGAGCGTGTGGCGGCGGCGCATCTCGATCTTCGCGTACGAGGCCGAGACGCCGCGCCGCTCCGTGAGGCGGTGGTACTCGGTCCAGTAGTCGCGGTAGCGCGGGTCCCACTCCGGGTTCACGACGTCGAAGTGCTCGCCTGCCTTGAGGCGCAGGCCGAAGCGCTCGATGCGCTTGTCGAGCACGGCCGGCCGGCCCACGAGGATCGGGCGTGCGAGCCTGTCGTCGACGACCAGCTGCACGGCGCGAAGCACCCGCTCGTCCTCGCCCTCGGCGTAGACGATGCGCTTCGGCGCGGCCTTCGCCGCCGCGAAGATCGGCCGCATGATGTGGCCCGAGTGGTAGACGAACTCGTTCAGCCGCTGGGCGTACGCGTCGAGGTCGGGGATGGGGCTGGTCGCCACGCCGCTCTCCATCGCCGCCTTCGCGACTGCCGGGGCGATCTTCACGATCAGGCGCGGGTCGAAGGGCTTGGGGATGAGGTAGTCGCGGCCGAAGCTCATGCTCTGCTGCCCGTAGGCCATCGCCACCACGTCGGACTGCTCGGCCATGGCGAGGTCGGCGATCGCGTTCACCGCGGCGAGCTTCATCGCCTCGTTGATCGTCGTCGCGCCGACGTCCAGGGCGCCGCGGAAGATGAACGGGAAGCACAGGACGTTGTTCACCTGGTTCGGGTAGTCCGAGCGCCCCGTGGCGATGATCGCGTCGTCGCGCACGGCCTTCACCTCGGCCGGCAGGATCTCCGGCACCGGATTGGCGAGCGCCAGCACGAGCGGGTCCGGCGCCATGCGCTTCACCATGTCCTTCTTGAGCACGCCGCCCGCGGAAAGGCCCAGGAACACGTCGGCGCCGTCGATCACCTCGCCCAGCGTGCGCGCGTCCGTCGCCTTGGCGTAGCGCGCCTTGTTCTCGTCCATGAGCTCCTTGCGGCCCTCGTAGACGACGCCGGCGATGTCCGTGACCCAGATCTTCGCGAGATCCACGCCGAGGGCCACGAGCATGTCGAGGCAGGAGAGGGCGGCCGCGCCCGCGCCCGACACGACGAGCTTCACGTCGCCGATCTTCTTGCCGACCACCCGCAGGCCGTTCACGACCGCCGCGCCGACGATGATGGCGGTGCCGTGCTGGTCGTCGTGGAAGACGGGGATCTTCAGGCGCTCGCGCAGCTTCCGCTCGATATAGAAGCACTCGGGGGCCTTGATGTCCTCGAGGTTGATGCCCCCGAAGGTCGGCTCGAGCGCGGCTATCACCTCGATGAGCCGGTCGGGGTCGAGCTCGGCGAGTTCGATGTCGAAGACGTCGATGCCGGCGAACTTCTTGAACAGCACCCCCTTGCCCTCCATCACCGGCTTGGCCGCGAGCGGGCCGATGTTCCCGAGCCCCAGCACCGCCGTGCCGTTCGTGACCACGCCGACGAGGTTGCCGCGGGCGGTGAGGTTCCTCGCCTCGGCGGGCGAGGCCTGGATCGCCTCGCAGGCGAAGGCCACGCCCGGGGAGTAGGCGAGCGCGAGGTCGCGCTGGGTGGCCAGCGGCTTCGTGGGGGAGATCTCGATCTTCCCCGGGCCGGGCAGCCGGTGGTAGTCGAGGGCGCTTTGCTTCAGGTCGTCCAGCATGCGTCTAAGCCCTTGAGCAACATGGAGTTTGTGGCCCAGTCTAGCATGGCGGGCCAGGCGCTCGTGGGAGGGGCTTGACGAAATGGGACTACATGACTAATCATTTAGTTATGTTGGGGAGCTGCCCATGAACCGGAACTACCTGCGCGCCATCCCGCGGGAATGGCGCAACCTCTCGCGCGTGTTCACCGCACTGGGCGACGAGCACCGCCAGCGCATCCTCCTCACCTTCGAGCCGGGCGAGCGCCTGCACGTCGCGCAGATCGTGGAGGTCTCCACGCTCTCGCGCACGGCGGTGTCGCACCACCTGCGCGTCCTTCGCGAGGCGGGGATCCTGCGCTCGGAGAAGATCGGCAAGGAGGTGTGGTTCTGGATCGACAAGGGCTTCCTCGTCGACTCGCTCGGCGCCGTGCGCGACCACCTCCGGGACCACGCGTGAACCGCCGCCGGTTCCTCGCGGCCGCGCCGGTCGCGGCCGGGATGCTCGGCGGATGCGCCGCCGGCATCTCCCTCGAGCAGGGACTCTTCAACGAGTGCCGCCGTCCCGGCGGGCACCGCGTCCTGCGCGACCGCCTCGTCCGCGCCGCGTGGGACGGCGTCGACGCGACGAAGGCCTGGGATTGCCATGCCCACCTCTTCGGCAACGGCCGCGGCGCACCGGGAATCTACCTCAATCCCGGTTTCGACCGGCCCGCCACGCTGGCCGCGCGCGTGCGCCGCGCGTTCTTCCTTAACGCCGCCTGCGCCGGCGAGGACGAGGATTCCCTGGACGCCGCGGTGGTGCGCCGGCTGGAGCACCTCGCCGACGAGCTGCCCGCCGGCGCGAAGGTGATGCTGCTCGCGTTCGACCATGTCCACGATGCGGACGGGCGCCGCCGGGACGACCTCAGCACCTTCGCCGTCGCCGATGCCTACGCGGCGCAGGTCGCGCGCCGGCGGCCCGACCGCTTCGAGTGGATCGCCTCCATCCACCCCTACCGGCAAGACGCGATGGCGGCGCTCGACTCGGCGGCGAAATCGGGCGCCCGCGCGGTGAAGTGGCTGCCGCAGGCGATGGGCATCGACCTCGGGCACCCGCGGTCCCTCGCGTTCTACGCCGCGATGCGCCGGGAGAGGATCCCGCTCCTCGTGCACGTGGGCGAGGAGCAGGCGGTCGAGGGCGCCGGCCGCCACGAGCTCGGCAACCCGCTCGCGCTGCGCCACCCGCTCGACGCCGGCGTGCGCGTGGTGGCGGCGCACTGCGCCTCGCTCGGCGAGAGCCCCGATCTCGACGCGGATGCCGATCCCGCGAAGGCGCCCCGCGCGCGCAACCTCGACCTGTTCGCCCGCCTCATGCGCGAGCCCCGCTACGCGTCGCTCCTGCACGGCGACCTGTCGGCGATCACGCAGGCCAATCGCGCGGCGGCCGTGCCGGAGATCCTCGCGGCGACCGGTTGGCGCGGCCGCCTGCTGAACGGCTCCGACTATCCCCTGCCGGCCATCATGCCGGTGTTCTCCGTGCGAGGCTTCGCGCGCGCCGGGCTCCTCGCCGAGGCGGCGGTGCCCGTGCTGGAGGAACTGCGCCACGTGAACCCGCTCGTCTTCGACTTCACGCTCAAACGCTCGCTCGCCTGGCGCGGCCATCGCCTGCCGCCGGGCGTGTTCGAGACGCGGCCTTTCTTCGACCCCGGCGGGGCGGGCGCCTGACCGTGGCCTCCCGCAGCCAATTCTCACTGCTCGGCGAGCGCCGCTTCGCGCCCCTCTTCTGGACGCAGTTCCTGGGCGCGGCGAACGACAACCTCTTCAAGTTCGCCTTCACGCTGCTCGCCACCTACCGCTCCGCCGAGTGGGGCGGCGTGGATCCCGCGACCGCGGGGTTCGTGATCGGCGCGATCTTCATCGCGCCGTTCGTGCTCCTCTCCGCCACCGCGGGCCAGGTCGCGGACAAGGTGGAGAAGGGCGCCCTCATCCGCTTCGTGAAGAACCTCGAGATCGTGGTGATGGCCGTGGCCGCCGCCGGGTTCGCCGGCCGCATGCCCGCGCTTCTCTACCTTTCCGTCTTCCTCATGGGAGTGCACTCGACGCTCTTCGGGCCGGTGAAGTACGCCTACCTGCCGCAGCACCTGAAGGACGAGGAACTCACGGGCGGCAACGGCCTGGTGGAGATGGGCACCTTCGTGGCGATCCTCGCCGGGACGATGGCCGCGGGGTTCCTCGTGAGATCCGGGGAAGGCGGCGCCACGGCCGTGGCGATCGCGTGCCTGGCGGTCGCGGCGCTGGGCCGGATCGCGGCGGGCCTCGTCCCGCGATCGCCCGCGCCGGAGCCGGACCTCCGGATCAACTGGAACCCCTTCACGGAGACCTGGGCCAACCTGCGCATCGCCGCGCGCGACCGGACGGTGCTGCATTCGCTTCTCGGCATCTCGTGGCTCTGGTTCGTGGGCTCGATCTTCCTCACCTCCTTCACGCCCTTCGCGAAGGACGTCCTCGGCGGCGACGAAAACGTGGTGACGGTGCTCCTCGCCGTGTTCTCCGTGGGCATCGGGCTGGGCGCGCTCGCCTGCGAGCGGCTTTCGGGCCGGAAAGTCGAGATCGGGCTCGTGCCCTTCGGCTCCATCGGCATCACCGTCTTCGCGGTGGACCTGTGGCTCGCGAGCCGGGGGATGGCGCCGGAGGGCGTGCGCGGCGCCGCCGCCTTCGCCCGCGACGGCGCGAGCCTTCGCGTGATGGCGGACCTCTTCCTCCTCGCGCTCTTCGCGGGCTTCTACTCGGTGCCGCTCTACGCGCTCATCCAGAGCCGCGCGGAGCCCGCGCACCGCGCGCGCGTCATCGCGGCCAACAACATCCTCAACGCCGTCTTCATGATCGCGGCCTCGCTGATGGCGACGGCGCTGCTCAGTGCCGGCCTAACGCTGCCGCAGCTCTTCCTCGTGGTAGGCCTCATGAACGCGGCCGTCGCCGCCTACATCTACGGGCTGGTGCCCGAGTTCCTGATGCGCTTCCTGTGCTGGCTCCTCGTCCACTCGGCCTACCGGTTGGGAAAGAAGGGGATAGGGAACATCCCGGAGGAGGGCCCGGCGGTCGTCGTGTGCAACCACGTGAGCTTCGTGGACGCGCTGGTGATCCTCGCGGCGAGCCCGCGGCCCATCCGGTTCGTGATGGACCACCGCATCTTCGCGATCCCCGTCCTCTCCTTCGTCTTCAGGACGGCGAAGGCGATCCCGATCGCGCCGGCGAAGGAGAATCCCGCGTTGCTCGAGCGCGCCTACGACGAAGTCGCCGCGGCGCTCGCCCAGGGAGAGCTCGTGGGCATCTTCCCGGAAGGCGCGATCACGCGGGACGGCGAGATCCAGCGCTTCCGCTCGGGCATCTCGCGCATCCTGGAGCGCTCGCCGGTTCCCGTGGTGCCGATGGCGCTCAAGGGGCTGTACGGCAGCTTCTTCAGCCGCCGCGGCGGCGCGGCGATGACGAGGCCGTTCCGCCGCGGCGTCTTCTCGCGCATCGCCCTCGAGGTGGCGCCGGCGATGGCCCCGGCGTCGGTCACGCCCGAGGCGCTGCAGGCGAAGGTCGCCGCCCTGCGCGGGGGCAGGCGCTAGGGAGGGTGCCCCGACCCGCGTGCTACACTCGGGCGCCGTCCCCTCGCCACGCCTCGCACCATGTCCGGCAACACCCTCGGCACCCTCTTCACCGTCACCACCTTCGGCGAGTCGCACGGCCCGGCCATCGGCTGCGTGGTGGACGGCTGCCCGCCCGGGATGGCGCTCTCGGAGACCGACATCCAGCCCGATCTCGACCGCCGCAAGCCGGGCACCTCGCGGCACGTGACGCAGCGCCGCGAGGAGGACCGCGTCGAAATCCTCAGCGGCGTCCACGAGGGCCGCACGACCGGCACGCCGATCGCGCTCCTGATCCGTAACGAGGACCAGCGCAGCAAGGACTACGCGAAGATCGCGGAGAGCTTCCGCCCGGGGCACGCGGACTACACCTACCTGCAGAAGTACGGCATTCGCGACCCGAGGGGGGGCGGCCGGTCCTCCGCGCGCCTCACCGCGCCGGCCGTGGCGGCCGGCGCCATCGCGAGGAAATGGTTGCGCGAGCGCTACGGCGTTGCCATCCGCGGCCACCTCACGCACCTGGGTCCCCACGCGATTGCCTTCGAGTCCTGGGACCACGTGGGGTCGAACCCCTTCTTCGCCGCCAACGCGACGATGGTCCCGCAGCTCGAGGCCTACATGGACCGGCTGCGAAAGTCCGGGGACTCCTGCGGCGCGCGCCTCAGGGTCGTCGCCACGGGGGCGCCACCCGGCTGGGGCGAGCCGCTCTACGGGCGCCTGGACGCCGACATCGCGCAGGCGATGATGGGCATCAACGCGGTGAAGGGCGTGGAGATCGGCGCCGGGTTCGCCGCGGCAGCGCAACTGGGCACGGAGCATTCCGACGAGATGACGCCCGAGGGATTCCTCTCCAACCACGCCGGCGGCATCCTCGGCGGCATCTCGACGGGGCAGGACATCGTCGTGTCGATCGCGATCAAGCCGACCTCGAGCATCCGCCTCGCGCGGCGCACCGTCGACGTCGCGGGCAACCCCGCGGCGATCGAGACCCATGGGCGCCACGATCCCTGCGTCGGCATCCGCGCCACGCCGATCGCGGAGGCCTTCCTCGCGCTGGTGCTCGCCGACCACGCGCTGCGCCACCGTGCGCAGAACGCCGATGTCGCCTGCGCCACGCCGCGCATTCCGGCCGCGGCCGTGACGGCCGGCGAGGGCCGCGCGCCCGTGCCGCTCGAGGACCCGGACCCCGAGGAGGCGTGAACGCCCGGAGGGCGGGCGGGCGCGGGTTATAATTTGCGCTTGCCATGAACGCACTCACCCTCTACGACAAGCTCTGGCTGTCCCACCTCGTGCACGAGGAGCCGGACGGGACCGCCCTCATCTACATCGACCGCCACCTCCTGCACGAGGTGACGAGCCCGCAGGCCTTCGAGGGGCTCGCGCTCGCCGGCCGGAAGCCGTGGCGCATCGGCTCCGTGGTGGCCACGGCCGACCACAACGTGCCCACGAAGGGCCTCGAGCGGGGCATCGCCGACCCCATCGCGCGGCTGCAGGTCGAGACCCTCGACCGCAACGTGGAGAAATTCGGCCTGCCGGTCTACTACGGCATGGGGCACCAGCGGCAGGGCATCGTGCACGTGATCGGGCCGGAGCTCGGGGCCACGCTGCCGGGCATGACGGTCGTGTGCGGCGATTCCCACACCAGCACCCACGGCGCCTTCGCCGCGCTCGCGTTCGGCATCGGCACGAGCGAGGTCGAGCACGTGCTGGCGACCCAGTGCCTGCTCGCGAAGAAGGCGAAGTCGCTTCGCATCGCGGTCGAGGGGGCGCTGCCGGCGGGCGTCACCGCCAAGGACGTGGTGCTCGCCGTCATCGGAACCATCGGCACCGCCGGCGGCACGGGCCACGCCATCGAATTCGCGGGCTCGGCGATCCGCGGCCTCACGATGGAAGGCCGCATGACCGTGTGCAACATGGCGATCGAGGCCGGCGCCCGTGCCGGAATGGTCGCCGTCGACGAGGCGACGATCGCCTACCTGCGCGCCCGGCCCTTCGCCCCGCAGGGGGAGGCCTTCGAGCGCGCGGCGGCCTACTGGCGCACCCTCGTCACCGACGCGGGCGCGCGATTCGACCGCGAGGTCGTACTCGACGCCGCCGCCCTCAAGCCCCAGGTCACCTGGGGAACGTCGCCGGAGATGGTGGTGTCGATCGAGGACCGCGTGCCCGACCCGGCCGCCGAGAAGGACCCCGTGCGCCGCGAGGCCATGGAGCGGGCGCTCGAGTACATGGGGCTCGACCCGCGCACCCCCATCACCGGCATCGCGATCGACAAGGTCTTCATCGGGTCGTGCACGAACTCGCGCATCGAGGACCTGCGCGCGGCCGCGGCGGTCGTTCGCGGCCGGCGGGTGGACCCGCGCGTGAAGCTCGCCCTGGTGGTGCCGGGCTCGGGGCTGGTGAAGCGCCAGGCCGAGCAGGAAGGGCTCGACCGGGTCTTCACCGACGCGGGGTTCGAATGGCGCGAGCCGGGGTGCTCGATGTGCCTCGGCATGAACGACGACCGGCTTTCGCCGGGAGAGCGCTGCGCCTCGACCTCGAACCGCAACTTCGAGGGCCGGCAGGGTGCCGGCGGGCGCACGCACCTCGTGAGCCCCGCGATGGCCGCCGCCGCCGCACTGGCCGGCCGCTTCGTGGACGTCCGCAGCATCAACTGAACCGGAGAACAGCCATGATCCGCATCCTCCTCGCGGCCACGATCGCCCTCGCGCTCGCCGGCTGCAACACCGTCGAGGGCCTCGGCAAGGACATCAAGAAGGGCGGCGAGGCGATCGAGAAGGCCGCCGACAAGAACCGCTAGATGGAAAAGTTCACCATCCACGCGGGGCTGGTCGCGCCGCTCGACCGCGAGAACGTCGACACCGACGCGATCATCCCCAAGCAGTTCCTGAAGTCCATCCACCGCACGGGCTTCGGGCCGAACCTCTTCGACGCCTGGCGCTACCTCGATCCGGGCGAGCCCGGGCAGGATCCCGCCTCGCGCAAGCCCAACCCGGACTTCGTGCTGAACCAGCCGCGTTACCGGGGCGCCTCGATCCTCCTCGCGCGCAAGAACTTCGGTTGCGGCTCCTCGCGGGAGCACGCGCCATGGGCCCTGCAGCAGTTCGGCTTCCGCGCGATCGTCGCGCCTTCCTTCGCGGACATCTTCTTCAACAACTGCTTCAAGAACGGGCTGCTGCCGATCGTGCTGCCGGATTTCCACCTCGACCACCTGTTCCAGGAGGTCGCGGCCCACGCCGGCTATCGCCTGGCGATCGACCTGCCGGCGCAGACGGTGGCGACGCCCTCCGGCCAGGTCATGCGCTTCGAAGTCGAGCCCTTCCGCAAGGAGTGCCTCGTGAACGGCTGGGACGACATCGGCCTCACGCTGCGGCGGCAGGACGCCATCCGCGCCTACGAGGAGCGGCGCCGGGCGGCGGAGCCCTGGATCTTCTCGTGAGGGCGCCATGAAGATCGCGCTCCTGCCCGGCGACGGGATCGGCCCCGAGATCCTGCGCGAGGCCGTGCGGGTCCTCGAGGCGCTGCGCTCCGACGGCCTGAAGATCGAGACGGAGGAGGCGCCGGTGGGCGGCGCCGCCTACGATGCCGCCGGCGATCCGCTGCCCGCCGCGACGCTCGCGCTGGCGAAGCAGGCCGACGCGCTGCTCTTCGGCGCCGTGGGCGGGCCGCAGTACGACGCGCTGCCGCGCGACAAGCGCCCGGAAAGGGCGATCCTGGGGCTGCGCAAGGAGTGCGACTTCTTCGCCAACCTGCGCCCGGCCACGGTGTTCCCGGAGCTCGCCGACGCCTCCACGCTCAAGCCCGAGGTGGTGTCGGGCCTCGACATCATGATCGTGCGCGAGCTCACCGGCGACATCTACTTCGGCCAGCCGCGGGGCGTCACGGGCGAGAAGGGCAGCCGCGTCGGCTTCAACACGATGCACTACACGGAGGCGCAGATCCGCCGCATCCTGCACGTGGGGTTCCGCACGGCCCGGAGCCGCGGCAAGCGGCTCTGCTCGGTCGACAAGATGAACGTGCTCGAGACGACGCAGCTCTGGCGCGACCTGGCCGAGGAGATCGCGCCCGAGTACCCGGACGTCGAGCTCACCCACATCCTGGTCGACAACTGCGCGATGCAGCTCGTGCGCAACCCGCGCCAGTTCGACGTGCTCGTGACCGGCAACATGTTCGGCGACATCCTCTCCGACGAGGCCTCGATGCTCACCGGCTCCATCGGCATGCTGCCGTCGGCCTCGCTGGACGCGGACGGCAAGGGGCTCTACGAGCCCATCCACGGTTCCGCCCCGGACATCGCGGGCAAGGGCGTGGCGAACCCGCTCGCGCAGATCCTCTCGATGGCCATGATGTTCCGCTACACCTTCGGCCTGGCGGAAGTCGCCGCCCGGATCGAGACGGCGGTGAGGAAGGCGCTCGCCTCGGGGCTGCGAACGGCGGACATCGCCGGGCGCGGCGCCAAACCCTGCACGACCGCCGAGATGGGCACGGCGGTCCTGAAGGCCCTATAGACACGGCAACAGGAAGCGGGGGCAGGAGGCGACCCGCCTCCGCGACCGGAAAGGCGCCTCCCCACGCGAAAGACGAAAATGGCGAACAGGAAGCAGGCAGGCATCATCGGTTGGCGCGGCATGGTGGGATCCGTGCTCATGGAGCGCATGCGCGCCGAGGAGGACTTCGAGCTCATCGACCCGGTGTTCTTCACCACGTCGACGGTGGGCGCCGCGGGCCCGGACATCGGCAGGCCGACCGGCCCGCTGAAGGACGCCAACGACGTCGCCGAGCTCGCGAGGAACGAGATCCTCATCACCTGCCAGGGCGGCGACTACACGAAGTCGGTGTACCCGAAGCTGCGCGCGGCGGGGTGGAACGGCTACTGGATCGACGCGGCCTCGGCGCTGCGCATGGAGAAGGACGCCGTCATCATCCTCGATCCCGTCAACCGGCCGGTGATCGACCGGGCGATGGCCGCGGGCGTGAAGAACTACATCGGCGGCAACTGCACCGTGAGCCTCATGCTCATGGCGATCGACGGGCTGCTCAAGGCCGACCTCGTCGAGTGGGTGAGCGCCATGACCTACCAGGCAGCCTCGGGCGCGGGCGCGCAGAACATGCGCGAGCTCCTGCAGCAGATGGGCGAGGTGCACTTCGCCGCCAAGGCGCTGCTCGCGGACCCCGCTTCGGCGATCCTCGACATCGACCGCGAGGTGGCCGGGATCCTGCGCGACGAGAAGTTCCCGACGACGCACTTCGGCGTGCCACTGGCCGGCAGCCTCCTGCCGTGGATCGACTCCGACCTCGGCAACGGGCAGAGCCGCGAGGAATGGAAGGGCCACGCCGAGACCAACAAGATCCTCGGCCGGGAGGATTCCCCCGTGGCCGTCGACGGCCTGTGCGTGCGCGTTGGCGCGATGCGCTGCCACAGCCAGGGCCTGACGGTGAAGCTGCGCAAGGACCTTCCGCTCCCGGAAATCGAGACCCTGCTCGCCGGCGCCAACGCGTGGGTGCGTGTCGTTCCCAACCGACGGCCGGAGACGCTGGAGCGGCTCACGCCGGCGGCCGTGACCGGGACGCTCGAGGTGCCCATCGGCCGGCTGCGCAAGCTGCGCATGGGCGGCGAATACCTGTCCGCGTTCACCGTCGGCGACCAGCTCCTCTGGGGAGCGGCGGAGCCGCTGCGCCGCATGCTCCGCATCGTCTGCGGCGCGCTTCGGTAGGGCCTCGCCGCAGGCTGCGCACAAGGGGCAGCCGGGGAAAAAGTGGTTGAAAAAAGCCGGATTTACGCGATAATGTGAAAATCCGGGTGAAATTGAAACGACAAGTATTTGATTTGGCTGTATTTCTTACCTAGTCCCCGGGGTGGGAGAGGGCATACAATGCTGGGCAAAATCAAATCCGCGGTAGCGTTTGCGCTGCTCGTCGGGGCCTCGTTCGCGGTCCACGCTGCCGGCCTCGGAAAGCTCACGGTCAATTCGGCTCTCGGGCAGGTCCTCGCCGCCGAGATCGACCTCGTGTCCCTGCAGCCGGGCGAGCTGGAATCGCTCTCGGCACGCGTCGCGTCGCCCGAGTCCTATCGCGACGCGAGGATCGAGTACTCCTCCGTCCTGCGCCTGCTCCGGTTCTCCGTCGAGAAGCGCGCCAACGGCCAGCCCTACCTCAAGGTGACGAGCGTCGCGCCGATCAACGAGCCGTTCGTCGACGTGCTGATCGAGGTGACCTGGCCTGCCGGCCGCCTGCAGCGCGAGTACCCGATCCTTCTCGATCCCCCCGGCTTCGCCGACGCGAAGGCGCGCGCGCCGGTTTCCGCCGCGCCGGCGGCTGCACCGCTCGCGACAGCGCCCGCTCCCGCTCCTGCTCCCGCCGCTGCCGCCACGCCGGTGCCGTCGCCGTCCGGCGCGCCATCCGCACGCACGGAACTCGCGGCTGCCGCGCCGGGCCTCGTGAAGGAGGCCGGTGGCGATACCTACGGGCCCGTGGAAAAGGGCGAGAACCTGAACAAGATCGCCACGCAGGTGAAGCCGGCCGAAGTGAGCATGGAGCAGATGCTCGCAGCGCTCTACCGCGAGAACAGGGCGGCGTTCATCGACAACAACATGAATCGCCTCAAGGCGGGCCAGATCCTGCGCGTTCCCTCTGCCGAGGAAGTGGGCAAGATCTCCGGGAAGGAGGCCAACCAGGAGGTGCGTACGCACGTGGCGAACTGGCGGGCCTATCGCGAAGGGCTCGCGGGCGGCGTGGCATCGATGCCCGCCCGGCCGGAGTCCACGCGCATTGCGGCCGGGCAGGTCGGCGCGGCGGCCGTGTCGCCCCCGGCCCCGCCGCCCGCGGAGGCGAAGGATGTCCTCAAGCTCTCCAAGACCGACGGCGCCAAGGGCGCCGCGGCCGGCGCCGGCGCCGCCACGCAGGAGCGCCTGAACGCCATGCAGGAGGAGCTCACCGCGAAGGACAAGGCGCTCAAGGAAGCGCAGTCCCGGGTCTCCGACCTCGAGAAGCAGATCCGCGACATGCAGCGGCTCGTCGACCTCAAGGGTGGCGCGCCGGTGAAGCCGGGCGAGCCCGCCAAGGCCGCTGACGCGAAGGTGGCCGCCGCGCCCGCGGAGCCGCCGAAGCCCGCCGAGCCTGCGAAACCCGCGCCGGAGGCCCCGAAGGCGGCCGACGCGGCCAAGCCCGCCGACGCCACGAAGCCCGCGGAAGCGCCGAAGCCGGCCGAGCCGCCCAAGGTGGCGGAGGCGCCCAAGCCGGCGCCGCCGAAGCCCGCCAAGAAGGCGCCGCCTCCCCCGCCGCCGGAGCCCAGCTTCGTCGACCAGGTGATGGACAACCTGCCGATCGTCCTGGGCGGCCTTGGCGGCGTCGGGGTTCTCGGCCTGGGCGCGTTCATGTTCATGCGCCGCCGCCGGCAGAAGGAAGAGGCCGGCCCGTCGAGTTCCATGACCAGCGCCTTTCCGTCGGACCTCAAGCCCAGCACCGTGACCGGCAAGGCCGGCGGCGGGCTCGTCGACACGGGCAACAGCTCCTTCCTCACGGACTTCGACAAGACGGGACCGGGCACGATCGACACGGACGAGGTCGATCCGGTGGCCGAGGCCGAGGTCTACATCGCGTACGGCCGCGACGCGCAGGCGGAGGAGATCCTCAAGGAGGCCATGGCGCGCGACAAGGGCCGCCACGAGATCCCGCTCAAGCTCCTCGAGATCTACCATGCGAGGAAGAGCGCCACCGCCTTCGAGACGATCGCCAAGGAGCTTCGCGGCGCCGTCGGCGAGTCCAGCGCGACGTGGGCGAAGGCCGCGGCGATGGGCATCCAGATCGATCCCACGAATCCGCTCTATGGCGGTGCCGCCGGGGCCGTCGCGCCGGCGCCCGCGTTCGAGGCGTCGGCCCCCGCGCCGAAGCCCGACCTCGACTTCGACCTCGACTCCGCTCCGGCGGCCGCGGCGCCCGTGGCGGCACCCGAGTCGACGAGCTTCGACCTCGACTTGGGCGCGACGAAGACGCCGCAACCCGACCTGCCCGTTTCCGGCGAGGTGCCCGCGCTCGACTTCGACCTGGCGCCGCCCGCCGCACCCGCCGCGGTCGACGTTCCGCTCGCCGCCGAGGCGCCAAAGGACGAGAAGCCGGCCTTCGATTTCGACCTGTCGGGCCTCGATTTCCCGTCCGGCGGCGGCGCGGCGGCAGCGCCCGCTCCCGACCTGAACCTGGGCGGCGACGTGTCCGCCCAGACGCAGACGGCCTCGCTCAGCCTCACCGACCTCGACCTCGGCGATGCCGGCGGGGGCGGTGGCGATGCGGTGGCCACGAAGCTGGAACTCGCCAAGGCCTACCTCGAGATCGGGGACAAGGACGGCGCGCGCGAGATCCTGCAGGAAGTGGCGAAGGAGGGGTCGGCTGCGCAGAAGTCCGAAGCGCAGTCGCTCATCGCCTCGCTCTGACCTCTTCGCTGTTGCAAGTCGCTTGATCGGCGGGGCCCTCCCCGCCGATTTCTTTCCCGCCCCATGAGAGTCGCCCTCGGCCTCGAGTACGACGGCGAGCCGTTCTGCGGATGGCAGCACCAGCCTTCCGGATGCGCGGTCCAGGACCACCTGGAGCGCGCGCTCGCGCGCATCGCGGACGAACCGGTGTCCACCACGGCCGCCGGCCGCACCGATGCAGGCGTCCATGCGCGCGCGCAGGTCGTGCACTTCGACACGCGGGCCGCGCGCGCCGACCACGCGTGGGTTCGCGGGACGAACGCGGCGCTGCCGGGCACGGTACGCGTCGTCTGGGCGAGGCCCGTGCCCGCGGGCTTCCACGCGCGCCACGACGCGCGATCGCGCACCTATCACTACGTGCTGCTCGACGACGCGGTGGCCCCGGGGCTGCTTCGCGCCCGGGTGGGCTGGTTCCACCAGCGGCTGGACACGGACGCGATGCGCGAGGGCGCTCTCGCGCTTGTCGGGGAGCACGACTTCAGCGCGTTCCGCGACGCGCAGTGCCAGGCGCGAACGCCCATCCGCACCGTGCACGAGGCGCGCGTCGACCGCGCGGGTCCGCACGTGGTCTTCACGCTGCGCGCCAACGCCTTCCTGCACCACATGGTGAGGAACATCGTCGGCACGCTCGTCTACGTGGGCGCACGGCGCCAGCCACCGGGGTGGGTCGCGGAACTGCTGCGAAGCGGCGACCGGCGGCTCGCCGCGCCCACCTTCGCCCCGGACGGGCTGTATCTGTCGGCCATCGAGTATGATCGATCGCTCGGCCTGCCGGCCTTCCGGCGCCACCCCCTCCTGCCCGGCGAATGAACCCCCACCGCACGCGCGTCAAGATCTGCGGCATCCGCGACGCGAGAATGGCCGAGGCCGCGGCCCGGGCGGGTGCCGATGCGATCGGCCTCGTCTTCCACGAGGCGAGCCCGCGCGCGGTCACGGCGGAGGCGGCCTCGGAGGTCGCCCGCGCCGTTCCGGCCTTCGTCACGGTCGTGGGGCTCTTCGTGGACCGCGACCCCGGTTTCGTGCGCGCCGTCCTCGATCGGGTGCCTCTCGGGATGCTGCAGTTCCACGGCGAGGAGCCGCCCGCCTACTGCGCGGGCTTCGGGCTGCCGTGGATGCGGGCGGTACGGGTCGGGCCGGGTGTCGATTTGGTAGAATGCGACCATCGCTTTTCGCTCGCGTCGGCGCTGCTGCTGGACGCGCAGGTTCCCGGCCTGCAAGGGGGGTCCGGAACCGCCTTCGACTGGTCCCTCATCCCGCCCGGCCTGGGCCGGCCGGTGGTCCTGTCGGGGGGGCTCGATGCGGGCAACGTGGGCCGCGCCATCGCCGCGGTGAAGCCGTGGGCGGTGGATGTCTCCAGCGGCGTCGAATCGTCGCGCGGCGTCAAGGACGCGACCCTGGTCGAAGGATTCGTGAGGAGTGTGAGAGATGCAGATGCGCGCGCCGGCGGCTGAGCCCCGGTCCCCGGCCCCGTACGACCTGCCCGACGCCACCGGCCACTTCGGCCCCTACGGGGGGACCTTCGTCGCCGAGACGCTGCAGGCGGCGCTCGCGGAGCTCCGGGCGGCCTACGACGCCTGCCGCAAGGACCCCGCCTTCCAGGCGGAACTCGCCTACGAGCTGGAGCACTACGTCGGGCGCCCGAGCCCCGTCTACCACGCGAAGCGCCTCTCCGAAGAGCTCGGCGGCGCCCAGATCTACCTCAAGCGCGAGGATCTCAACCACACCGGCGCCCACAAGGTGAACAACACCATGGGCCAGGCGCTCGTCGCCCGCCGCATGGGCAAGCCGCGCGTCATCGCGGAGACGGGCGCCGGCCAGCACGGCGTGGCCACGGCCACGGTCGCCGCGCGCTACGGCATGGAATGCGTGGTCTACATGGGAACCGAGGACGTCGCGCGCCAGGCGCAGAACGTCTACCGAATGAAGCTCCTCGGGGCGACGGTCGTGCCGGTCTCCAGCGGCTCGCGCACGCTCAAGGACGCGCTGAACGAGGCGATGCGCGACTGGGTGACCAACGTCGCCAGCACGTTCTACATCATCGGCACGGTGGCCGGGCCCCATCCGTACCCGATGATGGTGCGCGACTTCAACGCGATCGTGGGCAAGGAATGCCTCGCCCAGATGCCGGCGCTGGCCGGCCGGCAACCGGACTACGTGCTCGCCTGCGTCGGCGGCGGCTCCAACGCCATGGGCATCTTCCACCCCTACATCCCGCACGGCGATGTGAAGCTGGTCGGCGTGGAGGCCGGCGGCCTCGGTATCGGCACGGGCAAGCACGCGGCCACGCTCTCGGCGGGCTCGCCGGGCGTGCTCCACGGCAACCGCACCTACCTCATGCAGGACGCCGACGGGCAGATCCTGGAGACGCACTCGATCTCCGCTGGCCTGGACTACCCGGGCGTCGGCCCCGAGCACGCGTGGCTCAAGGACAGCGGCCGCGCGACCTACGTCTCCGTGACCGACGAGGAGGCGCTCGCCGCCTTCCACGCGCTCTGCCGCACCGAGGGCATCATCCCCGCGCTCGAGTCGAGCCACGCCGTGGCGCACGCCATGCGCCTGGCGCCCACGCTCGCGAGGGACCGCATCGTGCTGGTGAACCTCTCGGGCCGCGGCGACAAGGACATGCACACGGTCGCGAAGGCCTCGGGCCTGGAGTTCTGAGGCGATGAGCCGCATCGCCGCCACCTTCGACAGGCTTCGCGCGGCGCGCCGCGCGGCGCTCGTTCCCTTCGTCACCGCGGGCGACCCATCGCCCGACCTCATTCCGGAGATGCTCCGGTCGCTCGCCGCCAACGGCGCCGACGTGATCGAGCTGGGCGTGCCGTTCTCCGACCCGATGGCCGACGGGCCGGCGATCCAGCGCGCCTCGGAGCGCGCGCTTCGCGCCGGCACCGGGCTCGCGCGCGTCCTCGACGCGGTGCGCGCCTGGCGGCGCGAGGACGACCGCACGCCCATCGTCCTGATGGGGTACGCCAACCCCGTGGAGCACATGGGGGCGGCCGCCTTCGCGGCGCGGGCGCGCGACGCGGGCGTGGATGGCGTCCTCGTGGTCGACTACCCGCCGGAGGAGAGCGCCGACTGGGTGCGCACGCTCGGGGAATCGGGCATCGATCCCATCTTCCTCCTTTCGCCGACGTCGTCGGAGGCGCGCATCGACCTCGTGTCGCGCATGGCGAAGGGATACATCTACTACGTGTCGCTCAAGGGCGTCACCGGCGCGGCGCACATCGACACCGCGGATGTCGAGCGCATGCTCGGCCGCATCCGCAGCCGCACGCAGGTGCCCGTCGGCGTGGGCTTCGGCATCCGCGAGCCGGAGACCGCGCGCGCCATCGCGCGCTTCGCGGACGCGGTCGTGATCGGCAGCCGCCTCGTCGAGGAGATCGAGCGGTCGACGCCCGCGGAAGCGGCCGCGCGGGCGGGCGCCGCGCTCGCGGCGTTCCGCGCAGGGGTGGACGCGGCCGCGCGCGACAGGGCCGCCGCATGAGCTGGTTCCGCAAGCTCCTGCCGCCCAAGATCAAGCGGGAGGAGGGCGCCCAGCGCAAGGCCGTCCCCGAGGGCCTGTGGAGCAAGTGCCCCTCGTGCGAGGCGGTGCTCTACTTCACGGACCTCGAGAAGAACCTTCACGTCTGCCCGAAGTGCGGGTTCCACAACCGGCTCTCCTCGCGGCAGCGCCTGGATGCCTTCCTCGACGCCGAGGGGCGCGCGGAGCTCGCCTCGGAGGTCGTGCCCGTCGACCCGCTCAAGTTCAAGGACAGCCGGAAGTACACGGAACGCCTCGCCGAGGCCGAGAAGCAGACCGGCGAGACCGATGCGCTGGTCGTGATGCAGGGCGCCGTGAAGTCGGTGCCGCTCGTCGCCGCCGCGTTCGAGTTCGAGTTCCTCGGCGGTTCGATGGGCTCGGTCGTGGGCGAGCGGTTCGTGCGCGGCGTCCAGGCCTGCTGCGACGAGCGGCTGCCCTTCGTGTGCTTCACGGCCACCGGCGGCGCGCGCATGCAGGAGGGGCTGCTGTCGCTCATGCAGATGGCCAAGACCACGGCCGCGCTGCACCAGCTCTCCGCCGCGCGACAGCCCTTCATCTCCGTGCTCACCGATCCCACGATGGGGGGCGTGTCCGCGAGCTTCGCGATGATCGGCGACGTCGTCATCGCCGAGCCAGGCGCGCTCGTGGGGTTCGCCGGCCCGCGTGTCATCGAGCAGACGGTGCGCGAGACGCTTCCCGAGGGCTTCCAGCGTGCCGAGTTCCTGCTCGAGAAGGGCGCCATCGACATGATCGTCGACCGCCGCGAGCTGCGCGAGCGCGTGGCGCGCCTGGTCGCGCTCCTCAAGCGCGAGCCGGCGCCGGAGGCGTGAGCGCGCCGGGCGGGCCGTCGCCGGGCGCCAACGCGCCGCTCGCCGCCTGGCTCGACTACATCACGTCGCAGCATCCGGCGAAGATCGCCCTCGGCCTCGACCGCGTGCGCGAGGTCATGGCCCGCATGGGCCTCGCGCCGCCCGCCTTCGCGATCACCGTCGGCGGGACGAACGGCAAGGGCTCGACCTGCGCGTACCTCGAGTGCATCCTGCGCGTGGCGGGCTATCGGACGGGCCTCTACACCTCGCCCCATCTCCTGCGCTACAACGAGCGCGTGCGCCTCGGGGGCGAGGAGGCGTCCGACAGGGCGATCGTGCGCGGCCTCGCCCGCGTGGAGGCGGCGCGAGGCGGGACCCCGCTCACCTATTTCGAGTTCGGCACCCTCGCGGCGCTGGCCACCTTCGAGGAGGCGGCGATCGACGTGGCGGTCCTGGAGGTGGGGCTGGGCGGCCGGCTCGACGCGGTGAACGCGGTCGACGCGGGCTGCGCGATCGTCTCGAGCGTGGACCTCGACCACCAGGCCTGGCTGGGCGACGACCGCGAGTCCATCGGCCGCGAGAAGGCGCACATCTACCGGCCGGGGAGGCCGGCCCTGTTCGGGGACACCGAGCCGCCCGCGTCGCTCGTGGCGCACGCGCGGGCCATCGGGGCGCCCCTGCAGGTCCTGGGCACGGACTTTCGCGCCGTCGCGCACGAGGGCAGGCAGTGGGACTTCGAGGGGCGGCAGGGCGCGAAGCGCGCGCTTCCGATGCCCGCGCTGCGTGGTCCGTGGCAGCTCGCCAACGCCGCGACCGCGCTGGCCGCCCTGGACGAGGTGGCGGACCGCTTCCCGGTGTCGCTCGGCGAGGTGAAGCGCGGCCTCACCTCGGTTCGCCTCGCCGGGCGGCTGCAGGTGCTCCCGGGCCGGCCGCAGGTGGTTCTCGACGTGGCCCACAATCCCCACGCCGCGCGGGCGCTCGCTCGCGGGCTGGGGGAGATGGGCTTCGCGAAACGCACCATCGCGGTGTTCGCGATGCTCGCCGACAAGGACATCGCCGGCGTCGTCGAGGCGGTGTCGCCCCGCGTGGACCGCTGGCACGTGGCCACCGTCGCCAACGAGCGTGCCGCAGGCGCGGAGCAGGTCGCGGCGCTGCTTGCCACGCGGGGGCTCGAGCCCGTCACGCGCGCCTTCGCGACGGTGCGCGCCGCGCACGAGGCGGCGCTTCGGGAGGCGGGCCCGGATGATAGAATTCTCGTTTTCGGATCGTTCCACACCGTCGCGGAAGTCCTCGAGCTCCCGCGCTGACCGCCGCCATGCCGAACGACCCCACCGCCGAGCAACTCGAGGTCCGCCGCAGGGGCCGGAGTCGCCTCATCGGCGCGACCGTGCTTGCGCTCGCCGCGGTCGTCTTCGTCCCGATGGTGCTCGATCCGGAGCCGCGACGCGACCGGGCCGAGCCGCTGCTCGCCATCCCGCCGAAGGAGGGCGCATCCCCGCTCGCTGCGGTCGCGCCGCCGCCCGTCCCCGCGGAAGCCGCCCGCGCTGCGCTTGAACCCCCCCCCGCCCCGCAACCTGCGCCCGCCGCGCAGGCCGCGGGCGTTCCCGTCGCCGCGGCGCCGGCCGTGCCCGTCACGGCGACGCCGGCTGCTCCCGTCACCGCGGCTCCGAAGGAGCCCGCGAAGCCGGCCGAGAAGGCCGCCGGGACACGAAAGGACAACACGCCCAGGCTCGTCGGCTTCGCGGTCCAGGTGGGCGCTTTCCGCGACGATGCGAAGCTCGCGCACGCGCGCGGCAAGGTGGCCGGCGCGAAGCTCCCCCACTACACCGAGCGCCTGGAAGGCAATGCCGGTGGCCTCACGCGACTGCGCGCGGGGCCGTTCGCGACCCGCGAGGCGGCGGAGAAGGCCGCCGCCCAGCTGAAGCGTGCGGACCTCGACGCGCGCGTGGTGCCCTTGCCATGACGCCCTTGCGCGAGCGTGCCGGCGCCCCCATGTACCACGGGTGCGGCCGGCCACAAGCCGGGGCAAACCGCATACACTATCGCGGGGTCACGAGCCCCGGACCGAGGGACGCCTGAAGCATGTGCGGAATCGTCGGAGTCGTCGCGCGAAGCCCCGTCAACCAGATCCTCTATGACGGGCTCACGGTGCTCCAGCACCGCGGCCAGGACGCGGCCGGCATCTGCACGGCCGAGGGCCACAGCTTCCACATGCACAAGGGGCGCGGTCTCGTGCGGGACGTCTTCCGCACGCGCGACATGCGCGGCCTGCTCGGCACGATGGGCATCGCCCACTGCCGCTACCCCACCGCGGGGTCGGCCTCCTCCGTGGCGGAGTCCCAGCCCTTCTACGTGAACTCGCCTTTCGGCATCGTGCTCGGCCACAACGGCAACCTCGTGAACGCGGACGAGCTGCGCCGCTCGCTCTTCGCCGAGGACAGGCGGCACGTCAACACGAATTCCGACTCCGAGGTGCTGCTGAACGTCCTCGCGCACGAGATCCACGACGCCTGCGACGGCGGCCACCGCCTCACGCCCGAGGCGATCTTCCGCGCGGTCGGCGGGGTGCATCGCCGGGTGAAGGGCGCCTACGCGGTGGTGGCGATGATCGCCGGCTACGGCCTGCTCGCGTTTCGCGACCCGCGCGGCATCCGTCCGCTCATCATCGGCCGGGCGGACACCGAGAAGGGGGTCGAGTTCATCGTCGCGTCCGAGAGCGTGGCGCTCGACACCCTCGGCTTCAAGGTGATGCGCGACGTCGCCCCGGGCGAGGCGATCCTCGTGGACCAGAGCGGAAACCTCTACGCGCGCCAGTGCGCCGAGAGCCCGTCGCTCAACCCCTGCATATTCGAGTTCGTGTACCTCGCGCGGCCCGACTCCGTGATCGACGGCATCTCCGTCTACGAGAGCCGCCGCCAGATGGGGATGAGCCTCGCGGACCGGATCCTCGCCTCGGGCATCGCGCCGGAGATCGACGTGGTGATCCCCATTCCCGACTCCAGCCGTCCCAGCGCGCTGGAGGTGGCCTCCAAGCTCGGCAAGCCCTACCGCGAGGGCTTCATCAAGAACCGCTACATCGGCCGCACCTTCATCATGCCCGGGCAGGAGCTGCGCAAGAAGAGCGTGCGCCAGAAGCTCAACGCCATGGCGGTGGAGTTCAGGGACAAGAACGTGCTGCTGGTGGACGACTCCATCGTGCGCGGCACCACGAGCCGCGAGATCGTGCAGATGGCGCGCGAGTGCGGCGCGAGGAAGGTGTTCTTCGCGTCCGCCGCCCCTCCCGTGCGGTTCCCGAACGTGTACGGCATCGACATGCCCACGCGCTCGGAACTCATCGCCACGGGGCGCGACGAGCGCGAGATCGCGGAGGCGATCGGGGCCGACGCCGTCCTCTACCAGGACCTCGCCTCGCTCGTGGCCGACGTGCGCGCGTGCAACCCCGCCATCGAGCGCTTCGACTGCTCCTGCTTCGACGGCGAGTACATCACCGGCGACGTGTCGACCGACTACCTCGCGGGCATCGAGGCCTCGCGCCAGGAAGGCGAGTCTGGCGGCGGCACGCGGCTGTCGAGCTACCAGCTCGACCTCGGCCTCACGGCCGTCGACTGAGGATCCCATGAGCGACGAATTCGGGCCCGACACGCTGGGCGTCCGGGCGGGCGGGCTTCGCAGCGATTTCGGCGAGCACTCCGAGGCGCTCGTCCTCACGGCGAGCTTCGTGTTCTCGAGCGCCGCGCAGGCGGCGCGGCGTTTCGCCAACGAGGAGCCGGGCAACATCTACTCGCGCTTCACCAACCCGACGGTGAAGATGTTCCAGTCGCGCCTGGCGGCGCTGGAGGGCGCCGAGGCGTGCGTGGCCACGGCGACCGGGATGGCGGCCGTCGCCACGACCGCGATGGGGCTCCTGTCGGCCGGCGACCACGTGGTCGCCGCGCGCGGCGTCTTCGGCACCGTCGTGCCACTCCTCAACCAGGTCCTCGCTCGCTTCGGCGTGGCCACGACGTGGGTGGATGCCACCGATCTGGACGCGTGGCGCGCGGCGGTGCGGCCCGAGACGAAGCTCCTCTTCGCCGAGACGCCCTCCAACCCCGTGTGCGAGATCGTCGACATCGCCGGGCTCGCGGGCATCGCGCGCGAGGCCGGCGCGGTGCTGGCGATCGACAACTGCATGT
Organism: Burkholderiales bacterium; assembly: GCA_019634955.1. Classification (GTDB taxonomy): domain Bacteria; phylum Pseudomonadota; class Gammaproteobacteria; order Burkholderiales; family Usitatibacteraceae; genus FEB-7. The sequence continues at coordinate 30,918 of JAHCAK010000036.1, forward strand.
GCAGCCCGGCGCTGCAGCGCCCCATGGCGCTGGGCGCGGACCTGGTCGTGCACTCGGCCACCAAGTACATCGACGGGCAGGGCCGCGTGCTGGGCGGCGCGATCGCCGGCCGGCGCGACCTGGTCGAGGGCCCGCTGTTCAATTTCGTGCGCACGGCCGGGCCGGCGATCTCGCCCTTCAACGCCTGGATCTGCCTCAAGGGCCTGGAGACGCTGCGGCTGCGCGTGGAGGCGCAGTCGGCGCGCGCGCTCGGGCTGGCGCGCTTCCTCGAGGAGCACCCCAAGGTCGAGCGCGTGCTCTATCCCGGCCTCGCCTCCCACCCGCAGCACGCGCTCGCGATGCGGCAGCAGTCGGCCGGCGGGCCCGTCCTGTCGTTCGTCGTCCGCGGCGGGCGCGAAGCGGCCTGGCGCGTGGTCGACGGCACGCGCCTCGCCTCGATCACGGCGAATTTCGGCGACACCAAGACGACGATCTGCCATCCGGCGAGCACCACCCACGGGCGCCTGCCACCCGCGGAGCGCGAGGCCGCGGGCGTCGTGGAGGGGCTGCTGCGCGTGGCCGCCGGGCTCGAGGACGTGGCCGACATCCGCGCGGACCTCGAACGGGGGCTAGCCGCCGCATGAGGACGCCGCACGCCTTCCTGATGTGCCCGCCGGAGTATTTCGACGTCTCGTACATCATCAACCCGTGGATGCACGGCAACGTGAGGAAGATCGACAACGCGCTCGCCAAGCAGCAGTGGCGCGCGCTCTACGACATCCTCACCGACCTCGCGACGGTGCGGCTCGTCCACCCCCAGCCCGGCTCGCCGGACATGGTGTTCACCGCCAACGCGGGCCTGGTGCTTGGGCGGCGCTTTCTCGTCTCGCGCTTCCGCTACCCGGAGCGGCAGTACGAGGAGCCGTACTTCGCCGACTGGTTCATGGACCGCGGCTACGAGGTCTCGCTCATGCCGCGCGACATTCCCTTCGAGGGCGCAGGCGACGCGCTCCTCGACCGCGGGACGCCCCGGCTGTGGTTCGCCCACGGGCACCGGTCGGTGGCGGCCGCGGGCGAGGTCATCGCCGCGCGGCTCGGCTGCGACGTCGTCACGCTGCGGCTCACCGACCAGCGGTTCTACCACCTCGACACCTGCTTCTGCCCGCTCGAGGGCGGCCACGTCCTCTACTACCCGGAGGCCTTCGACGCGCCCTCTCGCGCGGCGATCGAGCGGCGGGTGCCGGCCGCGAGGCGCATCGCGGTCGGGGAGGAGGACGCGCTCGCGTTCGCGTGCAACGCCGTCGCGGCGGGGCGCACCGTCGTCGTGAACCGCGCGAGCGCAGCCTTCGTCGCGGCGGTCGGGCGCGCGGGCTTCTCCGTCGTGCAGACGCCGCTCACCGAGTTCATGAAGGCCGGCGGCTCGGCCAAGTGCCTCACGCTGAGGCTGGACGAAGGCTGATCAAAGGCCGGCGGGGAGGATGCCTTCCGGCGTCGCCTCCAGCCACCCGCCGTCGCCGTACCAGTCGGGCAGGACCCAGCGGACGCAGCGCCGGCCCCCGGCCTCGTGCTCGTGGCGCGCGGGCCGGTGGGTGTGGCCGTGGATGAGCAACGCGCATCCGGACTCGGCGAAGGCCTGCTCGACGGCCTCCGGGGCGACGTCCATGATCACCTCGTCCTTGCCGCCCTTGGCGCCCTCGCTGCGGCTGCGCATGCCCTTCGCGATGGCGACGCGCTCCGCGAGCGGCCGCGCGAGCGCGGCGGCCTGCCACGCGGGGTTGCGCACCTGCGCGCGGAAGGCGAGGTAGGCATGGTCCCCGGTGCACAGCGTGTCGCCGTGCATCAGCAGCGCCCGGGCGCCGTACAGGTCGATGACCGTGGGGTCGGCGACCAGGCGGATGCCCGTCTCCTCGCAGAAGCGCGAGGCCACCATGAAGTCGCGGTTGCCGTGCATGAAGAATGCCGGCGCCGCGCGCGCGGCCTGGCGCAGCAGCCCCGCCACTCGCGCCGGAAAGGGCAGCGCGAGCCCGTCGTCGCCCACCCAGTACTCGAAGAGGTCGCCGAGGATGTAGAGCGCATCGGCGCCCGGCACCGCCTCGGCGAGAAACCGGGCGAAGCGCTCCGTGGTGGCGGGCCGGTCCTCGGCGAGGTGCAGGTCGGAGACGAAGAGGGTCCGGCTCAGAGGCACTCGGCCTTCTCGATCACGACCGGCTCGAGCGGCACGTTCTGGTGCATGCCCGCGTTGCCGGTGGCGACCTTGCGGATGCGGTCGACCACGTCCGCGCCCTCGACCACCTTGCCGAACACGGCGTAGCCCCAGCCCTGCGGCGACTCGTCGCGGTAATTGAGGAAGTCGTTCGCCTTCACGTTGATGAAGAACTGGGCGGTGGCGGAGTCGCGCACGCCGGTGCGCGCCATCGCCAGCGTGTACATCTCGTTCTTCAGGCCGTTGGCGGCCTCGTTCTTGATGGGCGCGAGCGTCGGCTTCTGCTGCATGTCCTTCGTGAACCCGCCGCCCTGGATCATGAACCCGTCGATGACGCGGTGGAAGATGGTGCCGTTGTAGTGGCCGGCCTCCACGTACTTCACGAAGTTCTCCGCCGAGACGGGGGCCTTCTCCTTGTCCAGCTCGACGGTTATCGCGCCCATCGAGGTCGTGAGCTTCACTTTCATCGGTTGCTTTCCTTTCAGTTTCGTGAGGCAGGCGCCTGGCGCGCCGGCGGGCTTGGCGATCGCCGCCTGGGCGGCGGCCGCGAGGGGGGCGCCGGCGAGGGCGCAGAAAAGGGTGGCGACCAGCAGCCTGCGGGCGGGGTGGTGACGGGTCATGGCGGGGTTCACGAGATGACGGTTTCGAAGACGACGCGCCAGCGCCCCTGGTCGCGGGACCAGTACTGGCGCTTGACGGTGCGGTTGGAGAGGTTGGAGGAACGGTAGTCCTGCGTGAAGGTGGCGACGAGCATGCCGTCGTTGTCCGGGTGCGCGAAGAGGCTCAGGTCGGAGATGCCCACCTTCACCCAGGCCTTGCCGGCGTTCACCTTGCGCTTCTGCGCGCTCCATGCGGCGAAGTCGCGGCCATCGGAGCGGAACCGCGGCGAGTAGTGCGCGAGGTAGCGGGCCGTGTCCAGGCTCTCCCAGTCGGCGCGCCACCGCTCGAAGGCGGCCATGAACTCGCGGCGGTCTCCCTCCCAGCGCTCGGGAGGCGCCCACTCGACGCCCTCGCTGATCACGACGGGCGTGCGGCCGACGTCGACGTACCTCGCGAGGCGGCGCAGGTCGTCGTTGGTGAGGGCGACGCAGCCGTCGGTGGCGCGCGGCGGGCGGCTGTAGGTCTCCGAGGGCGTGCCGTGCAGCCAGATGCCGTAGCCATTGCGGCGCTGCAGCCGGTCCCACTCGTTGGGATAGCTGATGGGGAAGGCGCCGGGGCCGTAGAAGTCGGGCAGCTTCTCCTTGGCGGAAACGATCGTGTAGACGCCCAGCGGCGTCTTCTGGTCGCCCTCGCGGCGCTTCTCGACGCCGTTCTTGCCCAGGCTGATGTAGAAGTCGGTCACGTAGCGCGGCTCGCCGCCGTGGTTGGCGAACACGAAGAGCCGCGAGCGCGCGGTGTCCACCAGCAGCACGTGCGCCTGCGACGGCGCCATCTGCATGACGGGAAGCGGCAGGTGGTCGCGGGGCGGGGCGTCGAGGTAGCGCCGCAGACGGGCGCGCGCCTCGTCCTGCAGCGGGGCCACGCCGGCGCTCGCCGAGGCGGCGGGGCCGAAGGCGACGGGATTGCCGGCGCGCGCCATGAGCAGGTCGCCCTTGATGAGGTGCCCGAGCCGGAAGTTGGGCGTCCTCGCGAGGGCGTGGTCGATCTCGCCCATCGCATGGCGCAGGCCGCTCTCGCGCAGGCCGAAGATCGCGCGGACCAGGGCGGCCTCGACCTCGTTCGCGAAGGCGGGGAAGGGGCCCGAGGAGCCCGATTCGCCGGCCGTCGTGGCGGCGGGAAGCGAGATCGCGAGAACGACCACGGCGGCCGCGCGCGCGGCGCGGCACGGGGCGGGGCGCGTCCTGGCGCTCACCCGCCGACGCGCTCCTGCGTGATGAGCCACTTGCCTCCGGATTTCTCGAACCGCAGCGTCTTGGTGCTGTTCGACTTGAGCGTGTCGGAGCGGTACGCCTGGCGGAACACGGCGACGGCCGTATCGCCCTGCACGTCGATGGAGCGGACCTGGACCGACACCTCGATCGACTTGGGCCGCTCGATCCGCTCGGTGCGCTGCTTCGCCCAGGCGTCACGCGACTCGCCGCCGCCGGGCTCGAACGCGGGCGAGTACGCCGCGAGGTAGCCCTTCACGTCCTTCGCGCTCCAGGCCTTCGCCCAGCCCTGGATGGCCGCCGTCACCGCAGCCTTCTCGTCGGAGGCCGCCGCGGGCGCCTTCGGCGGCGCGGCCTTGGGCGGCTCCACCCTCGCGGGCTCTGGCTTCGCGGGGGCGGGCTTGGGTGGCTCGGCCTTCGCGGGTTCCGGCTTCGGCGGAGGCGCCTTTGGCGGCTCGGCCTTGGGCGGCTCGGCGGCCTTGGGAGGCTCGGCCTTCGCGACCTTGGCGGGCTCCGGCCGCGGGCCGCTGCCCGCCTTCGGCGCGACGAACAGGTCCTTCACCATCGCGAGCTTCACCTGCGCCGTGGTGTTGTTCTTGTCGAGCTGCAGCGCGCGGTCGTAGGCGCGGCTTGCGAGCTGGGCGTAGATGTCGCCGAGGTTCTCATGGGCCGTCGCGTAGCTCGGGTGGGTGTGGATCGCGAGCTCGAGCGCCGACTTCGCCTTGTCGTAGTTGCCGAGCGAGGCGTAGAGCACGGCGAGGTTGTTGTAGGGCTCCGGCAGCTCCGGGAAGTCCTCCGTGAGGCCGGTGAAGACCTGGATCGCCTCGTTGACCTTCTTCTGCTCGGTGAGGATGAGGCCGCGGAGGAAGCGGCCCTGCGGCTCGCGCGGCTGCGCCTTGAGGTAGGCGTCAAGGCGTTCCATCGCCGGTTGGAGCCTGCCCTGCGTGTAGAGCTTCTGCGCCTCGCGCAGGTCGTCGGCGGGCGCGGCGGCGGTGCCGCCGGCGAATGTCAGCGCAAGGGCGACGACGACGACGGGCAAGCGCAGGTGGCGAAGGAGCATCGTGTTATAATTTATTGAATTTAATGAGAAACGCATTCTACCAACCTTGGGGGGGCTTCACAATCGGCCGGGTCGCCGCCCGGCCGGGCGAGCGCTGCCCGCGCCGCCCCTCCAAGACCATTCCGGCCGCTTTGGCAGTCCTCTCCGGCTGTCGTTCCCGCGCGCCTCGCTGACCGCCGCGGCGGTTCCGCCCCCAGCCCGCCGCGCCGCCGAACGATCCCGGTCCCCAGGCCCAGCCATCCATGTCCACGCTCACGATCTACAACACGCTCACGCGCCGCAAGGAAGCCTTCGTCCCGCTCGTCCCCGGCAAGGCCGGCCTCTACGTCTGCGGTCCCACTGTCTACGATTACATCCATGTCGGCAACGCGCGCACCTTCTCGGTGTTCGACCTGGTGGTGCGGTGGCTTCGCGCGAGCGGGTACGCCGTCACCTACGTGCGCAACATCACCGACGTCGACGACAAGATCATGGAGCGCGCGCGGGAGCGCGGCGTCGCGATCGACGAACTGACGGGGAGAACGGCGCGCGCGTTCGCGGAGGACTGCGCGCGCCTCGGCCTCGTCGTCCCGGACGCCGAGCCGCGGGCCACGCGCTACATCGGGCCGATGCTCGACCTCATCGCGCACCTCGAGTCGAAGGGGCTCGCCTACCGCGGCGCCAACGGCGACGTCTACTTCGCGGTGCGGGGCTTTCCCGGCTACGGAAAGCTCTCGCGCCGCAACCTCGACGAGCTGCGCGCCGGCGAGCGCGTGGCGGTGGAGGCCGCCAAGCGCGATCCGCTCGACTTCGTGCTCTGGAAGGCCGCCAAGGCGGGCGAGCCCTCGTGGCCCTCGGCCTTCGGGGACGGCCGGCCGGGCTGGCACATCGAGTGCTCGGCCATGGCGGGCCGCGAGCTCGGCGAGACCATCGACATCCACGGCGGTGGCTGGGACCTGCAGTTCCCGCACCACGAGAACGAGATCGCGCAGAGCGAGGGCGCTTCCGGGCGGCCCTTCGTACGCTACTGGATGCACGCGGCCTTCCTCAACATGGGCGACGAGAAGATGTCGAAGTCGCTGGGCAACTTCTTCACCGCCCGCGAGATCCTCGACCGGCTGGACCCGGTGCAGGGCGGCGAGCAACTGCGCTTCTTCCTGCTGCGTGGCCACTACCGCAGCGAGCTCGCCTACACCTGGGACCTCCTCGAGGAGGCCGGGCACGCCCTGCGCGGCTTCTACACGGCGCTGCGCGAGGTGCCGGCGGACGGCACGCCGGTGGACTGGGGGCACCCGCTGGCCGCGCGTTTTCGCGCCGCGATGGACGACGACTTCGACACGCCCGTGGCGTTCGCGGTGCTGCACGAGCTTCGCGGCGAGGTGAACCGCTCGCGCTCGGCGGCGCTGGCGGGCCTCCTCAGGGGTCTCGGGGGCACGCTGGGCTTCCTGCAGCAGGACCCCGAAGCCTTCCTCAAGGGCGGCGTCACTCTCGACGTCGAAGCCCTCGTGGCCGAGCGCGCGGCCGCCAAGAAGGCGCGCGACTTCGCGAGGGCCGATGCCATCCGCGCGGAGCTCGACGCCGCCGGGATCGTGCTCGAGGACCGCCCCGGGGGCGCGACGGAATGGCGGAAGAAGTGAGGCGGGCCTAGCGGACGAACTTCTGGTCCTTCGAGATGATCGTGAGGTCCACGAAGGTCGAGCCGTTATGGTTGTCCGGCCCGTAGCTCACCTTGAAGCCGCCCACGTCGTAGGGACTGAGCGATTCCATCGCCTTGATGAAGCTCTCCCGCGTGAGGGCCTTGCCCGCGCGGCGCAGGCCCTCGACCATCACCTTGGCGGCGATGAAGCCCTCCAGCGTGCCGAAGCCCGGCTCGCCCTTGGCCTGCGCGAGGAGCGCCCGGTACTCCTTCACGACGGGAATCGTGGCGTCCCAGGGAAAGGGGACGACCTGCGAGATCTGCACGCCGCGGCCCTCGCGGTCGAGCTCCTTCGCGAGCGCCTTGCTGCCCACGAAGGAGACGTTCCAGAAGGTCGGGTTGTGCCCCTTGGCGCGCATGTCCTTGATGAAGGCCGCGCACGCCTTGTAGGCGCCGACCATCACGATGGCCTGGATGTCGGGCTTGCCCAGCGCGGCCACCGCCTTCGCGACGTCGACGGTGTTGCGCTCGACGGTGCCCTTGCCGGCGACTTCGAGGTTGCGCTTCTTGAGCGCGCGCTCCACGCCCGTGAGCCCGGCCATGCCGTAGGCGTCGTTCTGGTAGAAGACGGCGATCCGGTTCACGCTCATGGCCGTGAGGTGCTGAACGATCGCCTCGGTCTCGTCGAAGTAGCTCGCGCGGACGTTGAAGATGTAGCGGTTGAAGGGGTTCCTCAGGAGCTCGGCGCCCGTGAACGCGCCCACGTAGGGGGCCTTCGCCTCGGTGAAGAGCGGCAGCACCGCCTGCGAGGTGGGCGTGCCCACGTAGCCGAACAGCGCGAAGACGCGGTCCTCGTTGAGGAGCTTCTTCGTGTTCTCGACGGCGCGCGGCGGCTCGTAGCCGTCGTCGAGCGTCTTCAGCACGATCTTCCTGCCGTTCACGCCGCCGCGGGCATTGACCGCGTCGAAGTAGAGGCGCGCGCCGAGGCGCATGTCCTTGCCCAGTTCCTCCGCCGGGCCGGTGAGCGCCACCGACTGGCCCAGGAGGATCTGGGTATCGGTGACACCCTGGGCCTGGGCCGCGGCCGGCAGGGCAAGCGCGGCCAAGGTTGCAAGCGTGCGCATCATGGTTCATCTCCCCCGGATATATGAACTTTCGTTCCAGCCATGATAGCGCGGACCGGGCGCCGCCATCGAGGTCGAATCAGCCGGCGAAGAAGTCCCGGACCTTGTCCATGAAGGACTTGGCGCGCGGGTTGTGGCGGTCGCCGTTGGCGGCCGAGAGCGCTTCGAACTCGCGCAGCAGCTCCCGCTGGCGCTCCGTGAGCTTCACCGGGGTTTCCACCACGATCTCGCAGAGCAGGTCGCCCGGGTGGGCGGCGCGCACGCCCTTGATGCCCTTGCCGCGCAGGCGCAGCACCTGGCCGGTCTGGGTCTCCGCGGGGATGCGGACCTTCGCCTGGCCGTCCAGGGTCGGGATCTCGATGTCGCCGCCCAGGGCCGCCGTCGCGAAGCTCACCGGCATCTGGCAGTGCAGGTCGTTGCCGTCGCGCTGGAAGACGGCGTGCTCCCGGAGGTGGATCACGACGTACAGGTCGCCCGGCGGGCCCCCGTTCACGCCGGCCTCGCCTTCGCCGCCGAGGCGGATGCGGTCTCCTTCGTCGATGCCGGCCGGGATCTTCACGGAGAGGGTCTTGTGGCGCTTCACGCGGCCCGCGCCGGCGCAGGCGCGGCAGGGATCGGAGACCATCCGGCCGCTGCCGTGGCAGGTGGGGCACGACTGCTGGATCGAGAAGAACCCCTGCGACATGCGCACGGCGCCCGTGCCGCCGCAGGTCGTGCAGGTCTTGGGCTGGGTACCGGGCTTGGCGCCCGAGCCGTGGCAGGTCTCGCACTCCTCCATCGCGGGGATGCGGATCTTGGTCTCGGTGCCCCGGGCCGCCTGCTCGAGCGTGATCTCGAGGTTGTAGCGCAGGTCGGCGCCGCGATAGACGTTCGAGCGGCCGCGGCCCGACCCGCCGCCGAAGATGTCGCCGAAGATGTCGCCGAAGGCCTCGGCGAAGCCGCCGAAGCCGGCATCGCCGCCCATGCCGCCCATCTGGGGGTTCACGCCCGCGTGGCCGTAGGCGTCGTAGGCGCGGCGCTTCTCGGCCTCGGAGAGGACCTCGTAGGCCTCCTTGGCTTCCTTGAACTTCTCCTCCGACTCCTTGCTGTCCGGGTTGCGGTCGGGGTGGTGCTTCATGGCGAGCCGGCGGTAGGCCTTCTTGATGTCCTCCTCGGAGGCATCGCGGGCCACCCCCAGCACCTCGTAGTAGTCGCGCTTCGTCGCCATGTTCCCCTTCCGTCCCTCAATGCGTGAAGGGGTGAAGGGGGCCCTCCCCCTTCACCCCCGGATGCCGCCGGCGGCGCCTGCGTCAGGCCGGCTTCTTGTCCTTCACCTCGGTGTACTCCGCGTCGACGACGTTCTCCTCCCGGCTAGCGCCCCGGCCACGGCCTTCATCCTTGCCTTCCTGCGGGCCCGGCCCGTCGCCGGCGGGCTGCGCCTTCGCCTGCGCGTCGGCGTACATGCGCTCGCCGAGCTTCTGGGACGCGGCCGCGAGCGCCTGGCTCCTCGCCTCGATCGTCGCCTTGTCGCCGTCCTTCAGCACCGCCTCGAGCGCCTTCGCCGCCTCCTCGATCGCGGTCTTCTCGGCCGCGTCGACCTTGTCGCCGTACTCGGCGAGCGACTTGCGCACCGAATGCAGGAGCTGGTCGGCCTGGTTGCGCGCCGTGACGAGCTCGAGCTGCTTCCTGTCCTCGTCGGCGTGCGACTCGGCGTCCTTCACCATGCGCTGGATCTCGTCCTCGGAGAGGCCCGAGCTCGCCTTGATGGTGATCTTGGATTCCTTGCCGGTGGCCTTGTCCTTCGCGCTC
>JAHCAK010000037.1 GCA_019634955.1 Burkholderiales bacterium
GCCCGTGGCGCCCGGGGCGCAGGGTGTGGCGGTCGTGATCGACCGGGTCGTTCCCTAGGGCGGCGATGACGGGCAAGCACCGCAGCGGCGCCCCCGACGTCCTCCAGGTCCGCGACCTCGCGTGCCGCCGCGGCCCGGCGCTCCTCTTCTCGGGGATCGCCTTCGAGGTGGCGGGCGGCGAGCTCCTCTGCGTGCGCGGCCCCAACGGCTGCGGCAAGACCACGCTGCTGCGCTGCGTCACCGGCCTCACGCGCCCCGACGACGGCGTCATCTCCTGGCACGGCCAGCCCGCGCAGGTCGACCCCGAGCGCATGCGCGCGGGCATGGCCTACGCCGGCCACCTGCCCTCGCTCAAGGACGACCTCACGGCCGAGGAGAATCTCGATTTCTCGCTGCGGCTGCGCGGCGCGCGCACGACCGCCGACGAGAGGCGCGAGGCGCTCGCCTCCGTCGGCCTCGACAAGCGCCGCCGGATCCCGGCGCGCCGCCTCTCGGCCGGGCAGCGGCGCCGCATCGGGCTCGCGCGCCTGGCCCTCGACCCCGCGGAGCTCTGGGTGCTCGACGAGCCCCTCACGGCGCTGGACGACGCGGGGCAGGAGCTCTTCATCTCCCTTCTCGACCGCCACCTCGCCCGCGGGGGCCTCGCGCTGGCTGCCACCCACCACCGGCTCGCCCCGCCGTCCGCGGTGGTTCGCGAGCTGCGGCTGGGCTGAGGCGACTTGTCCATGACGGATACCGCCGCCCGCCCGCAAGCCGAGGGCTCCTTCGCCGCCGGCTTCTCCTGGGCCATGGCGCGCGACCTGACGCTGGCCTGGCGCCACCCGGACGAGGCGGTGCTCACGGTCGCCTTCTTCGCCCTCGTGGCCTCGCTCTTCCCGCTGGGGATCGGGGCGGAGCCGCAGCTGCTCGCCCGGATCGGGCCCGGCGTGATCTGGGTGGGGGCGCTGCTGGCGGCCTTCCTCGCCCTGCCGGGGCTCTTCGCCACCGACTACGCCGACGGCTCCCTCGAGCAGATGACGCTCTCCCCGCACCCGGCCCTGGGCTGGGCCGCCGGCAAGGTGGCGGCGCACTGGATCGTGTCGGGCCTGCCGCTCACGCTGCTTTCGCCCCTCATCGGCCTGCAGTACGGCCTCGCCCCGGACACCCTCGGCATCCAGGCGCTCTCGCTGCTCATCGGCACGCCGGTCCTGTCGCTGCTCGGAGGGGCCTGCGCGGCGCTGGCGCTGGGCGCCCGGGGGGGCGGCATGCTGCTGGCCCTGCTGGCCCTGCCGCTCTTCGTGCCGGTGCTCATCTTCGGCGCCGGCGCCGCGGAGGCCCAGGCCACGGGGATGTCGCCGGCCCCGCACCTGTCGCTCCTCGGGGCCGGGCTCATCGCCTCCCTGGTGGGGCTGCCCTTCGCCATCGGGACGGCCGTCCGGATCGCCGTGGACTGAGCGGCCGCCATGGCTTTTTGCGATCCCGCAACCGCCGAAACCCGCACCGGGCGACAATCCCGCATCGGCAAGGACGCGCCAACCCAATGAACTGGTTCTATTTCTCCTCGCCATCCACCTTCTACGGGCTCGCCGGCCGGCTGGCCCCGTGGTTCTTCGTCGCCGCGGCCCTCCTGGCCGCCTGGGGCCTGTACCTGGGGCTCCTCGTGGCCCCTACGGACGCGCAGCAGGGCGAGGTCTACCGCGTGATCTTCATCCACGTGCCCACGGCCTGGATGTCGATGTTCCTGTACTTCGTCATGGCCTGCTACTGCGGGCTGTCGCTCGTCTTCAACACGCGGCTGTCGGCGATGATGGCCCGCGCCATCGCCCCCACGGGCGCGCTCATGACCTTCCTCGCCCTGTGGACGGGCGCTTTCTGGGGCCGGCCCACCTGGGGCACCTACTGGGTGTGGGACGCGCGCCTCACCTCGGAGCTGGTGCTGCTCTTCCTCTACTTCGGCTACATGGCGCTCGCCAACGCCTTCGAGGACCCGCGGCGCGGCGACCGGGCGGCGGCGCTGCTCGCGCTGATCGGCGTGGTGAACCTGCCGATCATCTACTTCTCGGTGCAGTGGTGGAACACGCTGCACCAGGGCTCCAGCGTGAGCTTCAAGGGCACCAGCATGCACGTCACCATGCTCACCGGCATGCTCGTGATGAGCGCCTCGGCGTGGATGTACGCGATCGGCGCGACCCTCGTGCGCGTGCGCTCGGTCATCCTCGAGCGCGAGCGCCGCACGGCGTGGGTGCGCAGCCTGGGGGCCGCATGACGATCTGGTGGAAGAGCTGGTCCGATTTCTGGGCGATGGGGGGCCAGGCCTTCTTCGTGTGGATGTCCTTCGGGGCACTTCTCGTCGCCATCGTGGTCGAAATGCTGTCGCTGCGCCTGCGCCGCAAGCGGGCGCTGGACGCCATCGAGGAGGAACGCGATCTTGAAACCGAGAACTAAGCGGGCCGTCGCCATCGTCGGCGGCCTGGCCGCCCTGGGGGTGGCAGCCGCCCTGGTGCTCAATGCCTTCCAGTCCAACCTGGTCTTCTTCTTCACGCCCACGCAGGTGGCGAAGAAGGAGGTCCCGCTGGACCGCAACTTCCGCGTCGGCGGCCTGGTCGAGGGCGGCACCGTCGTGCGCCACAAGGACGCGCTCAACGTGAGCTTCAAGATCACCGACGGCGCCGAGAGCGTGCCGGTCACCTACACGGGCATCCTCCCGGACCTCTTCAAGGAGGGCAAGGGCGTCGTGGCCGAGGGGCGCGTGGGCACGGACGGCGTCTTCAAGGCCTCCCAGGTGCTCGCCAAGCACGACGAGAACTACATGCCGCCGGAGGCCGCCGAGGCCCTCAAGCAGGCCGGCCACCCGATGGCCAAGGAGAACTTCGCGGGGCAAGGCGGAGGCAACCCGCGATGATCCCGGAGATCGGCCAGCTCGCCCTCATCCTCGCCCTCCTCCTCGCGTTCGCGCAGGCCTTCCTGCCGCTCGCCGGCACGACGCTCGGCAAGCCGGCGTGGACGGCGACTGCGCGCCCCGTGGCCATCGGACAGTTCCTCTTCGTCGTGCTCGCGTGGGCGGCGCTCGCCACCTCGTTCGTGAACAACGACTTCTCGGTCGCGAACGTGGCGCAGCACTCGAACCTGGGCCTGCCGGTGCACTACCGCTTCGCCGCCTCCTGGGGCTCGCACGAGGGCTCGATGCTCCTCTGGGCGCTGATGCTGGGCGGGTGGACGGCGGCCGTCGCGCTCTTTTCGCGCCACCTTCCGGAACGCATCGCCGCGCGCGTGATCGGCGTGATGGGCCTCATCTCCATCGGCTTCCTCCTCTTCATCATCACCACCTCCAACCCCTTCGAGCGCCTGCTGCCGCCGGCCGAGGATGGCCGCGACCTCAACCCGCTCCTGCAGGACCCGGGCATGGTGATGCACCCGCCACTGCTCTACATGGGCTACGTGGGCTTCGCCGTCGCCTTCGCCTTCGCCATCGCCGCGCTCCTCGAGGGGCGCCTCGACAGCGCCTGGGCGCGCTGGTCGCGTCCCTGGACCACGGCCGCCTGGTGCTTCCTCACGATCGGCATCGCGCTCGGAAGCTGGTGGGCCTACTACGAGCTGGGCTGGGGCGGCTGGTGGTTCTGGGACCCGGTGGAAAACGCCTCCTTCATGCCGTGGCTGGTGGGCACCGCCCTCATCCACTCGCTCGCGGTGACGGAGAAGCGCGGCGCCTTCCGCAGCTGGACGGTGCTGCTCGCGATCCTCGCCTTCTCGCTCTCGCTTCTGGGCACGTTCCTCGTGCGCTCTGGCGTGCTCACCTCGGTCCACGCCTTCGCCACCGATCCCAGGCGCGGCGTCTTCATCCTCGGCTTCCTCGCGGTCGTCGTGGGAGGCTCGCTCCTGCTCTTCGCGCTTCGCGCGCCGAAGGTGGGCGTGGGCGGGCAGTTCTCCGGCATCTCGCGCGAGTCGATGCTGCTGGCCAACAACGTGCTGCTCACGGTGGCGATGGCGGCGGTGCTGCTGGGCACGCTCTATCCCCTCGTCCTCGACACGCTCAACCTCGGCAAGATCTCCGTCGGCCCGCCGTACTTCGACGCCGTGTTCTTCCCGCTCATGGCGCCGGCCGTGTTCCTGATGGCCGCGGGCCCCATGGCCGCATGGAAGAAGGCGGAGCTGCCCGACCTCGCCACGCGCCTCAGGTGGGCGTTGGCCGTGGCCGTCGCCTGCGCCGTGATCGTGCCGCTCGCCAAGGGCCGCTGGTCCTCGCTCGTCGCCCTCGGCCTCTTCCTCGCCTTCTGGGTGGTGCTCGCCACCGCCGTGCAGTTCGGCGCGCGCCTCAAGGTCGCCCCGCAACCGGGCCTGCTCGGGAAGCTGCGCGCCAACTCCGCCTCGTGGTACGGCATGCAGCTCGCGCACGTCGGCGTGGCCGTCTTCATCATCGGCGTGGCCATGGTGCAGGGCTACCAGACGGAGCGCGACATCCGCATGGCCCCGGGCGACACCGCGACGATCGCCGGCTACGAGTTCAAGTTCCTCGGCACGCGCGAGCTGCCGGGCCCGAACTACGCGGCCATGCAGGGCATGTTCGAGGTGCGACGCGAAGGCTCCGCCGAGCTCATGCTCAAGATGTACCCCGAGAAGCGCATCTACCACGCCTCCGGCCAGACGATGACGGAGGCCGACATCGACGCCGGCCTCACGCGCGACCTCTACGTGTCCATGGGCGAGCAGGTCGAGGGCCAGGCCTGGGGCATCCGCATCTACCACAAGCCCTTCGTCGACTGGATCTGGGGCGGGTGCCTGCTGATGGCCCTCGGCGGCTTCCTCGCCATCGCCGACCGCCGCTACCGCCTCGCGCGCAGGCAATCGCACGCGCCCGCCGGGGCGGTCGTGGCGGGGGACTAGCCCGATGAAGGCGAAGTTCGTCATCCCCCTCGCGATCTTCGGCGTCCTCTGCGTCTTCCTCGCGATCGGCCTCACCAAGGACCCGCGCCAGGTCCCCTCGCCGTTCATCGGCAAGCCCGCGCCGGCCTTCACGCTCGCGAAGCTCCACGAGCCCGACGTGAAGTTCTCGCCCGAGGAGATGAAGGGCAAGGTGTGGCTGCTGAACGTCTGGGCCTCGTGGTGCGTCTCGTGCCGCGTCGAGCACCCGGTGCTGAACGACATGAGCCGCAAGGGCATCGTCCCCATCGTCGGGCTCAACTACAAGGACCAGCGGGCCGACGCCACCAAGTGGCTGGGCCAGCACGGCGATCCCTACCTCTTCTCGGTTTGGGACATCGACGGCAAGGTGGGCATCGACTACGGCGTCTATGGCGCGCCCGAGACCTTCGTGATCGACAAGCAGGGCATCATCCGCCACAAGCACATCGGCCCCGTCACGCCGGAAGCCCTCGAGAAGACGATCCTGCCGCTCCTCGCGAAGCTCAACGCATGAAGCGCCTCCTCGCCCCCCTGCTGCTCGCGGCCGCCACCCTCGCGTGGGGCCAGTCGGCCGAGATCGCCAACCCCGATCCCAAGGTCGAGGCGCGCCTGAAGGCCATCGCCCACGAGCTGCGCTGCCTCGTGTGCCAGAACCAGACCATCGCCGATTCCGACGCGCCGCTCGCGGTCGACCTGCGCCAGCAGACGCGCAAGATGATCGCGGAGGGCAAGTCGGACGACGAGATCCGCGCCTACATGGTCGAGCGCTACGGCGACTTCGTGCTCTACAAGCCGCCGTTCAACGCGGCCACCGCCCTGCTGTGGGTCGCCCCCGGCCTTCTGGTCGTAGGCGGGCTCGCCGGGCTGGTGGTGCTGCTGCGCCGGCGGCGCGAGGCCACGGCCGCCGCGCCCACGCCGGACCCCGCGCGGCGCAAGGAGATCGAGGCGCTGCTGGCCGCCGAGGACGAACCCCGCAGGGGCTGAGCCGCCGGCGTCAGATCAGCAGCGGGCGGTCGGGAAGCTCGTTCGCGTTCGCCGCGCCCGCCGGGAAGTGCTTCTCCAGCAGGTCCGCGATGGCGTGCACGCCCGCGATGGCGCCTGCCTCGAAGCGGCCGGCGCGGAAGGCCTCCTGCATCGTCGCGCAGATCGCCTGCCACTCGGCCTGCGCAACCTTTGCGGAGATGCCGCGGTCCGCCAAGATCTCCACGTCGTGGTCCGCGAGCAGCACGTAGACCAGGACGCCCGTGTTCTCCTCGGTGTTCCACACGCCCAGCGAGGCGAAGAGTCCACGCGCGCGGTCGCGGGGCGAAAGCCCCATCCACAGCTGCAGCGTGCCGAGTTCCGCCTCGACCACGAAACGCACCTCGCCGCGGTGGCGCTTCTCGTGCTCCGCGACGGCGCGGCCGATGGCCTCCATCGCCGCCGGCGGGAAGGCCTTGCGGGCCCGCCACGGCGTCATCGCCACGTGCCGCCAGAATCGCCTGAAGTCCATCACCAGCCTCCCGAGGCGCCGCCGCCGTCGAAACCGCCCCCGCCGCCGCTGAACCCGCCGCCGCCGGACCAGCCCCCGCCGCCCCCGCCCGACCAGCCCCCGCCGCCGCCCCAGGAACCGCCGCCCCGGTGGACGCCGGCGCCCGGCATGCCCATGAACAGCACGACGAGGAACGCGATGAAGGCGATGACGCCGCCCGCGAGGAGGCTGCCGAAGAAGAACCACGCCGCGACGCCCGTGGCGCCCCCGGTGAGCGTCGCGCCGAGGAACCGGCCGAGCAGCGCGCGCAGGAACATGCCGGCCACGGGGACGGCCATCAAGGCGAGCCAGAGGAAGTCCGCGCCCGCGGCGCTGCCCCCACCCTTCGCCTTCGCGGCCGACGGCGCCGGCGCCGGCAGGGCCTCGCCCTCGATCGCCTTGAGGATCGCGTCCACGCCCGCCTGGATGCCGCCGGGAAAGTCGCCCGCGCGGAATCGCGGCGTGACGAGCTCGGAAATGATCCGCTTCGAAAGCGCGTCGGTGAGCGTGCCCTGCACGCCGCGGCCGGTCTGGATGCGAAGGCGCCGCTCCTGCATCGCCACGACGAAGAGGACGCCGTCGTCGACGCCCGCGCGGCCGAGCTGCCAGGCGTCGGTCACGCGCGTGGCGAACTCCTCGATCGTCTCGTCGCCGAGGCTGGGCACGACGAGCACCGCGACCTGCGAGCCCTTCGCCTGCTCGAACGCGGCGAGCCTGGCCGCGATCGCCTGCCGGTCGGCGGCGGCGAGCGTCCCCGTGAGGTCCACCACCCGCCCGGAGAGCTTCGGGACGGGCGCGGGCGCCTGCGCCCACGCCGGGAGCGGCGCGGCGGCGAGGAAGAGCAGGAACGCGGCCGCCGCCGCGAGGCGGTGGCCGGCGAGCCCGGTCACTTGGCCGGCGCGGGTGCCGCGGGCTTCGGCGAGAAGTCGACCTTGGGCGGCTCGGCGATGGCCTTCTCGTTCTCGACGGTGAAGTTGGCCTTCTCCTTGTAGCCGAAGAGCATGGCGGTGAGGTTCGTCGGGAACTGGCGCGCGAGGACGTTGTAGCCCTGCACCGCCTGGATGTAGCGGTTGCGCGCCGTGGTGATGCGGTTCTCCGTCCCCTCGAGCTGCGCCTGCAGGTCGCGGAAGTTGGCGTCGCTCTTGAGCTGCGGGTAGTTCTCGGCGACGAGGAGCAGCCGCGAGAGCGCGCCGGAGAGCTCGCCCTGCGCCGCCTGGAAATTCTTCATCGCGGCGGGGTCGTTCAGCGCCTCGGGCGTCATCTGGATCGAGCCCACCTTGGCGCGCGCGTTGGTCACGCCGAGGAACACGTCCTTCTCCTGCTGCGCGAAGCCCTGCACCACGCTCACGAGGTTGGGGATGAGGTCCGCCCGGCGCTTGTACTGGTTCACGACCTCGGACCAGGCCGCCTTCACCTGCTCGTCCTTCGACTGGAAGTCGTTGTAGCCGCAGCCGGAGAGCACGAGGGCGCCGGCGAGGGCGAAAGCGGTGGCGATTCTGCGCATGGAACGGGTACCTCCCGATGGGGGTTGGACGGCAGGGGCAATGATGGGGACGGCCGCGGCCCGCTTCAAGGGCGCGCGAGTGCCGCGTCGAGCGTGCGTCGCGCGAAGAGGAGGTCCTCCCAGGCCTTGGCCTTGTCGGGGAGGTTTCGCAGCAGGTAGGCCGGGTGGTAGGTGACCACGAGCGGAATGCCGCGGTACGCGTGCACGCGGCCGCGCAGCCCGGCGAGGCTGCCCTCGGATCCGGTGAGGCGCGTGGCGGCGGTCTTGCCGAGCGCCACGATCACGCGCGGGGCGATGAGCTCGACCTGCCTGTCCAGCCACGCCGCGCACGCGGCCGCCTCCCCCGGCGTCGGCACGCGGTTGCCCGGCGGGCGGCACTTCACCACGTTGGCGATGTAGACCTCGCGCCCGCGCGCGAGCCTGAGGGAGGCGAGCATGCCGTCCAGGAGGCGCCCCGCCTGGCCCACGAAGGGCTCGCCGCGCTCGTCCTCCTCCGCACCGGGGCCTTCGCCCACGAAGAGCCAGGGGCCGGTCGGGCTGCCGACGCCGAACACCGCCTGCTTGCGCTGCTCGCACAGGCCGCAGCGGCGGCAGTCGCGCACGGCTTCGCGAAGGGCCTCCCAGTCCATCGACTCCACGCCGGCGGGCGGCGCGATGGCGGGAACGGCGGGTGCCGATTGCGGCGCCGGCGCCAGCCGCGAGGGCGGGGGCGCCCGCCGCGGCGCCTCGGCCACGGGCGCGACTTGGCGCGGGGCCTCCGGCGGCGCCGCCGGCTCGCGTGCCGCCGGCGTGGCGAGGCCGTAGAGCCGGGCCACGGGCAGCAGTTCGAGTTCGCGCAGGAGCCGCTCGTCCATGGGCGTCAGAGCGTGATCCCGAGGAAGAGCGCGTCCTCTCGACCGCCCCGGGCCGGGTAGTAGCCGGGACGGATGGCGATCTGCTGGAAGCCCATGTCGCGATAGAGGTGCCGCGCGGCCGCGTTCGACGGGCGCACCTCGAGGTAGACGATCTGGCACTTCGCCTCCCGGGCGACGCCGAGCACGTGCTCCAGGAAGGCGCGCCCGATGCCCTGGTTCTGCCAGCCGGCGGCGACCGCGATGTTGAGCAGGTGCGCCTCGTCGAGGGCGACCATGAGGATCGCGTACCCGATCACCCGCGGGCCGTCGCACGCCACCCAGCAGTCGTAGCCGGCCTCGAGGGAATCGCGGAAGTTGCCCTTGCTCCACGGGAACTCGTAGAGGGAGCGCTCGAGATCGGCGACCGTGGCGAGGTCGTCCGGCGCCATGCGCCGGTATCCCAGCTGGTCCTTCGGAAGCGCGCTCACGGGGCCGCCTGCCTCTCGCGGGTGGTCAAGGCCACCTTGTCGCGCAAGTATAGGGGGGCGGCCGACTCGGGCGGCACGGCCTCCCCGCGCGCGAGCCGCCGGGCAGCCACGCGCGCCACGGCGCCGGCTCGCGGCAGGTCGCCCTCGATCCGGTGGCTCACCTGCTTCGCGTACGCCCCGCGCAACCAGTCGAAGCCGTCGAACCCGCTGCCGGTGGCCACCCAGTCACGGCCCGGCAGCGGGGGAAGCGCGCCCCGGGCGAACAGCCCCGGGGCGATGGCGGCTTCCCAGTCGCCGCCCATGCGCGAGTAGGCGGCGAGGTAGGTCTCGCCCATGCGCGCGTCCAGACCGACGACGACGCGGCTCGCGTTCGCCTGCTCGGCCAGCGCCACGAGCGACGGCACCGGCACGACAGGCCGCCCCGCCCCGAAGGCCAGCCCTTGCGCCAGCCCGCAGGCGATGCGAAGCCCCGTGAAGGACCCGGGCCCCTGGCCGAAGGCGAAGGCGTCCATCCCGGCGGGCGCGAGGCCGGCACGGGCGAGAAGCCGCCGCACCATCGGCGCGAGGTGCTCGGCATGCTGGTTGGGGGCGTGGGCCTCCTCCACGAACAGCTCGTCGCCGCGCAGCAGTGCGGCGGAGCAGAGCTCGGTGGAGGTCTCGATCGCGAGAAGGTTCAAGGGCGGCGGGCGGCGGGCGACGCCGCCATTATACCGGCCGCTGCCGCCCCGCGCCCGCCAATTCTAACAATTAAAAAACAATTGCTTAAGATACATTTCTAAAGTGATTTCGAGACACCGCCCGCGGCTCAGAACCCCCGGCGCGGGCCACGGCCGGCGACCTGCGAGCGGGCCGCCTGCAGCTCCTCGAGGGTGACGAAGCCGTCCTGGTTGGCGTCGATCGTCGCGAAGTCCTGCGACAGGCGAGGCGCGCCGGCCACCTCCTCGCGCGAGAGCTTGCCGTCGCCGTTGGCGTCCCAGCGGGCGATGGGGCCGCCGCGCCCGCCCCGGCCGCCTGGGCCACGCGCACCGTAGGCCGCCTGCAGCTCCGACTGGGCGAGGAAGCCGTCGTGGTTGGCGTCGAGCGCGTCGAACTCCTGTGAAAGGCGCGGCGCGCTGGCCACTTCGTCGCGCGAGAGCTGCCCGTCGCCGTTGGCGTCCCACCTCTGCCAGCCGCCGCCGCGCTGGCCCCAGCCGCCGCGTTGGCCGTAACCGGGGCCGTTGCCCGGGCCGTAGGCCGGGCAACCGGCGGCGCCGGGCGTGGCGCCCGCCGGGCAGCCGGGGCCGGGCCCGTACGGGGCGGCGTCGGCGGTGAAGGCGAAACTGGTGGCGATGGCGGCGGCGAGGATCGTGAGGGTCTTCATGGTGTTCTCCGGTGGGGTTGGGAAAGGCCGTGCTGCATCGGAATCGAGCCTATTCCCGATGACGCGCCAAGGCGTTTCCGGAAGCGCCCGCGGTCGTAACCGGTTGTAAGCAAAGGGCGCATGGGGCCCGGCTGTTAACATCTCCTTACAACGCGCGGACGGCTGCCCCGCCCGCCGCCGCTACGATGGTGCCCATGCCCGCCCCGCCCAAGCACAGGATCCTGGTCGTCGACGACGACCTGCGCCTTCGCGACCTGCTCAAGCGCTACCTCACCGAGCAGGGCTTCGCCGTCGAGACCGTCCCCGACGGCGCGGCGATGGACCACAACCTGCGACGCACCCGCTACGACCTGCTGGTGCTCGACCTCATGCTGCCCGGCGAGGACGGGCTGGCCATCTGCCGGCGCCTGCGCGCCGCGTCCAACCTCGTGCCCATCGTGATGCTCACCGCCAAGGGCGACGACGTCGACCGCATCGTCGGCCTCGAGATGGGCGCCGACGACTACCTCGCCAAGCCCTTCAACCCGCGCGAGCTCGTGGCGCGCATCAACGCCGTGCTGCGCCGGCAGGCGCCCGCGCCCACGCCCGGCGCGCCCTCGCGCGAGGACACCGTGGTCACCTTCGGCCCGTACGCCCTCAATCTCGGCACGCGCGCCCTCACCCGCGACGGCGAGCCGGTGCCGCTCACCACGGGCGAGTTCTCGGTGCTCAAGGTGTTCGCCGCGCACCCGCGCGAGCCGCTTTCGCGCGACAAGCTGATGGACCTCGCGCGCGGCCGCGAGCACGAGAGCTACGACCGCTCCATCGACGTGCAGGTCTCGCGCCTGAGGAAGCTCCTCGGCGACGACCCGCAGAGCCCGCGCTACATCCAGACGGTGTGGGGCTTCGGCTACGTCTTCATTCCCGACGGGACGCCGCACAAGTGAACTGGTGGGGCGGCTCCTTCTTCTGGCGCACGCTGGCCGTCCTGGTAGTGGCCCTGGTGGCCTCGCAGGCCGCCTCGTTCTGGATATTCCGCCAGCAGGTGCAGCAGCCGCGCATGGGCATGGCCATCGGCCACTTCGTGAGCCACCTGAAGACGATCCACGCGGCGCTGAACACGCTGCCCCCGGGCGCCGAGCGCGAATTCCTCGAGCGGCTGGCCGAACGGGAAGGCATCCGCGTCTTCCCGGCGCGCGGTGAGATGCCCGGGCGCCCCGCGGGCGATCGCCCCGGCATGCACATGTTCCGCGAGCGCCTCAAGGCGCTCTTCGGCGAGGACACGGAGGTGTTCGTGCGGCCGGGGTCGCCGGGCGAGTTCTGGGTGCGGCTGCGCGCCGGCCCGCGCGAGTTCTGGGTGGCCTTCCCGAGGAACCGCGTCGACCGCGACCCCGGCGACGCCCTCCTCTACTGGATGCTCGCGGGGGTGGCCATCGCCATCGCCGCGACCGGCCTCATCGCCTGGCGGCTCACCCGACCGCTCGCGCGCGTGGCGCAGGCTGCCGAGCACCTCGGGCGCGGCGGCGACCCCGCGCCCGTGCCCGAGACCGGGCCCTCGGAGGTGCGCGCCGTCGCGCGCGCCTTCAACCGCATGAAGGAGAGCCTCAAGGACGAGGAGCGGGAGCGCACCACCTTCCTCGCCGGGATCTCGCACGACCTGCGCACGCCGCTCGCGCGGCTGCGTCTCGACGTGGAGATGCTCGAGGGCCGGGTCGAGGCCGCGACGCAGTCCGGGATGGTGGCGGACATCGAGGACATGAACGCGATCATCGACCAGTTCATCGACTACGCGCGGAGCGAGGCCGCCGAGGCGTTCTCGGCCGGCGACCTCTCGGCGATCGCGCGCGACTGCGCGGCCAAGGCCGCCCGCGCGGGCGCGCCCGTGACCTGCGAGCTCGCGGAGCTGCCGGCCCTGATGCTGCGACCGCTCGCGGTGCGCCGGCTCGTCGACAACCTCATCCAGAACGCCGTGAAGCACGGCGGGGGCGAGATCGTCGTGCGCACGGCGCGCGAGGGCAAGGATGCGACGCTGGCCGTGCTCGACCGCGGCCCCGGCATCCCTGCCGGGGAGATCAAGCGGCTCAAGGCCCCGTTCACGCGCCGCGACGACGCGCGCAGCGGCCGCTCCGGCGCCGGCCTCGGGCTCGCGATCGTCTCGCGCATCGCCAAGGCCCACGGCGCCCGCTTCGACCTCGCGCCGCGCGAGGGTGGCGGGCTCGCGGCGACAGTCGCCTTTCCCCTCGGCGAGTGACCCCGCCGGCGGTGGTACAGTCGGGGATCCACCGGGAGAGCGCCCATGACCGTCTGCCCCATCGCCATCGTCGCCGGCTGCCGCAAGTGCCCGGCCTTTTCCGTCTGCCCCCTCAAGACGGTCCTGGGGGACCAGCCGAAGCCGGGCGAGGAGCCGGCCGGAAAGCCCGCGGCCCCGGAGCGCCGCAAGAAGAAATGACCGCCGCCGGCGTGCGCTAGGGCAGGCTCGCCAGGTACTCGGCCAGGGCGCGCACCTCCAGCGCCGTGAGCTTCTGCGACACCGTGTGCATGACCTCGTTGTCGTTGGTGCGCGCGCGCGAGGTGAATTCCCGGATCTCGCGCTCGAGGTAGGCCGCGTGCTGGCCCGCGAGAGCGGGCAGCTTCTCGGTGCCGCGCGCCGCTTCGCCGTGGCAGGCCTTGCAGGCCGGCACGCCCGACCACGGATTGCCCTTGCGGTACAGGTAGCGGCCGACGTCGTGCAGTTCCGTCTTCGGCGCCGGCGGCGGCACGGGCTGCGATGCGTAGTACTTCGCCAGCGCGGCGACGTGTGCATCGGTGAGCCCGCGCGCCATCCGCACCATGGGCCCCTCGCGCCGCCCGGCGCGGAAGTCGTCCAGTTCCTTGGCGAGGTAGGCCTCGTGCTGGCCGGCGAGGCGCGGGAAGTCCTCGGCGATGCTTTCGCCCTGCTCGCCGTGGCAGGTGGCGCAGCGCTTGAACACGGCCTCGGGGACTTCGGGCGGCCGGGCGAGAGCGCCCACGGCGACCAGGGCCGCCAGGGCGGCCGGCAGGGATTTCCTCATGTGCCTCGATGCTCCGGGTTGACGGGCGGAGCGCACCCTACCACGGGCCGCGCGGTCGCATGATTGCGATCGTCAACGCCTGCGGGGGCCGCGCGTTGGTGATAGCGTAGGCGGAGGCAATCGCCCTCCAGGAGGCTCGCCATGGATGCGAAGCGGATCGCCCTTGTCGCGGCCCTCGCGGCCGCAGGAATGCTCATCGCGGCCGAGCTGCCGGCCGCTCCCTCGCCGCGCGGAGGCGGCCCCGTGGCCTCCGGCCCGCGCCACCCTGGCGGCGGCGGCCATCGCCCCGATTTCCGGCCCGGCCGGCCTGGCGGGCACGGCTCGCACGGCTCGTGGCACGGCTCGCATGGCGGCCACTGGCGCGGGTCCGACTGGGGCTGGGGGCTGGGGCTCGCGATCGGCGTGCCGTGGGCGCTGGGCTGGTACGACCCGTGGTACTGGGGCCCTTCATGGGCCTACTACCCCTCGCCTGCCTACGGGCCGGCGTACCGCGGCTACGGCTACGCCTGCGAGCAGGACGAGGACTGCTGGCGCGAGCGGCTGGCCCGCACGGAGCCCGCGCCGCCCACGACGGAGGTGGCGCCCGCGGTCCCCGGCGAGGAAGGCGGCCCGACGCAGCGCCCGCTCCACCTCAACTACTGCGACTCGGCGAAGGCGTGGTTCCCGCACGTGCGCACCTGCCCGGGCGGCTGGCGCCTGGTGCTGCCCGAGTACAACCGGGCGCCCTGAGCGCCGCTCACGCCTGGGGCACCGACGCGAAGAACGCCACCGCGTCGGCGAGGGCTCGCGAGCGCCGGAAGGGCGGCAGCGCCCGCCAGATGCGCTTGCCGTAGTGCTTCGTGATGAGGCGCGGGTCGCAGATCATGAGCACGCCGCGGTCCGTCTCGTCGCGGATGAGGCGGCCGGCGCCCTGCTTCAACGCGATCACGGCGCGCGGCACCTGGTGGTCCATGAAGGCGTTGCCGCCGGCGCGGTTGATCTGCTCGATCCGCGCGGCGAGCACGGGGTCGTCCGGCGGGTTGAAGGGCAGCTTGTCGATCACCACGAGCGAAAGCGCCTCGCCCTTCACGTCCACGCCCTCCCAGAACGATTGGCTGCCCACGAGGATGGCGTTGGGCGTGTCGCGGAAGCGCTCCAGCAGCTCGTTCTTGCCCGCCGAGCCCTGCACGAACACCGGCCAGTCGAGGCCGCGCGCACCCAGCTTCTCGCGCAGCCGCGCCTGGCCGATGTCCATGGCGCGAAGGCTGGTGAAGAGCAGGAAGGCCCGCCCGCCGGAAGCCTCGATCACCGGGAAGGCCGCGTCGATCACGGCCTCGGTGTAGCCGGGGCTGTTGGGCTCCGGCATCGCCTCGGGCACGTAGAGCAGCGCCTGGCTGGCGAAGTCGTAGGGGCTCTCCCAGCTGCGCGTGGCGGCCTCGGCCAGGCCCAGCTCGGACTGGTAATGGCGGAAGTCGCCGCCCACCGAGAGCGTGGCGGAGGTGAAGATCCAGGCGCGCTTGCCGGCCGCGACCTGCTGCGCGAAGACGGGCCCCACGTCGAGGGGCGTGCGGTTGAGCACGGCCGACTGCGCGTAGGCCTCGACCCAGCGCACGGCGCCCTCCTCCTTCACCGCGCGCCACGCGGAGAAGGCCTCGCGCAGCTGCGCCGTGCGGGCCTGGGCGTTGCGCAGTTCCTCGGCGCGCTCGGCCTGGGAAGCGAGGAGCTTCGAAAGCGCATCGAGCCGCTCGTCCAGGGCGTCGAGCGCCGCGCCGAGCGCCGCGTTGGCGTCGAGCTGCGCGGCGGCGAAGCGCCCCGTGGCCATGCCCAGCGCGATGCGCACGTCGCGCGCGGCGCGGTCGGCGGCCAGCGCCGCCTCCCCGATCTGCGGGCTGTCCTTGGCGTGCACGAGCTGCGCCCCGCGGGCGTCGCGCGCGAGCTCGACCACCTGCGCCGTGGAGACCGACTGCCCGAAGAAGAGCCGCGCGAGGTCCGGCAGGTGGTGCGCCTCGTCGAAGACGATGGTGTTGGCGCTGGGCAGGAGGTCCGTCACCCCTTCGTCGCGCAGCACGACGTCGGCGAAGAAGAGGTGGTGGTTCACCACGACGAGGTCGGCGTCGTTGGCGGCCTTGCGCGCCTTCATCACGAAGCAGTCCTCGTAGTGGCGGCACCTGGAGCCCAGGCAGTTGTCGCGGGTCGAGGTCGCGCGCGCCCAGGCCCCGGAGAGCTCCGGCACCTCGGTGCACTCGGCCTTGTCGCCGCTGCCCGTGCGCCCGGCGAAGCGGGCGATGGCGTGGATGTGCTTCGCCTCCTCGCGCGAGGCGAAGGTGCCCTCGGCCGCGGCCTCCTCGACGTGGTGCAGGCAGACGTAGTTGGCGCGGCCCTTGAGGAGCGCGAGCTTCGCCGGGATCCCCAGCGTGTCGCGGACCAGCGGCAGGTCGCGGTGGAAGAGCTGGTCCTGCAGCGTCTTGGTGCCGGTTGAGACGATGACGCGCCCGCCGGCCGCGAGCGCCGGGGCGAGGTAGGCGAAGGTCTTGCCCGTGCCGGTGCCGGCCTCGGCGATGAGGACGGACGAGGACTCGATCGCCTCCAGCACCGCCTCGGCGAACTCGAGCTGCTGCGGGCGCACGCGCCAGCCCGCGAGCGCCCGCTCGAAGCTGCCGCCGGCGGCGAAGTGGGCGGCGAGGTCGATCTTCACGAGCGGCCGAAGACGATGCGCTCGTCGGCGAGGAGCCGCGCCACGGCGGCCACCGCCAGCGCCGCCAGCGCGAGCGACACGCCTGCGGGCACCAGCGCGTCGAAGGCCGTGAGCCCGTCGCCGCGCAGCACGCGCGTGAGCGCCATGAGGCTGCCCAGCACCGGCACGGCCGCCTGCCACGCGGCCTCCCGCGCGCCGCTGAACATCACCACCAGCGGGATGAAGGAGACGGCCGTGGCGAGGTAGCTCACGTAGGTCTGCGCCTCGCGGTAGGACCGGCCGTAGGTGGAAATCAGCATCTGCGCGGCCGAAGTGAGCGCGGCGAGCGGCACCACGACGGCCACGAAGCGCGCGTACTCCGGCAGGCCGAACTGCAGCAGCGCCGGCAGCCGGCTCTCGGCGTAGAAGGCCGCGGCCAGCACGAACCCGCCGAGCGTGACGATGGCCACGAGCGAGGCGCTGGCCCACGCGGCGAGCCACTTGCCGACGGCGAAGGCGGCGGGCGGCACGGGGTTGGCGAGGAGGGGCTCGAGCGAGCCGCGCTCGCGCTCGCCGGCGGTGGCGTCGATGGCGAGCGTCATCCCGCCCAGGAGAGGCGCGAGGATGGCGAACATCGGGATGAGGAAGAGCAGCACGGCGCCTCTCTGCCGGGGGGTGGCGGCGTTGACGCGCTCCACCTTGACGGTCTCGTTGACGGATGGGCTCACGCCACGGGCCATGAGGCGCAGGGTGGCGGTCTCGCGGTTGAAGGCTTCCAGCAGGCGCTCGGACTGGCGGATGGCGGGCGAGGCCTCGGTGCGGGAATCGTCGAAGACCAGCTCCACGCGCGCGGCCTCGTGGGCGAGCCAGCGCTCGTGGAAATCCGGCGGCACGACGATCACCGCGTCGAGGCGGCCCGCCTTCACGCGCGCGGCGTAGTCCGGCGGGGCCTTCTCCACCTCAACGTCCGCCCGGGCCAGGAAGTTGACGAGCGCGGGCGCGTTCTCCGCACCGGCGAGCCGCACCTTGAGGGTCGTCGCGCGCTCCTCGAGCCCCGAGACGAACTGGGCGATGAGCACCAGCGTCAGCGGCCCGGTGACCACGGAGGCCACCAGCACCATGAGCGCCGTGCGCCGGTCGCGCAGCGCGTCGCGCGCCTCCTTGAGGAAGACGGTGAGGATGCGCCCCATCATGGCGCCTCCCCGGCCGCGCCCGTGAGCCGCACGAAGGCCTCCTCCAGGTCCGCGCAGCCGGCGGCCGCCCGGATCGCCTCCGGGGTGCCGGTGGCCGCCACCACGCCGTGGGAGACGATCACGATCTCGTCGCAGAGCGCGGCCACCTCCTGCATCACGTGGCTGGAGAAGAGCACGCACTTGCCGGCCTCGCGAAGCCGCCGCACCGCCTCGCGCAGGCTCCTCGTGGTCATCACGTCCAGCCCGTTGGTGGGCTCGTCCAGGATCACGTTGGGCGGGTCGTGCACGAGCGCGCGCGCGATGGCGACCTTCATGCGCTCGCCCTGCGAGAAGCCGTCGGCGCGCCGGTCGAGCAGCGGGTCGAGCTCCAGCATCGCCGCGAGATCGCCGATGGCCCGGCCGATGCGCGCCTCCGGCAGCCCGCGCAGCTCGCCGTAGTAGGCGATGTTCTCGCGCGCCGTGAGGCGGGCGTAGAGCCCGCGCGCGTCCGAGAGCGCGCCGATGCGCGCGCGCACGGCGAGCGGGTCGGCGGCCGCGTCGACGCCGTCCACGCGCACGCTTCCGGCCGTAGGCGCGAGGAGCGTCGAGACCATGCGCAGCGTCGTCGTCTTGCCGGCGCCGTTGGGGCCCAGGAGCCCCGTCACGCGCCCGTCGCCCGCCGTGAAGCTCACGCCGCGCACGGCCTCGACGGCCCCGAAGCGCTTGGCGAGGTCGCGGACCTCGATCATGGCCGCGCCTTCGCCGGCAGGACGAAGAGCGGGCGCGGCAGCCGCTCGAGGCAGGCGAAGTCCAGCCCCGCGGCGCTGCCGGCGCGGATGAAGCGCTCGATCAACCGCGGCGCGCAGCCGTGCCCGCTCACGCCGTGGGCCAATCGCGGCGCCACCGCGTGGCGCGCGTTGGGCAGCGTCGCGCGCACCGCCTCGCCATGGCGCGGCGGCGTGGCGGGGTCGAGGCCGCCGGAGAGGATGAGCACGGGCGTGTCGGCGCGCACGGGGTCGAGGTAGTCCGCCGGCAGCTTCGCCCGCGGCCACACGGCGCAGGCGCGCAGGAAGTCGTCGACGAGCGCGCGGCCGAAGAGCGCGCGAGAGGCCGCCGCGAGGTCGTCGGCCGTGATGGCCGGCACGTCCTCGGCGCACAGCACGGAAAGGTGCATCCCCACCGCGAGGTTCTCCTCGAGGCGGTGGGCGAAGGCGAGGTTCTGGGCCAGCAACGGGTTGAAGTCGCCGCCGGCGGCGCGCTGGATGGCCAGCGGCAGCAGGCTCGCGATCTCGGGCGAGTACAGGGGGCGGAAGAGCCCGGCGAGCAGCACGTTTTCCGTGACCCGCACGGGCTGGCCCTCCCCCGTGACCGGGTCGTCGATGCGCGTGGCGGCGGGCGCCTTCGCCAGGCGCGCGCGAAGCCTGTCGACCTCCCCGCGCAGGCCCGGGTAGGCCTCGCGGCAGGCGGTCTCGCCCTCGCAATCGGCCAGCAGCTTCACGAAGGCCGCCTCCCCGTCCGCGACGAACGACAGCGGAAGCTTCATGCCGGGCGGCGCCACGCCGTCGAGCGTCGCCGTGCGCACGCGCCCCGGGTGGCGGCGCACCAGCTCCAGCGCCACGCGCGTGCCGTAGGAGCCGCCCCAGAGGTTCACGCGCGCGTAGCCCAGCGCGCCGAGCACCTCGTCGAAGTCGGCCACCGCGGGCGGGGTGGCGTAGTGGCGCGGGTCGGCGTCGAGGGAGGCGAGGCACTCGCGCACCCGCTTCTCCGGCAGCGATTCCTCGAAGAGCGCCTGCAGGGCCTCATCCTTCGGCGTCGGGCAGGCGAGCGCGTGCGAGCGGCCCGTGCCGCGCTGGTCGATGAGGACGATGTCGCGCGTGTCGTTCAGCTTCGAGAAGAGCGGCGCCACCTGCGAGGCGAGCGCGATCGCCCCCTGCCCCGGCCCGCCGGCCAGGACGAGCACGGGGTCGGGCTCCGGTGCGCGCCGCCGCGCGGGAATCACCGCGACCTGGATTGCGATGCGCCGGCCGGCCTTCGCCTCGCGGTCCTCCCAGACCTCGTGGCTGCCGCAGCGCGCCGGGCGTTCCAGCCCCGGCAGCCGGCACTCGGCGAGCGCGAGCGTGCCCCGCCCCTCCGGCGCGGGCGCGCAGCCGGCGGCGGCGAGGAGCAGGCCGGCGATCGCGAGGCGCGCCGCGCGCATCAGGAGAACTTCTCCGGGCGCAGCACCTGCGCGTCCGCGAGGAACATCGTCACCGAGTAGTCGGCGCAGTAGGTCGCGAGCACGTGCCGTGCGATCGCCTCGGCGACCGCCTCCGTCGCGATGACCTTCATCTCGATGGAGCGGTCGGCCTCCCAGTCACCTTCGCGGGTGCCGTGCCGCCCGCCGCCCCGTACGTCGTGCACGGTGTAACCCTGCGCCCCGAGGCGCCGCGCGTCGGCCACGAGCGACCTCTCGAGCGCCGCCTCGGCGATGATCACCAGCAGTTTTCGCGGATGGGTGTCCATGGTCAGGCCGCCGCGGCCGCGGCGATGCGGTGGTAGAGGGGGATGCCGACGATGATGTTGAACGGAAACGTGATGCCCAGGGCGGCCGTGAGGGAAAGCGCCGGGCTCGCCTCGGGAATCGCGATGCGCATCGCGGTGGGCGCGGCGATGTAGGAGGCGCTGGCCGCAAGCGTGGCGAGGATGGCCGCCCCGCCCACCGAGAAGCCCAGGGCCGTTCCCGCCCACGCGCCGGCGGCGCCGAAGGCGACGGGTGCGGCGATCGCGAAGGCGGGAAGGAAGGCGCCGCCGCGCCGCAGGTCGCGCAACTGGCTGGCCACCACGAGGCCCATCTCCAGCAGGAAGATCGCGAGCACGCCCTTGAAGAGGTCCACGAACAGGGGCTTCAGCGCCGTAAACCGTTCCGGGCCCGCGGCCCAGCCGATCGCGAGCCCGCCGATGAGCAGCACGATGCCCTTGCCGAGGAAGACCTCGTGCGCGAGCCGCCCCCAGGCCACGCGCCCCGGCGCGTGCAGGCGCGCCAGCGCGATGCCCACGAGGATGCCGGGCACCTCGAGCAGCGCCACGAAGAGCGCCATGTAGGGCTCGTGGGCGATGCCGCGCGAGGCGAGCCAGCCCGTGGCCACGGCGAAGGTGACCACGCTCACCGAGCCGTAGTGGCCGGCGATGGAGGCGCTGTCCGCGACCGGCAGTCGCCCGGCGAAGCGCAGCACCGCGAAGGCCACGACCGGGGTCGCGAACCCGAGCGCGAGCGACCCGGCCACCTGCGCGCCCAGCCCGTCGAGCGGGTGGCTCGCGAGCTCGACGCCGCCCTTGAGGCCGATGGCGAGCAGCAGGTAGAGGGCGAGCGCCTCGTAGAGGGCCTCCGGAACCTTGAGGTCGGAGCGCAGCAGCCTCGCGGCGAGGCCCAGCAGGAAGAAAAGGACGAGGGGATCGGGCAGCAAGGCGTTGGGCGCGGTGCGAAGCTCGCGCGCAGTATAGCCGCTGCGCGCTACCATTCCCGGCATGGCCACGCCCGAATTCCCGCGCTCGGACCCCGCCTCCCCCGAGTTCTGGGACATGCGCTACCGGGCCGCCTTTACCCCCTGGGACGCCGGCGCGGTGCCCGCGCGGTTGCGCGACTTCGTCGCCGGCCACCCGCCGGCCGGCCCCGTCCTCGTGCCGGGCTGCGGCACGGGCCACGACGTGCGGTTCCTCGCCGAGGCCGGCTTCGAGGTGCTGGGCGTCGATTTCAGCGCGGCGGCGATCGCGGCGGCGGCAGCCGTCGCGGGCCCCTTCGCCTCGCGGCTTCGCCAGGGCGACTTCTTCGGCCACGGCCTGGACGGCCCGTGGGCCATGGTCTACGAGAGGGCCTTCCTCTGCTCGCTGCACCGCCGGCGCTGGCCGGACTGGAGCAGGCGCGTGGCCGAGCTCCTTGTCCCGGGTGGGCTGTTGGCGGGATTCTTCTTCTTCGGGGACGGCGAGCGCGGGCCACCCTACCCGCTCGCGAGCCAGGCGGAGCTTGACACTCTCCTCTCCGGCGCCTTCGAGCGCCGCGAGGATCTCGCCGTCGAGGAATCGATCCCCGTGTTCGCGAAGCGCGAGCGCTGGCAGGTGTGGCGGCGCCGCGGCTAGGCGAGCGTCGCGCCCGGCCGGCCGATATACCAGCCCTGCGCCATCGCCACCCCGATGCGCCGCACGGCCCGCAGGTCCTCGGCGCCCTCGATCCCCTCGGCGATCACCTGCGAGCCGCAACGCCGCGCGATGTGGTGGATCGAGCGCAGGAACTGGCGCTTGACGGCGTCGCGCGCGATGCCGCGCACGAAGTGCTTGTCGGCCTTCACGAACTCCGGGCGCAGTTCCGACCACAGGCGCAGGGTCGAGAAGCCCTCGCCGAGGTCGTCCAGCGCCACCCGGAACCCCATCGAGCGGTAGAGCAGCAGCGACTCTCGCAGGTGGCGCATGGTGATGGCCGGGAAGTCCTCGGTGAGTTCTATCACGACGCTCGCCGGGGGCAGCGCCAGCGCCTCGAGGAAGCGGCGGGCACGGCCCGGGTCGAAGCCGCGGCGTTGCACCAGCCGCGGCGACATGTTGAGGAAGAGCAGCCCCCGCGACCCGTTGGCCGCGAAGGCCTTGAGCGTCTCCTGGATGCAGACGATGGCGAGCGCCTCGTAGCAGCCGCCCTCGCGGGCGGCGGCGAAGAGCGCCGTGGGCGATTCGAGCCAGGTGCCCGCCGGCCCGCGCACGAGGGCCTCGTGGCCGACGATGCCGCCGTCGGCCAGGGCGAGGATCGGCTGGAAGACGACCGTGATCGCCCTTCGCTCGAGCACCTCGCCCAGGTGCATGGCGCGCTCCCTCAGGCCACGCCGTGCTTCTTGAACCAGTCGAGGAGGCGCTTCCAGCCATCCTGCGCCGCTTCCTTGCGGTAGCTGGGGCGGTAGTCGGCGTGGAAGCCGTGCGGCATGTCCGGGTAGAGGTGGATCTCCGAGGGCTTGCCGGCCGCCTTCAGCGCGGCGCGCATCTTCTCGACGGTGTCGTTGGGGATGCCCGCGTCGGCCCCGCCGTAGAGGCCCAGCACGGGCGCGTTGATGTCCTTCACGACGTCGATGGGATTCCTCGGCGTCATCTCGCTCGCCTGGCCGACCACGCGGCCGTACCAGGCCACGCCCGCCTTCACCTTCGGGTTGTGCGCGGCGTACATCCAGGTGATGCGCCCGCCCCAGCAGAAGCCGGTGACGGCGAGTTTCCCCGCATCCCCGCCGTTGGCCGCGGCCCACGCGGCGGCCGCGTCGAGATCCGCCATCACCTGCGCGTCGGGGACCTTCGCCACGATGGGGCGGATCTGGTCGATGTCGGTGAGCTTCGAGACGTCGCCCTGGCGAGCGTAGAGCTCGGGAGCGATGGCGAGGTAGCCCGCCTTGGCCAGGCGCCGGCACACGTCCTTGATGTGCTCGTGCACGCCGAAGATCTCCTGCACCACCAGCACCGTCGGCAGGTTCTTCCCGCCGGCGGGCATGGCGCGGTAGGCCGGCACCTGGCCGTCCTTCACGGGGATCTTCACCTCCCCCGCCGTGAGGCCCTGCGCGTCGGTGGTGACCTGCGTCGAGGCCGCCACGGGCTGGACGGCGGCGGCGAATCCGGTGGCGAGCGTCGTCATGACGAAATCCCTTCGGGTGAAGTGGGCCTTCGGCTCGAAATTGATGAAGTCGGGGTTGCGCATGGGTCCTCGTTCGTGGGTCGGGTGGAGTCGCCTGTGACAGCGAGCGGCGATTATAGGTCCCGGCCCCAAAAGAAAAAGGGTGCCTTTCGGCACCCTTTTCGGCGGGGTTTTGCGCTTGCTATTCGCCGTAGAGCTTCTGCTTCATCTCGCGGCGTTCCTGCGCCTCGATGGAGAGCGTGGCGGTCGGCCGGGCGATGAGGCGCTGCAGCCCGATGGGCTCGCCGGTCTCCTCGCAATAGCCGTAGGAGCCGTCGTCGATGCGGGCGAGCGCCCCGTCGATCTTCTTGAGGAGCTTCCTCTCGCGGTCGCGGGTGCGAAGCTCGAGGGCGTGCTCCTCCTCCAGGGTGGCGCGGTCGGCCGGGTCCGGGGCGAAGGAGAGCTCGCGCAGGTGCTCCGTGGTGGCGCCGGCGTTCTCGCGAAGCTGCCGTTGGAGCTCCAGGAGCTTGTCCTTGAAGAAGCGCAGCTGGGCGGCGTTCATGTACTCCGACTTCGGCATCTTGAGGACTTCGGCCTCGGTCAGCGCTTTCGTCTTGCTTGCCATTTCTCCTCGCTTCTTGTCGCGCGTGGGGCCTGCCGGAACGCGGGCCCCGTTGGAAAACGGGCTAGTTTAGCCGAGCAGGCTCCCCGGAGCAATGGATTTTCCACCCGGGAAGCCTTTCCCCCGCCCGCCGTCCTGGCCCTGCAAGCTCTTGTTTCCTCAGGTGGTTTTCGGGTCCTTCGGAGGGAAGGCCAGGCTCGCCGCGATGGCCGCCACGAGGATCGCCCCGACCACCCCGAGCGACCAGGCCACGGGCACCTTGAAGAAGTCCACGGCGAGCATCTTCAGGCCCACGAAGACCAGGATGGCGCCCAGGCCGTAGGCGAGCAGGTGGAAGCGGGCCGCCAGGTCCGCGAGCACGAAGTAGAGCGCCCGCAGCCCCAGCACCGCGAAGATGTTGGAGGTCATGACGATGAACGGGTCGTCGGTGATGGCGAAGATCGCCGGGATGGAGTCCACCGCGAACACGATGTCGGTCACGCCGATGAGCACCAGCACCACGAAGAGCGGCGTGAACCAGCGCTTGCCGCCCTCCTCCACCCAGTAGCGGTCGCCGTGGAACTGCGGGGTGATCGCGAGGTGGCCGCGCATCCAGCGCAGCACCGGGTTCCTCTCCAGGTCGGGCTTCTCGTCGGCGAAGAGGATCATCTTCACGCCGGTGGCGAGCAGGAACAGGCCGAAGACGTAGAGGATCCAGTGGAAGCGCGCGATGAGCCAGGCGCCGATGAGGATCATCACCACGCGCAGCACGACCGCGCCCAGCACGCCCAGCACGAGGACCTTGCGCTGGCGCTCCGGCGGCACGGCGAAGTAGGTGAAGAGCATCAGGAACACGAAGATGTTGTCCACCGAGAGGCTCTTCTCGATGAGGTATCCCGTGAGGTACTCCGCCGCCTTCTCGTTGGCCAGCTCGCGGCCGGCCGTGCCGTCGAGCCAGGCCCAGAGGCCGGCGCCGAAGGCGAGCGCGAGCGCGATCCAGACGACCGACCAGGCGGCGGCGGCCTTCACGCCTACCGCCTGCTCGGTGCGGCGGTCCATGACCCAGAGGTCGATCGCGAGGGCGGCCACCACGAAGGCCGCGAAGGTGGCCCAGAGGCCGGGGGTGCCGATGGTGTCGAACATGCGGGCTGTCTCCAGTCGGTAGCTGCGTTGAGCGAAATATCCCCGGCTCGGGCGGACGCCCCCGCACGCGACCTTCAGGCCCGGAAAACAAAAAAGACCTTTGCCGCAGTGCGGTCAAAGGTCTCGCTAGCGACGCTTGCGTCGCCCGAAGGACCGGAGCCTCGCGGCCCGGAATGACGATCCCTCGGTAGCAGCTACTCCCCTTTGGAGGACAGCAGCCGCGCATTGTACGGATGCGCGCCGCGCCGTCAAGGGGCGCCCGCGCCTTGCTAAACTCCGCCCATGGAAGCCCTCGGAACGACGCCGGGCGCAGCCCGTGCCGCGCCGGGACCCGGGCCGCGGTCGTGGAACGCCGCCGCCATCGTTATCGCGCTCGCGCTCGTCGCCCCCATCGCGGTCGTCGCCGCCAACGTGTTCGTGCCGGGCGGCGAGGCGTGGGCGCACCTTTCCGCCACGGTACTGCCCGACTACGCGCTCAACTCGCTGCTGCTCGTCGCCATGGTCGCGGCAGGCACGAGCGCGGTGGGCGTGGCCTGCGCCTGGCTCGTCACCGCCTGCGAGTTCCCGGGCCGCCGCGTGCTCGAATGGGCGCTCGCGCTGCCGCTCGCGATGCCAGCCTACGTGATTGCCTACGCCTACACCGACGCGCTGCAGTTCGCGGGCCCCGTGCAGTCCGCGCTTCGCGCGGCGTTCGGCTGGTCGGCCGGCGACTACTGGTTCCCCGAGGTCCGTTCGCTGGGCGGCGCGGGCGCGATGTTCGTGGCCGTGCTCTACCCGTACGTGTACCTCCTCGCGCGCTCGGCCTTCCTCGACCAGTCGCCCTCGCTCGCGGAGGCCGGGCGCACGCTGGGGCTGCCGGCATGGCGGGCGTTCCTCCGCGTGAACCTGCCGCTGGCGCGGCCGGCCATCGCCGCGGGCGCGGCACTCGCCTGCATGGAGACGCTCGCGGACTTCGGCACCGTGTCCTACTTCGGCGTGCAGACCTTCACCACCGGGATCTTCCGGGCCTGGCTCTCGATGGGCGAGCCGGTGTCGGCGGCCAAGCTCTCGGTGATCCTGCTCGCCTTCGTGGCGGCGCTGCTGGCCGCCGAGCGCCTGGCGCGCCGGCGCGCGCGCTTCCACGATGCGCCCTCGTCGCGAAAGCGCGTGCGCGTGCCGCTTTCAGGAGGCGCGGCGGCGGCCGCGCTCGCGACCTGCCTCGCGCCGCTGGCCATCGGCTTCGCCATCCCGGCGGCCATCCTCGCAAGACTCGCCTGGGGAGGCGGCGACGAGCAGTTCGGCGAGCGCTTCGCCCTGCTCGCGGCAAACAGCTTCACGGTGTCGGCGATCACCGCCGCCATCGCGGTCGCGCTCGCCGTGGTGATGGCCTACGGGGCGCGCATCTCGCGCGGGCGCCTGGCCGCCGGCGTGAACCGGCTGGCGCTGCTGGGCTACGCGGTGCCCGGCGCGGTGATCGCCATCGGCGTGCTCATCCCCGCGGCGAAGCTGGACAACCTGCTGGGCGACGCCGCGGCCTCGCTCTTCGGCGTCTCCACGGGGCTCCTCCTCACGGGAAGCCTCGCGGCGCTCGTCTACGCCTACCTGATCCGCTTTCTCGCGGTGGCGCTGCAATCGGTCGAAGCGGGGCTCTCGCGCATCACGCCGGCGATGGAGGACGCGGCGCGCTCGCTCGGGCTGGGCCCGGCGGCGACGCTCGCCCGCGTGCACCTGCCGATGATGCGCTCGAGCCTCGTGACGGCCGCATTGCTGGTCTTCGTGGACGTGATGAAGGAATTGCCGGCCACCTTCGTGATGCGGCCGTTCAACTTCGACACGCTGGCGGTGCAGGCCTACAACCTCGCCGCCGACGAGCGCCTCGCGGAGGCCTCGACGGCCTCGCTCGCGATCGTGGCGGTAGGGCTGGTGCCGCTGGTGATCGCCGCGCGGCGCATGGTGCGGCCCGAGCGGCCGCCGGGCCAGCCCGGCTGAGGTTGCGCCTACTGCTGCTCGCGCGTGCGCGGGCGCGTGTGGGCCTTGTCCATCTGGCGCTCGTATTCCTCTCGCGAGCCGACGGCCACGTCGCCTGCCGGCGCCTTGCGCTTGATGTGGCTGCCCGTCACTTCCTGGCGCTGCTTTCGCTCGGCGAGTTCGGCGGGGTCGACGGGGTCGGAGGCGCAGCCGGCGACGGCCGCGAGGCAGGCGATGGCGAGGAGGCGGGCGGTCATGGAGACGTCCAAGCGTGGAGAAGCGGGCATTCTAACGCGGATGCCCGCTTCCCCGCCGTTACGGCCTGTCACTTCCAGCCGGCGCGGTCGTAGGTCTGCTGCGCCGCCGCCTGGTTCTTGCCGAGGACGGAGACGTTCAGGCTGTCTTTCCTGAAGTCGCCCAGGGAAGCCAGCTCGCGGTTGCCCTGCACCTTGCCCACGGCCGGGTACTCGTTGTTGCCGTTGGCGAAGTAGGACTGCGCCTCGTTGCTCGCGAGGTACTCGAGGAACTTGACGGCGTTGTCGCGGTGCGGGGCGTTCTTGAGCACGCCCGCGCCGGAGATGTTCACGTGCGTGCCGCGCCCCGACTGGTTGGGGAAGATGACCCCCACCTTCTCGGCGACCGCGCGCTCCTCGGGCTTGGCGGATTTCATCAGCCGCACGTAGTAGTAGGTGTTGGCGATGGCTACCTGGCATTCGCCGGCGGCCACGGCCTTCAACTGGTCGGTGTCGCCGCCCTTGGGGCTGCGGGCGAAGTTGGCCACCACGCCCTTTGCCCACTCCTCCGCCTTCACGGGGCCCACGCCCGCGATCATGGAGCTCATGAGCGAGAGGTTGTACATGTTCGAGCTCGACCGGATGCAGACCTTGCCCTTCCACTTCGGGTCGGCGAGGTCCTCGTAGTCGCGGATCTGCTTCGGGTCGACGGAACCCTTGAGGTAGAAGATCGGCCGCGCGCGCACGGAGAAGGCGAACCACAGGCCGTCGGGGTGGCGCAGCTCCCCGGGGATGCGCTCCATGAGCGCCTTCGAGGACACCGGCTGGAAGAGCCCCAGCTGCTCGGCACGCCACAGGCGGCCGGCGTCCACCGTGACCAGGACGTCGGCCGGGCTGCGGGCGCCTTCGTTCTTCAGGCGCTCGAGAAGCGCGTCCTCGTTGGCCTCGATGCGGTTCACCTTGATGCCGGTCTGCCGGGTGAAGTTGGCGTACAGCGCGTCGTCGGTCTGGTAATGGCGCGAGGAGTAGAGGTTGAGGACCTTCTCCTGGGCAAAGGCGGGAAGCGCGTTGGCGGTGGCGACGGCCAAGGCGAGTGCGAGGGGGGCGAGGCGTTTCATGTCGGCTCCGGAAGAGGGATTGCGGATCTTATTAGCAATGATTCGCATTTGTCAATCGGTGGGCCAGTTTCCCAGAGATCACCTCGACCGCCTTGCGCGATATCAAACACTTACCGAATTCCAAGCTATAATGATTCTCATGAACTACGCCCTCGAAATCCGCGACCTGCGGTTTTCCTACCCCGGAATGCCCCCGGTCGTGGAGGGCTTCAGCCTCACGCTCGCCGAGGGCGAGATCGGCTGCCTGCTGGGGTCGAGCGGCTGCGGAAAGACCACCGCGCTGCGCTGCATCGCCGGGCTCGAGCCCGCGCACGCCGGCGAGATCCGCCTGCGGGGCGAGGTCGTGAGCCGGCCCGGCATGACGGTCCCCACGGAAGCCCGGCGCGTGGGCGTCGTGTTCCAGGACTACGCGCTCTTCCCGCACCTCGACATCCTCGACAACGTGGCCTTCGGGCTGCGCGGCCAGCCTCGCGCGCGCCGCCGCGAGCGCGCAGCCGAGCTCCTCGCCCTCGTGGGCCTGCCCGGCACCGGCGCCAAGTACCCGCACGAACTCTCCGGGGGCCAGAAGCAACGCGTCGCGCTCGCCCGCGCGCTGGCGCCCTCCCCCCGCCTGCTGCTGCTGGACGAGCCCTTCTCCAACCTCGACGGCGACCTGCGAGAGCGCCTGTCGCTCGAGGTGCGCGGCATCCTCAAGGCGCAGGGGACGACCGCGCTCCTCGTCACGCACGACCAGCACGAAGCCTTCGCGATGGCCGACACCGTGGGCGTCATGCGCAAGGGCCGCATCGAGCAGTGGGACACGGCCTACAACCTCTACCATCGCCCCGCCTCGCGCTTCGTCGCCGACTTCGTGGGCGAAGGCGCCTTCATCGAGGGGCGCGCGAGCGACGGCGACGGCATCGACACGGTGCTCGGCGAGCTCAAGCACTGCCCAGGCTGCGAGCTGAAGCCGGGAATGCCCGTCTCCCTGCTGCTGCGGCCGGACGACGTCCAGCACGACGACGACGCGATTCTCAAGGCCGAGGTCGTGAAGAAGGCCTTCCGCGGCGCCGAGTTCCTCTACACGTTGAAGCTCGAGGACGGCAAGCAGCTCCTGTCGCTGGTGCCCTCGCACCATAACCATGCGATCGGCGAGCGGATCGGGATCAAGCTGGATGTCGACCACGTCGTCGCGTTTCCGCGGGTGGAGGGGGCGGACGACTGAGCGAGGGGCCGGCTGGGGGAAGCGGCAGGGGGTTCGAACCGGGCTCCGAGGCCAGGCTTCCGGCCGTGCACGCGGCCTCGTCCGATCGGCCGCGACTCGTGCGGCGCCGCTCGTCTTCGCGGCGGTGACAGCCCTCTCGAACCCCCTGCCGCTTCCCCCGGCCGGCCTCGCGCTGTCGTGCTGCCGACAGGGGCGCGAAGGATCGCGCTCAGGCGTACTGGCGGGCGTCCTCGATGACTTTGCCGTCGTTGGGGAGCGAGCCCGCCGCGACGAAGCTCACGTCGCCGCGCAGCTTGGTCACGTCCTTGAGGGTGGCCTCGATGGATTGCACGAGCGCCGCATCGGCCGGGCCGTCACGCTCGACGCGCAGCACGAGTGTGTCGTTGCCGCCGTCGTTGCCGACGACGAGGCGCGCCTTGGCGAGCCCGTGGCGGGCGAGGACCGCGGCGACCTGCTCGGGGTGGACGAAGAGGCCGCGCGCCTTCGTGGTCTGGTCGGCGCGGCCCATCCAGCCCTTGATGCGCGTGTTGGTGCGCCCGCAGGGGCTGGGGCCGGCGAGCACGGCGGAGAGGTCGCCCGTGGCGAAACGCACCAGCGGGTAGTCCTCGTTGAAGGGGGTCACCACCACTTCCCCCACCTCACCCTCGGCCACGGGGTCGCCGGTGCCCGGGCGCACGATCTCGAGGATCACCTCCTCGTCGACCACGAGGCCCTCGCGGGCCGGGGTCTCGTAGGCGATGACGCCGAGATCCGCGGTGCCGTAGGCCTGGTAGGCGTCGATGCCGCGTGACTTCACGAACTCGCGCACCGGCGGCAGGAATGCCTCCCCCGAGACGCACGCGCGGCGAATGCACGAGGCATCCACGCCCAGCTCGTCGCACTTCTCGAGGATCAGCTTGAGGAAGGACGGCGTGCCCACGTAGCCCACAGGCCTGAGGTCCGCGATCACGCGAGCCTGCATCTCGGTCTGGCCGACGCCGCCCGGTATCACCGCGCAGCCGATGCGGTGCAGGCCCGTCTCGAACATGCTGCCGGCGGGCGTGAGGTGGTACGAGTAGCAATTGAGTACCACGTCCCCCGGCCGGAAGCCCGCGGCCCAGAGCCCGCGTGCGGCGCGCCAGAAGTCGGGGCGGCGGCCTTCCGGGTCGTAGATGGGGCCGGGCGAGACGAAGATGCGCGCGAGCCCCGAGGGCGGCGTGGCGTTGAGGCCGCCGAAGGGCAAGGAAGACCTTTGCATCTCCATGAGCGCGGCCTTGCGCGTGACGGGGAGCTTCGCAAGCGCCTCGCGGCTGCCCACGGCCGCCGCGTCGACCCCGCCCAGCAGGCGCGCGAAGAAGAGGCTCGCCCCACGGGCGTAGCCCACCTGCGCCGGCAGCCGCGCCATCAGCTCGCGCTCGCGCGCGGCGGGCGCGCGGGTCTCCAGCGCGTCGAAGTGCTCGCCGCTCACGACAGCCACCGCTTGCGGCGCCGGTAGTTCTTGGTGTCGCGGAAGCTCTTGCGCCCGGAGGTCGAGATTCCGAGGTAGAACTCCTTCACGTCCTCGTTCTCGGAGAGCGCGTGGGCCGTGCCTTCCATCACCACGCGGCCGTTCTCCAGGATGTAGCCGAAGTCCGCGAAGCGCAGCGCCACCATGGTGTTCTGCTCGGCGAGCAGGAAGCTCACCTTTTCCTTCGTGTTGAGGTTCTTCACGATCTCGAAGATCTCCTCGACGATCTGCGGGGCGAGGCCCATCGAGGGCTCGTCGAGCAGGATCATCGTGGGGCGCGCCATGAGCGCGCGCCCGATGGCGGTCATCTGCTGCTCGCCGCCGGAGGTGTAGCCGGCCTGCGAGCCGCGCCGCTGCTTCAGGCGCGGGAAGAATTCGTAGACGCGCTCGAGCTCGGCGCGGATCTCGGCGCGCGAGGCGCCGCGCGTGTAGGCGCCGGTGAGGAGGTTCTCCTCGACCGTCAGGTGCGCGAAGCAGTGCCGCCCCTCCATCACCTGCACCACGCCGCGCTTCACGAGGTCGGAGGGCGTCATGCGGTCGACCCGCTCGCCGCGGAACTCGATCAGGCCCTTGGTGACCTCCCCCCGCTCGGCCCGCAGCAGGTTGGAGATCGCCTTGAGCGTCGTCGTCTTGCCGGCCCCGTTCGCGCCCAGCAGCGCGACGATGCCGCCCTCGGGGACGAAGAGCGAGACCCCCTTCAGCACGAGGATCACGTGGTTGTAGATCACCTCGATGCCGTTGATCTCGAGGAGGGGGCGGGCCGTCTCGGGCCTGGGGATGGCGTTCATGCGGGCGAGCCCGGGAGGGGTTGCCCCCTCCCGGTCCTCCAGTGGGCTACTTTTCCTTCGAGCAGTCGCGCGGCGTGAT
The DNA here is from genome assembly GCA_019634955.1 of Burkholderiales bacterium. Lineage (GTDB taxonomy): Bacteria > Pseudomonadota > Gammaproteobacteria > Burkholderiales > Usitatibacteraceae > FEB-7. The sequence continues at coordinate 31,641 of JAHCAK010000037.1, forward strand.
CTTCTTCTCCGCCGCGTACGCCTTGGCCTGGGCTTCGACCATCGGGCGCAGGAACTTGTTGTCGGCTTCCAGCCACTCCGAGGTGTAGCTCCAGGCGGTGCCGTCCCAGGTGTGGATGCGGCCCTTCCTCACGCCCTCGTGATCGCGGCAGGAGGTCTTCACCGGCTGCATCATCCCCTCGACGCCGAGCGCCTTGATCTTCGCGGCGTCGATGTTGAGATTCTCCACGCCCCAGCGCACTTCCTCGCCGGTGACGACGCGCTTGCCGTACTTGCCCTGCGCGACCTTGATGCCCTCCACCAGCAGAAGCGCCGAAAGCATGCCGCGGTTGTAGAGCACGCTGCCCACCTCCTCCTTCTTCGCCGAGGTTCCCTTGCCCTTGTCGTAGAGGTGCTTGAGCATGTCCTTGTGCACCGGGAGCCCCTTCTCGGAGGAGTGGCCCAGCGTGATGCCGTTGTAGCCCTTGGCCGCGGCCTCCGCCGGCAGCACGTCCGGCTCGGCCGAGGACCACCACACGCCGTACATCTGCAGGCGCGGGTAGGAAACGGCGATCGCCTCCTTGATGGAGGTCGAGTTCATCACGCCCCAGCCCCACAGGAACACGTAGTCGGGCCGCTGCTGGCGGATCTGCAGCCAGGTCGCCTTCTGCTCCACGCCCGGGTGCGTCACCGGCAGCTTGATGAAGTTGAAGCCGTGCTTCTTCGCGTGCTCCTCGAGCACCTTGATCGGCTCCTTGCCGTAGGGCGAGTCGTGGTAGACGAGCGCGATCTTCTTGCCCTTGAGGCTGCCCTTCTTGGCCACGTGCTGCACCAGCATGTCGGCGGCGGACCAGTAGGTGCCCAGCAGCGGGAAGTTCCACGCGAAGACGCTGCCGTCGGCCGATTCCGACCGGCCGTAGCCCGTCGTCATGAGCACGATCTTGTCGGCGGCGACCTTCTCGGTGAGCGCGAAGGTGATGCCCGTCGACAGCGGGTTCACCGCCACCGGCTTCTTGCTCTTCAGGCGCTCGTAGCATTCCACGCCGCGGTCGGTCGCGTAGCCCGTCTCGCACTCCTCGAAGGCGATCTTGATGCCGTTCACGCCGCCGTCGCGCTCGTTCACGAGCTTGAGGTAGTCCACGAAGCCGTCCGCCCACGGCACCCCGTTGGGAGCGTAGGCGCCGGTGCGGTAGACCAGCACCGGCACGAAGATCTCGTTCGCCTGCGCCGCAGCCTCGTGCACCATGCCCAGCGCGCCGGCCACGGCGATGGCCGCCGCGGCGGCCTTCATCCTGATGCTCTTCTTCATCTCCATCCTCCTCCTATTGTTGGTGCGGTTGGTTGCGACTGCGTGCTTGCGGCTTCAGTGCGGGAACGGCCAGAGCCGGAGCTTCTCCTTGCCGATGGCCCACAGGCGGGCGAGCCCGTGCGGCTCCACGATCAGGAAGAACACGATGAGCGCCCCGAAGATCATGAACTCGATGTGCGAGATGAGCGCCGTGGACATGTCGATGCCCAGCCACCCGGGCAACTGGTTGAGCACGAGCGGCAGGATGACGATGAACGCCGCCCCGAGGAAGGACCCGAGGATCGAGCCCAGCCCGCCGATGATCACCATGAACAGCAGCTGGAAGGAGCGGTTCACGTCGAAGGCGAGCGGCTCCCAGGCGCCGAGGTAGACGAACGCCCAGAGCGCGCCCGCGAGCCCCACGAAGAAGGAGCTCACGGCGAAGGCCGTCACCTTGGCGTAGAGCGGGCGGATGCCGATCACTTCGGCCGCCACGTCCATGTCGCGCATCGCCATCCACGAACGCCCGATGGCCCCGCGGGTGAGGTTCCTCGCCACGAGCGTGAAGACGACGACGATCCCCAGCACCAGCAGGTACTTCTCCACTGGCGACTGGAAGGTGTAGCCGAAGATCGTGAGGGCCGGCGCGGTGACGGAGCCCGAGGGCGCGTAGTTGGTGAACCAGCCGATGCGCGCGAACGCCCAGTCGAGGAAGAACTGCGCGGCGAGCGTGGCCACCGCGAGGTAGAACCCCTTGATGCGAAGGCTGGGCAGGCCGAACAGGATGCCCACGACGGTCGCCGCGAGCCCCGCGAGCAGGAAGACCACCAGCAGGTTGAGGTCGGGCACGCGGATGACGAGGTTGTAGGCCGCGTACGCGCCCACCGCCATGAACCCCCCGGTGCCCAGCGACACCTGCCCGCAGAAGCCGACGAGGATGTTGAGCCCGATCGCCGCGAGCGTGAGGATCAGGAACGGCACGAGGATCGCGCGGAACAGGTACTCGCTCGCCGTGAGCGGCACGACGAAGAACGCCACGAAGAGGACGATCAGCATGAACAGCCGGTCCTGCAGGATCGGCAGGAGCTGCTGGTCCGCCTCGTAGGTGGTCTTGTACTGGCCGGTTTCGCGGTAGATCACTGGCTATACCCGGTCGATGTGCTTTTCGCCGAAGAGTCCCTCCGGCCGGAACAGCAGGAACACGAGCGCGAGCACGTAGGCGAACCAGTTCTCGATGCCGCCGCCCAGCAGCGGCCCGAGGTAGACCTCCGATAGCTTCTCGCCCAGCCCGATGATGAGCCCGCCGATGATGGCGCCTGGCACCGAGGTGAAGCCGCCGAGGATCACGACCGGCAGGGCCTTCAGCGCCACGAGCTGCAGCGAGAACTGCACGCCCAGCTTCGAGCCCCAGATGATCCCGGCCACCAGCGCCACGATCCCGGAGACGGTCCACACGATCACCCAGATGCGGTTGAGCGGAATGCCGATCGACTGCGCCGCCTGGTGGTCGTCCGCGACCGCCCGGAGCGCCCGCCCCGTGGGCGTCTTCTGGAAGAAGAGCGCCAGGACGCCCACCAGCACCGCGGCGATGACGGCGGCGATGACGTCCTCCATGCCGACGAGGATGCCCCCCTCGAAGACGTTCTCCAGCAGGATCTTCGGCTCCTTGGGCATGCCGATGTCGAGGGTGTAGATGTCGCTCCCCCACACCGTCTGCCCCAGCCCGTCGAGGAAGTAGGCGATGCCCAGCGTCGCCATGAAGAGGACGATCCCCTCCTGGTTCACGAGCGGGCGAAGGACGAGGCGCTCGATCAGCCAGGCCACGGCCACCATGATCGCGATGGTGAGGACGAGCGCCACCGGGAACGGCACCTTCTCCATGATGCGCACGAGCGAGAGCGCGGCGAAGAGCACCATCGCGCCCTGCGCGAAGTTGAACACGCCCGAGGCCTTGAAGATGAGCACGAGCCCCAGCGCCACGAGCGAGTAGAGCACCCCTGACATGAGCCCGCCCAGCACCACCTCGATCCACTGCGGCAGGCGCGTATCGGTGACGAGAAGCGGCGCGACGGCACCGGCCCCGAGAACCGCGAAGAGCGCGACGGTCATCCACTTGGACTGGAGGAAGTTCATGCCGGGCCCCTAGTGCTTCACGCCGAGGTAGGCGTCGATGACCGCCTGGTTGTTCCGGATCTCGTCTGGCGTGCCGTCGCCGATGAGCTTGCCGTAGTCGAGGACGACGACGCGGTCGGAGAGGTCCATCACCACGCCCATGTCGTGCTCGATCAGCACGATCGTGGTGCCGAACTCGTCGTTCACGTCGAGGATGAAGCGGCACATGTCCTGCTTCTCCTCCACGTTCATGCCCGCCATCGGCTCGTCGAGCAGCAGGATCTGCGGCTCCATGGCCAGCGCACGGCCGAGGTCGACGCGCTTCTGTAACCCGTACGGGAGGCGCCCCACCGGGGTCTTGCGGATATGCTGGATTTCGAGAAAGTCGATGATCTCCTCGACCCTGGCCCGGTGCTCCAGTTCCTCGCTGCGCGCCGGTCCCCACCAGATCGCCTGCAGCAGCAGGTTGCTCTTCATCTTGAGGTTGCGGCCGGTCATGATGTTGTCGAGGACGCTCATGCCCTTGAACAGCGCGATGTTCTGGAAGGTCCGCGAGATCCCGTGGCGAGCCGCCAGGTGCGGGTCCATCTGCGTGCGCTCTTCGCCACGGAACAGGATCCGGCCTTCCTGGGGGTGGTAAACGCCGTTGATCACGTTCAGCATCGAGCTCTTGCCGGCGCCGTTGGGCCCGATGATGGCGCGGATTTCATGCTCCCGGACGTCGAAGGAAATATCGCTGAGCGCCTTGACGCCGCCGAAGCGCAGCGAAATGTTCTGCAGGTCGAGAATGACGCCGCCGATCTCCTTGCCCATCTCAGGCCGCCTTCTTCACGACCGGGAAGGTCTTGGCATCGATGATCTTCAGATCGG
>JAHCAK010000038.1 GCA_019634955.1 Burkholderiales bacterium
TTGGCGAGCGGCGAGACGAGGGAGACCTCGCCGAAGAGCGCCGCGAGCGCCGGCCACAGCGCGAGCGTCACCGCGGCCTGCGTGGCGATGGCGCCGCGAATCGCGCCGGGTGGCCGGACGCGCAGGCCCAGCACGAGAAAGATCGCGCCCACCGCGCCGAAGGAGAGCCAGAAGCCGGGCGCGAGCACGGCCCAGGGGTCGAGGAGAAGCACGGCGACCGCCGCCGCCGCCAGCACGCGCGAGGGCGAGGCGTGCCGGTCGAGGACGACGCTCGCCGCCGCGATGGCGAGCATCGCGAGCGTGCGCTGCGCGGGAACGCCGAAGCCCGCGAGCAGCGTGTAGGCCGCGGCCGCCGCCACGCCCGCCACGGCCGCCGCCTTGCGCGCGGGCACCGCGAGTGCCAGCGCCGGCACGCGCACCCACAGGAAGGCGACCGCCACGAAGGCGAGGCTCGCGAACATCGTCACGTGCAGCCCCGAGATGCTCACGAGGTGGCCGATGCCGGTGCGCCAGAAGGTCTCCCAGTCGGGCGCGGCGATCGCATCCTGGTCGCCGACGGCGAGCGCGACCAGCACGCCCGCGAGCCTCGCCTCGCCCAGCGCCGCGAGCATCGACGAGCGCACCTCCCCGCGCAGGCGATGCACGTCCTGCGGCCAGCCCGGCTCGCGGGACGAAACCCGCTCCGGCGCGGGGGAAGCGCGCACGTAGCCCGTGGCGCGGATGCCGCGCGCGAGCGCCCACGGCTCGAAGTCGAAGGCGTGCGGGTTGGCGAGCCCGCGCGGGCGCTTGAGGCGCACCGTGAACCGCCAACGCTCGCCGGCGCGCACCTCGGGCGGCGGCGCGGCATCGCGCCCGGCGTACCAGGTGAGCGACAGGCGCGAGGGGAGCACCGCCCCCTCGGTCGCCACGCGCCGCGGCTCGACGAGAAGGCGCGTGCCACGATCCGTGACGCGCGGGAGGTCGACCACCACCGCTTCCAGCGCGACATCGCGCCCTTCCCACGCCGGCGGCAGCTCGTCGGCCATGCGCACCTGCGCGCGCCACGCCGCGTGGTCGTGCCCGGCCACGAGACCCGCGGCCACGACGAGGAACGCGCGCGCCCAGCCGCGCGCGAGCCTCGCGGCAAGGATCGCCGCCACGGCAAGGCCGGCCGTGCGCGCCTCCGGGAGCGCGGCCGCCTGCTGCAGCCACGCCGTGCCGGCCACGAACCCCATCGCGAACATGCGCATCGCCCCACCCCCCCGAACCGCCCAGGCGCCGGGGCCCGATGCATGGATCGCTTAACGCGCGAGCGCGGAATCCGCCGACACGGGTTCGTGCGAGAGGACGCACAGCCCGTGCTTCATGTCGAAGAGGTAGACGGGCTGGCCGTTGCGGCCGTTGCGGCGGAAGACGTGCGCGCCGGCCGGCGCCTCGGCGAAGCTCAGGCCCGCGTGCTCGAGGACGAGGCGCCCCTCCTGCCAGCAGCGCAGCGTGGGCAGGTCGTTCGCCTGCCGCTGGCTCACGGCAGGCGGCAGGTCCGCGCGCGGCGGCGAGATGGTGGGTTTCGCCTGCGCGGCTTGCGGCTGCGTCACCACCTCCGCCACCGCCGGCCCGGTGGCGAACAGCAGGGCGGCGAGGAAGAGCCTAGCGCACGAGCACATCGACCATCCTCGTCGCGACCGCGGCATTGGGAACCGAGGCGAAGGCGGCGGCCACCTCGTCCAGCGACTGCACGGGCAGGCGGTCGAAGTCGTTGCCGACGACGCGCGCGGGCAGGTCGCCCAGCAGGTCGCGCGGCGAGGCGGCGCAGAGGATGCGCTCCTTCAGCCCCTGGCGGTTGGCCACCAGCTTGAAGGGCATCGCGCCGGGGATCTGCAGCGCGGCCCCCGGCTGCAGCGCCGAGGAGCGCGCGAACCGGTTGGGGAAGAAGCGGGTCACGGCCCCCGTCTCGTCCTGCGACCAGCACGCGAGGTGGGCGGCGCGGTTCACGCTGGCGGTGAGGCGGATCTCCTCGCCGCGGCGGAAGCGCCAGTCCGGCGAGTTGCCGTAGAGCGCCAGCGCGAGCGCCTCGCCCACCGGCGGCGCGGGCAGGGGCGCGGCCGGCTGCGCGGCGGCCACCTGCGGCTGCGGCACGGGCGGGCGGCCGCGGCTGCGCCCGCGGGGAGGCGGCGAGGATGGCGCGCGGCGACGCCGGCGGCCGCGTGGTCGGCCTTGAGGTAAGCCGCGAAGAACTCCTGGTCCAGCCGCGGCGCCGGGTCGAGGCCGAGCGCCTTGCGATAGGCGCTCACCGCGTCGCGCAGCGACTCGTCGGCCTCGCCGTCGATCTCGCCGTCGTAGGCGCCGCGCACCTTGAGCTGCCACTGGAAGTAGGTGACGAGCGCGCCGGGGCTGCCGTAGAGCGCGTAGTACCAGTCGGTGATCTCGGCGGCGACGGCCTCGTTCGTGGCGTCCGCGCCGAGGCAGGTCCAGTACGGGATCTTGAGGAGCCGCCCGAAGAGCTCGATCGAGGCGAGCTCGACGAGGCCGCGCAGGGCCTGGCTCGTCCCCTCGTTCCTCTCCAGCCCGCGCTCGAAGTTGAGCGAGAGGCCCTGGCTCCGCCAGGAGCCGCTCACGTTCGCGTCCACGCCCTGCCCTTCGCGCACGATGACCACGGAGTTGCGCGAGGCCACGCCCGGGACGACCGACAGGTCCTCGGTGCGGATGATCGTGAGGTCCACCGCCAGCACCTGCGCGGCGCCGAGGTTGGAGCGGCCGCCGCCCACGGGGCCCAGCTGCACGCCCACGTTGTCGGTGCGGCGCGCGAGGTTCTCTTCGAGCTGCGAGATCGAGCCGCGGATGCCGTAGTCCGGCACGTTCTGGTAGGCGCTCTTCCTCTCCGCCTCGCGCAGGAAACCGATCACGTTGGCCGAGTCCGCCCCGTAGGCCACGAGGCGCACGGCGTTGCTGCGGCGGGTCATGTCGGACACGGCGGAGATGAGCATGTCGCGCGTGCCCGCGTTCACCTTCTTCGTCGCGTCGTGCAGGTCCTCGACCAGCGCAGTCACCCCGGTCACGCCGTAGGTGACCATGAGGTTGTCCATGCAGCGAAGCGCCGGCGTGAACGAGGTGAAGGTCCGCGCGGGCGCCGCCTTCGGGCCCGCGCTCGCATCCCTGGCGGCGGCGACGACGTCCTGGCGGAGTTCGTCCGCCTTTTCCTGCGGCGAGGCGCAAGCGCCCGCGAGCGCGCAGGCCACGAGCGCCGCGAGGCGGCGCGCGACGGCGGGCTTCACCATGGCGCGCCTACTTGCACTTGCCGAGGTTGATCACGGGGCCCGTGATCACCACGGTGTTGTCGCGCGGGGTGGCGACGCGGCCGGGCGCCTTCCCCGAGTCGACGTTGCCGATGTTCACGCCGCACTCGCCCTTGCCGGCGGTGGCGGTCTTGTCGGCGCCCTGCATCTTGCCCTTGGCCGCGCCCGTGGCCCCGGCCTTGGCCTTCTCCTTGGCCACCTTGGCGGCCAGCAGCGGGTCGAGGTCGAGCATCTCGGTGCCGGCCGCCCGCGCGAGGGCGGGCGCGCCGGCGACCGCCGCGACCAGCGCGGCGGCGAGGAGCCTCGTGGTGCGCATGGAAGCCTCCTGTCCGGGCCCGCAGGCTGCCGGGCCTACTTCACGTTGCCGATGTTCGTCTGCTGCTCGTTCTTCTCGCCGGACTGCGACTGCGTGATGCCGCCGGGGATCACGACCTTCGAGGTGCCGCCGCCGGTCACGTTGCCGACCTGCAGCCCCTGCGTGTTCTTCGTGCCGGTCTGGGTCTGGGTGATGGGGCCGGTCACCACGTTGCTCTTGCCCGTGCCCACCACGTTGCCGATGCCCATGCGCTGCTCGCGATTGGCGCCCGTCTGCGACTGCAGCACGTTGCCGGTCTTCACGTCGGAGCCGGCGCCGCCGCCCTGCGCGTTGCCGATCTTTATCTCTTGCACCGTGCCCTGGCCGCCCTGCTGCTGCGTCTGGGTGATGGTGCCGGTGCGCACCTTGGTCGTGGCGTTGTACTTGGCGTTGCCGACCTGCATGTCCTGCTTCGCGCCCGTGCCGCCGGTCTGCGTCTGGCGGATGGCCTTGGTGTCCACGTCGGACTTCCCGGTGCCCGCCACGTTGCCGATAGCCATGTTCTGCACGTTGTCGGAGCCGTGCAGCTGCTGCTGCGTGATGTCGCCCGTCTTCACCTTCGAGCTGCCGGTGCCCACCACGTTGCCCACGCCCATCTTCTGCTGGTTGCGGGTGCCGGCCTGCTGCTGCTTCACGGTGCCGGCCTTCACGTCGGACTTGCCGCCGCGCTCGACGTTGCCGAGGTCGAGGAACTGCTTGTTGTCCTGCCCCGTCTGGCGTTGCTCGACCTTGTCGACCTTCACGTCGGATTTCGTCTGCGCCTGGGCGCCGAGGGCGAAGGCCGCTGCGACGGCGACGGCGAGGATCCGGAGGTTCTGGCGTGTCATGGCTGGCTCCTTTGTGCGCGGAAAGGGTTGCTGCGGGCCTCAGGGCTGGCCCTCGACGACGACGCGGACGCGGCGGTTCGCGGCGCTGAAGGGGTCGCGGGGGTCGGCGAGCTCGCTCTTGCCCTTGCCCACCGCCGCCACCTTGCCCGGGGCGATCCGGTGCTTCTGGATGAGGTACTGCCGCGCCGACTGCGCGCGCAGCAGCGAGAGGGAATCGTTGTAGGCGTCGCTGCCCTTGGCGTCCGTGTGCCCCTCGAGGGTGACGCGGCCGACGTCCGCGAGCTCCTTCGAGGCGAGCGCGCCGCCGAGGGAATCGAGCACGTCGCGGCCGTCGGCCGTGAGGCGGGCGGAGTCGAACTCGAAGAGCACTTCGAGGTCGATCGCCCGCTTCGCGGGGGCGGAGGGCGCCGCGGCGGCGCCCGGGTTGAGCACGATGCCGCGCTGGAGCATCACGGGCGGCGCCTCGGGCTTCGCCAGCGCGCGCGCGATCTCGTCGGGAGACGGCTTGCCGCGCAAGGCCGGGACGCCGTCCTGGGAAGCGGCGGGCAACGCCGCCGCGCCTGCGGCCCACAGCAGGGCCAGGAGAACCGATCGGAACTTCATGTCGCCTGCCTCGCTCCAATGACCCGATTTCACTGTAGGCCGCGGCACCGCCGCGCGGTTGACGCAGGTCAACGGCGCCCGGGCGCGCGGCATTGCAGCCGTAACGGCGGCGCGCGGGTGACAGCGGCGCCGGCAGCGCCCACAATCGCATTGCCCTTTCGGCCCAGCACCGCGCGAGGCATCCCGCACCGCATGATCCGCCGCAAGCTCCGCAACACGCTGCCCTCGCCGGAATCCATCCGCGGGCACCGGTGGCTCCACTGGTGCGCGCCGCTGCTCTCGCACCCGCGCCTCTGGCACCTGCACCGGCGCGCGGTGGCCCTGGGCGTGGCGATCGGCCTCGTGACGGGGCTCATTCCCGGCCCGGTGCAGATGCTCGCCGCCGCGTTGCTCGCGATCCCGTTGCGTGCCAACATCCCGGCCGCCGTGTTCACGACGCTCTACACCAACCCCCTCACCTTCGTGCCGCTCTACATCCTCGCCTACAACGTGGGCCGCCTCGTCACGGGCGACGCCGCGCCCCTCGTGATGCCGCCGGACATCGGCTGGAGCTGGAGCGGGCTACGCGAGGCGGTGCCCGCGCTGCACGCGTGGATCGCCTCGCTGGGGCACACCCTCATCGTGGGGCTGGCCATCCAGTGCACCGTTTTCGCCGTGGCCGGCTACGCGGTCACGATGGCCGCCTGGCGCGTGGTGGTGACGCGGGCGTGGCGCACGCGCCACCTGCGCCGCGCGGGGCGCGCTCCGTGAAGCCGCACTACTGGGAGGAGGCCAAGGCCCACCTCGCCAAGCGCGACCGCGTGCTGCGGCGGATCATCAAGGACTACCCGGACGCGAACCTGCGCACGCGCGGGGACGCCTTCCAGACGCTCGCCCGCTCCATCGTCGGGCAGCAGATCTCGGTGAAGGCGGCGCAGGCCGTGTGGGACCGCTTCGAGGCGCTCTCGGGCCGCGTCGCGCCCGCCGCCGTGGTGGCGCTGGACGAATCCGCGATGCGGGCGGCGGGGCTCTCGCGCATGAAGGTCGCCTACCTCAAGGACCTCGCGGCTCGCTTCCACGCCGGCGAGCTCAAGCCGCGCCGCTGGTCGCGCATGCAAGACGAGGCCATCGTGGCCGAGCTCGTCCAGGTGAAGGGCATCGGCCGCTGGAGCGTGGAGATGTTCCTCATCTTCCACCTCATGCGCCCCGACGTGCTGCCGGTGGGCGACCTCGGCCTGCAGCGCGCCATGGAGCGGCTCTACAACGCCGGCGAGCCGCTCACGAAGGACGGCATGCGCAGTCTCGCCGAGCCGTGGCGGCCGTGGGCGTCGGTGGCGACCTGGTACCTGTGGCGGTCGCTGGACCCGGTGCCGGTGGAGTACTGAACGTCACGCACCCCTGCAGGGGCTGTCGCCATATTTCCTTGCACTACCCCCCGGCACGTCATTAACATTCGGGTGGGTCTCCTGCCAGCACCGCTGCACGGCCAACCGCAACTGATGGAGGGAATTTCAATGGACGCTTTCGGAAGTCAGGAAATCGGCGTGTTGCTGTTCGCGGGATGGTTGTTCGTTTCGGTCACGACTTTGCCGAGGTTTGTCGAGAACCTGGGCACCCTCTCGGTCGTGATCCTTGTCGCCGGCGCCGCGATTCTCTTCGGGTTCGACGCCGTCGCTCCGAGGTCACCGCTTTACGTGGCCTTTTCCGGCCTGGTGCTCATCCTCGCGACCCTGATGGCGATCTTCCACTCCGAACTCCTGTTTCGGCGGCGGTCAGGTTACTGGCGCTTTGTCGGCCGCCCGTCCACGGAATAGATGATCCGCCGGGTGGGCGGCAATTCACGCATCGCCGTGCTCGCGCTCGAAGGGCCGTCCCCCGGACTGAAAGACTCGTACCGCTCGCTCGTCCGCGAGTTCACCGATCGCGGCGAGCCCCTCGTCCCCTTCCCCCTCTCCTTCGCCAACGAGAACTTCGAGGCCTTCCTCGCCCAGCTCGCGGGCTGCGCGCAGGGCATCGGCATCCCGCCGGGGTTCGTGCCGCACTCGACCTTCTGGCTGGTCGAGGGCGATGAAGTCGTGGGCGTGTCCAACCTGCGCCACCGGCTCACGGACGCGCTGCGCGTCGAGGGCGGGCACATCGGCTACGGCATCCGCCCCACGGCGCGCGGGCGCGGGCTGGGGCGCGAGATCCTGCGCCTCACGCTCGCGGAAGCGAGGCGACGGGGGATCGCATCGGTGCTCCTCACCTGCGCGAAGGCCAACGCGGCCTCGGCGGCCGTGATCGCGGCCAACGGCGGCCGGCTCGCATCCGAGGAATTCGTCGCCTCGCGCGGCGAGGTGTTGCAGCGCTGGTGGATCGGGGAGGAAGCCTAGCGGGACTGCTGCTGGCGGCGGCGTTCCTCGAGCATCTGCCGGTACTCGCGCTCGCGCGCCTCCTGCTGCGCGCGGTAGTGGCGCTCGGCGCGCAGGCGCTCTTCCTCCATCTCCTGGCGGCGCAGGAACTCCTTCTGGCGCTCCACCTCGGAGAGCGCCGCCCGGCGCCGTGATTCCTCCTCGCGGCGCTCGCGCTCCTCGGCCTGGCGGCGCTGGCTCTCCGCGCGCTGCGCCTCGTAGAGGGCGTTGCGGTCCTGCTGCTGGCGAAGCGACTCCCCGTAGCGGGCCTGCTGGTCCACCGAGCGCCGCCAGCGCTCGAAGTCGGCGCGCTCGCGCTGCGTGCGGTACTGCTCGTTCCTCGCCTGCATCTCGGCCTCGCGCGCCTCCCGCTGGGCCGTCATCTCGCGTTCGCGCTCCTCCCGCGCGATGGCGCGCAGCCGCGCCTCCTCCTCCTGCCGGGCCTGGCGCTCCGCCTCGACGCGTTGGCGCTCCCGGTCCTCGAGGTGGCGCGACAGGATGCCGCCGCCGATCGCCACGACGAGGGCGGCGACCACCGCCGGCACGAGCCACGCGGGGCGCGAGGGCGCCGCCGCGGCCTGCACCTCGAACGCCGCGAGCTTCTCGTCGTAGGGGCCGCGCTTGGCCGGGTTGGAGAGCGTGACGAACGCCTCCTTCAGCAGGCGCTCCTCCTCGCGCTTCTCGGCGGGCGAGGCGGCGTAGGCGGGGTCGGCCAGCGCCTTCATCTTGCCCTCGAAGGCGAGCTGGACCAGCTTGGGGCTCGCGTCCCGGGGAACCCCCAGGACCTCGTAGAAATCGCGCACGGCGGTCGTTCCTTGCAGGCGGCGACGGGATTCTACCCCCGCGGCCTCAATCTGGCGCGAGCCGGCCGTCGGCGATGCGAAGCCGCCGGCCCATGCGGGAAGCGAGGGCGGGATCGTGGGTCACCATCACGAAGGCCGTGCCGTGGCGGGCATTGAGCGAGACGATGAGGTCGAAGACCTGCCCCGCCGTGCCGCGGTCGAGGTTGCCGGTGGGCTCGTCGGCCAGCACGCACGCCGGCTGGGTCACCAGCGCCCGCGCCACGGCAACGCGTTGGCGCTCGCCGCCGGAAAGCTCTCCCGGGCGGTGCCCGAGGCGGTGCGCGAGGCCCACCTCGGCGAGCATCGCGGCGGCGCGCGTCTTCGCCTCGGCGTCGGCCATCCGGCGGATCGCGAGCGGCATCGCCACGTTCTCGAGCGCCGTGAACTCCGGCAGCAGGTGGTGGAACTGGTAGACGAAGCCCAGCGCGCGGTTGCGAAGCTCGCCCTGCCGGCGGGCGTCGAGGGCCGCCATGTCCTCGCCCGCCAGCCGCACGGTGCCGGCCGTGGGGCGGTCCAGCCCGCCCAGCAGGTGCAGGAGCGTGCTCTTGCCGGAGCCCGAGGCGCCCACGATCGCGACCGACTCCCCCGCCTGCACGGCGAAGTCGACGCCGCGCAGCACCGGCACGGCGATGTCGCCCAGGCCGAAGGTCTTGGCGAGGCCCGCGCAGGCGAGGACGGGCTCACTCATAGCGCAGCGCCTCCGCCGGGTTCACGCGCGCGGCGCGCCAGCTGGGGTAGAGCGTGGCGAGGAAGGCGAGCGCGAGCGCCACGCCGGCGACGGTCCACACGTCGCGCCACTCGAGTTGCGACGGCAGCTCGCTGATGTAGTAGACCTCGCGCGAGAGGATCTGGAAGTCGAAGGCGCGCTCCACGGCGGGCACCACCACGTCGATGTTGAGCGAGAGCAGCACCCCGAGGAAGACGCCCAGCGCGGTGCCGATCACGCCGATGAGCGTGCCCTGCACCATGAAGACCTTCATGATCGACGCGGGCGAGGCGCCCAGCGTGCGCAGGATGGCGATGTCCGGGTGCTTGTCGGTCACCACCATCACCAGCGTCGAGACGAGGTTGAACGCCGCCACCGCGATGATGAGCGTGAGGATGATGAACATCATGCGCTTCTCGATCTGGATGGCGCGGAAGTAGTTGGCGTTCTGCTGCGTCCAGTCGGTGACGTAGGCATCCGTCGTGATCGTCTTCGCGAGTTCGCGGGCCACGCGCGGGGCCTCGTACAGGTTGGCGAGCTTGAGCCGCACGCCGCTCACCGCCTCGCCCAGGCGGTAGAGCGCCTGCGCGTCCTCCATGCGCACGAGGGCCAGCCCCGAGTCGTACTCGTAGTGCCCCACGGAGAAGATGCCCGTCACGCGGAACTGCTTGAGCCGAGGCACGAGGCCCGCGGGCGTCACTTGCCCCTGCGGGGCGATGAGCGTCACGCGGTCGCCCACCTGCGCGCGCAGGGCGCGGGCGAGGTCGGCGCCCAGCACGATCCCGAACTCGCCGGGCTGGAGGTCGGCGAGCTTCCCGCCGCGCATGTGCCGGCCGATGTCGGCCACGCCGTCCTCGAGGTCCGGGAGTATCCCGCGCACGAAGACGCCGCGCACCTGGGAGCCCGAGGAGAGCAGCCCCTGCGCCGCCACGAAAGGCGCCGCGGCGGCCACCTGCGGGTTGGCCTTCGCCTCGGCCGCGACCTTGCGCCAGTCGGCGATGCCGGCGTCCGCGCCCAGCACCTGCACGTGCGAGGCCACGCCGAGGATGCGCGAGCGGATCTCGCGCTCGAACCCGTTCATCACCGACATCACCGTGATGAGCGCCGCGATGCCGAGCGCGATGCCCAGCATCGACACGAGCGAGATGAAGGAGATGAAGTGGTTGCGGCGCTTGGCGCGCGTGTAGCGAAGGCCGACGAAGAGCTCGAAGGGCTGCAAGAAAGCGGACCGGGACGGGAATGGGGGTCTGACCGCGTTTATTATCCACGGTTGCCCGCCATGCCGCTCACCCTGCTCGTTCCCGACCTGCTCGCGCCCGCCGACGCCCCCGAGGCGATGCGCGGGCTGCGCCTGCCCGCGCTGGAGGCCTGGCTCGTGCGGGCGGATGCCTCGCGCGTGCCGCTCACCGGCAGCCGCTGGCTGCTGGCGCAGTGGGGCCTGGGCGCCGACGCCCCGGTGGCGGCCCTCACGCTCGCCGCCGAGGGCGGGCCGCGCGAGGGCGAGTGGCTGCGCGCCGACCCCGTGCACCAGCGCGTCGAGCGTGGCGGGCTCGTGCTGCACGACGCGACCGTGCTCGGCCTCACGCGCGACGAAGCCGACGAGGCGGTGGCGGCCCTGAACGACTTCTTCGGCCGCGACGGGCTGGAGTTCGCGGCACCCTCCCCCGACGCCTGGTTCGTGCGGGTGCCGCCGGGCGAGCTTCCGCGAACCCACCCGCTGGAGGACGCCGTCGGCAGGAACCCGTTCGGGATGCTCCCCGAGGGCGCAGGGAAGCTCCGCTGGCCCTCGCTCTTCAGCGAGGCGCAGATGCTGCTCGCCGGGCTTCCCCTCAACGCGGCACGGGAGTCGCGGGGGATGCCGGCAGTGAACGCCGTCTGGTTCTGGGGCGGCGGCGCCCTGCCCCGCGAACTGCCCCGCCCCTTCGACCGCGTGGCGGCGGGCGAGCCGCTGGCCCGCGCGCTCGCGCTCGCGAGCGGCTGCGCCCTGCACGCGTTGCCGGCGACGCTCGCGGCACTGGCGAGCCACGGGGCGGCCGACTGCCTCGCCGTCGTGCCCTCGCTCGTGCCGCCGATGCGCCGGGGCGACCCCGAGGCGTGGATCGAAGCGGCGCGGGCCCTGGACCGCGACTGGTTCGCGCACCTCGGCGTCGCCCTCCGGGCTTTCGGCGGCCTGCGCCTCGTGCTGCCCGGCGAGCGCGACACCGCCGTCTTCGACCTCGCGCCCGCGGCGCGCTGGCGGCTCTTCCGTCGCGCCCGCCCCCTGGCCTCCCATGCCTGAGATCGTCGCGCGCCCCGTCGACGAGGCCGCCGCGGCGCGCCTCGCCGCCCAGGGCATCGACCTGCGGCTCGCACGCGTCTTCGCGGCACGCGGCGTGGGCGGCGCCGAGGAGATCGCCACGGCGCTGCCCGGCCTCGTGCCGCCCGGGCGCCTTTCCCACGCGGACGAAGCGGCGGCGCTCCTCGCCGACGCGATCGCGGCCGGCAGTCGCATCCTCGTCGTGGCCGACTACGACGCCGATGGCGCCACCGCCTGCGCGGTGGCGCTGCGGGCGCTGCGGGCGATGGGCGCCACGGTGGACTTCCTCGTGCCGGACCGCTTCCGCTTCGGCTACGGGCTCACGCCCGAGATCGTGCGGCTGGCCGCGGAGCGCTCGCCGGACCTGCTCGTGACCGTGGACAACGGCATCGCCTCCGTCGAGGGCGTGGACGAGGCCAACCGCCTCGGCATGCGCGTGCTCGTCACCGACCATCACCTGCCGGGCGCCGAGCGCCCGCGCGCCGCCTGCATCGTGAACCCCAACCAGGCCGGGTGCGGCTTTCCCAGCAAGAGCCTCGCCGGGGTGGGCGTGATGTTCTACGTGCTGGTGGCACTGCGCGCGGAGCTGCGCCGCCGCGGCGCGTTCGCCTCCCGCCCCGAGCCGAACCTCGCGGGCCTCCTCGACCTGGTGGCGCTGGGCACCGTGGCCGACGTGGTGCGGCTCGACGCCAACAACCGCATCCTCGTCGCGCAGGGGCTGGCTCGCCTCCGCGCGGGCGAGGCCTGCGCCGGCATCAAGGCGCTCCTCGAGGTGGCGGGCCGGGACGCGCGGCGCGCCACCGCCTACGACCTCGCCTTCGTGCTGGGCCCGCGCCTGAACGCCGCCGGGCGCCTCGAGGACATGGCGATCGGGATCGAGTGCCTGCTCGCCGACGACCCCGGCACGGCCCTGCGGCTCGCGCGGAGCCTCGACGCGCTCAACCGCGAGCGGCGCGAGATCGAGGCGCAGATGCAGGAGTCCGCCCTGGCGATGCTCTCGGGGGTGGAACCCGGCGAAGGGTGGTCCCTCACCGTGCACCAGCCCGGCTTCCACGCGGGCGTGGTGGGCATCCTCGCCTCGCGCCTCAAGGACCGCTTCCATCGCCCGGTGTTCGCCTTCGCGGCGGACCCGGACGGCCGGCTCAAGGGCTCCGGGCGCTCCATCCCCGGCCTGCACCTGCGCGACGCGCTGGACCTCGTGGCCAAGCGCGCCCCGGGGGTCATCGAGCGCTTCGGCGGGCACGCGGCCGCCGCGGGGGCCACGCTGCATCCGGGGCGGCTGGCGGCTTTCGGCGCGGCCTTCGAGGCCGTCGCCCGCGAGCTCCTCACGCCGGCCGACCTCGAGCAGCGCATCGAGACGGACGGCGAACTCGCCGCCGGGGACATCACTTTCGGCTTCGCCGAGGAGCTGCGGCGCCACGTCTGGGGGCAAGGCTTCCCCGAGCCGCGCTACGCGGGCCGATTCGCCGTGGAGGGCCACCGCGTCGTGGGCGGCAAGCACAGCCGGCTCACCCTCGGCCTGGGCGGCCGGCGCTTCACGGCCATGCGCTTCGGCGAGGCCGGGCCGTTCCCGGGCGAGATCGAGGCGGTGTACCGGCTCGACGTGAACGAGTTCAACGGCGCGCAGACGCTGCAGCTCGTCGTCGAGCACTGGAGCGGCCGGGTATAATTCGCGGTTTCCCCGAAAGCGCTCCGCGACATGGAAGCCGACCAGCTCAACGCCATCGAAAACGCCCTCTCGGACCTGGCCAGCCGCACGGCCGAACTCCGGAGGTATCTTTGACTTCGACGCGAAGAAGACCCGCCTCGCCGAAGTAGAGAAGATCCTGGAGGACGCCTCCGTCTGGAACGACGCCGCCCGGGCGCAGGAACTGGGCCGCGAGCGCGCCGCCCTCGAGGGCATCGTGCGCGTGATCGAGCAGATCGAGTCGGGCCTGAAGGATTCGGGCGAGCTCTTCGCGCTGGCCAAGGGCGAGGGCGACGACGACACGCTCGTGGCGGTGCGCGGCGACGCGGCGGGGCTGGAGAAGCTCGTGGCCGGCCTCGAGTTCCAGCGCATGTTCGCCAACCCGATGGACCCGAACAACTGCTTCGTGGACATCAACGCGGGCCAGGGCGGCACCGAGGCGCAGGACTGGACGCAGATGCTGCTGCGCATGTACCTCAAGTACTGCGACAAGAAGGGCTACAAGGTCGAGGTCCTCGAGGAGAGCGAGGGCGAGGTCGCGGGCCTGAAGAGCGCTTCCATCAAGGTGAACGGCCCCTACGCCTACGGGTACCTGCGCACGGAGACGGGCATCCACCGCCTGGTGAGGAAGAGCCCCTTCGACTCCAACGCCCGGCGCCACACCTCGTTCGCGAGCGTCTTCGTCTACCCCGAGGTCGACGACTCCATCGAGGTGGAGATCAACCCCGCGGACCTGCGCATCGACACCTACCGCGCCTCCGGGGCCGGCGGGCAGCACGTGAACAAGACCGACTCCGCCGTGCGCATCACGCACCTGCCCACCAACATCGTCGTCTCCTCGCAGAACGACCGTTCCCAGCACCGCAACCGCGCCGAGGCGATGGCGATGCTCAAGGCGAAGCTCTACGAGCTGGAGCTGAGGAAGCGAAACGAGCAGAAGCAGGCGCTGGAGGACACCAAGACCGACATCGGCTGGGGCCACCAGATCCGCTCCTACGTGCTCGACCAGTCGCGCATCAAGGACCTGCGCACCAACCACGAGGTCGGCAACACGCAGGCGGTGCTCGACGGCGACCTCGACGACTTCATCGCCGCCTCCCTCAAGCAGGGCGTCTGAGAGTGATGCGACACCCCGGAAACTAGAACGACAAGGCCCATGGAACCCACTTCCCCCACCCCCGCCGCGGACGAGAACCAGATCATCGCCGAGCGCCGCGCCAAGCTCGCCCGCCTGCGCGAGCGCGGCAACGCCTTCCCCAACGACTTCTCGCGCGACCACCTCTCGTCGGACCTCGTCGCCGCCCACGGGGCCAAGTCCAAGGAGGAGCTGGAGGCGGCCCCGTCCCCCGCCCGCGTGGCCGGGCGGATGATGCTGAAGCGCCTCATGGGCAAGGCCTCCTTCGCCACGCTGCAGGACATGGGCGGGCGCATCCAGGTCTACGTGAAGGCCGACGCCATCGGGGCGGAAGCCTACGAGGACTTCAAGCACTGGGACCTCGGCGACATCGTCGGGGCCGAGGGGACGCTCTTCCGCACCAAGACCGGCGAGCTCACGATCCAGGTGACCGCGATCCGGCTGCTCGCGAAGTCGCTGCGCCCGCTGCCGGACAAGTTCCACGGGCTGGCAGACATGGAGGCTCGCTACCGCAACCGCCACCTCGACCTCGTCATGAACCCCGAGTCGCGCGACACCTTCGTCAAGCGCTCGCGGCTGGTGCAGGCGATCCGCGAGTTCTTCGTGGCGCGCGGCTACCTCGAGGTGGAGACGCCGATGCTGCACCCCATCCCCGGGGGCGCGGCCGCCAAGCCCTTCACGACGCACCACAACGCGCTCGACATGGACATGTTCCTGCGCATCGCGCCGGAGCTCTACCTGAAGCGCCTCACCGTGGGCGGGCTGGAGAAGGTCTTCGAGATCAACCGCAACTTCCGCAACGAGGGGATCAGCACGCGCCACAACCCCGAGTTCACGATGATCGAGTTCTACGAGGCCTACCGCGACTACCGCTACCTCATGGACCTCACCGAGACGCTCCTGCGCGAGTGCGCGGCGAAGGTCCTGGGCACGACGACGCTCGCCTACCAGGGCGAGACGATCGACCTCGCGCGTCCCTTCGACCGGCTCACCATGGCCGAGGCGATCGCCAAGTACAACCCGAAGTACGCGCTGGCCGAGCTCGCCAGGCCCGAGTACCTGAAGGCCGCGCTGGGCCCCTTCGAGGTGGAGGTCTTCCCCACCGACGGCGTGGGGCTGCTGCAGTTGAAGCTCTTCGAGGCGACGACGGAGGCGAAGCTCGTGCAGCCCACCTTCATCGTCGCCCACCCGACCGACGTCTCGCCGCTCGCGCGGGCGAACGACGCCAACCCCGCCGTCACCGACCGCTTCGAGCTCTTCATCACCGGCCGCGAGATGGCCAACGGCTTCTCGGAGCTGAACGACCCCGAGGACCAGGCCGCCCGCTTCCTCGAGCAGGCGAAGGCCAAGGAGGCCGGCGACGAGGAGGCGATGTACTACGACGCCGACTATGTCCGCGCCCTCGAATACGGCCTGCCCCCCACCGCCGGCGAGGGGATCGGCATCGACCGGCTCGCCATGCTCTTCACCGACAGCCCGTCGATCCGCGACGTGATCCTCTTCCCGCAGCTGAAGAGCGTGGACGCCGGCTGAGGCCGCGCGCGACCGCCATGGCGCAGCCCGGGCCCGACGACGACCTCGCCGACGACATCCGGGCGCTCGCCGGCGTCTTCCTCGAGGCGCGCCGCGCCGACCTCGAGCGGCTGGACGCCGCCCTCGCCACGGACGACCTCGACACGGTCCGCGCCGTGGGCCACGCCTTCAAGGGCTCGTGCGCGCCGTTCGGCTTTCCCGAGGCCGGGCGGATCGGCGCCGCGCTCGAGGAGGCCGCGGCGCGCGGCGACCGCGAAGCGGTCGACCAGCTGGCGCCGCAACTTCGCGCATCGCTCCCCGTCGCCTGAGACGCCGTGACGGGCCTCGCCATCCCCTATGTCGACGCCCTCCTCCTCGCGCTGGTCGCGGCGGCGGTGGCCGTCCTCGCCGCGGCCTTCCTCACGCTGCGCCGGCGGCAGCGCGCGCTCGAGCTCGCCAATGCCGACCTCGCCGCGGAACGCGACCGCATCCGCTTCGGGCTCGAAGGCTCCTCGCTCACGGTGTGGGACTGGGACATCGCCGCCGACGCGCTGTGGCTCAGCGCCAACTGGCGCGAGATCCTCGGCGGCGCCCCGGCGGAGACGCGCTGCCCCATCGCCGAGGCCTACGCGCTCGTCCACCCGGACGACGCCGGCAAGCTGCAAGAGGCGGCCGTCGCGGTGCTCAAGGGCGCCACCGGCAACTTCGACGCCGAGTTCCGCATCCGCGGGGACGACGGGAGCTGGCGCTGGATCCGCAGCCGCGGCAAGGTCACCATCCGCGACGCGGCGGGCCGCGCGCTGCGAGCCAGCGGCACCAATACCGACGTCACTTCGCGCAAGCTCGCCGAACGGTCCCTCGCGGAGAGCGAGGCGCGCTTCCGCGCGCTGACGGAGCTCTCCTCGGACCTCTACTGGGAGCAGGACGAGCACTTCCACCTCGTCTCCTGGTCGGCGCCGGCGTGGACGCGCTGGCGCGATTCCAGCCTGCCGCGGCCGGCTCTCGATGCGCCGGAGCTCACCGAGGCCGACTGGGGAGCCCACCGCGGCGTGCTCGAGGCGCGCCAGGCCTTCCGCGACCTCGAGATCCACCAGGCGGGCGCCGACGGGCGCGAGGCCTGGCTTTCGGTGGGCGCCGTGCCGGTCGTCGACGAACAAGGGAAGTTCCGCGGCTACCGCGGGCTCGCGCGCATCATCACCGACCGCAAGCTTGCCGAGCAGCGGCTGCGCAAGAGCGAGTCGCAATTCCGCCAGCTCGTGGAGTTCCTGCCCGCCGGCGTCGTCCTCCTCGATCCCGACGGCCGCGTGGTGGTCCACAATCGCGCCTTCGCGCACCTGCTCGCAGCCCCCGACGGAATCGCCGCCGGTCGCGACCTGCGCGAGCTCCTCGACGACGACCGCGCCGCCGAGGTCGCATCGCACCTGCGCCGCGCGCTCGCCGGGGAGTCCAGCGGCTACACGACGCGGCGCGTCGACGCGGGCGGGCGCCTCGTCGACGTGGACGTCCTCTACCGGCCCCTGCGCGGGCCCGACGGCGAGGTCGAGGGCGTGATCGCGTTGGCCATCGACGTGACGCGACTCAAGGAGGCCGATCGCATGAAGGACCACTTCGTGTCGGTCGTGAGTCACGAGCTGCGCACGCCCCTCACCGCGATGCGCGGCTCCCTCGGCCTGCTCGCCGGCGGGGTCGCCGGGGAACTGCCGGCCGAGGCCAAGCCGCTGGTCGACATCGCGCTGCAGAACTCCGACCGCCTGTGGCGCCTGGTGAACGACCTGCTCGACATCGAGAAGATGTCGGCGGGCCACGTCGACTTCCGCGTCCAGCCCCTCGACTGGCGCCCCCTCCTCGCCGAGGCGGTCGAGGCGAGCCGCGGACTCATGCAGCAGTTCGACGTGGGTTTCGAACTGGAGCCCGGCGAGGCGCTGCGCGTGCAGGGCGATCCGGACCGGCTCTCGCAGGTCCTCTCCAACCTCATCCTGAATGCGGCCAAGTTCTCCCCGGCCGGCGACGTCGTGTCGGTGGGCGCCGAGGCCCTGCCGGGCGGCCGCGTGCGCACGCGCATCCGCGACCGCGGGCGCGGGATACCGCAGGAGTTCCGCGCGCGCATCTTCCAGCCCTTCTCGCAGGCCGAGTCGGGCGACAGCCGCCGCACGGGCGGCACGGGCCTCGGGCTCGCGATCAGCCGCGAGATCGTCACGCGCCTGGGCGGGGCGATCGGCTTCGACGACGCGCCGGGCGGCGGCACGGTCTTCTGGTTCGATCTGCCCGAAGCGCCGGTGGCACAATAGCCGCATGGCGAGCGCGCCCTTCAGCCGCATCCTCCACGTCGACGACCAACCCGACATCCGCGGCATCGTGAAGCTCGCGCTCGGCAAGATCGGCGGCTACGAGGTCTGCAGCTGCGGCTCCGGCGAGGAGGCGCTCGCGGCCGCGCCCGGCTTCGCGCCCGAGATCCTGCTGATCGACATGAGCATGCCCGGCATGGACGGCATGGAACTCCTCGCGAAGTTCCGCGAGGCGGGCATCGGCGCGCCGGCCATCTTCTTCACCGCGCGCATCCAGCCCGCCGACCTCGAGCGGTACCGGGCGGCCGGCGCGATCGGCACGGTGTCCAAGCCCTTCGACCCCCTGAAGCTCGGGCGCCAGATCGCGCAGATCTGGGCCGAGAACCTTCCTCGTTCCCGGGAGAGCGCTCCTTGAGCAACCCAGACGACTCGGACCTCGACTTCACCGGGCTCGCCGAACCGAAGGCCCCGGCGCCCCCCGTCCGCGAGAAGCCCACGCCCGCCGAGGAGGAAGAAGCGCTCATCGGCGCCTCCGCCCTCGGCACGGAGGGCTTCCATCTGATCGCCGCGCGGCGCGCCGCCGCCCCCCCGGCAGGCGCGTCTTCTTCGCAGGTGGTCCTCGTGGTCGACGACGACCTGCCGACGGGCGAGCTCGCCGCGCGCGTGCTGCGCCGCGCCGGCTACCAGGCCGCGGTCGTGGGCGACCCGCGCGACGCCGCGCGCCACATGTCCACGCTGGGGCCGCCCGCGCTCGTGCTCCTGGACGTGGAGATGCCCGGCATGGGCGGCTTCGAATTCCTGGCCCGCATGCGCGCCAACAAGTACCTGAAGGACACGCCCGTGATCCTTTTCACGGCCCTGAGCGAGCGCCGCCACATCGTGCGCGGGCTGCTCGCCGGCGCCGACGGCTACATCGCCAAGCCCATCTCCGGCGCGGCGCTCGTCACCGCCGTGAGGACCGTCCTCGGGGGCTAGCGCGATCCGGGCGGGCGCGGGGGGTGCTAACATTCCTGCATTCCACGCAGCGCTTCACGACACGGAGAAAGCCATGAAGAACATCCGTCGATTCCCCTCTCCCATAGCCGCCGCGCTGTTCGCCGGCGCCGCCCTCCTCGCCGTGCCGGCCCTCGCCGCCTGCCCCAACTGCGGCACCGTCACCGACGTGAAGACCGTCAAGAAGGAAGGCGAAGGCACGGGCCTCGGCGCCGTGGCCGGCGGCGTTATCGGCGGCGTCCTCGGCCACCAGGTCGGCAGCGGCCGCGGCAACACGGCCGCGACCGTGGTCGGCGCCGGCGCGGGCGCCTACGCGGGCCACCAGATCGAGAAGAACCAGAAGTCCACCACCTCGTACCAGGTCGTCGTGAAGCTGGAGGACGGCAAGACCCGCACCTTCAACTTCGCGAAGGAGACGAGCTGGCGCGTCGGCGACCGCGTGAAGGTCGTCGACGGCAAGATCACCCGCCAGTAGCGGCGCGCGCCACCGGCGATCGCGAGGAAGGCTCGTGGCCCTGCCGCCCGGCAAGCCTGCGCCCGCCCACCCCGAGGATCCCTACGACCTCGATTTCACGGCGCTCGTGGAGGAGCCGGCGGCGCCCGCCCCGCCACCGCCGCCGCCCACGCCGCAGGTCGAGGAGAACGCGCTCATCGGCGCGACCGCCCTCGGCGAGGAGGGCTTCCACGTGGTGCTGGTCAAGCCGCGCTCGGGAAGCCCCGCGAACCACGTGGTGATGATCGTGGACGACGACGCGCCGACGGCGGAGCTGGCGGCGCTCGTGCTGCGCAAGGCGGGCTACCAGGCCGTCGTGGCGCTGAGCCCGAAGGACGCCGCCCGCCTCATGTCGCGCGTGGGCGCGCCGGAACTGCTGCTGCTGGACGTGGAGATGCCGGAGATGAACGGCCTGGAATTCCTGCGCCGCATCCGCCGCCACAAGCACCTCTTCGACACGCCCGTCGTGCTCTTCACGGCGCACGCCGCGCAGGTGGACATCGTGCGCGGCCTTCAGGCCGGGGCCGACGGCTACATCGCCAAGCCCATCTCGGCTGCGGCGCTCGTCGCCGCGGTGCGCACCGTCCTCGGCCATTGACCGCCGTGCCTGCCAGGCACCTGGCGCCCTCGGCGCTCACCCTCCTTGTCGGCGCCTGTGGCGTGCACTACGAGCGCACCGGGATCGCGCCGCTGCCCGCTGGCCCCGGGATCGAGCTCGCAGTCGTGCAGGTCTACGAATCCCTCCCGCTGCACTACTACGGCCTTCGCCACACCCTGGCCTGCCGATCGCCGCAAACGGCGGCGAAAGCCGCGAACCGCAGCGACGGCCTGGATCCGGGCTGGGTAGCCGTCGGCCAGCTGCCCGGCGTGCCGGGGCATCGGCCGGGCCGCGCCGTGCGCGAGAAGGGGCTCGCCGACGCCGCGGCCGCCGCGGCGGCGGCGCTCGCGGCCGGGGACGGCTGGATCGCCTGGCGCAAGCGCGTGCTGCGGGTCAGCGTGGACAGCTGCTCGAGCTTCGCGGAGTTCGTGCCCTGGCGCTCCCTGCCTCCCGGCGACATCGAGCCTGCGCCACGCCCCGACTTCTGCCGCCCCGAGGTCGACTGCCGCCATTTCGACTTCGAGGGCGGTCGCGAGGCGAGCTTCCCGGAAATCACCGTTCAGCGGCTGCCCGGCGAGCCGGCGAAGTGGCGAATCGGCGCCGTCGTACGCTCGGCCGCCTTGCGCGACGGGAGGGCGCGGCGCGTGACGAGCGACGATCTCGGCGCCACCTGGCGCGTGGAAAGCGCGGGCCCCTGAGCGTTCAGGCCGGCACGGCCTCGAGGTCATGCTCGCCGGAGGCCGTGATGCGAACGCGCACGATGTCGCCCGCCCTGGCGCCCCCCGCTCCCTTCACGCGGACCACGCCGTCGATCTCCGGGGCCTCCGCGTAGCTGCGCCCGCTGGCGGCGCGGGCTTCGACGTCGTCGACCAGCACGTCGCACTCGCGGCCCACGCGCTGCGCGAGGCGACCGCGGCTCACCTCGGCCTGCACGGCCATGAAGCGCGCGAGCCGATCCTGCTTCACCTCCTCGGGCACGGCGCCGGGCAGGTCGTTCGCCTTCGCGCCCTCCACGGGCGAGTAGGCGAAGCAGCCCACGCGGTCCAGGCGCGCCTCGCGCAGGAAATCGAGCAGCTCCTCGAACTCGGCCTCGGTCTCGCCGGGGAAGCCGACGATGAAGGTCGAGCGGATCGCGAGGTCCGGGCAGGCGGCGCGCCAGGCGCGGATCCGCTCGAGCGTGCGCTCGGCCGCGGCCGGCCGCTTCATGAGCCTGAGGATCCTCGCGCTCGCGTGCTGGAACGGCACGTCGAGGTAGGGAAGGATGCGGCCCTCGGCCATCAGCGGGATCACCTCGTCCACGTGGGGATAGGGGTAGACGTAGTGCAGCCGCACCCACGCGCCCAGCTCCCCCAGCGCCGCGCAGAGCTCCGTCATGCGCGTGCGAAGCGGCCTGCCGCCCCAGAAGCCGGTGCGGTACCTCACGTCCACGCCATAGGCGCTCGTGTCCTGCGAGATGACGAGGAGCTCCTTCACGCCCGCCTTCACGAGGCTTTCGGCCTCCTTCATCACCTCGCCCACCGGCCGGCTCACGAGGTCGCCGCGCATCGACGGGATGATGCAGAAGGTGCAGCGGTGGTTGCAGCCCTCGCTGATCTTGAGATAGGCGTAGTGGCGCGGGGTGAGGCGGATGCCCTGCGGGGGCACGAGGTCGGTGAAGGGGTCGTGGGGCCGGGGCAGGTGGGCATGCACGGCGGCCATGACCTCCGGCGTCGCGTGCGGCCCGGTGACGGCGAGCACCCTCGGATGGGCCTCGCGCACCACGTCGCCCTTGGCGCCGAGGCAGCCCGTGACGATCACGCGGCCGTTGGCGGAAAGCGCCTCGCCGATCGCGTCGAGGGACTCGCGCACCGCGGCGTCGATGAAGCCGCAGGTGTTCACCACGACGAGGTCGGAACCCTCGTAGCTCGGGGCGATGTCGTAGCCCTCGGCGCGCAGCTGCGTGAGGATCGACTCGGAGTCGACGAGGGCCTTGGGGCAGCCGAGCGAGACGAAGCCCACGCGCGGCGCGCGCGGTCGCGCCGGGGCCTTGCGGGTGCGCGCGGCCAAGGCAGGCTACTTCTTGCGCGCGCGCGGCTTGCGGGGCGCGCGCGCAGGCCGGGCGGGCTTGGCCTTCGGCTCGGGCCCGGGCTCGGCCGGCGGCTCCGCCGGGGCGCCGCCGTAGGGAAAGCCCGCGAAGAGCTTGAGCGCCTGGTTCCTCAGCTCGTCCTGCATGTCGATCACCGCCTTGGCGCCCTTCTCGAGGTAGCCGCCCATCACCTGCGGGATGTGCTGGCCGCCCATCATGTTGGCGAAGGCGTCGGTGGGCACCTTCGGCATCAGCACCTGGGCCTGCTCCTGGAAGCGCTTCTGCGCCTCGTGGAAGGCGTGGATCGAGCGCTCGAGGTAGGAGCCCATGAGGCCCTGCATCGAGTGGCCGTAGTAGCGGATGATGTTCGCGAGCATCTCGGTGGAGAACATGGGCACCCCGCCCGACTCCTCCTCGAGGATGATCTGCAGCAGGATCGCGCGCGTGAGGTCCTCCCCCGACTTCGCGTCCTGCACCTGGAACTCCCGGTACTGCAGCACCAGGTCCTTCACCTCGGCGAGCGTGATGTAGGTCGAGGTCTCCGTGTCGTAGAGCCGGCGGTTGGGGTACTTCTTGATGATGCGGGGCGTGGCCATGCGGGAGTCCTCGTCGATGTTGCGCTACATCAAACGGCGATTGTGCGGCGCCGGTGCGCGTACGGGCAGGAACGAACCAAGTGCTTCATTTTATTACATTTTGGACTCATGCGGCAGCGCAGCCCGCCAAGCGTGGTGCAGTGCAATATATTCGCCTTGACACGGCTCGCCCGCCTTCCTAGAATGGGCTTTGTTGCAGCGCACAATTCCCGCGCCGCCGCTGACGGATGCCCAGACCATGGTGAACCTCGCCGAGCAGATGACCGAACTGAACAACGCCGCCGTGCTGTCGGCCGCGCGCCTGTCCAAGCTCTCGCTCGACAGCGCCGAGCGCCTGCTCGCCCTGCAGCTGGGCTTCGCCAAGTCCGCGCTGGGGGACGCGACCCGCGCCGCGCGCGCCGCCTCCGCCACGCAGGACCCGCAGCAGCTCCTCGCGCTGCGCACGAAGGCCGCCGAGGAGGCCATGAGCCAGTGGCTCGAATACTCGCGCGGCCTCTACGAGGTCGCCTCCGACGCCCAGGCCGAGCTCGCGAAGCTCGCCGAGGAGCGCCTCGCCGAAATGCAGCGCGCCGTCACCGACACCGTCGAGCAGGCCGCCAAGGGCGCGCCCGCCGGCAGCGACGTCGCCGTCGCGGCGATGAAGTCCTCGCTCGCCGCCGCGACCGCCGCGTTCGACTCCTTCACCAAGGCCGCCCGCCACGCCGCGAGCTTCACCGACGCGAGCGTGAAGGCCGCCACCGCCCCGAAGGGGCGCAAGTAGCGCGAGGCCGCGACGCCATCGCAACCGTCTCCTCCTCCTTTATCGCAAATTCTCCAATTTGGATAAAGGTTCCGACCCCAGGCCCAAACCTGGGGTTTTTTTTTGAAGGGCAGCTGAAATGGAAAAGAAGATCGCACTCGTGACGGGCGGCGTCGGCGGCATCGGCGCGGCCATCTGCAAGCGGCTCGCCGAGCGCGGCCACTTCGTCGTGGCCAACTGGATCCTGCCGGGCACCGAGGCGAAGTACCTCGAGCGCATGGCCGCCGCCGGCTTCGGCAAGGAGTCGACCGCGGTCGCCTTCGGCGACGTCTCGAAGTTCGATTCCATGGGCGAGATGGTCGCGGGCATCGCGAAGGACCACGGTCCCGTCGACATCCTCGTCAACTGCGCGGGCATCACCCGCGACGCGACCTTCCGCAAGATGTCGCCCGAGCAGTGGCAGCTCGTGATCGACACCAACCTCACCAGCGTCTTCAACGTGACCAAGCACGTGATCGACCCGATGTGCGACCGCGGCTGGGGCCGCATCGTGAACATCTCGTCGGTGAACGGCATCCGCGGCCAGTTCGGGCAGACCAACTACTCGGCCGCCAAGGCCGGCATCCTCGGCTTCACCAAGGCGCTCGCGCAGGAGGTGATCCGCAAGGGCGTCACGGTGAACGCCGTCTCCCCCGGCTACGTGGAGACCGAGATGGTCGCCGCCATCCGCGAGGACGTGAAGCAGCAGATCGTGGCCCAGATCCCCGCCGGGCGCCTCGGCAAGCCCGAGGAGATCGCCGCGGTGGTCGCCTACCTCGCCTCCGACGACGCCGCCTACGTCACCGGCGCCAACCTCTCCATCAACGGCGGGCTGCACATGTACGCGTGAGGCACCCGGCGAGGGGCCCCCTCGGGGGATCGCCGGCAAGCCGAACGCGTACGGGCGCCGACACGACGCCGCATTGATCTGGCACCTCCTGCCGGAGGCGCCCCGCGTGACTCGCCCTTCGCGGCGCCCCGTGTGATTCACCCTCCGCGGCGCTTCGGGTGAGTCCGGCCGGCGCCCATGGCGCCGGCCTTCCCTGTCCCGCGATATCGGGCGAGAATGCGCCGATGCGCATCCGGGCCGCCTTCGAGAACGCCAATCCCCTCGCGAGCTGGTTCGGCATCGCCGTGGCGGGGGTCCTCCTCGTCATCACGATCTTCCTCACGGTCTTCGACCTGCCGTGGATCGCGTTTCTCTCGGGCGTGCTGAGCGCCGCTGCGATCGGCCTGGTCGGCCGCCTCGCCTACACCGAGACCGAGCTCGCGCAGGTGCGCGAGACGATGCGCTACATCGAGGACGACCTCGCGGCAATGATCGCCTACGTGTCCGCCGACGGGCGCGTGCGGTTCCACAACCAGTCCTTCCGCTACTGGCTGCGCGCGCGGCGCGAGGCCATCAACGGCCGGCAGCTTCGCGACATCGTCGGCCTCACGGTCTTCGGGCAGATCCGGGCCGGGCTCGAGTCGGCGCTGGCCGGGCACCTGCGCCAGGAGACGCGCGTCCACGAGAGCCCCTCGTCCGAGATGGTGCTGCACACCCTGTACCTGCCCCACGCCGACACCAGCGGCGCCGTGATCGGGGCCTTCATCGTGCAGACGGACGTGACGAGCCTCGAGGACACCGTGATGCCCGGGTCGGCCGTGCTGGGTCCGTCCGCCGCCCCGGCCGGTTCGCCGGCGCCCGCCGCCCCGGCCGGATCGCCGCCGCCTGCCGCCCTCGCCGTGGCACCGCCCGCCGCCCCGGCGAGCGCCGGCGAGCCAGAGCGAACCATCTTCGTCTCCACCATGACCGAGGAGCTCACGGGATGGCGCAACGCGGGCGAGCGGCTGCGCGCGGCGCTCGACGACGACGAGTTCTGCCTCGGCTGCCAGGCGATCGTCCCGGTGGCGCCGCAGTCGCCCGCGCAGATCTGCCACGAGATGCTGCTGCGCCTTCGCGAGGAGGAGGAGAGCCTCATGCCGCCGGGCGCCTTCCTGCCCATCGCGGAGGAGTACGGGATGCTGCCCGACCTCGACCGCTGGGTGGTGCGCGCCACGCTCCGGTGGGTCGCGGCGCAGCCCGCGCGCCGCCAGGCGCTCTATTGCATCAACGTGGCGGCCCCGACCCTCGCCAACGTGGGGTTCCCGGAGCACGTGGCGGCCGAGCTGGAGACGCACGGGCTGCCCGGCTCCCTCCTGTGCTTCGAGGTGCTCGAGGCCGACGTGCTCGCCCGGCGCCGCGACGCCGCGCGGTTCGTGGCGGCGCTGAAGGAAGCCGGCTGCCGCACGACGCTCTGCGGCTTCGGCCGCAACGCCGAGTCCTACGCGCTGCTCAGGAACCTGCCCGTGGACTTCCTCAAGATCGACGGCGACATCATCCTCGGCCTCACCCGCAACAACGTCGACCTGATCAAGCTGAAGGCCATCACGCGCGTGGCGCGCGCGACGCAGCGCCGCACGATCGCCGAGTTCGTCGAGGACGAGGCCACGATCGCGATCCTGCGCGAGCACGGCGTGGACTACGCGCAGGGCTTCGGCGTGGCGCGCCCGGTGCCGCTGGAGGACCTGCCCTGAGTCGCCGCGGGGGCCGCGCCGGGCGGCCCCGCCGGGCCGTCAGAACATGTGCTGGCCGCCGTTGATCGAGATGTTGGCGCCGGTGATGAAGGCCGCCTCCTCGCTCGCGAGGTAGGCGCAGAGCCCGGCCACTTCCTCGGGCTTGCCCAGGCGCCCCAGCGGGATCTGCGGGATGATCTTGGAATCGAGCACCTCCTTCGGGATCGCCATCACCATCTTGGTCCCGATGTAACCCGGCGAGATCGTGTTCACGGTGACGCCCTTCCTCGCGACCTCGAGGGCGAGCGCCTTGGTGAAGCCGTGCATCCCGGCCTTCGCGGCCGAGTAGTTGGTCTGGCCGAAGGCGCCCTTCTGGCCGTTCACGCTCGAGACGTTGATCACCCGCCCCCAGCCGCGCTCGACCATCGCGTCGACGATGGGCTTGGTCATGTTGAAGACGCTGTCGAGGTTGGTCTTCATCACCGCGTCCCAGTCGACCTTGGTCATCTTCTTGAAGGTCATGTCGCGCGTGATGCCGGCGTTGTTGATGAGGATGTCGATGGGGCCCACCTCCGCCGAGATCTTCGCCACCGCGTCGTGGCACGAGTCGAAGTCGGCGACGTCGCAGGGGTAGGCGTGGAAGTGGTAGTCGCGCCCCTCCATCTCCTTCAGCCACTCCTTGTACTTCGTGTTGCCCGGCGAGTAGGTCACCACGACCTTGATGCCCATGCGCGCGAGCTTCATGCAGATGGCTTCGCCGAGGCCGCCCATGCCTCCGGTCACGAGGGCGATGCGTTGCGTCATTTCTCTTCTCCTCCGGTTGTCGTATCCCGCCCGCCGCCGCGGCAGCCGCCCCGGCGCCGAGGCCTCACTTCGCGATCTCGGCGCGCTCCTTCACGTAGCGGCCCGGCGCGGGCTCGATCGCCTTGCTTCCCGCCCTGCCCAGCTTCGCGCGCGCGGGCACCAGCGGGCCCGCCTGCGGCGCGAGCCACCTCGCCCACGGGATCCACCAGCTGCCCGGCACCTCGCGCGCCTGCGCGAACCACTTGTCCGCGTCGGGGCCGAGGCGGTCGTTCTCCCACCAGTTGCGCTTGTTCTTCGCGGCGGAGTTGATGGAGCCCGCGATGTGGCCGCTCGCGCCCAGCACGAACTTCACCGGGCCGCCGAGGTAGCGCGCGCTCTCGTAGGCGCCCTTCCACGGCACGATGTGGTCCTCGCGCGCCGCGAACACGAAGGCCGGCATGTCCACGCGCTTGAGGTCCACCGGCACGCCGCACATCGTGAGCGCGTCGGGGACGACGAGCTTGTTGTCCTGGTAGGTGTTCCTCAGGTAGTAGGCGTACATCGGCCCCGGCAGGTTGGTGGAGTCGCCGTTCCAGTAGAGCAGGTCGAAGGCCGGCGGCTGCTGGCCCTTGAGGTAGTTGGACACGACGTAGGTCCACACGAGGTCGTTCGCCCGCAGGCTGGAGAACGCGCTCGCGAGTTCCGCGCCCGGCACGATCCCGCCCTTCGCGAGCTTCTTCTCGCGCTTCTCGACGAAGTTCCTGTCGATGTAGACGCGGATCTCGCCCACGTCGCTGAACTCGAGCAGCGCCGTCATCAGCGTGAGGCTCGCCACGGGCTTCTTCTTCTTCCGCGCGAGGACCGCCAGCGCGCAGGAGAGCAGCGTGCCGCCGATGCAGAAGCCCAGCGCGTTCACCTTGTCGGCGCCCGTGATGGCGCGCGCCTCGTCGAGCGCGGCGATCACGCCCATCTGGACGTAGTCGTCCCAGCCGAGCTTGTCCAGCGGCGGCTTCACGTTTCGCCACGACACCATGAACACCGTGTGCCCCTGCTCGATCGCGTAGCGCACGAGCGAGTTCTCCGGCTGCAGGTCCATGATGTAGTACTTGTTGATGCACGGCGGCACCATCACCAGCGGGCGGTCGTGCACCTTGGCGGTGAGCGGGCTGTACTGGATCAGCTGGATGAGGTCGTTCTCGTAGACGACCGCCCCCTCGGTGACGGCGATGTTCTTCCCCACCTCGAAGGCGGCCTCGTCGGTCATGGAGATGCGCCCCTTCTCCATGTCGCCCAGGAGGTTCCTCATACCCTCCTCGATGGTCTTGCCGCCGCTCTCCAGCGCGGCCTTGATGGCCTCCGGGTTCGTCGCGAGGTAGTTGGAGGGTGCCGCCGCGTCGAGGTACTGGCGCATGAAGAAGCGCATGCGCCGCTTGGTCGCGGCGTCCAGGTCGGCTTCCTCCACGGCCTGCATCATCATCTTCGAGGTGAGCAGGTAGGAGTCGCGGTAGTAGCGGAAGAGCGGGAGTTCCTCCCACTCCGGCGCGCTGAAGCGCTTGTCGGCGACCGGTTTCGCCTCCGCCTTCCCGGCGGGCTGGAACGCCTGCATCCACAGGTTCATCTGCTCCTGCATGTAGCGGCCCTGCAGGTCGAGGAGCGTCTGCGGCTTGGCGCTCATCGATTCCAGCCACGCGCGATAGGCCTCCGTGAAGCCCGCCATCACGTGGTGGGTGGGGCTGTCCGCGTGCATCGAGGAGGCGAGCTTCTCGTGGGACTTGGCGAGGATGCCGGCGAGACGTTCGGGGTCGTGAGCGTGGGATTTGGGCATGGGGCGGGCGGCGCGGGAGGGATACGCAAACCTTTGGAAATTCAGGGATTTTCGCGCGTATTCTGGAGGCCACCCCGAGGGGTGTCAAGGAAACGGCGGCGCGCGCGCCTCAGTGGCCTGCGCCGAGGGCGTGGTGGACGCCCCAGAGCGTGAGCACGCCCAGCCCGATGAAGGCCACTTGCATGGCCGTCTCCGCGAGCCGCGCGCGGCGGTGCAACCCCGGGATCAGGTCGGCGACCGCGACGTAGAGCATGCCCGCCGCGGCGATGGCGAGGATGCGCGGAACCCACGCCTGCGCGGCCGAGAGCGCGAAGTAGCCCAGCAGGGCGCCGGCGACCGCGGCGAGGCTGGAAAGCGCGTTGAGCGCGAGCGCCTTCGCCCGCGAGAAGCCCGAGTTGAGCAGCACGAGGAAGTCGCCCACCTCCTGCGGCACCTCGTGGGCGACGATCGCGGCGGCGGTCACCACGCCCAGCTTCACGTCGGCGAGGAAGGCGCCGGCGATGATCACGCCGTCGGTGAAGTTGTGGAACGAGTCGCCGACCACGATCATCCAGCCGGAGCGCCCCGCGTCGGCGCCCTCCGCCTGCGCGAGGACGCCGTGCGCATGCCCGTGCCCGCCCTCGCCGTGATGGTGCCGCCACAGCAGGAGCTTCTCCAGGACGAAGAACCCGAGAATGCCCGCGAGGATGAGGCCCGCCGTCGCGCCCGGGTCGGCGTTGCCCTCGAAGAGGTGCGGCACGATGTCGAGGAACACCGCGCCCAGGAGCGCGCCGACCGCGTAGCTCACGAGCATGGGAACCAGCCGCGCCTGGACGCGGAAGGCGACGAGGGCGGCCAGAAGGACCGAGACCAGCCCGCCGGCGAGGCAGGCGGCGAGGATCCAGGCGAGGATCGGCATGGGGGAACTTCCTGCTACTGAGTTGCAAACAGTCTAGCAGCCGTGTCAAGCGCCGGCGGGGCTCAGGCGCCGGCGTCGATCCAGATGAACGCGCCGAGCCGCCCGCTCGCCCTGGCCCGGCGGTAGGAGAAGAACCGGTCGGCCTGCGTGCGCGTGCAGAAGCCCCCGCCGGAGACGGCCGTGACGCCCGCGGCCGCCAGGCGCAGCCGCGCGAGCGCGTACAGGTCGGCGAGGAAGCGATCGCCCTCGCCCGCCGCGAACGCGTGCCGCGCCGCGGGATGCGTCGCCACGAAGGCCTCGCGCACCTCCGGGCCCACCTCGAAGGCGAGCGGGCCGATGGCCGGGCCCAGCCAGGCGAGGACGCGCGCAGCCTCGCCTCCCACGGCGGCGACCGCGTTCTCGAGCACGCCCGCCGCGAGCCCGCGCCACCCGGCGTGGGCGACGGCCACGCGCGAGCCGTCGTCGCGGCAGAGGAAGACGGGCAGGCAATCGGCGGTGAGGACGACGGCGACGGTTCCCGGCGTCGAGGTGGCCGCCGCGTCGGCCGTGGGCGGCGCGTCCGGGTCGTCGAGGTCCGCGACCTCGCTCCCGTGCACCTGCGCGAGCCACCGCGGCTCGGCCGGCAGGTGCGCGCGCACCGCGGCCCGGTTGGCAGCCACGTGGGTCGGGTCGTCGCCGCTGCGCTCGCCCAGGTTGAGGGTGCCGTACTCGCCCTCGCTCACGCCGCCGGCGCGCGTGGTGACGAAAGCCCGCACCCGCACCGGTGCCGGCCAGTCGGGGACGATCCAGTCCGGGTGCAGCCTCACGCGCCCGCCCGGAGGGCGCGCACGAGCGCCTCGAAATCCGCCGGCGGCGGGGCCGTGAAGCGCACCGTCTTTCGCGTGCGCGGGTGGATGAAGGCGAGCTTCCAGGCGTGCAGCGCCTGCCTCGGCAGGCGCCGCGCGCCGCGCGGCCCGTAGAGCGGGTCGCCCTCCAGCGGGTGCCCGATCGAGGCGAGGTGCACGCGGATCTGGTGCGTGCGCCCCGTCTCGAGGTCGCACTCGAGCAGCGCGTGCGCCGCGAAGCGCTCGCGCACGCGGTAGTGCGTCACCGCGGGCTTGCCACCGGGCACCACGGCCATGCGCGTGCGCTGCGCCGGGTGCCGGCCGATGGGCGCCTCGACCGTGCCGGACTCCGGCACGTCGCCGCGCGCGACGGCGAGGTAGGTCCGCTTCACCGTGCGCGCCTGCAGCTGGCGCACGAGGTCCTGCATGGCCGCCTCGGTGCGCGCCACCACGAGCAGCCCGCTCGTCTCCTTGTCGAGGCGGTGCACGATGCCCGCCCGCGGCAGGCCCTTGAGCGCCGGCACGCGGTGCAGCAGCGCGTTGAGCATCGTCCCGGCCCAGTTGCCGCTGCCGGGGTGCACCACGAGTCCGGCAGGCTTGGCTATCACCAGGATCTCCTCGTCCTCGTGGATCACCTCCAGCGCGATGTCCTCGGCGCGGAAGGCCGCTTCCTCCGGGCGGGGCGTGAGCGTCACCTCCAGCCGCTCGCCCCCGCGCAGGCGGTCGCGCGGCCGGGCGGGCTCGCCGTCGACGCGCACCGCGCCTTCCTCCACCAGCCGGGCCAGCCGCGTCCGCGACTCCCCCGGAAGCAGCCGCGCCAGCGCCTGGTCGAGCCGCAGCCCGGCGAGCGAGCCGTCGACCGAAAGCGCGATCCGCGGGGGCGCCTCCCCGGCGCGGGTATAATTCGCGGGTTCCGCCACGGGATCGACCATGAAGCGAAGTGTAACGGCAGTGCTCGTCGCCGCGCTCGGCATGATGCTCGCGAGCTGCGGCTGGCTGGACAGGAAGCTCGACGAGAGGCGCGACTGGCAGGCGGCCGACTGGTACCGCGCCGCCAAGGAGGAGCTCGACAACGGCAACTGGCTGGGCGCCGTCAAGCTCTACGAGCAGCTCGAGAGCAAGTTCCCCTACGGGCGCTTCGCGCAGCAGGCGCAGCTCGACTCCGCCTACGCCTATTACAAGGAAGGCGAGACGGCCCAGTCCATCGCCGCGCTGGACCGCTTCATCAAGGCCTACCCGAACCACCAGAACCTCGACTACGCGCTCTACCTGAAGGCGCTCGCGAACTTCAAGGAGGACCTGGGGCCCCTGGCCGGGTTCCTCGGCGGGCAGGACCTCGCCGACCGCGACCCCAAGGCCGCGCGCGAGTCCTTCGAGATGTTCAAGGAGCTGGTGAACCGCTTCCCCGACAGCCGCTACGCCGAGGATTCGCGCGCGCGCATGGACCTGCTGGTGGACGCCCTCGCGCGGCACGAGCTGCACGTGGCGCGCTACTACCTGCGGCGCGGCGCGTGGCTGTCGGCGGTGAACCGGTCGCAGGACATCCTGGTGCGATTCCCCGGCTCCCCGGTGCGCCGCGAGGCGCTCGAGATCCTCGTCGAGGGCTACGACCGCATGGGCCTGCCGGAGCTGCGCGACGACGCGAAGAAGGTCCTCGCGCGGAACTACCCGGCTGACCCCCTCGCCGCCGAGGGCCGCAACCGCAAGCGCTGGTGGCAGTTCTGGTAGCGCGGGCCGCCGCCCGCGCGGCTCACGGGGAGGCGAGGAGCGCCAGCAGCTCCGCCTGGGCGCACCGCTTCCTGCCGCGCGCGCGCTTGCGCCGC
Organism: Burkholderiales bacterium; assembly: GCA_019634955.1. GTDB lineage: Bacteria > Pseudomonadota > Gammaproteobacteria > Burkholderiales > Usitatibacteraceae > FEB-7. The sequence continues at coordinate 32,104 of JAHCAK010000038.1, forward strand.
TGGTAGGTGCCGTCCGGCTGCATCTCCCAGGCCTGCGTGTTGTCGTCCAGGTAGGGCTTGAGGCCCTCGCGGACGATGCGCCGCGCGAGCTTCGGGTCCTCCACCGGGAAGGCGAGCTCGATGCGGCGGAAGAAGTTGCGGTCCATCCAGTCGGCGCTGGAGAGCCACACCCGCTCCTTGCCGCCGTTGGCGAAGCGGAAGATGCGCGTGTGCTCGAGGAAGCGCCCGACGATCGAGCGCACGCGGATGTTCTCGGAGAGCTTCGCCACCCCCGGGCGCAGCGCGCAGACGCCGCGCACGACGAGATCCACCTTCACGCCGGCTTGCGAGGCGCGGTAGAGCGCCTCGATCACCGCGGGCTCGAGCAGCGCGTTCATCTTCGCCGTGATCGCCGCGGGCTTGCCGGCGCGGGCGTTCCTCGTCTCGCCCTCGATCGCCTCGAGCACGCGCTGGTGCAAGGTGAAAGGCGACTGCCACACGTGGCGCAGCTTGGTGGCCTTGCCCAGCCCCGTGAGCTGCTGGAAGACCTCGTTCACGTCGGCGCAGATCCCGGGGCTCGCCGTGAGCAGGTCGAAGTCGGTGTAGAGGCGCGCCGTGCGCGGGTGGTAGTTGCCGGTGCCCAGGTGGACGTAGCGCATGAGCCGCCCCTCCTCCCGCCGGACCACGAGCGCCATCTTGGCGTGCGTCTTGTGGCCCACGACGCCGTAGACCACGTGCGCGCCCACCTCCTCCAGCCTGGCCGCCCAGTTGATGTTGGCTTCCTCGTCGAAGCGCGCCATCAGCTCCACGACGACCGTGACCTCCTTGCCGGCGCGCGCCGCGTCGATGAGCGTCTGCATGATCACCGAGTCGGTGCCGGTGCGGTAGACGGTCTGCTTGATGGCGACCACCTGCGGGTCGCGCGCCGCCTCGCGGATGAAGTCGATCACGGGCGCGAAGGACTGGAACGGCCGGTGCAGCAACACGTCGCCCTTGCGCAGGGTCTCGAAGAGGTCCTTCGACTTCGCGAGCGCCTTGGGCAGGCCCGGCTGGAAGGGCCGGTACTTGAGGTCGGGGCGGTCGACCTGGTCGGGCACGCTCATGAGGCGCACGAGGTTCACGGGCCCGTTCACGCGGTAGAGATCCGTCTCGGCGAGCCCCAGCTGCTCGAGGAGGAAGGACGCCATCGCCGGGGTCATGGTGTCGTCGACCTCCAGGCGCACGGCGTCGCCGAGGTGGCGCTGCGGGAGCTCGCCCTGCAGGGCCTTCCTCAGGTCCTTCACCTCCTCCTCCTCGACGAAGAGGTCGGAGTTGCGGGTCACGCGGAACTGGTGGCAGCCCACCACGTTCATGCCCGCGAAGAGCTCGCCCACGTGGGCGTGCAGGATGGAGGTGAGGAAGATGAAGTCGTCGGGGCCGCCGGCCACGCCGCGCGGCAGGCGGATCACGCGCGGCAGCACCCGCGGGGCCTGCACGATGGCCGCGCGCGAGTCGCGCCCGAAGGCGTCGCGCCCGTCCAGCTCGACGGCGAAGTTGAGGCTCTTGTTGAAGACGCGCGGGAAAGGGTGCGCGGGGTCCAGGCCGATGGGCGTGAGCACCGGCATCATCTCGCGGAAGAAGAACTCGCGCACCCACTCCTGCTGCGCGGGCGTCCACTCGCCGCGCCGCAGGAAGCGGATGCCGGCCGCGGCGAGCGCCGGCAGGATCTCCTCGTTCAGGAGCACGTACTGCCGCGCCACGAGCTCGCGCGCGATCGTGGTGAGGCGCGAGTAGATCTCCCGCGGGGCGAGCCCGTCGGCCTCCGCCGCGGCGGCGCCGAGCTTCAACTGCTCCTTCACGCCGGCCACGCGGATCTCGAAGTACTCGTCGAGGTTGGACGAGACGATGCAGAGGAACTTGAGCCGCTCGAGCGGCGGCGTGGCGCGGTCCTCGGCCTGCGCGAGCACGCGGCGGTTGAACTTGAGGGCCTGCAGCTCGCGGTTGAGGAAGTGCTCTGGCGGCAGGGGAGGCACCCGGCGGGAGTCGGACTTGGGCTTGTTACCCACGATTGTGCGACCGATGCGTGACCGTTTCGTGACGGCGCCCGGGCGCCCCGGAGAGGGCGCGGAACTGTGCCATACTGCCCGGACAAGAAGGGCGCCCACGCCCGCGCAGTCACCATGGAATATACCACCCTCGCCGCGGTCGACCTCGGCTCCAACAGCTTCCACCTCGCCGTCGGCCGCGTGGTCGACGACCAGATCTACCCGCTGGACGCCATCAAGGAGACGGTGCGCCTCGGCGCCGGGCTCGGCCCCGACCGGCGGCTCGACGTCCCCACGCAGGAGCGCGCGCTGGCCGCGCTGCGCCGCTTCGCCGAGCGGCTCGCCGGCATGCCCGCGGAGTCGGTTCGCGTGGTCGGCACCAACACGCTGCGCGTGGCCAAGAACGCCGACGAGTTCCTGCAGGCCGCCGAGGAGGTCATCGGCTTCCCGATCGAGGTGATCTCGGGGCGCGAGGAGGCGCGGCTCATCTACTCCGGCGTGGTGCACTCGCTGCCGCTCACCGACCGCAACCGGCTCGTGGTGGACATCGGCGGCGGCTCGACCGAGTTCATCATCGGCGTGCGCCTCAGGCCCAAGGTGATGGAAAGCCTCTACATGGGCTGCGTGAGCTGGACGCGCCGCTATTTCCCCGAGGGGAAGATCGACAAGAAGGCGATGAAGGCCGCGGAGCTCGCGGCGCGCGAGCAGGTGCAGACGATCGTCTCGCGCTTCGAGAAGACGGGGTGGCGAGAGGCGGTCGCCTCCTCCGGCAGCGCGCGGTCGCTTTCGGAGGCGATGGTGGCCTCCGGCATCGCCGAGCGCGGCATCACCGCCGACGGCCTCGAGTGGCTGCGCGACCAGGCCCTCGCCGCCGGCGACATCCGCAAGCTTTCCCTGCCCGGGCTTCGCGAGGAGCGCCTGCCGGTCTTCGCCGGCGGCCTCGCCATCATGTCGGCCATCTTCGCCGAGCTGGGGCTGCGGCAGATGACGCTCGCCGAGGGGGCGCTTCGGCAGGGCGTCCTCTGGGACCTGCTGGGGCGCGTGCACCACCGCGACATCCGCGAGGTGACGGTCGACCAGTTCGTGCGCCGCTACCACGCCGACCAGGTGCAGTCGCAGCGCGTGGGGCGCCTCGCGCGCGAGCTCCTGCGCCAGCTCGAGCCGGTGCGCGACGAGAAGGGCGTCACCGCGGAGATGTTCCTCGACTGGGCCTCGCGCCTGCACGAGATCGGCATCACCATCTCGCAGGGCGCCTACCACAAGCACACGGCCTACATCCTCGCCAACGCGGACATGCCCGGCTTCTCGCGCCAGGAGCAGGGCTGGCTATCCAACCTCGTGCTGGCGCAGCGCGGGCGCCTCAGCAAGATGCGCGAGGCCTTCGACGACGACCCCTCGCTCGCCACCCTCGCCCTGTGCCTGCGCCTCGCGGTGATCTTCTACCGCAGCCGGCGCACGCTGCGGCTGCCGTCGCTCGCGCTCGCGCGCCGCGGCAAGGGCTTCCGGCTCGAGGTCGGCAACGGCTGGCTCGCCGACAACACGCTGGTCGCGATCGCGCTCGAGGCGGAGCGCGACGAGTGGAACTCCGTCGGGCTCGCCTTCGAGGCCAACGAAAAGGGTTGACCGTCGCCACCGGCGGCAGGGTGGGCAGAGTGGTCCGGGAGGGCTCATGCCCCAAGCTCCCCGCCGTGC
>JAHCAK010000039.1 GCA_019634955.1 Burkholderiales bacterium
ACAGCCGTAGCACGGTCATCCCGCGTGCCAGATTTTCGGCAGCAGGGCGGGGAGGCTCTGTAGTATGGTTCATCGTAACGAGACGCGGCCCGAGCCGCGCGTCGACGGCAGCACCGTACCCGCCCACCCGAGAACCGAGGAGCGTACCGTGAGACCTCTCCCCTTTCGAACCGTCGCTGCGCGGGTCGCGCTGGCGATCGCCGCCTTCCCCGCCGCCGCCCTGGCCGCCACGCTGGATCTGGCCGCCGATGCCGTGCTCGGCAAGCCGGACTTCACCACCGCCGGGGGAGGCGCGGCCTCCGCGACGAATTTCAAGGGCGCCCCCCAGATCGCCGAGGACCCCGTCACGGGCGCGCTGTGGGTGGTGGACTACAACGCCAGCCGCGTGCTGCGCTTTTCCTCCGCCGCGGGCTTCGCCAACGGCGAGGCGGCCAACCTGGTCCTGGGGCAGGCAAACTTCACCTCGGACGCGTGCAACCGCGGCACCGCTGCCGTGGCCGCGAACACCCTGTGCGGGCCGATCGGCATCGCCATCGACCAGGCTGGGCGCGTGTACGTGGCGGACAACGGGAACAACCGGATCGTCATCTACCGGCCCCCGTTGGCGAGCGGCATGGATGCCGCCGAGGTCGTCGGGCAGGCCGATTTCACCGTGGGGTCCGTCAACCGCGGCGGAACGCTGGCCGGAAACACGCTCAACCAGCCGCAGGGGCTCGCGCTCGACGCGTCGGGCAACCTGTTCGTGGCCGACACCGGCAACAACCGCGTCCTGCGCTTCGCGGCGCCCGCGTCCACCGGCGCATCCGCCAACAAGGTGTTCGGCCAGGCCGACTTCACGACCGGCGCGGCGGCCACCACCGCGACGGGCTTGAACCGCCCGAACGGCGTCGCCGTCGACGCGAACAACAACCTGTGGGTCGCTTCCGAGGGCAACCACCGCGTGCTTCGCTACGACGGCGGGGTGGCGGGCGGCGACGCGACCGCGGACCTCGTCCTGTGCCAGGCGCTCTTCACGACGGGCGGCGCCGGCACGACGGCCAGCGCCTGCAACTCACCGACGGGCGTGGCCGTGGATCGCGAAGGGGTCGTCTACGTCGCGGATTACGGAAACAGCCGGCTGCTGCGCTTCACGACGCTCGCCAACGGCGCCTCGGCCACGGCGGCGGTCGGGCAGGCCAACTTCACGTCGGGCTCGTGCAACCGGGGCCTTGCCGCGCCCACGGCCGACACGTTCTGCACGCCTTTCGGCGTCGCGGTCGACCGCCGCGGGAACCTGCTTGCCGGCGACTATGCCAATGGCCGGGTGATCCGCTATGACATGCCACGGGCGAGGATCGCGCCGTCGCTCGCGTCGGTGAGCCCCACGGCCGTTCCGGCCGGCAGCGGCGCCTTCACGCTCACGGTGAACGGCAGCGGCTTCCACGGCGATTCCGTGGTGAACTGGAACGGCTCGCCGCGGCCGACCGCCTTCATCTCGGATCGCCGGCTCGTCGCGCAGATCCCGGCGAGCGACATCGCCTCGGGCGGGCCGTTCGCCATCACGGTGTCGACGCCATCGCCCGGCGGCGGCACCTCGACCCTCGCCAACCTCACGCTGTACGCGGCATCACCCCTGGATGGCATCGCCGACCGCGTGCTGGGCCAGCCGAACTTCACCGCGAATGTCGACCTCAACCCGGCCGTGGGCGAGGAGGTCCTGGGGTTCCCGGGGGCGTCCACCGTGAGCCAGGCCTCGCTCCTGCACCTCGTCGTCGACTCCGCCAGCGGCCGTCTCTTCTCGGCCGACTACCAGGGCAATCGCGTCATGTCCTGGCCCAGCGCGCACGCCTTCAGCAATGCGCAGCCGGCGGACCTCATCCTCGGCCAGCCCGACGAGTTCTCGCGAGCGTGCAACCGGGGGTCGGCCACGCCTTCGGCCGCGACGCTGTGCATTCCCTACGGCCTCGCGGTCGACCCGGCGGGAGCGCTGTATGTCTCCGACGCGGGCAACAACCGCGTCCTGCAGTTCGTGCCGCCGTTCTCCACGGGCATGGCCGCCACGCGCGTCTACGGGCAGGGCGGGTCCTTCACCACCGGGGTTTCCAACAACGGCGGCGTGAGCGCCAACAGCCTGGCCGCACCACGGGCCGTGGCGGTCGGTGGCGGGACGCTTTTCGTCTATGACTCGTCCAACCGGCGCATCCTGGGATACGTGAATCCGTACGGCGATTTCACCGCCGATTTCGCGATCGGGCAGCCGGACCTGTCCACGGGTACCGGGGAGCCGGCCAGCGCCTCGCGCTTCTCGGGGGGGGATTCCGGTCTCGCGTTCGACTCGGACGGGCGCCTCTACTTCGCCGTGTCCATCCAGAATCGCGTCCTGCGCTTTTCGCCGCCGTTCGCGACCAACATGGCCGCCGACCTCGTGCTCGGGCAGGCGGACTTCGTTTCCACGGCCGGCGGGACGACCGCGACGACGCTCCGGAACCCGATCGGCATCGCCGTCGACTCGGGAGGCGGCCTGGTCGTGGGCGAGCTCAGCAATCACCGCGTCGTCCGTTACGCCCCGCCGTTCTCGAACGGGATGGCGGCCACGGGGCTCGTGGGCCAGCCAGACTTCGCGACGGGGACCTCGGGCCAGACCGCGTCGAAGCTCTTCGCCCCGGTCGGCATTGCGCTCGACCGCGCTGGGCGGCTGTACGTGAACGACTACGGCAACGCGCGGATCCTCTCCTACGACCGGCCGTTCGCGACCCGGCTGTCGGCGGCGGACACCACCGGCAACGGCAAGAGCGACCTGGTGTGGCGGGCGAGCGACGGCGGCTTCGCGGTGTGGGACATGAACGCAGGCGCGCTCACGGGCTTCTTCTACGGCATCGTCGACAACGCGTGGCAGATCGTGGCCACGGGCGACTTCAACGGCGACGGCCACGCCGACCTCTTCTGGCGGCGCACCGACGGGGCGACGTACCTGTGGTTCATGAAGGGCACCTACCCGGTGGGCTTCGTGAACACGGGCGTGGTGCCGCTGGAGTACACGCCGGTGGCGGTGGCGGACTTCGACGGCAATGGCCGGGCGGACGTGATGTTCCGGCGCTCCAACGGGCAGAACTACCTGTGGCTGATGAGCGACGGGCTGATCACGAGCCAGGGCTTCTTCGGCGGCACGCTGCCGCTGGAGTGGGTGGTGCAGGGCGCCGACGATCTCGACGGCGACGGCCGTGCCGACATCGTGTGGAGGAACACCAGCACGGGCGAGGTGTATGTCTGGACGATGAACGGGCTCACGGTGGCGGGTGCCGCGCCGGTGCTGCCGACGCTGACCTTGGACTGGCAGGTGCAGGGGCTGGCGGACTTCGACGGTGACGGGCGCGCCGACATCCAGTGGCGGCACACGACGGGCAACAACTACCTGTTCACGATGAACGGGGCCACTGTGAAGGCCTATGTCGAGCAGGCGGACGTGGGGCCGGAGTGGGTGATCCAGGGCTTCGGCGACTTCAACGCCGACGGGTACGCCGACATCGTGTACCGGCACGCGACGACGGGCGAGGTGGTGGTGTGGCTGATGCAGGTGAACGCGCCCACGGCCGCGCCTTCGCTGGGCAACCCCGGCGCCATCTGGACGCTCGCGCAGCCGTAGCGCTCGCGGCCGGCAGTCGCGGGAGGCCTCGGCCTCCCGCTCATTCCCAACGCATCGCGAGGTCGACATGTCCAGGATACTTCGCCAATTCCGCGCGGCGCGCGCCGCTGCGGCCATCGCGCTTTTCGCCGGCCTCGTCGCCCTTCCCGCGGCATCGGCGCCGGGCGACCTCGACACGGGCTTCGGCACGGGCGGCATCGTCCGCCGCACCTTCGCCGGATCGGGCACCGACGCGGCCTACGCCGTGGCCGTGCAGCCCGACGGCCGCGTCCTCGTGGCCGGGGAGTCGGGTCCCACCAGCGTCGGCCTGTTCGCCCTGGCCCGCTACCGGGCGGACGGGTCGCCGGATACCGACTTCGGCTGCGCGACGCCGGGCACCTGCCCGGGCAAGGTCACGAGCGCGCTTCGCACCATCGGCGACCGCGCCCAGGCCATCGCGCTGCAGGCCGACGGCAAGATCGTCGTGACCGGGTTCGTCACCGGCACCGGGAAGTCCGACGTCGCCGTGGTCCGCTACCTGCCCGACGGCACGCTCGACACCTCCTTCAACGGCACGGGCTTCGTCACCACGTCCATCGGCACGACCGACGCGGTGGGCCACGCGGTCGCCCTCCAGCCCGACGGGAAGATCGTCGTGGCCGGCCGGGGCCACAACGGCACCGACTACGACTTCGCGGTGCTGCGCTACCTCGCCAACGGAACCCTCGACCCGTCCTTCAACGGCACCGGCGTCGTGGTCACGCCGATGGGCGGCGGCAACGACTACGCCCACGGCGTGGCGATCGCCGGCGGCGGCAGGATCGTCGTCGCGGGCTTCAGCCACAACGGCGCGAACAACGACGTGGCGGTCGCGCGATACCTCGCCGACGGGTCGCTGGACGCGGCCTTCGGCGGCACGGGCAAGGTCATCACGGCCGTCGGATCCGGCGACGACCGCGGCCACGCCGTCGTCCTCCAGCCCGACGGCCGCATCGTGGTGGCGGGGCTCGCCTTCAACGGGGCCAACAACGACTTCGCGGTGCTGCGCTACACCGACGCCGGCGCCCTCGATGCCAGCTTCAACCTCACCGGCAAGGCGACGATCGGGATCGGCACGCACGACACGGCCTTCTCCGTGGCTCTCGCCGGAGACGGCCGGATCCTGGTGTCCGGCATGGCCACGATGAACGCCGGCATCGACTTCGCGGTGGTGCGCCTGCACGCGAACGGGACGCCGGACGCGTCGTTCGGCATGGATGGCAAGGCCCTGATGGGCGTCTCGTCGGCCACTGGCGCGCGGGGCATGGCGGTCGCTCCCGACGGGCGCATCGCGCTCGCGGGCACGGTCGCGGGCGACTTCGCCATCGGGCGGCTCCTGCCCTCGGGGCTGCAGGACCTCGCCTTCGCCGGCGGGAGCGTCGTGCGCACGGACTTCGGGGCCTGGCCGGCCGCGGAGTGGCGCGCGGTGGCGCGACTGGCCGACGGCAAGGTGCTCGCCGCGGGCTACGCGAACGTCGCAGGAACCTACGACGTCGCGATCGCGCGCTTCCACGCCGACGGCACGCCCGACGCGGACTTCGGGTGCGACGCGCCCGGCGCGTGTTCCGGCATCGCGATCACCCCCATCGGCACGGGCACGGACTACGCCAACGGCATGGTGGTGCAGCCCGACGGGCGCATCGTCGTGGCCGGGCACTTCGCCGACGGGGCGTACAACGCGACGTTCGTCGCGCGCTTCCTCGCCAACGGCCTGCCCGATCCCTCCTTCAACCTCATGGGCGTCTGGCGCACCTCGGGCGCGAAGTACGACGTCCTCAACGCGCTCGCTCTCCAGCCCGACGGCCGCATCGTCGCGGTGGGGCACGACAACGCGCCGGCCTCGGTGCCGAAGTTCCTGATCATCCGGCTCAATGCCGATGGCACGCCGGACACGACCTTCAACAGCACGGGCAGCGTGGTCATGCCGATGGGTGGGTTGTACGCGACGCTCACGACGGTCGCGCTGCAGGCCGACGGCGCCATCGTGGCCGGCGGCACCGCCTACGGGGGCGGCGGCAACCGCGACTTCGCCCTCGTCCGGCTCACGCCGGCCGGCGCGCCCGATGCGACGTTCGGGACGGCCGGCCTCGTCACGACGAGCTTCACCACCCTGGACGACTCGGTCCAGGACATCGCCATCCAGCCGGACAGCCGCATCGTGGCCGCGGGATCGACGGGCGGCGCCGATTCGGGATTCGGCCTCGCGAGGTACAACGCCAACGGGTCCCTCGACACGACCTTCAACGGCAGCGGCCAGGTCCTCACGTCCTTCGGTCCGGGCGCCGACGAGGCCCGCGCGGTGACGCTCGCGGCCGACGGCACGATCATCGCGGCGGGCAGCTGGCAGGTGGCGGGCGTCGACCGCGACGTGGCGGTGGCGCGCTACACGGCCGGAGGCGCGCTCGACACGAGCTTCGGCACGGGAGGCAAGGTGACGCTCACCCTGGGCGCCCGCCAGGACGCCGCGTTCGCCGTGGCCGCCACGGCGGATGGGAGGATCCTCGTCGCGGGCTACCACGAGGCGGCGAGCGGCGTGCTGGAGCCCTTCATCGCGCGCTTCGTCGCCGAGCAGTCCCCGGCGCCCTTCTCGTTCCCGCCGCAGGCGGGCGTGGCGATCGGCGCGATCGTGACCGCCGGCCCCGCGTCGATCACCGGCCTCACGGGCCCCGCGCCCATCGCCGTGCATGACGGCGCGTATTCCATCGATTGCGACGCCGGCGGCTACACGACGCTGCCGGGCACGATCCCGGCGGGCGCGACCGTGTGCGTGCGCCACGCCGCCGCGGGAGTGCCCTCGAGCAGCCGCACGACGGCGCTCACGGTGGGCTCCTACACGGCGACCTTCACCTCGACCACGGGCAAGGCGGCCGCCTCGGTCGCGCTCGCGTCGTCTGCCAATCCCTCGGTGGCCGGCATCCCCGTCACGCTCACCGCCGTCGTCGCGGGCGCCTACGGGCCGCCCACGGGAGGCGTCGTCTTCCGGGCGGACGGCACCGCGATCGGGACCGCGTCGCTGGACGCCACCGGCAGGGCGCAGCTTTCCACGGCGCTGCTCGTGGCCGGCGCGCGCGCGCTCACCGCGGACTACGCGGGCGACGCGCGCTACCTCGCTTCGGCCTCGAATGCCTGGCCGCAAGCGGTGACCGCGCTCGCCACGGTGCCGCGGCCGCGCGGGGACATCAGCGGCGACCGCAAGGCCGACCTCGTGTGGCGCGACGACTCGGGCGGCCTCGCCCTCTGGCGCATGGAGGGCACCGACATCGCCGGCACCTTCTTCGGCATCGTTCCCGCACCCTGGGAGGTCGCCGACGTCGGCGACGCGAACGGCGACGGCAAGGCGGACCTGCTGTGGTGGAACCCGGTGCTCGGCTCGGCGTACCTGTGGTTCCTCGACGGCACGGCGATCACGGGATTCGCGGACCTCGGGGTCGTGGGGGAAGGGTGGATGCTCATGGGCAGCGCCGACTTCAACGGCGACGGCAAGGCCGACATCCTCTTCCAGCGCGAGGCGGACGGCCTGCTGTACGCGTGGCTGATGGACGGCGGCGGCATCCTCGCGCAGGGCTCTCCCGGCGCCGTGCCCGATCCGTGGGAGATCGCCGGCCTCGCGGATTTCGACGGCGACGGCAAGGCCGACCTGCTGCTGCGCAACGACCGGGATGGCGGGGTGGCGATCTGGCGCATGAACGGCACCGCCCTGCATTCCAGCACCTTCCTCGGCACCGTCGACGCGGATTTCTGGCAGGTCGCGGCCGCCGCGGATTTCGACGCCGACGGCACCGCGGACATCCTGTGGGCCGGGGCCAACGGGGACGTGTGGACCTGGCGCATGGACGGCACGGCCGTCGGCTCCGCCGCGTTCATGGGCCATGCCGGACCGGGCTGGGCGATCCACGCCGTGTCGGACTTCACGGGCGACGGCCGCGCCGACATCGTCTGGCGCTTCGTGGACGGCACGACCTGGCTGTGGGTCGTGGACGGCGCCGGGGTGACGGCGATGGCGCCCATCGCCAACCCCGGCGGCACCTGGCGCATCGTCGGGCCGTAGCGAGCCTCGTCGCGCGCCCCGGTCGCTTCCCGGTGACGAGCCGGGTTGCGCCCGCGGGCCTCGCGGCGTAGCGTGGGCCGTCGCGTCCGACCCGGAGGGAAGTTCGCCATGAACCCTGCCACGACACGGCGGCTGCGGGCCGCCTTCGCCGCCGCCCTGCTCGCGCTCGCGGGCGCCTCCCACGCCGCCATCCAGTCGCAGTCGCGCAATGCCGCGGGCACGGTGGCGGCGGGCGGCACCTGGACGAACGCCAGCAATGCAGCCTCGATCAACGGCAGCTGCGCGCTGGGCGACGGGTCCACCTCGACCTCGCTCACGCTCACCAACTGGGGCTTCTCGATCCCGGCCGGGGCCACCGTGCTCGGCGTGACGGTGCGTTCGGTCTCCTCGTTCAACGACGTCTCCACGCAGGACCGCATCCGCCTCGTGAAGGCCGGCGCGCAGACCGGGAACTTCAAGACCCTCAACGGGCCGGGCAGCACGAGCGTCCCGAACTGCGGCAACCCGATCGGCGGCGGGCAGGGCCTGACGGTGGGCGGCGCGGCGGACCTGTGGGGCGCGACGCTCACGCCCGCCGAAGTGAACGCCACGAACTTCGGCGTCTTCTACGACAACGACTTCTCCAACACGGCAGTGGACGGCGTGGACATCACCGTCACCTACAACGACAACGTGTCGGTGACCGTGACCCCGAGCGCCGGGCCCCACGGCGCCATCGCCCCGAGCACGCCGCAGTCGGTGGTCACGGGGACGACCACGCAGTTCACCGTCACGCCCGACCCGGGCTACTACGCCACCGTGGGCGGCACCTGCGGCGGCTCGCTCGCGGGCACGACCTACACCACGAACACGATCACGAGCGCGTGCACGGTGGCGGCGACCTTCCTGCCGGTAGTCCGCGGCGACACCGGCGGCGACGGCCGCGCCGACCTCTTCTGGCGCGAGGCCGCGCCCGGCACGGGGCTGTCGTGGTGGGCGATGAACGGCGCCGCGGCGGGCGCCGCGAGCTACTTCGCGGTGGGCTCGGAATGGCAGGTGGCGGACGTGGGCGACCTGGACGGCGACCGCAAGGCCGACATCGTCTGGCGCCGCGGCACGGACGGCGCGACCTACCTGTGGCGGCTGGACGGCCTCGCGCCGGCCGCCTTCGCCGACCTCGGCATCCTCGACCCGGCCGCGTGGACCCTCGTGGGCGCGGCCGACCTCGACGGCGACGGGCGCGCGGACCTCGTCTGGCGCGGCGCCGACGGCACGGTGTACGGCTGGCTCATGAACGCCGGCGCCATCGCCTCGCAGGGCGTCATCGGCAATCCCGGCGCCGGCTGGGCCATCGTCGACCTCGCGGACATGGACGGCAACGGCCGCGCGGATCTCGTGTTCCGCAACGCCGCCTCCGGGCAGGTGTTCGTGTGGTTCATGAACGGGCTGGCGCTCGCCTCGGCGGCCTCCCCGGGCACGCTCGACCCCGCCACCTGGCAGCTCCTCGCGGCGGCCGACTTCAGCGGCGACGGCAAGGCCGACCTGCTCTGGCGTTCGTCGGCGGGCGACACCTGGGTGTGGGTGATGAACGGCGCTTCCTTCGTCTCCGGCGCCTCGATCGGCAATCCCGGCGCCGGGTGGACGATCCGCTCGGTGGCCGATTTCGACGGCGACGGCAAGGCCGACCTGGTGTGGCGGCACACGGACGGCACCACCTACTACTGGAAGATGAACGGCGCGGCCGTGTCGTCGGCCACGCCGGTCGCCAACCCGGGGGGCACCTGGCAGGTGATCGCGCCCTGACCCGCGCGCCCGGCGAAGGTGCCGGGCGCGTTTACCGTTTATCCTTGCGGGATGATCTGGCCCTTCACCCGCAAGCCCGCCGCCGTGGCGGAGCACCGCACCGACTACGAGGCGATGCTCCAGTCCTTCTACGAATCCTTCCTCCGCCCCGGCGACACCTGCGCGGACGTGGGCGCGCACACCGGGCGGCACGCCTTTCCCATGGCGGCGAAGGTGGCGCCGGGCGGGCACGTCCACGCCTTCGAGCCCATCCCCGCCTGCCAGCAGGCCCTCCGCGAGGGCTGCGCCGCGCGTCCCGAAGGCGCCGTCGTGACGCTCTACCCGATGGCGCTCGCCGACTTCGAGGGCTCGTCCGACTTCGTGCTCGTGAAGAACCTGCCGGAGTACAGCGGGCTCCGGGAGCGCGTCTACGACCAGCCCGTCGAGAAGGAGCACATCACCGTCGCCGTGAAGCGCCTCGACGACGTGCTGGGGGGGCTGGCGCGGCTTCGCTACGTGAAGATCGACGCCGAAGGCGGCGACTTCGGCATCCTCAAGGGGGCGCGGACGCTGCTCGCGCGCCACGGGCCGATCGTCTCGTTCGAGTTCGGGATGAACTCGAGCGTGCAGTACGGCACGCAGCCCGTGGAGGTGTGGGACTTCCTCGCCGGCCTGGGCTACCGCGTCTTCGACATCCGCGGCCGCGAGCTGGGCCGCGAGGCCTTCGACGCGAGCGGCCGCGCACAGAAGGTGTGGGACTACGTCGCCGCCACCGCCGGTGACGCGGCGCTCGTCTCGCGCCACCTTGCCCGGATCAACGCCCGCGCCGCCTGACGGCGCGGTAGACTGCTGCCGCCCCCGCCCCGCCCTTCCCGGAGACCCTCCATGCCCTTCCGCCGACTCGCCCTCGTCCTGGCCGCCCTGTGCACGAGCCTCGCCGCCGCCGCCGCGCCGGACATCCTCACGCCGCTGCCGCACCTCGCAGGCCAGAAGCGCTCGGCGATCGGCAAGAGCGAGGCCTTCCCGGTGCGCTTCAACGCGAAGGCGCTTCACGGGATGGAGATCGGCTCGGAGGCGCACCTCGCTCTCCCGAACGGGAAAAGCTGGCCCATCACCTTCGACCGCTTCGAGCGGCACGAGGGCGGCATCGCCTCCTGGGTGGGGCAGGTCTCGGGGCTGGGCAAGGATTACCGCGTCATCGTCACGACGGGCCCCTCGGGGAGCTTCGGCAGCATCAACACGCCCGATGGCGAGTACCGCCTCGTGCCCGGCGAGGGCAACGACTTCCTCATCGACATGGCCGCGGAGCAGGCGCACCTCCGGATCATCCCGCAGCGCAACGACGGGCTCGTGCCGCCGGCGCACCTGCGGGTTCCCGTGCCGGTGGTGGACGAGACCTACACCGAGGCCGTGGTGCGCGAGACCGCCGAGTTCGGGCGGCCGAAGACCAACAGCGTGATCGACCTGCTCATCGTCTACACCAACGGCTTCGCCAACAAGCTGGGCGCGAACCTCCAGACGCGGCTCAATTTCATGGTCACGCGGGCGAACCAGACCTACGCGGACAGCGGCATCGCCATCACGCTGCGGCTGGTGGGCTCGGTGATGAAGAACTACTCCGACACCGCCGACGAGTGCGGCAGCACCTCGCTCAACGACATCACCAACGGCGCGGGCGTGTTCGCCGACATCGCGGCGCTGCGCAACTCGCTGGGCGCGGACATGGTCGCGCTGCAGCGCAGCGGCGACGACTTCGGCGGCTGCGGCATCGCGTGGATCGGCGGCAGCGGGCAAGGCGGCACGGCCGGCGTCGCCGGCGACGCGAACATCATGTACTCGATGACCACCGGCTGCACGGCCGGCTGCGAGGTCGTCTTCATCCACGAGCTGGGCCACAACATGGGCAGCATGCACGACCGGCTCACCGTGATCTCGCAGGGCTCGGGCACGCTGGGCTACGGAGCCTTCAGCTACTCGTTCGGGCACGGCGCCTGCACCACGCTCGCCTGCGATTCCAACGTCACCTACTGCGTGAACCCGCGCTGCTCGCCGCTGAACGTGAATGTCGATTTCGGCACGGTGATGAGCTACCTGCAGCCGCGCGTCTACAAGTTCTCGAGCAACACGCTCGCCTGCGGCAACTCGAACCTGCCCTGCGGCATCGCCGTGGGCCAGCCCAACGAGTCGCACAACGTGTTCTCGATCAACCAGACGGCGCCGATCATCTCCGCGATGAAGCCCACGGTGTTCACGGGCCTGCCGGGGACGCTCCAGTTCTCCGCGGCCGCCTACTCGGTGAGCGAGGGCAACGCGCTCCTCACGATCAGCGTCACGCGCGTGGGCGGCACGGCGGGCGCGGCCTCGGTGGCCTTCGCGACCTCCGACGGCACGGCCACGGCCGGGACCGACTACCTCGCGGCCGCCGGCACGCTGAACTGGGCCGACGGCGACGCCGGGAGCAAGACCTTCAACGTGACGATTCTCGCCGACGCGGTCACCGAGGGCACCGAGAGCTTCAACCTCGCGCTCACGGGCGTCACCGGCGCGGCGCTGGGCGGGCCGTCCACCGCGACCGTCTCGATTCTCGAGCCGTGGCCGGTGGGCGGCGCCTTCCCGGCCGGCTGGGCGACCTCGGCGGGCGCGAACGCCGGCTGGGCGGTGGCGGGCGACTCCACCTTCGAGGGCGCGGCCTCGCTCAAGTCGGGGGCGATCGGCAACAGCCAGCGCGCCGACGTGGAAGTGACGGCGGCGACCCAGGCAGGCACCGTGAGCTTCGCGCGCCGCGTGAGCAGCGAGTCCAACTTCGACTTCCTGCGCTTCTACCTCGACGGCGTGCTGCAGGGCGAGTGGAGCGGCGCCATCGACTGGAGCGTCGTCTCCTATCCCGTCGCCGCGGCCGGCGTGCACACCTTCCGCTGGTCGTACCAGAAGGACGAGAGCGTGGCCGGCGGCCTCGACGCCGCCTGGATCGACGCCGTGGCCCTGCCGCAGCTCATGCAGGCGCGCGCGGACGCCAACGCCGACGGCAAGAGCGACCTCTTCTGGCGCGACGCCTCCGGGGGCCTGTCGTGGTGGCACATGAACGCCAACGCCATCGCGCAGGCGAACTACTTCTTCGTCGGGCCCGAATGGCAGGTGCGCGACGTCGCCGACCTCAACGGCGACGGCAAGGCCGACCTCGTCTGGCGCCGCAGCTCCGACGGCGCCGCCTACCTGTGGACGCTCGACGGCATGACGATCACCGGCTTCGCCGACCTCGGCATCGTCGGGCTGGAGTGGACGCTCGTGGGCAGCGCCGACTTCAACGGCGACGGCAAGGGCGACATCCTGTGGCGCCGCAACGACGGCACGGTCTACGTGTGGCTCATGAACGGCGGCGCGATCACGGGCCAGGCCATCCTGGGCACCATCGGCAACGAGTGGCAGATCCAGGACATGGCCGACTTCGACGGCGATGGCAAGGCCGACATTCTCTGGCGGCGCGGCACCGACGGCACGCTCTACACCTGGTTCATGAACGGCACGGCGGTGAGCGCCCAGGCCACCGTGGGCGCCCTCGACCCGGCCGTATGGACCTTCGCGGGCGCCGGCGACTTCAACGGCGACCGCCGCGCCGACATCCTGTGGCGCTCCAGCACCGGCGAGCTCTACCAGTGGTTCATGAACTGGCACGTGATCCAGGCGCAGGGCTCGCTCGGCAACCCGGGCCTCGACTGGAGCGTGGTCACCGCGGCGGGCGACTACAACGGCGACTCGCGCGCCGACATCCTGCTGCGCCACACCAACGGCTCGATGTTCCTGTGGATGATGAACGCGGGCGCCATCGCTTCCAGCGGCCCTGTTTCCGCCCCGGGCGGGACGTGGGCCGTGGTCGCCCCCTGAGTCCCTAGGCCGAGGCCTCCACCACCAGCGCGACGCGGGGCACCCAGGCGGCCCCCGTCGCGCCGCCGTCGTGGCGGTCGATGCCGCGCAGCGGCGCGTGCGCCGACTCGCCGAAGGCGGCACGCACGACCCTTGCGAACCCCGCCAGCCGCAGCGTCTGCGCCAGCGTGGCGAAGTCGTACAGGAAGCGGTGGCCGTCCATGTGGAAGCCGTTGTTGATCATGATGGCCGGCGTGAACGCCTCGCCGGGCGCGAGCCGCCCGTAGGGGTCGCGCGTCTCGCCCACGTGGCGCAGGCGGTGCGGAAGCTGCACCTTCTCCCAGTCGGCGAAGGCGAGCTCGTTGCGGTAGAGAGCGACCACGCTCTCGAGATCCGGCACCTGGATGCGCAGGACGCCCGCGGGCGAGAGCACGCGGCGGCACTCGCGCGCCATCGCCAGCCCTTCCTGGCGCGTGAAGTGCTCGAAGAACTGCTCGGAGGCGACGAAGTCCATCGAGGCGTCCGGCAGCGCAGCCAGCGCCTCGAACACGTCGAGGCGGATGACGCGCGGGTCCTCGGGCGCGTCGTAGTGGCGGCCGTCGCCGCCGTCCACGTTGATCCAGCCCTCCAGTGGGAACCCGCCGGCGCCGAGGTTCAGCTTGCGCGAGCCCGCGGCGCGAAGCCGCGCCAACTCCCCGTCGCGCCGGTGGCCTTCGAGCTCGCGGTCGGCGAGCCGGGCTTCCCCGCCGGGCAGCGGGCCGCCAAGGCGCACCAGCCGCGCGTCGAGCCACACGCCCCACCCGCAGTCGCCGGCCTTCTCCGGCGCGGCCTCGAGGCGAAGCGCGCGGCCCGCGCGGCCCGCCTCCAGGACAACGGCGCCCTCGTGCCAGCGGCGCTGCGCCGGGTCGGCGGCGTCCACCGTCGCGGCGAACCGTTCCTCGCCGTCCACGAGCGCGCGGAAGCGCGTCGGCACGAAGCCCGCGCGGCCCCAGGTATCGGGCAGCAGCCCGTAGCGGAAGCCGAAGTGCAGGGCCTCGCCCGGCAGCGTGAACGCGAGCGCGTGGCCGGGGGCGGCGTAGAGGCCGGCGGCGTGCCGCTCGCCGACGGCCACGGTGAGGGTGCCGGTGGGCCCCGGTGCCGCGGGCGCCGCCAGGCCGAAGCCCGCCCGGAAGCGCGCGGCGAGGTCGATGCAATCGATGATCTTCATGTGCGGAATGAATGCGAGCGCGCGACAATGGTCCACCAGCGTCATTCGCCAATGGGAGAACGTTCATGATCGCACGCGGCCTCGCTCGTTTCCTTTACCTGTTGCTCGCCCTTGCCGTCCCCGAGGCCGGGGCGCTGCCGCCGGTGCCCGCCGACTCGAACGGCGACCGCCGGTCGGAGCTCCTGTGGCGCGCGGTGCCGCCCGCGACCGGCGTGTCGTGGTGGATCGTGAACGGCGCCGCGGTCACCGCCTCGGCCTACCACGAGGCCGGCCAGGAATGGCACGTCGCGGCCGCGGCCGACGTGACGGGCGACGGCAAGAGCGACCTCGTGTGGCGGCGCACGAGCGACGGCGCCGCCTTCCTGTGGATCCTCGACGGCACCACGCCGACGGCCTTCGTGGACATCGGCATCGCCGGCGGCTACCAATGGGAACTCGCGGGCGCAGGCGACCTCGACGGCGACGGCGACGCGGACCTCGTGTGGCGCAAGTCCGACGGGCTGGTGTGGACCTGGCTGATGCAGGCCGGCGCCATCGCGTCCCAGCAGTCCTTTCTTGGCCTGGACCCCGGCTGGCCCATCCGTGCCGTGGCCGACATGGACGGCGACGGCAAGGCGGACCTCGTGTTCCACCAGGCGATCACCGGGGAGGTGGTGGTGTGGTTCATGGATGGCCAGGTCGTGCGGGGCGCCTCGATCGCCGGCGCGCTGCCCCCGGCGGAATGGACGCTCGCCGCCGCCGCCGACGCGAATGGCGACGGCCGCGCCGACCTCATCTGGCGCCACGCGTCGGGCGACACGTGGGTTTGGCTCATGGACGGCGCCTCGTTCGTGTCGGGCGCGTCCCTCGGCAACCCGGGCACGGCGTGGTCGATCGGCGCCGTGGGCGACTTCGACGGCGACGGCCGCGCCGACCTCGTCTGGCGGCACACGGACGGCTCCCTGTACTTCTGGAAGCTCGACGGTGCCGCGGTGAGCGCGATGCAGCCGCTGCCCGATCCCGGCGCGACCTGGCAGTTGACAGGGCCCTAGCGGGATCGCGGCCATCGCGGAATAATCGCGTGCCCCCGGGTGTTCCCCCGGGGATGCGGGCGACCCGCCCGCGCGAGCACCGAAAGGAGAACGCGATGACCGCACGCCGCCTCGCCGCCGTCCTGCTGCTGCTCCTTCCCCTCGCCGCCCTCGATGCCCGGGCCGCGCTCACTATCTGGCAGGTGACCCTCGAGGGGGCGCAGGAGGTGCCCCCGACGGGGAGCGCCGCCACGGGCAAGGGCATCGTCACCTACGACGACGCCACCAACGCCATCCGCTGGTCGTTCCATTACAAGGGCCTGGGCTCGGCGGCCACCGCGGCCCACTTCCACGGCAACGCCGCGCGCGGCGTGAACGCGGCCGTGAAGATCGGGCTGGGCACGGTGTCGGGAACCTCGGGCTCCATCGCCGGCTCGTCGACCGTGCTGGAAGCCGACGAGGCCGCGCTGCTCTCGGGGCAGTGGTACGTGAACCTGCACACGACGGGCTTCCCGGGCGGCGAGATCCGCGGCCAGCTCGACGCCGTGGTGACGAGCGTCACCTTCGACGTCTTCCTCGAGGGCGCGCAGGAGGTGCCGGCCACGCAGGCGCCGGGGGGCGGCTCGGGGACGGCGGTCGTCAACACGACGGCCGACACCATCACGCTCAACCTCGCCTTCTCCGGCATGTCGGGCACGCTCACGGGCGCGCACCTGCACGGGCCGGCGGCGCGCGGCGCGAACGCCGCCGTGAAGCACTCGATCGGCATGACGAGCCCCATCACGAACGTCGTGAACTACGCGGCCGGCGACGAGCTGGACATCCTGCACGGCCTCTTCTACGCGAACCTGCACACGGCGCTCTTCCCCGGCGGCGAGGTGCGCGGCCAGCTCGACTTCGGCGGGCAGGGCCCGAAGCCCCTCTTCGTCTTCAAGTCGGGCAACGGCACGGGCACCGTCGCGAGCGACCTCCCCGGCCTCGACTGCGGCGCGACCTGCAACGCCTCCTTCCCGCACGGCAGCGTGGTGACGCTCACTGCCACGCCGGCGCCGGGTTCGCTCTTCGGCGGCTGGAGCGGCTACTGCAGCGGCATGCAGGCGACCTGCCAGCTCACGGTGGACATCACGAAGAACGCGCAGGCGATCTTCTACCTGCCGCTCGTTCACGCGGATATGAACGACGACCGCAAGTCCGACCTCGTCTGGCGCGAGGCGCCGCCGGCGACGGGCCTCTCGTGGTGGACCATGAGCGGCGCCGCGGTCTCCGGCGCCAACTACTACGACGTGCCCCCCGAGTGGGTGGTCGTCGACGCCGCCGACGTGACCGGCGACGGCAAGTCCGACCTCCTCTGGCGCAACACGGCGAACGGCTTCACCTTCCTGTGGGCGCTGAACGGGCTGGCGCCGAGCGCGTACTACAGCCTCGGCGTGCTCGACCCGGCCGTGTGGACGCTCGCCGGCGCGGGCGACCTGAACCACGATGGCCGCGCGGACCTCGTCTGGCGAAACGCCGACGGCACCGTGTACGCCTGGCTCATGAACGGCGGCGCGACCATCGGGCAGGGCGTGGTCGCGAACCCCGGCACGGATTGGGTCCTGGCGGACATCGCCGACATGGACGGCGACAATCGCGCCGACCTCGTCTTCCGCCACGCGACGACGGGGCAGGTCTACGTCTGGTTCATGGACGGCACGGCCATCGCGGGTTCCGGCAGCGCAGGCACGGTGCCGCCCGCCGACTGGACGCTCGTGGCCGCGGCCGACTTCAGCGGCGACGGCAAGGCCGATCTCCTCTGGCGCCACACCTCGGGCGACACCTGGGTGTGGATCATGAACGGCGCGTCCTTCGTCTCCGGCGGCTCGATCGGCAACCCCGGCCCCGCGTGGTCGATCCGCTCGGTCGGCGACTTCGACGGCGACGGCAAGGCCGACATCCTGTGGCGGCACACGGATGGCTCGACCTATTTCTGGAAGATGGACGCCGCCGCGGTGAGCGTGTTCCAGCCGGTGGCGAACCCCGGCGGGACTTGGCAGACGGCCGCGCCTTGAGGAGTATGATCCGGATCCCCCGAGCGGGGATCCGGGTCGCCGGAGGGGAAGCCGGCCGGGCGCCCGGGCAGCGCACGACAACACAACAACAAGTCCACCTGGGAGCCCCGCATGAACCCGCACCCCCTGCGCGACCGTCACGCGCGCCAGTTCGGCGCCGTCCTCCTCTCCCTCCTCGTCGCAACGCAGGTCTCGGCGCGGCAGTTGCCGAACGTCGATGCGCTTGCCGATGCGCCCGCGGTGCCGCTGGCGAAGGCATTGCGGGAGGACGGGCGCGTCTCGCGCTTCCACGCCGACGAGCGCCTCGGCACGCCCAGCTTCCTGTGGGTGAGGCCGGGCGCGGCGATCGGCGGGCGCAAGTCCATGGCCGGCCTCGCGCCGCAGGAAGCCGCGCGGCGCACGCTCGAGGGCCTCGCCGACCTCTACGGCATGAGCCCGGCGGAAGCGGCGGCAGCCGAGGTGAAGACGGCCGAGCGCCTGGGCGGCGGCGGCCACCTCGTGCGCTTCCAGAACCGGCTGGACGGCATCGAGGTCTTCCGCGAATCGGCCGCCGTGATCCTCTCGGAATCGATGCAGCCCGTCGCGATCGGCGGGCGCCTCGGGGCCACCACCCGCGCGCCGAAGCTCGCGAAGTCGGCGAAGGCACCGTTCACCCTCTCGGCCGCGCAGGCCATCGCCGCGGCGCTGGGCGACTACAACTTCGGCCCGGAGGTGGTGGGGGCGTTGCGCCCGGTGGCGCAGACGCCGGCCACCGCCGCGAGCGTGGCCGCCGGCTACCAGTACTTCGCTGCGCCGAGGGACCTGCTGAGCCCCGACGGCGCGCGCCTCGACGAGGCCGCCCGCGCCAAGCGCGTGTGGTTCCGCCTGCCCGGCGGGCTCGTGCCGGCGTGGTACGTGGAGCTGCAGATGCGCGAGACGCGGCTGCCGGGCCTCGACTACTACGGCTTCGTGATCGCGGCCGACGACGGGCGCCTGCTCTTCCGCAACAACCAGTCCGCCCACGCGGCCTTCACCTACCGCGTGTACGGGGAGGCCGCGGGCGCGTACCTGCCGCTGCCGAGCCCCGTGGGCCGCGGCGCGACACCCCACCCGACGGGGCTGAACGACGGCTTCGTGCCGCCCTTCGTGCCGGGGAACCTGGTGACGCTCCAGAACGGTCCCATTTCCACCAACGACCCGTGGCTCCCCGTCGGCGCCACGCGAACTGACGGCAACAACGTCACCGCGTTCTCGAACCGCTTCAACTCCGGCACGGCGCAGCCCGGCGGCGACGGCCTGGACGTGGATCCCGCCGAGTGCAACGTGGGCGTTGCCGCGACGGCGGACTTCCGCGCCTGCACGACATCGGCCTCCACCTTCGACCACGCCTACGACCACAACGCGGAGCCGCTCGCGAACAAGTCGCAGTCGGCCGCCGCCGTGACCAACCTCTTCTACATGGTCAACTGGCTGCACGACTGGTTCTACGACGCGGGCTTCAAGGAGGCCGACGGTAACGCCCAGTTCGACAACTACGGGCGCGGCGGCCTCGGCGGCGACCCCATGAAGGCGCAGGCCGAGGACAACGCCGGCGTGAACAATGCCAACATGCTCACGCCCTCCGACGGCGCGCGTCCCCGCATGCGCATGTACGTCTTCCAGGGGCGGGCCTACTCCTCGCTCACGGCCACGCCGGGCGGCGCCCATGCCACGGGCACGGCTTCCTTCGGCCCGTCGGTCTTCAACGTCACGGCCGATCTCGTCCTCGCGGCGGACAGCGCCGCCCCGACGTCCGACGCCTGCACGGCGATCCAGAACAACGTCGTCGGCAAGGTCGTCCTGGTCGACCGCGGCTCCTGCACCTTCATCGTCAAGGCGCAGAACGTGCAGGCGGCGGGGGGCGTCGGCATGATCCTCGCGAACAACGCCGCCGGCGCCACGCCCCCGGGCCTGGGCGGCACCGACCCGTCGGTCACGATCGGCTCGCTGTCCGTCACGCTGGATTCCGGCAACGCGCTCAAGGCGGCCCTCGCGGGCGCGGTGTCCGTGACGATGACGCGCTCGAAGGACCCCGACCGCGACGGCGCGCTGGACAACGCGATCGTCGCCCACGAGTGGGGCCACTACATCAGCAACCGCCTCGTCGCGGACGCGAACGGCCTGGGCACCAACCACGCCCGCGGCCTGGGCGAGGGCTGGGCCGACTTCCACTCGCTCCTCATGATGCTGAAGGAGGGCGACCCGCTCGGCGGCGTCTACGGCGTGGGCGGCTACGCGGCCGACGGCGCGGCCATCGCCGGAAACACCGTGCCCAACCCGGCGCACTACGCCGGCTTCCGCCGCTACCCGTACTCGAGCGACCTCGCGAAGAACCCGCTCACGTTCAAGCACATCGCCGACGAGAACGCGCTCCCGGCGAGCCCGCCGCCCAACGGGGGCGGGCCGAACTCCGAGGTCCACAACACGGGCGAGATCTGGGCCTCCATGCTCTGGCAGTGCTACACGGCGATCGCCGGCGACGGCGGGCGACTCTCCTTCGCGCAGGCGCAGGACCGCATGAAGCGCTACCTCGTGGCCGGCTACAAGCTCACGCCCGCCTCGCCGACGCTGCTGGAAGCGCGCGACGCGTTGCTGGCCGCGATGGCCGCCCAGGACCCGGCGGACCTCGCGCTCTGCGCGCAGGCCTTCGCCACGCGCGGCGCCGGCGTGCGGGCCGTGGCGCCCGACCGCTTCTCGACCAGCAACAACGGCGTCGTGGAGAGCTTCGTGGCGGGTGGCGACATGAAGATCGAGTCGCTCGCCTTCGACCCGCGCGGCGACGCGTACTGCGACGCCGACGGCGTGCTGGACAACGGCGAGACGGCCTTCGTGCGCGTGGTGGTGCGCAACACCGGCACCGTCACGCTCGACGGCGCGGTGGTGTCGCTGTCGTCGGCCACGCCCGGCATCGCCTTCGCCAACAACAACGCGGTGCTGCCGCCGATCGCGCCTTTCGCGACGATGGAAGTGGCCATCCGGGTGACCCTCGCCGGCGCCGTGGCGCCGGGGTTCGCGACGGTGGACGCGTCCGTCACGCACCCCTCGTTCGCCGTGCCGACGCCGGCCACCGCGAGCATCCTGCTGCCGACCCACTACGACCGCGCGCCCGCATCCGCCGCCGTCGACGACGCCGAGAGCGAGGTCTCCGCGTGGGCCACCTCGTTCACCGGCGGCGCGCCGTTCGAGGCGCTGCGCTGGCAGCGCGGCGGCGATCTCGCCACCGGCCGTTACTACAAGGCGCAGACCGGCAGCGGCGCGACCGTCTCGTGGCTCACTTCGCCGTCGCTCACGGTGGCCGCGCCCGGCACCGTCACGATGACGATCAGGCACCGCCACGACTTCGAGTTCGACGGCACCGTGTGGGATGGCGGCGTGATCGAGGTGAGCTTCGACGACGGGAACACCTGGACGGACCTGCAGGCCCTCGTGCCCGGCGTCTACAACGCGACGATCGCAGGCGACACCAACCCGCTGTTCGGCCGCGCGGCCTTCGGGGGCCAGAGCGCCGGCTACCCCGCGTTCAACACGGTCGCCTTCCCCATTCCCGCGACGGCCGGCGCGATGCGCGTGCGCTTCGGCGCCGCGACGGACATGGCCGTCGGAGCGCAGGGCTGGGACGTGGACGACATTTCCTTCTCCGGCATCGCCAACACGCCGTTCGAGAGCACGGTGCCGAACGCGGGCACCTGCGCCACCCTCCTCGTGGCGTCGGGGTCGCCGCAGGTGACGGGGCTGGGCGACGACTTCGGCTCGCCCTTCGTCGCGCGCCTGCTGAGCCCCGGCGGCATTCCCGTGGCCGGCGCGGCTGTGGCCTTCGAGGCGCCGGCGACGGGCGCGAGCGGCACCTTCGGCGGCACGAGTCCTTACTACGCCGTCGTGACCGATGCCTCCGGCTACGCGACTTCGCCCGTCTTCAAGGCCAACGTCGTCGCGGGCACCTACGCGGTCACCGCCACGGCGGGGCAACGCAGCGCCGCCTTCGTGCTTTCGAACGCGGCGGCGTTCGCCCTCACGGTGACGCGCCACGGCACCGGCACCGGCACCGTCACCACCCCCGGCATCGATTGCGGCGCGACCTGCGCGGCGGTCTACGTGGCGGGCGCGTCCCTCACGCTCACGGCCACGCCCGGCCCGGGCTCGCGCTTCGCGGGCTGGTCGGGGGCGTGCTCGGGCACGGGAGCCTGCCAGGTGACGATGGGCGGCGTGCGCACGGTGACGGCGACATTCGGGCCGCTCGAAGGCCGGCGCGGCGACGCCGACGGCGACGGCCGCGCCGACCTCTACTGGCGCGAGCCCTCGGGCACGGGCCTGTCCTGGTGGACGATGAACGGCGGGGCGGCGCTCGGCGCGAACTACTACGACGTCGCCCCGGAGTGGCAGGTGATCGACGTGGCCGACCTCGACGGCGACGGCAAGAGCGACCTCGTGTGGCGGCGCGCCGCCGACGGCGCGACCTACCTGTGGACGCTCGGCGGGCTCGCGCCTTCCGGGTACTTCGACCTGGGCGTTCTCGACCCGGCCACCTGGCACTACGCCGGCTCCGCGGACTTCGACGGCGACGGCAAGTCCGACCTGCTGTGGCGCAACGCGGTCACGGGCGAGGCCTATGCCTGGCTCATGAACGGCGGAACCATCGCCGCGCAGGGCCCGGTGCCCTCGTCGCCGGACACCTCGTGGGCCGTGGTCGACCTCGCCGACTTCGACGGCGACGGCCGCGCCGACATCCTGTGGCGTCGCACCGACGGCGACACCTACGTCTATTTCATGAACGGTCTCGCCCTCGCCGGCGCGGTGCAGGTCCTGCCGCAGCTCCCGGCCACGCAGTGGTCGATCGTCGCGGCCGCCGACTTCAACGGCGACGGCGAGGCGGACCTCCTGTGGCGCAGCACGACGGGCGAGGCGTGGGTGTGGCTCCTCGACGGCGGCGCGGTCACGGGCTCCGCGCAGGTCGCGGCGCTCGATCCGGCGTGGTCCGTGCGCGCCGTGGGCGACTTCGACGGCGACGGGAAGGACGACATCGTCTGGCGCCACGCCGACGGCACGACCTACTTCTGGCGCATGGACGGGCTCACCGTCGCGGGGAGCGCGCCGGTCGTCAACCCCGGCGCGAGCTGGCAGGTGGTCGCGCCCTGACCGGGAGGGCGGGGCGGGGGTGGTAGGATGGACGCCTCCCGCCGCCCCGCTTCCCCCGCCATGCCCGCCGTCGCCGAACGCAAGGCCCGCCTCCTCGAACGCATCAACGCCCGGCTGCCAGCCGGCATCGACTGGAAGGAAGGCGCGGCGACCTACCTCGGCAACCTCATCAAGGACCGGGGCTCGCACAACGAGCGCTACCACCTCATCAAGCCGTTCATCGGCGGCGCGCTCGTGCGCTCCTACACGAGCGAGATGTACCGATTCCTCAACATGCTCGAGCGCCTGCCGCTCCACGAGCGCTCGCGCTTCCTCGACGTGGGCTGCGGGCCGGGGTGGGTCACGCACTACCTCGCCAAGCTCGGCTTCACCGTCACCGGCATCGACATCAGCGACGAGCTGCTCGACATCGCGCGCCGGCGCCTCGCGGGCGACGCGTACCCGCCGTACGACGGGCCGTGGACGGCGACCTTCCTGCACCACGACATCGAGGCCGCGCCGCTCGCGGGCGAGCCGCCCTTCGACGTGGCCGTGTTCGAGTCGGTGCTGCACCACTTCTACGACCCGGTGTCGGCGCTGGAGAACGTGGCCGCGAGCCTCGCGCCCGACGGGCTCCTCGTGGTGATCGAGGTGCAGGCCCCCGCGCCCGGCACGCCGTTCGACAACGAGAACCAGCGCCTCATGCGCGACTACGGCACGATCGAGCGCCCGTACACGCGCGAGGAGCTCGACGAGATGCTCGACCTCGCCGGCTTCCCCTTCCGCAAGTACTACTTCCCCGTGAACGGCTGGTTCGAGCAGACCAACGCCGAGGCCGTGGAGATCTTCCACCAGGTGCGCGGCGGCCCGGGCTACAACTTCTGCATCGCGGCGAGGAACCGCGAGCGCTACGAGGCGGTCTTCGGGCGCGAGCGCGCGGAGGCCGGCCTGCGCGGGATCGCGCGCAAGGTGAGCTACGCGATCGGCCGGCGCTTCCTCAACCTCTACCGCCGCCTCGCGGCGCCGTAGGCCGCGGCGGTATAATCGGCGCACTCCCACCGCTTCCCCGCAAGGCTCCCCCGTGCCCGAATCGCCACCGAACGCGACGGCCTACGTCGACGAGAAGGAATTCCCCGTCCAGGGGCCCGACGAGGCGTGGCTGCGCGACACCTTCGCCCTGCGCCACGACCTGCTCGACCGCCAGCGCCGCGCCTACCTCGAGCACCGCCAGGAGATCGACCCGGCCGACGAGATGTGGGTGGGGATGGTCACGAACATGCCCGCGGACCAGAAGCCGTGGGCGCGGCTGCACTACATGTACGGCGGGCGCAGCGCGCTGCGCGGCATGATGGGCGCGCTGGTGAGCGCCCAGGCGGCGCTGCCGCGGCGCATCCTCGACTTCCCCTGCGGCCACGGGCGCGTCACGCGCTTCCTGCGCGCGGCCTTTCCGGAGGCGGAGATCTGGGCCGGCGACGTGAACCGCCCCGGGGTGGATTTCTGCGTGCGCCACTTCGGCGCGCAGCCCCTCCATTCCGACGTCGACCTCTCCAAGGTGCGCATCGGCGCGAAGTTCGACCTCGTCTGGTGCGGGAGCCTCGCCACGCACCTGCCGGAGGCGGCCTGCCGCCAGCTCCTCGGCCTGCTGCTCGACGCCCTCGAGCCCGACGGCATCCTCGGCATCACCACCTGCGGCCGCGGCATGGGCTGGGCGCAGGAGCACGTGTTCAAGACCATCCGCGAGGAGGAGTACGCGCGCATCCGCCGGCAGTGGCAGGAGACGGGGTTCGGCTACGCCGACTATCCCGGCTGGCCCGGCTACGGCATGACCTTCATGGATCCCTCCTGGCTCTTCCGCGAGGTCTTCTCTCGCGAGGGCTACTGCGTGCTGGGCTTCGACGAGAAGGGCTGGCACGGCACACAGGACGTGCTGTGGGTCATCCGCCGGCCGGTGAGCCACTGGTACCACTGGAGCAAGGACAACTGAGGCCCGGCCGCCGCGGCGCGGCGCGAGGCGCGCTCAGGCGCGCTCGAGCAGCACCTTGAGCGAGCCCCCGTCGGCGCGCGCGCGCACCGGCGCGAGCCCCGCGCGGCGGAAGATCTCCCAGTACTCCTCCACCGTCCAGATCTGCTCGTTCACGCCCTCGCGCAGGTCGCGCAGGTACTCGGCGGCGCCCGGGTCGGGCACGCAGGGCTCGCAGAGCACGCCGACGAGGCCGCCGGGCTTCACCGCGCGCGCGAGCTCCGCGAGCATGAGCGACGGCCGCGCGAAGTGGTGCAGCGCGGAGAAGACGAGCGCGCCGTCGAAGCTGCCGTGGCGCACGGGCAGGCGGTGCGCGTCGCAGGCGGCGAAGGCCATGCGCGCGCCCCAGTCGGCCGCGACGTGGGCGAAGTAGAGCGCGCCCAGCTGCGACATCGGGAAGCTCACGTCGACGGCGAGGAGCTCCGAGCCCTGGCCCGCGAGCACCCCCCCCTGCGGGTGGATGCCGCCGCCGACCTCCAGCAGCCGCCCGCCGCACAGGCCGCGCGCGGCGTAGGCCTTCGCGTACCAGTCCAGCGCGACGCCGTGGTCGGTGCCGTAGTCGAAGGCGAGCCCCGTCCACTCGACGGGCGGCGGGGGCGGCGCCGCGCGGGCGAGCCGCACGGGCAGCGCGCCCTCCTCGATATCGATCCAGCGCTCGCCCTCGACCACGAGCGCGAGCCGAAGCTGCCACGCGCCCTCGCGGCCCTCGGGGGTGGCGAGGTTCGCGATGACCGTGAGGGCATGGCCGGGCGCGAGGTCCACCGGCAGCGGCGAGCGAAGGCCCTCCCAGACGACGGCGTGGCCCTCGGGGTCGAACCAGTGGTAGGAGAGGTTCACGGGCCGCGCGCCCGAGGACGAGATCGCCGTGGTGCCCGTGTTCACCAGCCGGAAGCTGCGCAGGAGCTTCATCCCCATGCCGAGCGCGGGCTCGAGGTGCGTGACCTCCAGCCGCGCGCGCACGTCGGCGTTCGCTTCCGCGACGGCGGCGGCCACGGGCGGCGCGGCCGGCGCGGGGGAAGCGGGTACGCCCAGCCGCTCGGCGATCATGCGGATCTCGGCGGCGTGGTTGGGGTCCTCGGCGACGGCGCGCGAGTCGGCCACCGCCTCCGCGACCGCCCTGCGAACGGCGGGGTCCTTCGGGAAGTGCAGCGCGTCGGCGATGGCCTCGACGAGCGGCGCGTCCGGCGGCGGCGCGGGCTCGCCCTCGCGGTAGCGGCCGTAGAGATCGAGGGCGCCGTTGGCGAAGCGGAAGCGCGCGCCGCAGTGGCCGCAGGTCGCCGCCGACCCGCCCAGCGCGGGCACGCCGCCGCAGCGCGGGCAGCGCAGGATGCCCTCGGCGAGGAGCTTGCCCAGCAGCGGCGCGCTCACGCGACCCCCATCGCGCGCCAGGCCTCGTCGACGCGGGCCGCGATGGCGCGCCAGTCGAAGCGTTCCTCCACGTGGGCCCGCGCGGCGAGGGCGAGGGCCTCGCGCGCATCCGCCTCGAGGGCGAGAAAGCGCTCGAGCGCGGGCGCGAACTCGTCCGGCCCGGCGAAGAGCGCGTGGCGGCCCGGCTCGAGGCCCAGGCCGCGCGCGCCGACCGGCGAGGTGATGACGGGGAGCCCCGCGGCGAGCCAGTCGAGCATCTTCACGTTGGTGCCCGAGCCCGACGACATCGGGTTCAGCGCCACGTCGGCGCACTCGAACAGGAGCTGCTTGGCCGGCTCGTCCACGAGCCCCAGCAGGCGCAGGTTGGGCGGCGCGGCGGCGGCGGGCGGGGCCTGGCACACGCTGCCGATGGCGATGAAGTGCACGGCCGGCAACGCCCGCGCGACCGCGGCCACGCGCGAGAGCGCCTCCACGTTGGGCTCGTGCCAGCTGCCCATGAAGAGCGCGAGACGCGCGCCGCTGAAGCCCAGCCGCTCGCGCAGCGCGCGCCGCCGCGCCGCGCCGGCGAAGGGCGTGGCGCGCACGTCCGCGCCGTTGGGCGCGAGGATGAAGCGCGCGGGATCGGCGCCGTAGAGCGCCGCGAGCCGGTCGCGGTCTTCCGGCGAGCAGGCGAGCACGAAGCGGCCCTCGCGGCAGCACGCGCCCTCGGCTTCCTCCAGCAGTGCGAGGAGCCTGCGCGTGGCGGGGTTGTCGGGAAGCATCGCGCGCTTCATGTCGAGCTCGACGTTCTGCGACTCGTGGCCGAAGGGCAGGGGGGAGGCCGCGCGCAGCGCCGGCAGCAGGTAGGGGTGGCTCGCGACGAGGAGGTCGGCACCGCGCGAGGCCTCGCGCAGCGCCTCGCCGAATCCCGGCGAGAGCGCCGCGATCTCCAGCATGGCGAGGTCGCCCACCTGCAGGAACCCCGTCTCCTCGCGCAGGCGCTTCTCGGCCTCGAGGTGGGCCGGCGCCATCGGCACCACGGTCTGGGTGAAGCCGGGCGCCGCCCGCGTGCGCGAGGGTTCCGCGCCCGCCTCGCCGAAGCACACGAGCTCGATGTCGTGCCGGGCCGCGAGCTCCCCGTACAGGTGGAAGATGCGGGCCTGGCCGCCCGAGCGCGGCGGCACCACGGGATAGGTGTTGGCCACCACGATGCGGTGGCGGCGGCGGGCGCGCGGCGAGGCGGTGTCGAACCCGCCGACGAGCGCCTCCAGCGTCGCCTCCCACGAGATCGCGGCGACCCTCGCCTTCGCCCGCGCGCCCATTTCGCGGGCGCGGCCGCGGTCGCGCGCGAGCTCGTCCAGCCGCCGTCCCAGCGCCGCGGGGTCGGGCGGCACGACGAAGCCCGTGACGCCGTCCTCGACGAACTCGAGCGGGCCGCCGGCGTCGGTCGTGGTGACCACGGGCTTGGCGCAGGCCATGGCCTCGACCGTGATGAGGCCGTAGTCCTCGTCCAGCGGGACGAAGGGCACGGCGAGCGCGCCGGCGTAGAGGCGCGCGAGCGCCTCGTCGCGCACGAAGCCGAGGAACTCGATCCGCGGGTCGCCGCGCGCGATCTCGCGCAGCCGCGCCTCCTCGGGGCCGGTGCCGGCGACCTTGAGGCGCACGTCCGCCTTCACGTGCGCCATGGCGCGCACGATGAGCTCGACGCGCTTCGGCCCGTCGAGACGGCTGGCCGTGAGGAGGTAGTCGTAGGGGCCCTCGGCGAGCCCCTTCAGGTTCGACGGGTGGTGCGAGACGACCGGCGCAACGCCGGGCGGGAAGTAGCCCGCGCGGCCGGCGACGTTGCGCGAGATGGCGGCGTAGCGCGAGATCGCCGCGCGCGCGAGGCCGACGCCGTCGAGGAAGTGCACCACCTCGCGCGCGAGCGGGCCGGGGAAGGCGAACGAGCCCGGCGGCAAGTCGCCGCGCGCGGCCAGGGCGAGGAACTCGTCGAGGAAGCGGTCGAGCCCGTCGCGGCGGCCCTCCTCCTCGCGCATCGTGGCGCGCAGGCCCTCGACCGCGGGGTGGAACGGCGCCTCGGCGCCGTGGGCCGCCGGGTTCCAGGTGTCGTAGAGCCCGCGCAGCCGGTGCTGCAGGTAGCAGACGTGGCGCGGGTGGGAGGCCATCCAGGCCGGGTACTTCGACGAGATCACGACGTCGAAGCCGCCGAGGTCGAGGGCCGCGAACGCGGCGTAGCTCCTCACGAGCGAGACGAGGTCGCCCTCCGGGCTCGGCAGCTTCACGAGGTCGGCCACGTGCGGCGTGGCCTGGTTCACGTGCTCGAGGAGCCCCCACCACAGCTTCTCGGCGCCGCCCACGGCGAAGGGGTAGGCGCTGGGGGCGACGATGCCGATCCTCAGCACGCGAGCGACTCCACGACGCGGTCCCAGGAGATGCCGCGCGCGCGGTAGGCTTCGAGGCCCGCCGCGCCCATCCGCGCGGCGCGCGCCCGGTCGGCCCACAGCCCGTCGATGGCCTCGGCGAGCGCGCGGGGCTCGGGCTCGCGCACGAGCCCCGTCACGCCGTCCTCGACGAACTCGAGCGGCCCGCCGGAATCCGTGCAGGTGACGACGGGCTTCGCGGCGAGCATGGCCTCGAGCGTCACGTAGCCGTAGTCCTCGTCGAAGGGCGCGAACCACACGGCGAGCGCGTGCGCGTACCAGGCGAGCATCTCCTCGCGCGGGACGTTGCCCAGCAGCCGCACGCGGGAGCCGAGCCCCAGCTCGGCGATGCGCCGCTCGCAGGCTTCCCGCATCGTCCCCTCGCCGGCGAGCACCGCCGACACCGGCGAGCGCACGTGCGCGAACGCCTCGATGAGGAGCAGCTGGCGCTTGAGCTCCTCCAGGCGGCTGGGCGCGAAGATGACGGGCTGCGCCTCGGCGCTCCAGATCCCCTCGGCCGAGGGCGGCGGATGATAGAGCGGCGGGGCGTCTATCCCGCAGTCGCGCGCGAGCCGCCGCGAGACGTTGCCGGAATTGGTGACGAGCCGGCCCTCGCGCGCGGCGCGCCCCAGCACCTCGCGGTCGAGCGCGCGCACGCGGTCGGTCGCGGCGCGGAAATCCGCGTCGCGCTCGTAGCGCGGGCGGTCGAGCTGGTCCCAGGCCTCGCGGTACTGGTGCAGCATCCAGATGCGCAGGTCGGCGTGGTCGCAGAGCCACGCGGGGAACTTGAGCGCGATGACGCGATCCGGGGCGACCCACCAGTGGCGCGGGCGCAGGCGCGCCCACGAGTCGATCATGTGCCCGAGCTCGGCGGGCGGCTCGCGCCAGAACGGCAGCGTCACCACGTCGGCCTCGTGGCCGTGCGCCTGCAGCGCGCGGCGCAGGCCCTCGGCGTGGGATTCCGCGCCCCCGCGCACGAACGGCACCTGCACGCTCGCCACCATCACGCGCATCGCGGGCCCTCCGCGGCGAGGAGCGCCTCGAGCACGCGCGACCAGGTGATCCCGAGGGCGCGGTGGCGCTCGCGGCCTGCCGCGCCGAGGCGCGCCGCGCGCGCGCGGTCGCCCCACAGGCGGTCGATGGCCGCGGCCACGGCCTGCGGCTCGGGCTCGGCCACGAAGCCGGTCTCGCCGTCCACCACGAACTCCGTGGGCCCGCCCGAGTCGCGGCAGGTGACGACGGGCTTGCCGGCGATCATGGCCTCGAGCGTCACGTAGCCGTAGTCCTCGTCGAACGGCCCGAAGAAGACGGCGAAGGCGCGCGCGTACAGGGCGACGAGCTGGGCGTCGTCCACGGGGCCCAGGAGGCGCACGCGGTTCTCCACGCCCAGGCGCGCGACCAGCTCGCGGCAGGCGTGCCACTGCCCGCCGGTGCCGGCCAGCAGCGCGCCTACCGGCGAGCGCACGTGGCGCATGGCCTCGATGAGGAGCGACTGGCGCTTGAGCGTCTCGAAGCGGCTGGGGAAGAAGACGTAGGGCTCCGGCTCCTCGCCGTGCAGCAGCGGCTCGAGCGCGGGCGGCGGGTACACCGGGCGGGAGGCGAGGCCCGTGTCGCGCGCGAGCCGCGCCGACACGTTGGCCGAGATCGTGCAGCGGTTCGCGATGGCGCCGAGCGCCTCGCGGTCGAAGCGGTGGATCTCGTCGCGCAGCGCGAGCTCGTCCGCGGAGGCGGGCGCCTGCGCGTGCAGGCGGTCCCACAGGTCGTAGGCCGCGCGGTGCTGGTGCAGCAGCCACAGCGCCTTGCGCGGCGCGCGCACGCCCCAGGCGGGGAAGCGCAGCGCGATCGTGAGGTCGGGCGTGTAGCCGGAGAGCTCGCCGAAGTCCTCATCCCGCCAGCGCGCCATGGCCTGCCGGATCGCCGCCGGCGGCGCGAAGCGGAAGGGGTGCGTCACCACCTCGCATTCGTGGCCC
Source organism: Burkholderiales bacterium (assembly GCA_019634955.1). Lineage (GTDB taxonomy): Bacteria > Pseudomonadota > Gammaproteobacteria > Burkholderiales > Usitatibacteraceae > FEB-7. Next base: position 30,463 of record JAHCAK010000039.1, read on the forward strand.
GCGGCACGGCAGGCCGCGCGCAGGCCCTCGGAGAGCGCCTCCGCGCCGCCCCGCAGGAAGGGCACCTGCACGTCGGCCAGCGCGATCCTCACGCGAGGCCCGCCATCTTCTTCTCCCACGCCCAGGCGTGGGCCACGATGGTGTCGAGGGCGTCGAAGCGCGGCTTCCAGCCCAGCACGGTCCGCGCGGCCGTGGCGTCGGCCACGAGCACCGCGGCGTCCCCGGGGCGGCGCGCGGCGAAGGCGCACGCCGGCTCGCGCCCCGACACGCGGCGCGCGGCGTCGATCACCTGGCGCACGCTGAAGCCGCCGCCGTTGCCGAGGTTGAAGGCGCGGCTTTCCCCCCCGGCCTCGAGGTGGCGCAGCGCGAGCAGGTGGGCATCGCACAGGTCCGAGACGTGCACGTAGTCGCGGATGCAGGTGCCGTCGGGCGTGGGCCAGTCCTCGCCGAACACGGTGAGCTTCGCGAGGCGCCCCGAGCAGGCGCGCAGCGCGAGCGGGATGAGGTGCGTCTCGGGCTCGTGGCGCTCGCCGAGGCGGCCCGCCGGGTCGGCGCCGGCGGCGTTGAAGTAGCGCAGCGCCGCCCACTGCAGGCCGTAGGCGCGCGCGTAGTCGGGGAGCAGTTCCTCCACCATGAGCTTGGTGCGCCCGTAGGGGTTCACCGGCCGCGTGGGGTGGTCCTCGGGGATGGGCACGCGCTCGGGCTCGCCGTAGACGGCCGCCGAGGAGGAGAAGATGAAGCGGCGCACGCCGTGGCGCGCCATGGCGTTCAGCAGCGCGATCGTGTTGGCGACGTTGTTCGCGTAGTACTTCGCCGGCTGGCCCACGCTTTCGCCCACCTGGATGAAGGACGCGAAGTGCATCACGCAGCCGAAGCGCCCCGAGCCCAGCGCGCGGTCGAGCGTGGCGGCGTCCCCGAGGTCGCCCTCGAGGAGCTCCGCGCCGAGGAGCGCGTCGCGGTAGCCGGTGGAGAAGTCGTCCAGCACGGCGGCCGGGAGGGAGCGCTCCGCGAGGTGGCGCACCATGTGGGAGCCGATGTAGCCGCCGCCGCCGACGACGAGGATGGAGTTCGACATGTGGGTCTGCGCGGGTCAGGTGAAGGGAACGTGGCCGGGAGGAAAGGAGGCACCCACCACGACGGGGACGTTCGCCTCCTCGAAGGCGCCCGCGCCGAACCACGCGACGCCCTCCTGGACGAGGTCGAACTGTGCCACGAAGCGCCCGAAGGCCGGGGGAGCGGGCAGGAAGACGTCGACGAGGACGGATTCGCCCGGCGCGAGGTCGTGCGGCAGGGGCACCCTCCGTTCCTCCCCCTCGAGCGGCCGCCCCTCGTGGTCGAGAAGGTGCCACGAGAGCCAGACGCCGTGGGCCGCGCGTTCGTCGTCGAGGCTATGCCACACGGCGTCGGAGCGGTTTTCCACCTGCACCGTGAACGCGAGCTCCTCGCCGGGCTCCAGCGCGGGCGGTGCCGGGGAGACCCGCAGGTAGGCCCGGCGCGCCTCCGGCGGAAGGGGCACGGCGCCGGCGGTGCGGGGACCGCGCGGCGGCGCGGGCGGCGGCGGGGCCGGAAGCGCGCGCCAGCGCATCCCGCTCCCCGCGGCGCCGCGCACGCGCGCGGCGTAGTCGCGCAGCATCGCCGCGAGCACGGGCTGCGCGGCGAGGGAGACGCGGTCCTGGTAGCGCGAGAGCGCCTCGGGGCGCGCCGGGTCGAAGCCCGAGAGGTGCGCGAAGCGAAGCGGCAGCCCGGCCACCGTCGGGGCGGCGGCGTCGCCCGCGACGGGGCGGCCGTGCGCGTTCCAGTAGCCGAGGTTGTAGCCCGGGTGGCGCAGCACCGCGATGCCTTCGAAGATCGTGGGCGCGAGCGACATCCAGTTCTGGTCGCCCTGGTAGCCCAGCAGCGGGCGCACGAAGCCGAAGCGGCGCGCGCGCGCGCCCCACCAGCCGAGGAGCCGGCGCGTCTCCGGTGAATCGCGCAGCGCGACGAAGCCCATGTTGTAGACGCCGGCGCGCAGCACGGTCGCCTCGGTGGGCAGGCGCCCGTCGTCGGGGATGGCGTGGTCGAGGTGCGGCGTGAGGACGGCGTTGGCGGTCTCCAGCTCGGCGAGCGCCTCGGCGAGCGGACCGGCGAGGAGGATGTCGCCGTCGAGGTAGACGGCGCGGCCGCAGCCCTCCTCGAGCAGGCGCGAGAGGAGCGGCGCCTTCAGGGCGAAGCACGCCTCGGCCGGCGTGAAGCGGCGGCGCAGCAGCGCGAGCGCGGCGGCGTCGACGAGCTCCTCCGCGGCGATGACGCGCACGCCGTCGATTTCCGGCGCCGCGAGCTCCCCCGGCGCGGGCAGGTAGAGGAGCACGCGCGAGGCGGCCGGGTGGTGGCGCGCGAGGTCCGCCAGCAGCACGAGGGCCGGCGCGAGGTAGTCGCGGGTGGCGATGGTGCAGGCGCAGAACGGCGCGCGGGCGGCGCGCGCGAGGCGCCGGCGTCGGGAGAGGCGCGCGAGGAATCCCATGGGCAGCCCGCGCGCCCCCGCTAGTCCCGGCGCAGGACGACGTTCACTTCCCAGGCGCCATCGGCCGGGATGTCGACGATCGTCCCGAGGCCGCGCGCCAGCTCGCGCAGGCTGTGGCGCTCCGCGCGGTTCCAGATCGCCATGTCGCCGCCCTGGACCGAGAAGTTCCACTGGTGCAGGCCGGCGTAGGCCTCGCGCTCGGCCTCGTCGGCGAAGTGCCACAGGCCCACGTGCCCGCCGGGGCGCGCCACGCGCAGCATCTGCCGGATGCACTCGAGCGGGTCGTAGCTGTGGTCGAGCGTGTTGCGCGCGTTCACGAAGTCGAAGGAGCCTGCGGGGAAGCGCTCGGTGAGGCGCTCGGTCTCGCACTGCAGCGTGCGCACGGGAAGCGCGTCCCGGAAGCGCAGCGCGGCGTCGTAGCGCTCCGCGAGCGCGTCGACCGCCACCAGCTCGACCTCGTGGCCGTCCCAGCGCCGGCCGACGTAGGTGGCGGGGCCGGCGCCCACGTCGAGGATGCGCACGCGCGCGGCCGCCGGGTCCAGCCAGCGCGCGATCTGCGGCTGCAGCGGGAAGCCCGGGTCGATGCGGTTGGCGTAGTCCTGCGGCCACTGGCCGCCGCGCGTGTCCGCCCAGTGCTGCCAGAAGGCGATCTCGTCGTCGATGCCGGTGAGCCACTTCTCCTTCGGGGCGGCGGCCGTCATGGCGCAGCCCTCCTGGCCTCTTCCAGCGGCCGCAGCAGCAGGCTGTAGGCGCGCGATTCCCACGTCCAGCACTCGCCCTCCACCGCGAAGCCCGCGACCTCGGCCATGCCGCGGAAGAAGGCCGGCGAGTAGAGCCACCACCACGGGCCGTAGTTCTCCTGGCCGTCGGGGTAGATCCACGGCTCGGCCTCGCCGTTGATGGCGGCGATGCGGATGCCCAGCGCGTCGAAGTACGCCGCGACGATGGCGCGGCTGGCGGGGGTGAGGGTGGGGACGAAGCGCGCCTCGTCGGGGCCGAACGGGAGCGTGCCGGCCGGGGTCCGCATCTCCTCGGCGACCACCATGCTCGTGACGATGAGGTGCCGCCTCGTCACGCGGTGCAGGTTCCTCAGCATGCGGAACGGGTCGGGGAGGTGGTAGATGATGCCCGAGCAGTGCACGACGTCGTGGACGCCCAGCGCCAGCTCGGGCTGCGGGGCGACGATGTCGACGGTGAGCTTGCGGTAGCCCGCGACGCCCAGGCCCGCGCAGTGCCGGTCGAACGCGGACCAGAGCTCGTGGCCCTGCGGCGTGATGTCGGCCATCGTGCACTCGCGGGCGCCGGCGCGCATCGCGACGGAGACCTTCTCGTTCACGGTGCCCCAGAGGCCGCCCACGTCGGCGAAGCTCGCGCCGGGCGAGAGGCGCGCAATCCAGTCGTTCTTGAGGTCGCTCATGCGGGTTCCTGTGCGTTCATCGGATGGGGAAGCGGGCGTGGATGTCGAACCAGCCGTCCTCGCCCACGCGCTCGTCGCGGCTGTTGCGGACGTTCGCCATGTACCACTCGAGCGCCTGCGCGAGGCTCATCCACTCGCCCCTCGTCTCCTCGCCGAAGGGGCCGGTGGCCCCGAGCTCGAAACGCTGGTCCACCCAGCGGCCCTCGCGGGGCGGGTTGGGGAGGGGGTGCTCGTGGTGGCGCGCCTGGTTCACGAGCTTGAACTCGCGCGCCCCGGCGGCGTAGAGCTCGCCGAAGTAGTCGCAGCGGTTCTCCTCCACGGAGAGGTAGCGCGGGCGGGCCGCGAAGCCCGCCAGCGAGCGCACGACGTTGATGTCGGCGCCCTCGACGTCGATCTTGAGGTAGTAGGGGATGCCGTGCTCGCGCAGCACGTCGGCGAAGTCCACGGTGCGCACCTTGATGACCTCGGCGCGCGTGCCCTCCTTGGTGCCCCAGGCCTTGTCGAAGGAAGACCAGTCGTCCTTGTCGAGGTTGCGGTAGAAGTCCATCACGCCGGGCTCCACGCCCACGCCCACGTTGAGGATCACGAGGCGGCCGCGGTCGACCCAGTCCTTCAGGCGCTCGCCCACGCGCACGCAGAAGTCGGGATTCGCCTCGACGGCGACGACGCGGAAGCCCTTCTTCAGGTAGAACTCGGTGTCCTGGCCGTGGTGCATGCCGACGTCGATCACGAGGTCGGTCGCGAGCGCGGGCTCGCGCCGCGCGGGCGCGGCCGCCGGCGCGGCGGGCGCCGGCGCCTCGGCCGCCG
>JAHCAK010000004.1 GCA_019634955.1 Burkholderiales bacterium
CGCACGCGACGAGCACCTCGTCCACGGCGCGGCCGTAGGGCAGGATCTCCATCGCCACCTGCTGGCTCGCGTACGGCCAGCCCAGCGGCAGCGCGAGGTTCTGCAGGACGTCGATGGAAACGCACCGGCGCAGGTCGGCGGCCGCGATGCCCCGCGCGAGGGTGTCGCCCAGCTCGCTGATCTCCCAGTTGAGCGCGAGCTCGGCCATCGCGAGTCCGCCGCCCCTCGGGTTCGGGCTGTAGCAGGTGAGTCGCGGCATCTCCTTCGGCGAGAGCCCGCCGGCGAGGTTGGACATCGCCGCGTTGGAGAGCTCGATCGCGATCCGGCCCACGCTCCGCTGGCACGAGACGTAGGCCTGCGAGACGATCTTCTCGTTGCCCACGGGCGTGGAGAGCGCGACCTTGCGCGAGGCGAAGCGGATCGCGCCCAGCTTCGGGTGCGTCACGTCCTTCACGTCCCATTCGACGCCGGAGGCGTTGGCGCGCTCCTTGCCGATGGCGGTGACGGCGTCCTGGGCGGCGGCCGCGAGGCTCGACAGGCAGAGCACGGCAAGCAGGAGCGTCTTCGGCACGCGTCGGACCCCGGGGGAAATGGCGCCCATTCTAGGGGCGAAACGGCCCGAAGGCGAAGGCCGCGCCCCTGCTATGATGCCTCCGCCCACGCCCCCTAACCGGAAGTACGAAGAACATGCGCCTGCCCCTGCTCGCCCTCCTCCTCGCCCTTGCCGCGTGCTCCCGGGCGCCCGAGCCGCTCGCCCCGGAACTGCAGGCCGTGCGCTGCCCCGCCAACAAGACCGCGCACGCGAGCGGCTCCTTCGCCGAGGGGCGGGTCATGTTCCTGTGCATCGCCAAGGAGCTTGCCGAGAAGCCGCACCTGCTGCGCTGCGACCTCGAGAGCCATCCGATGGTCTGCGAGGATGCCGGCAGCCTCGTCTTCAGCCGCGGCAAGGACGGCGTCGTCTACACGTCCTTCTATCCCGCCGGCAAGCGCCTGCTGGACCCGGAGACGATGGCGGGCGGCTCGCGTCTCACGGTGAACTTCCGCAACGGGCCGCCCCGTCACGCCACCTTCGACGAGGAGGAAACCGAGTGGCGCTTCCTTTACCCCGAAGCCGGCCGCCTGTTGCCCGCGGGCTTCGAGATCGTCAAGGGCGCCGTCTGCGACCGCCGCACGACGAGCCTCAGCAGCGGCACCTGCAACCTCGAGGCGAGGAGCCATTCCCTTTACTGGCACCTCGCCGTGTCCTACCTGGACCAGCCGGGCGTGGGAATCACGCCGGACGAGTACAAGGCCGAGATGGAATTCTGGCTGCCTTTCCTGGGCCGGCTCGTCACCGACCCGGCGCCGAAAAGGTAACGCACGGCGCATACACTACGGGGTCCCTGCCACCGGAGCTTCCGCCCGTGCAACGCCTGGCCCCCGTCCTTTCCGCATGCCTGCTTGCGGGGTGCGCGAGCCTTCCCGCCGGTGACGACCTCGCCGAGCGCGTCGACGCCCTCCTCGCCCCCCGGGTGGCCGCTCGCGAGTTCAGCGGGGCCGTCGTCCTCACCCGGCGCGGGCAGGTGGTTTACGAACGCGGCTTCGGCATGGCCAACCACGAGGCGGGCGTGCCTTTCACGCCGGACACGCCGACCGACGGCGGCTCGCTCGCCAAGCCGTTCACGGCGGCTGGCGTGTGGTGGCTCGCCCAGGAGGGGCTGATCGACCTCGACGCGCCCGTCACGCGCTACCTTCCCGGCTTCCCGCACGCGGCGACGACGGTTCGCCACCTCGTCACGCACACGAACGGGCTGCCGCCCTACTACGAGGCCTTCGACCCGCATTTCGCGCCGGGAGAGGTGCGCTCGACGCAGAGGCTCCTCGAGGTCACGGCGAAGATCGCGCCGCAGCCCGCGTTCCCGCCGGGCACGCGCTTCGAGTACTCCAACCTCGGCTTCGACGCGGCGGCGCTCGTGATCGAACGCGTCACCGGGCTCGGGTACGAGGCGTTCCTGCGCCAGCGCTTCTTCGCGCCCCTGGGGATGACCCGCACCTTCGCCCGCCCCGCCCGCTTCGCGGACTGGCCCGGCGTGCGCACGATGGGTTACGAGTGGAAGGCGGGAGCCTGGCAGGTGGTGGACGTGTTCGACGGCGAGGGCTTCCTCGGCGCCTCGAACCTCTACTTCTCCGCGTCGGACCTCTCGCGATGGGCGCGCGCGAACGCCGCCGGCGCCGCCGTGCCGCCCGAGGTCCTCGCCGCCGGCCAGCAGCGGCCGGCGATCGACGGCCGCCCATCCCGCGTGACGGGCCTCAGCTGGTATTGCGACGACGCGCGCGAGCGCTGCTACTACACCGGCAGCCTCAATGCCTTCCACGGCCTCGCCTACTGGGACCGGCGCCGCGACGAGACCGTCGTGATGGTCGCCAACAGCAGCCTGCCACCCTGGCGGACGATCACGCTGCAGCGCGATCTCGTCGCCGCGTTGTCGGGCATCCCGGCACGGCCCGGGCCCGAGCGCGCGTTCCAGCCGTTGGGAAAGGCGTCGCGCCCCGGCGCCGCGGGCACCTGGGTCTCGGACGCGACCGGCCCGATGACCGTTTCGCTGCGTGCCGGCGACCGGTTGCGGCTGCAGGCCGGCGCGGGGCTCGCGTTCGACATGTTCCAGGTGAGTCCGGAGGTGTTCTATGTCCCCGGGCCGGATTGGTGGGTGGCCTTCGCCGGTGGCGAAAGGCCGGCCGCCATGCACGTGCGGGGCATGTTCGTCGATGCGATCGCGCGCCGGCTGCCGTAACATCCGGACGACGGCACGCCCACCCCATCGACGGCACCCGCGCCCATGACCGCCTACCGGCTCACCCTCGACGAAAGGCCCGGCTACCTGCACGCGAAGGTCGCCGGCGAGCGCACCCCTGAGAACGCCATGCGCTGCCTGGACGAGGTCTACGCGGCCTGCGTGCGCACGGGCCTCGCGAACGTGCTGCTCGAGATGGACTTCACCGGGCCGAGCCTGGGCACGCCGGGGATCTTCCGGGTGATCGAGCACGCCAGCGCCAACGGGGCGCGGCTGGGCCGCATCGCCTACGTGGAGGCTTCCCTCGACGGGCAGCAGCGCGCGAAGTTCGCCGAGACCGTGGCCGTCAACCGCGCCGTGAACGTGCGGCTCTTCGAAGACGCCGCGCAGGCCGCCGCGTGGCTCGCGCCGGCCCCGAAGCGATGAGCGCGCGGAAGATCGACTTCGCCGACTACGACGACCCGCCCAAGGCGGTGCTCGACGCCGTCGACGAGGGCCTCGAGCGCCACAACCAGGCAGCGGCGCCGTTGCACGACGTGCGCCCGCTCGCCTGCGTCGCACGCGATGCCGAAGGCCGGGTGATCGGCGGCGCGGTGGGCCGCACCTGGGGAAGCTGCTGCGAATTGCTGCAGCTCTGGGTCGACCCGGGTTCGCGCAAGCAGGGCGTCGCCTCGCGCCTCCTGGAGCGGTTCGAGCGGCGCGCCGCCGGGCGCGGGTGCCACATCTACTACCTCACGACCCTGAGCTTCCAGGCGCCGGCCTTCTACCGCAAGCGCGGCTATGCCGCCATCGCGGAGATCTCGGGCTATCCGGACGGCATCTCGAAGTACCTGATGCACAAGGTCGTGCCCGCCGGCGATTTCGCGATCGCGTGAGGCGGCGATGGCGGAGCGGCCTGCCTGGTCCCGCCCCGGAATCGGCTTCGTGGCATGATCGAGCCGCGCGGCGACGCGCGGTTCCCCCGGAAGGAGGGCGTCGATGGTCACGCACCCCCAGCTCACGCTTCGCGACGTCCGCGCGCGCGCCGTACTGGTGCCGATGCGCCTGCCGCTCGCGACCAGCGGCGGCACGATCTCCATCGCGCCCCTGGCGCTGGTCGACCTCGTGACGGAGGAGGGAGTCACCGGCAGCACCTACCTCTTCTGCTACACGCCGCTCGCGTTGAAGCCCGTGGTGCAGATGATCACGGACCTCGGGCCCTTCCTCGCCGGCGTCCCCGTGGCGCCCGTCGAGATCGACCGCAAGCTCCAGCGCCTTTTCCGGCTGCTCGGCGCCAAGGGCGTGGCGGGAATGGCGCTCGCCGGCATCGACATGGCGGCGTGGGATGCGCTCGCCCGCGCCGCGGGCCTGCCGCTCGCGCGGCTTCTCGGCGGCGAGGCGCGCAGGATCCCGGCGTACAACAGCAACGGGCTCGGCATCGTCGGCGCGGTGCGCGCCGGCGACGAGGCGGTGCGTCTGGCCGAGGGCTTCCGCGCGATCAAGGTGCGGCTGGGCTACGCCGACGCCACCGCGGACGTCGAGGTGGTGCGCGCGATCCGGCGCGAGATCGGCGACGGCGTCCTGCTGATGTCGGACTACAACCAGTCGCTCTCCGTCGCCGAGGCCTGCGTGCGCGTCGCCGCGCTCGCGGGCGAGGGCGTGCACTGGGTGGAGGAGCCCACGCTCGCCGACGACTTCGCCGGCCACGCCGCCATCCGCGCCAAGGCGGCGATCCCGATCCAGATGGGCGAGAACTGGTGGGGCCCGCGCGAGATGGCCAAGTGCCTCGACGCCGGCGCGTCCGACCTGTGCATGCCCGACGCGATGAAGATCGGCGGCGTCACCGGCTGGCTGCGGGCGGCGGCGCTGGCGGAGGCGGCGGCGATCCCCGCCTCCAGCCACCTGTTTCCGGAGGTCAGCGCGCACCTTCTCGCCGTCTCCCCGACCGGCCACTGGCTGGAGTACGTCGACTGGGCCGACCCCATCCTGCAGGAGCCGATGCGGATCGAGGACGGCCACGCCGTCATCGCCGACGCCCCGGGCACGGGCATCGCCTGGGACGAGGACGCCGTGAAGCGACATCTCGTGGCCTGACAAGGAGGGCGGCATGGCGCTTCGCGACTTGCTGGGAACCGAGCTTCCGATCATCCAGGCCCCGATGGCGGGCGTGCAGGCCGCCGCCCTCGCGGTGGCCGTCTCCAATGCGGGCGCCCTCGGGTCGCTTCCCTGCGCGATGCTCGACACGGCGGCGATGCGCCGCGAGCTCTTCGCCATCTGCTCGCAGACGCGCAATCCCTTCAACGTGAACTTCTTCTGCCACGCACCGCCGCCCCCCGACGCGGCGCGCGACGCCGCGTGGCTGGAGCGGCTGGCGCCCTACTACGCCGAACTCGGGGTGGATGCGGGCGCGATCCCGAAGGGGCCCGCCCGCCTGCCCTTCAGCCGCGAGGCCGCCGAGGCGCTGGCGGAGTTCAAGCCGCGGGTGGTGAGCTTTCATTTCGGCCTGCCGGCGCCGGAACTGCTGCAGCTCGTGCGCGCGTGGGGCGCGAAGGTCCTCGCCTCGGCCACGACCGTCCAGGAAGCGCTCTGGCTCGAGGCGCGCGGCGTGGACGCGGTGATCGCCCAGGGCCTCGAGGCCGGCGGGCACCGCGGCATGTTCCTCGGCGAGGACGTTTCGACGCAGGTGAGCACCTTCGCGCTCGTGCCGCAGGTGGCGCGTGCGGTGCGGCTGCCGGTGATCGCGGCCGGCGGCATCGTGGACGCGAAGGGCGTGGCCGCGGCGATGGCGCTCGGCGCCGCGGGCGTGCAGGCGGGCACGGTCTTCCTGCTGTGCCCGGAGTGCACGACGAGCGCGGTGCACCGCGCGGCGCTCGCGAGCGAGGCGGCGCGCGACACGGCGCTCACGAACCTCTTCACCGGCCGCCCGTCGCGCGGCATCGTGAACCGCGTCATGCGAAACCTCGGGCCCATGAACGTGGCCGCGCCCCGCTTCCCGGGCGCCGCGCCCTTCATGGCGCCGCTGCGCGCCCGGGCCGAGAGCGCCGGCAGCGGCGACTTCTCGCCGCTGTGGTCGGGGCAGAACGCGAGCGCGTGCCGGGAGGCGCCGGCCTCCGAGGTGGTGCGGGAGCTGGCGCGCGGCCTCGCCTGACCGCCAGCCGGCGGAATTTCTTGACGCTATCCCTCCGGTGGCCACAGAATAACGACCATTAGAGGCGTCGCGGACACCAGCCGCGACCAGAACCCATAAGAAACAAAGGTTTACGGTGCATGGCCCCGTCCTGAGATTTCGCGCCCTGGGCCCCGGCGACCAGCAGCTCCTCTGGGACCTGCTCCATGTCGCGCTGTGGGACCCGCCCCCTTCCCCTCTTCGCCCCCGCGCCATCCTCGCCCACCCGGACGTCCGCATCTACGCGGAGGAATGGGGCCGGCACCGCGGCGACGTGGGCGTGGTGGCGATGGTCGGGCGCGGCGCCACGCCCGCCGGCGGCGCGTGGATGCGGCTCGTCCCCGGCGGCAAGGGCCTCGCGTTCGTGGACGACGAGACGCCGCAACTGGGCATCGCGATGCTGCCCCCCTACCAGCACAAGGGCCACGGCGAGCCGCTGCTGCGCGCCGCCATGGACGTGGCGCGCGCCTACGGCCACCGCCGCATCTCTCTCACGGTGCATCCGGAAAACCCGGCCGTGCGGCTCTACGAGCGCTGCGGCTTCCGCAAGGTCGAACTGCGCCGGAGCTACCACCTCATGCTCGCGACGCTCTAGCGGCCCGGCCCTCCCCGCCGGCCCGCCTTGCTCCCCGCCCGCGCCGGGCGAACAATGGCGCATGCGCCGCAAGCCCCTTCCGCTGCACGCGGCCGACCTGCAAGGGATCGGGCGCCTGGCCATCGACGCGACGCTGGGCGTCACCCGCCTCGTCGAGACGATGCACCACAACATCTCCCGCGCCCCGCTGCCGCTCGGCAAGGGGACGCAGGCGCCGGCCAGGGGGATCACCGGCCTCGTCTACCGGAGCATCCGCGGGGTCACGCGCGCGGTGGGCGGCGGCGCCGACTTCGCGCTGGCCCAGCTCGCCGCGGTGGCGGGCCGGCAGGAATCCACGCCCGTGCGCGAAGCCATGATCGCCGCGCTCAATGGCGTGATGGGCGACCACCTCGCGGCCACCGGCAACCCCCTCGCGATCGCCATGCGCCTGCGGCGCGAAGGCAAGCCGCTGGACCTCCATCGAGAGGCGCTGGCCAGGGCGATTCCCGAGGCGAGCGAGCGCATCCTCCTCCTCGTGCACGGGCTCTGCCGCAACGACCTGCAATGGCGGCGCAACGGGCACGACCACGGCGCCGCGCTGGCGGCCGCCCCCGGGATCGCGCCGCCATTCACCCCGGTCTACGCCCACTACAACACGGGGCTGCACGTCGCCGCCAACGGGCGCGAGCTCGCCGCCCTCCTCGAGCGCCTCGTCGCCGCCTGGCCCGTGCCGGTCGAGGAGATCGCCATCCTCGCGCACAGCATGGGCGGGCTGGTGGTGCGAAGCGCGTTCCCCCGCGGCACGGGGGCGCGCCGCGCGTGGCCGCGCCTCGTGAAGCGGATCGTCTTCCTCGGCACGCCGCACGACGGCGCGCCCCTCGAGCGCGGCGGGCGCTGGATCGACGCGGCGCTCGACGCGAGCCCCTACACGACCGCCTTCGCGCGCCTGGGGAGGCTGCGCAGCGCCGGCATCAACGACCTGCGGCACGGAGCCGACCGCCCGTTGCCGGACGGCGTGCGGTGCTTCGCCGTGGCCGCCTCCCTGGCGAAGCGTGGCGGCCGCATCGCCGATGCCGTGGTCGGCGACGGGCTGGTGCCGGTACCCAGCGCCTTGGGCGAGGGGTCGTCCCTCGCGTTTCCGGCGAGGAACCGCTGGGTCGCCCGCGGGCTGGGCCACCTGGACCTGCTCGACCATCCGGCCGTCCACGCGAAGCTCAGGCGGTGGCTCGGGTGAGCCCGTGAGCCTGCTCAAGTCGATCGACGCGGCGTTCCTGCGCGTTCCCGCGGGCGGGATCTTCGGGCTCTCCGTCGCGGGCGTGGCGATGGTAGGCATCGTCGACTTCCTCGTCGGCTACGAGATCTCCGTCTCGCTGTTCTACCTCGTGCCCGTGGCCATCGCCGCATGGTATGGCGGGCCGCGCGACGGCATCACCCTCGCGGGCCTCGCCTGCGTGAGCTGGTACGCGGCCGACGTGGTCTCCGGGCACCCCTACTCCCACCCGGCCATCCCGGTGTGGAACGCGGCCGTGCGCTTCGGGTTCTTCGCGGTGGTCGCGGGGCTCGTCTCCGTCTACCACGATGCGCTTCGGCGGCAGCGCCAGCTCCTGCGCACCGACCCCCTCACCGGGCTCGCGAACCGCCGCGCGTTCGGGGACGCGCTGGCGCACGACCTCGCGCTCGCCCGGCGCCGCGGCTCGGCCCTGTCCCTCGCCTACCTCGACCTCGACGACTTCAAGGCGGTGAACGACACGGCCGGGCACGCGGAGGGCGACCGCGTCCTGCGCACGGTGGGCGAGGTGCTCGGCCGTTCCTTCCGCGAGGCCGACACCGTGGCGCGCCTGGGCGGCGACGAGTTCGCCTTCCTCCTGCCCGACACGGGGCCCGAGGGCGCCGCGCAGGTGGCCGGCAAGCTCGCGGGCGAGCTGCGGCAGGCGTTCATCGCGGGCCAGTGGCCGGTCGACTGCAGCATCGGGGTGGTCACGTTTCCGCACGCCCGCGTGAGCATGGCCGATGCGCTCGCCGCCGCCGACCGCGCGATGTACGAGGCCAAGCGCGGCGGCAAGGGGATGGTAGTCTCCCGCGTCATCGACAGCGAGACCGATCCTCCATGACGAAGGCCGAAAGACGCTGCCCGTGGTGCCTGGGCTCCCCGGAATACGTCGCCTACCACGACCGCGAGTGGGGGCGGCCCGTGCACGACGACCGCGTGCTCTTCGAGTTCCTCGTGCTGGAGGGGGCGCAGGCGGGGCTCTCGTGGTCCACGATCCTCGCCAAGCGCGGGAACTACCGGCGGCTCTTCGCGGATTTCGACCCGGCGAAGGTGGCGCGATTCACGCCGGCGCGCGTGGAGAAGCTGCTCGCCGACCCGGGCATCGTGAGGAACCGCCTCAAGGTGGAGGGCACGGTCCGCAACGCCAAGGCCTTCCTCGCCGTGCAGCGCGAGTTCGGCAGCTTCGACGCCTACGCGTGGCGGTTCGTGGGCGGCACACCGCTCGTCCGGCGGCGGCGCACGATGAAGGACGTGCCCGCCTCGACCCCCGAGTCGGACGCCTTCTCCAAGGACCTGCGCAAGCGCGGCTTCACCTTCGTGGGCTCCACGATCATGTACGCTTTCATGCAGGCGGTCGGCATGGTGAACGACCACCTCGACGATTGCCCCTTCAAGTGACCCGGGCCTGACCCCATGAGACTCGCGATTGCCCTCGGTGCGGCCGTGCTGGCGGCCGCCCTGCCCGCCTTCGTCGCCGCCGAGCCGGAGCGGCACGTGCCATTCGTGCCGACGCCGGACGACGTCGCGGTGCGGATGCTGGAGCTCGCGAAGGTGGGCCCCGCGGACCACGTGATGGACCTGGGCTCGGGCGACGGGCGGATCGTCATCACGGCCGCGAAGCGTTTCGGGGCGAGCGGCACGGGCTTCGAGATCATCCCGCACCTCGTCCGGCAGAGCCGCGAGCGCGCCAGGCGCGAGGGCGTGGAGGGCAAGGTGAGGTTCCTCGAGCTGGACCTCTTCAAGGCCGACCTCGATCCCGCCACCGTGATCACGCTCTACCTCTTCCCCGACGTGAACCTGAAGCTGCGGCCCTCCTTGCTGGCGCTCAAGCCGGGCACGCGCATCGTGTCGCACGACTTCGACATGGGCGACTGGAAGCCGGACCGCACGCTCACGATCCGCGGGCCGGGGAAGAAGCCGGGTTCCACGCGCACGCGCAACCTCTACCTGTGGGTCGTGCCCGCGGACGTCGACGCGCTGTGGTGCGGCGAGGGCAACGCCACCGGCACGCGCATGACGATCGCGCAGCAGTACCAGCGCGGCACGGCGACGCTCTCCAACGTGCGCGGCGTGTACCACTTCGAGGCCGCGGTCGACGCCCACCGCGTGACCTCCCTCTCCGGGGACGGGCGGATCGCCTTCGTGGAGGAGAAGGACATGCTTCATGTCCGCGAGGCCGCCGGCCCGTTCGCGCACCTGCAGGGCGCCTCGTTCTCGAAGAGCTGCTGCGGCAGCTGCGCCTACTGAGCGGGCGATGGCCGCCGACCTGAAGGCGATCTCCGCGGGGACGCTCGCGCACTACGAGCGCCGCGCCGCCGATTTCCGCGAGGGCACGCGCGACCACGACGTCACGCAGAACATCGACGCGCTGCTGCGGCACGTGGAGGGCACGCCGCCTTTCACCATCCTCGATTTCGGCTGCGGCCCCGGGCGCGACCTCGCGGCGTTCACCGCGCGCGGCCACGTGGCCATCGGCCTCGACGGCGCGGCGAGCTTCGTGGCGATGGCGCGCGCGGAGAGCGGCTGCGAGGTGTGGCACCAGGACTTCCTCGCGCTCGACCTGCCGGCAGGGCGCTTCGACGGGATCTTCGCCAACGCTTCCCTCTTCCACGTGCCGCGCTCGGAGGTGCCGCGGGTTCTCGGCGAGCTGCGCGCGGCGCTCAAGCCCCGCGGGGTGCTCTTCTGCTCCAACCCGCGCGGCGCCAACGACGAAGGCTGGAGCAACGGCCGCTATGGCGCCTGGCACGACCTCGCCGGCTGGCGCGCCCTCGCGACCGCCGCGGGCTTCACCGAACTGGAGCACTACTACCGCCCGCCCGGCCTTCCCCGCGAGCAGCAACCCTGGCTCGCCACCGTCTGGCGCCGGGACAGTGATCGGGGACGGTTCTGAAGAACCGTCCCCGATTGGTGTCCCGGGATAAGATCGCGGCAGGATGAACGCCAGCCACCCCCTTCGCCTCAACGTCGGCTGCGGCCGGAGCCCGATCGCCGGGTGGACCAACCTCGACGCCGCGGCGCTGCCGGGCGTGGACATCGTCTGCGACCTCGAGACGGTGCGAACGAGCCCCATCCCCCTGCCAGACGATTCCGTGGACGAGATCCTGCTCTCCCACGTGATCGAGCACGTCCGCGACAGCCTCGCCCTCATGCAGGAGCTGTGGCGCGTGGCGAAGCCCGGGGCGCTGGCCGCGATCCGCTGCCCCCACGGCGCCACCGACCGCGCCTGGGAGGACCCGACCCACCTGCGCGCCTACTACCCCGGCAGCTTCGGCTTCTTCGCCCAGCCGCACTACATCCGCTCGGACTACGGCTACCGCGGCGACTGGCAGCCGGAGGTGGTGCGGCTGCTCGTGGACCGCTCGCGCTGCGAGGGGCTGGCGGCGGCGGTCGCGTACGACAAGACGCGAACGGAGCGGAACGTCGTGCGCGAGATGATCTGCGAGCTGCGCGCGGTGAAGCCCCTTCGCGTCCCGGGCCGCGACGCGATCGTGCCGCCGCGGATCGAGATCGTGCAGGTCGACTGATGCGCGCGCCGCTGGGCCGCCTGCTGGCCGCGCTTTGCCTGGCCGCCTCCCCCGCCACGGCCGCGAACCTCGCCGAGCCGGCCGCGAAGGCGCTGCTGCAGCTGGCTCGCGCGACGCCGGCCGATGCGGTCGTCGCCATCGGCGCGGGCGACGCTGCCGGCGTGCTGTCCGCGGCGACGCGGCTCGGCGTGGGGCGACCCCGCGTCACGGAAGGCCCCGAGCAGGCGGATATCCCGTCTGCCGACGTCGTCGTCGTGGCGCTCGAGGGCGAGGCGGCTCTGCGCCTGCGCCCGCTGCTCCTCGTGGCGAAGCCCGGCACGCGCGTGGTCGCCCTCGCGGCCGTGATGGGCGACTGGCAGGCCGATCGCAAGATGCCCATCGAACTGCCCGCCTCGGGCGGCGATCCCGCGCGCAAGGCGCTCGGCCACCTTTGGATCGTGCCGTCCAACCTCAACGGCGATTGGTGCGGGCAAGGTGCGGCCGGCGGCGCCGTGCTTCGCATCAGCCAGCGCCTGCAGGCGGTGGACGGCGCCTTCACGAAAGCCACGAAGGCGCTGCGCTTCGCGGGCCGCATCGACGGCACCCGCGTCGCCGCGGCCGGCGGCCGCCTCGCGCTCGAGCAATCCGGCGACCTCCTGCGCGTCACCACCGCCCAGGGCAACTACGCCGCTTACCGGGGCGCGACTTTCCTGCGCACCTGCTGCGGCACCTGCCCCTCCTGAGTTGGGCCGGTTCCGTAGACCGGTTCCGCGGAACCGGTCTATTGGGGCCGGGCGCGGGAACCGACGGTGAGCGCCGTGGCGATGGCCAGCGTCTGCAGGGCCGCGACACCCCAGAGGACGTGCGAGTAGCGCCCCGCGTCCATGAGCGGCCCGAAGGCGAGCGGCGCGCAGGCGAGCCCCACGTCGATGCCGGAGTAGACGAAGCCGTAGATCCGGCCGAAGGCCGCCTGCCCGAAGGTGCTGGTGGCCGCGCGGCGCACCAGCATGTCGCGCGACGGCCCGGAGAACCCGGCGCCGAAGCCCATGATGCCCATGAGCGCGACGATCCCCCACGCCGGCGCCACGCCGAGGGCGAGCACCACCGCGCACAGCGCCGCCACCCCGAGGGCGAGGGCGACGTTGCGCTCCTGCGTGTCCGACTGCGAGGCGAAGAAGCCGCCCGTGCCCGTCCCCGCCGCCGAGCCCAGCAGGTATGCCGTGAGCCCCGAGGTCGCGAGCGCGATCGACACCCCGTAGCTCCTCTCGAAGATGGGCGCGGCGAAATTCTGCAGGATGCCGAAGGCCATCACCGTGAAGAAGAAGAACACGAAGCACATCCACACCACGGGCACGCCGAGGAACGCGAACGTTCCCCCGGCGCGGGTCTTCCCCTCCACCACCGCGAGCGGCGCGTCGTCGAGGAGCGCCCGGTTGAAGAGCAGGAACGCGAGCGCGGCCACCCCCACGATCGCCGCGGCGATCCCCGAGGCGCGCCACCCCCACGCGCCGGCCACCGCGATCATGAGCACGGGCGCGGCCGCCCACCCGAGGCTTCCGGAGAGCCCGTGCACCGAGAACGCGTGCCCCAGCCGCGGCGCCGACACGCGCCGGTTGAGGAGCGTGAAGTCCGCCGGGTGGAACACGCAGTTGCCCAGCCCCGCGACCATCGCCGCCGCGAGCAGCATCGGGAAGTTCTGCGCGGAGGCGAGCACGAGGCCCGAGGCCGAGAGCAGCGCGATCCCGCCCGCCAGCACCCGCAGCGCCCCGAAGCGGTCGACCACGAAGCCCGCCATCGCCTGCCCCAGGCCCGAGACCACGAAGAACACCGTCATCGTGAGGCCCACCTGCGTGAACGACAGCCCGAACTCGGCCATGAGCCACGGGAAGAGCGGCGGGATCATGAAATGGAAGAAGTGCGAGGTGCCGTGCGCGAATCCCACGAGCGAGATCACCGCCGCGTCCTGGCGGAAGGGGGTGGCGGGCGAGGCGGTCGACATGGGAGGCGGGGAAATCCGGGCGGGGCGCCCGATTCTATCGCGTTGACCGGAGTCAAAGACCCCGCGGTCCCACGGGTTAGGGTGGAGGGGAACCCCCGGAGGCATCCGGCGCATGAGCACTCACGAGAAGCCCGCGCCCGAAGCGATCGAGGCCTGCATCGCCCGGGTCCTTGCGGCCGAGCGCGAGGCGCAAGCCTCCATCGAATCGGCCCAGGGGCGTGCTGCGGCCGAAATCGCGCAGGCCCGTGCCCGCGCCCGTGCCATCGCCGAGCGCGCCGAGGCGAGGCTTGCCGCCGCCCGCCAGTCGGTCGAGGCCCGCCTCGCCCGCCACCAGTCGGAAGCCGACCGCCAGGTCCGCGAACTGGCCGAAGCCCTCGAGCCCGCCCAGGCCGACCCCGCGAAGCTCGACGAGGCCCTCGCGCGCGTGGCCGCCTCCCTCACCTCGAGCCGACTCCCATGATCGCCGCGGGCAGCCTCGAGTACGCCTTCGCGCGCATGCAGTCGCGCCTGTCGCGACGCCCGTCCGAGGGGACCTGGGCCGCCATCGAGGAAGCGCGCACGCTCGCGCCCATCGTCGACGCCGCGCGCGGCACTTCGCTCGAGACGCTCCTCGCGGCGCTGCCCCCGCAACCCGGCCTCCCCGAGACCGACCGCGCCGCGCGCACGGCGTGGGAGCGCACGGTCGACGAGGCCGCCGGATGGATGCCGCCCGAGTGGCACGCCGCGCTCGCCTGGTGCAAGGCTCGGCCCGGTGACGAGTCGCGCACGAAGCCGCATCCCACCCTGCTGCCCTCGCTCGCGCACCCCGAGTGGCGCCGCCGCTGGCCTCCGGACGCCGCCGACCCCGGCCTCGCCGCTCTTGCCCGGCGCGTGGAGGGTCACCTCGCCCGCTTCCGCATCGCGCAGCCGCACGAGGCCACGGGCCTTCGCCGCGCCTTCGAGGAGGGGCTCCTCGCCTTCTTCCGCCGCCATCCGGTCGCGCCGTCGGCCGCATTCGCCTGGCTCGCCCTCGCCGCCCTCGACCTCGAGCGCCTGCGCGGCGAGATCGAGCGGCGCCTCGCCTTCCCGGAAGCGAGGATCGCCGCATGATCCGCCCCCGCCCCGCCCGCTGGTTCGAGGCGCTCGTCGCCCGCGACGACACCACGCTGCTGCTCGAAGCGCTGGCCGCGACGGGCGCCGTCGAGCTGGAAGCCCGCGCCGGCGCGACGCTTCCCGAGGCCTTCGCGACCGCCGGCCCGGCACTGGCGCGCTTCGCCGAATTCCGCTCCCGCTACGGCGGCTGGTGGCCGGCGACGGGGCTCGCCGCCTCGCGCTTCCCCGAACCCCCCGCGACGACGCTCGCGCGCGGCCTGGAGCGCCTCGACGCCTGGGCGCGCGACGCCGAACCCACCATCCGGCTGCTCGAGAAGAACGCGGAGGCGAGAGACGAGGCGCTGCGCTGGCACGACATCCTCGCCGTGCTCAAGGATTCGCGCGTGGACCTCGGCGCGCTCGCGCAGGCCGGGCCGCTCGCGCAGGCGCGGCTGCTCGCCTTCGCCCCCGGCCCCGAGCCGCCGCTGCCCGCGGCACTCCTCGTGCGCGAGGTCACCGCCGGCGAGCGACGCTACGCCATCGTGGTGGGCGGCGCCGCCGACATCGCCACCGCCGAGCGCGAGACCGTCGCCGCCAAGGGGCGCGCCTTCCCCATCGCCGCGTGGCTCACCGGCAACCGCGCCGCCAACCTCGCCGCGGCGAACGACCGGCTTTCCCGCATCGCCGCCGAGCGCGCCGATCTCGATGCCGAGCTGGAGCGCCTCGACGAGCGCCACGGGCTGCGCGAGGCGCTGGGCGACCTCATGCGCCTGCAGTGGGTGATCGAGCACGTGCAGGCGCTCGAGTCCGGCGAGCGCTTCGCGTGGGTCACGGGCTGGACGAGCGACCGCGAGGGCGCGGAGCTCGCGCGTGCCGTGGACCGCTCCGGCGCCCGCGCGCTGCTGCATTTCGGAAGAGCGCCGCCGCTTTCCACCGCGCCGCTGCTCTTCGCGAACCCGCGCTGGGCGCGGCCCTTCGAGCTCTTCCCGCGGGCGCTCGGCGTGCCCGGCGCGACGGAAGCCGACCCCACCGTGGTGCTCGCCGTCGCCGTGCCTCTCATCTTCGGCTACATGTTCGGCGACGTGGGCCAGGGGCTCGTCATCGCCGCGGCGGGCCTGTGGCTGCGCGACCGCACGCCGGTGGCGAAGCTCTTCGTCGCCGGCGGGCTCTCGGCGGCCGCCTTCGGCTGGATCTTCGGCAGCCTCTTCAGCATCCACGGCGCCATCGCGCCGCTGTGGAAGGATCCGCTCGCCGATCCCATCACGGTGCTCGCGATCCCCATCGGCGCGGGCGCGTTGCTGCTCGCGGCCGGGCTCTGCCTCCATGCGCTGGGCTCCTTCTGGCGCGGGGAGTGGGCACGCCTCCTCGGCGAGGACCTGGGCCTGCTCGCCCTCTACGCCGGCATCCTCGGGCTCTTCGCGGACGCGGCCTTCCAGTGGCTCGCGCTCGCCGGAGCCTTCGCCTTCGTCGTGGGCCACGCCGTGCACGCGGGGCGGCCGCAGGCACTGGGATCGGGGCTGGGGGAGCTGGTCGAGCGCACGCTGCAGCTCCTCATCAACACGCTCTCGTTCGCGCGCGTCGGCGCCTTCGCGCTCGCGCACGCGGGGCTCTCCGGCGCCGTCTCGGCGCTGGCCGCCGAGCCCGAGAGCGTGCTCCTCAAGGCGATCATCGTCGTCCTGGGCAACGCCCTCATCATCGTGCTCGAGGCGATGGTGGTCTCGATCCAGACCACGCGCCTCGTGCTCTTCGAGTTCTTCGCGCGCTTCCTCACCGGCGCGGGCAGGCCCTTCCGGCCGCTGGCCCCGCCACCCACCCTCATCGACGGAGACCTGAGATGAAAACCCCCTTCACGCTGCTGGCCGCGCTCGCCTTCGTGATCCTCCTCGCGGCGGCCGTCGTCACCGGGTCGCTCATCGCCGCCTCCCCGGCGCTCGCGGCCACCGCACCCGGCGCGCCGCTGGACCCGCAGACGCTGTCGTGGGGCCTCGCCGCGGCGGCGGCCTCCACCGCGCTCTCGGCGCTCGCCGCCGGCTACGCGGTGGCGAAGGTGGGCACCGCGGCCGTGGGCGCGCTCGCGGAGAAGCCGGAGCTGATGGCGCGGCTCCTCATCTTCGTGGGCCTCGCCGAGGGCATCGCGATCTACGGCCTCATCGTCTCCATCCTCATCCTCAACCGGCTGGGCTGATGGCCGCCTGCATCTTCATCGGCGACGCGGTCGAGGCGGCCGGCTGGCGGCTCGCGGGCGTGGACGCGCGCGTGGCGGAGCCCGGCGCCGAGGCCGCCGTGTTCTCGGCCGCGCTCGAGGAGGCGCCGCTCGTCCTCGTGGATGCCGCCGTCGCCGCCCTGCTTCCCGAGCCGCTGCTGCGCGCGGCGCTGCGCCGCCTCTCCCCCATCACCGTCGTGATGCCCGACCTGCAGGAGCAGGTCCCCTACCCCGACGTCGCCGCGCGCATGAAGCGCCAGCTCGGCATCGAAGGCTGACCCATGGACCCGCTCCACGCCACCGACGCGCTGCTCGACCTCATCGAGGCCGACCGCGTGCGCCGCTGCGAGGCGATCGAGGCCGAGGCCCGGCAAACGGCGGCGCAGCTGCTGGGCGAGGCGCGCTCCGCCGCGCGGTCGCGCGTGCGCGACGCCCTCGTGCACGAACGCCGGCGCCTGCGCGACGGGCTCGCCGCCATCGACGCCTCGCTCGCGACGGAGGTGCGGCTGCACGACCAGCGCGGCTTCCGCGCGCTGCTGGACCGCACCTGGGAGCGCCTGCCCACGGTGCTCGCGGTGCGCTGGAGCGACGCGGCCGACCGCGCGGCGTGGGTCGGCCACGTCATCGCCAGCGCGCGCGCCGTGCTCCCCGTGGGCGAATGGACGATCACCCACGGGCCGGGCTGGCCGCCTTCCGAGCGCGAGGGCCTCGCGGAGGACCTCGAGCGCCTCGGCATCCAGGCGGTGTTCGTCGAGCGCACGGGCTTCGGTCCCGGGCTCGAGGTCCGCTGCCACGGCAACCGCGTCGACGGCACCGCGGCCGGCCTCACGGCGGACGCGGGCGAGGTCGGCGCGCGGCTGCTCGAGCAGCTGGCGACGGGCGACGCGGCACGAGGCCTTCGCGCCGGGCTCGCCTCCAACGAAGGGGCGCGCGCATGAGCATGGCCGCCATCCGCTGGATCTCCGGCCCGGTGCTTCGCGCCACGGCGCACGGCTCCTTCTTCCTGCGCGAGTGCGTGCGCGTGGGCCCGCAGGCGTTGCTGGGCGAGGTGGTGCGGATCGACGGCGACGAGATCACCATCCAGGTCTACGAGGACACGACGGGGCTGCGGCCGGGCACGCTCATCGAGGGCGAGCGCCAGCCGCTGGCGGTGCGCGTGGGCCCGGCCCTGCTGGGCAACATCTTCGACGGCCTGCTGCGGCCGCTCACCGGCGTGGATGCGCGCGTGAAGGCGGGCTCGCGCCCGGCACCCCCCGCGCGGCTCGCCTTCCGGCCATCGCGCCAGGCGGGCGACACGGTGAAGGGCGGCGAGAGCCTGGGCGAGGTGATCCCCGCGGCCGGCCGCGCGCTCGCCTGCCTCGTGCCCCCGGACATCGCAGGCGAGATCGTCGCCATCGCCCCCGCGGGCGACTACGAGGACACGCACGCCGTCGCGACGGTGCGCACGGCCGACGGCGACGAGAAGGGCATCGCGATGTCGCATGCCTGGCCGGTTCGCGTGCCGCGCCCCGTCGCGCGACGGCTCCCCACCAGGGAGCCGCTCGTCACGGGCCAGCGCATCCTCGACACGCTCTTCCCCGTGGCACTCGGCGGCAAGGCGGCGATCCCGGGCGGCTTCGGCACCGGCAAGACCGTGCTGCTGGAAGCGCTCGCCAAGGGCTGCGCCGCCGACGTGATCGTCTACCTCGGCTGCGGCGAGCGCGGCAACGAGATGGCGGGCGTGCTGGAGGAATTGCCCGAGCTGGTCGACCCGCGCAGCAACCGCAAGCTCATGGAGCGCACCGTCATCATCGCCAACACCTCCAACATGCCGGTGGCGGCGCGCGAGGCCTCGATCTATTCCGCGATCACCGTGGCCGAGTATTTCCGCGACCAGGGGCTGCACGTGGCGCTCATGGCCGACTCCACCAGCCGCTGGGCGGAGGCGCTGCGCGAGGTGTCGGGCCGCTTCGGGGAGCTGCCCGGCGAGGGGGGCTACCCCGCCTACCTCTCCTCGCGGCTCGCCGAGTTCTACGAGCGCGCGGCCCTCGTGGAGACGCTCTCGGGAAGCCGCGGGTCCGTCACCGTGATGGGCGCGATCAGCCCGCCGTCGGGCGACTTCTCCGAGCCGGTGACGAGCCACACCAAGCGCTATGTGCGCGCCTTCTGGGCGCTGGACGTGAAGCGCGCGCAGGCGCGCTTCTACCCCGCCGTGCACCCGCTGCAGTCGTACTCCGAGGACGCGGCCGGGTTCGCGCCGTGGTGGAACGACAACGGCAACACGCAGTGGCTGGAGCTGCGCCGGCGCTTCCTCACCCTGCTGGACGAGCAGTCGCGGCTGGAGCGCATGGCCAGGATCATCGGCAAGGACGCGCTGCCGGCGCGCCAGCAGCTGACGCTCGCCTGCGCCGACCTGGTGAACGACGCGTTTCTGCGCCAGAGCGCCTTCGCGCCCAAGGACCGCGTGGCCGGCCCCGCCAAGCAGGCGGCGATGATGCGCCTCGTGGGCCGCTTCATCGAGCTCGCCACGCAGGCCGTGGCCGCGGGTGTGGCGCCGGACGCGCTCTCGCGGCTTGCCTGCCTGCGCCCGCTCGCGCGCATGGGCGAGGAGATCGGCGACGACGAGCCCGAGAAGTTCGACGCCGTTGCCGCCGCCGTCGAGACCGAGTTCCACGCCCTCATTCCCGCCCCGGAGGCCCGCGATGAAGCCGCGGCTGCTGGCTGAAGGCTGCGCGACCCGCCTCGCGGGCCCGCTCCTCTTCCTCAAGCGCACGGTGGACGTGGGCCTGAACGAGGCCGTCGAGGTGAAGGGCGCCGACGGGCGCACGCGGCTGGGGCGCGTGGCCGCCGCCGACCTCGAGACGCTCACCATCGAGGTGCTGGAATCGACCTCGGGTCTCGCGCTCGACGAGGTGGTGGTGCGCTTCGTGGGCGAGCCGCTCACCTTCGCGCTCGGCCCCGGCATCCTCGGGCGCGTGTTCGACGGCGTCGGGCGCGTGATCGACGGCGGGCCTCCCATCCCGGCGCGCGAGGCCTACCCCATCGAGGGGCTGCCGTGGAACCCGGTGGCGCGCGGCGTGCCGCGCGACTTCATCGAGACGGGCGTGTCCTCGATCGACCTGATGAACAGCCTCGTGCGCGGGCAGAAGCTGCCGATCTTCTCCGGCGGCGGGCTGCCGCACGACCGCATGGCCGCCGACATCGCCACCAACGCGCGGCTGCCGCGCGG
Source organism: Burkholderiales bacterium (assembly GCA_019634955.1). GTDB lineage: Bacteria > Pseudomonadota > Gammaproteobacteria > Burkholderiales > Usitatibacteraceae > FEB-7. The sequence continues at coordinate 19,745 of JAHCAK010000004.1, forward strand.
CGCCAAGGGCGACTTCGCCATCGTCTTCGCCGGGATGGGCCTGCCGCACGACAGCGCGGAGTTCTTCCGCCGGCGGCTGGAGCAGGGCGGCGCGCTGGAGCGAACGGCCCTCTTCCTCAACCTCGCGGCGGATTCCTCCACGCAGCGCCTGCTCACGCCGCGCTACGCGCTCACCGCGGCCGAGTACCTCGCCTTCGTCGAGGGCAAGCACGTGCTGGCCATCCTCACGGACATGACGAACTACTGCGAGGCGCTGCGCGAGGTGAGCTCCTCCAAGGGCGAGATCCCCAGCCGCAAGGGCTTCCCGGGCTACCTCTACTCCGACCTCGCCACGCTCTACGAGCGCGCGGGCACGGTGCGCGGGACGAAGGGCACGCTCACGCAGCTCTCCATCCTCACCATGCCCTCCGACGACATCACGCACCCGATCCCCGATCTCACGGGTTACATCACCGAGGGGCAGATCGTGCTCTCGCGCGACCTCGACCGGCGCGCGATCAACCCCCCGGTGAACGTGCTGCCGAGCCTGTCGCGGCTGATGAAGGACGGCACCGGCGAGAAGTACACGCACAAGGACCACCCCGCCCTCGCCTCCCAGCTCTACTCGGCCTACGCGCGCGCGGTGCAGACGCGCGTGCTCGCCGCCGTCGTGGGCGAGGACGGGCTCTCCGAGGCCGACCGGCGCTACCTCGCCTTCGGCGAGGGATTCGAGAGGAACCTCGTGAACCAGCCGGGCGCGCGCAGCTTCGCGGAGAGCATGGAGGCCGGCTGGCAGCTCCTGCGGGCGCTGCCGCACGCAGAGCTCACGCGCCTGTCCGACGAGCAGATCGCGCGCCACCTCGCCAAGGGCTGAGCACCGCCGTGGCCGACGCCGCCCCCAGCCGCAGCGCCATCCTCGAGCTTCGCGACGAGCGGCAGGCCATGGTCGAGGGCCACGCCTTCCTCGACGAGAAGTGCCTCGCCATCGCCGCGGAGATCGTGAAGGAGCTCTCGCGCTACCTCGCGCTGGAACGCGGGCTGCAGGAGGCGTCGCGAGCGGCTGCCCGCGCCTTGGCCGCGGCCATCGCCCGCCACGGCCTCGCCGAGCTGCGCCTGCATCCCGTTCCTTCCGGCGACTCGCGGCGGCTGGCCGTGGAGACGCGGCCCGTGATGGGCGTGAAAATCGCGGCCGCCACTCTCGGCGGGGAGCGCCCGGCGAGGGTGCCGCCGGCGTGGGGCTCGCCCGAGGCCAACGCGTGCGCGGCGGCATTCGAGGCGCTGCTCGAGCTGGCCCCGCAAGCGGGCGCCGCGGCCGCCAACCTGGAGCGGCTCAGCGAGGAGTACCGGCGCTCCATCCGACGCGCCCGCGCGCTGGACGACGTGCTCATCCCCGAGGCCGGCCGCGAGCTGGCCGCGATGGAGACGGGCCTGGAGGACCTGGAGCGCGAGGACGCCATCGCCATGCGGCTGGGGCTCGCGCCGGGCAGCTAGCGCCCGCCGAAGCCTTCAGCCGAAGAGCGCCCGCTCGGCCTTCCCGAGGTCGTCGGGCGAGCCGAAGAGCACCACCACGTCGCCCGCCTCGATCGCCATGTCGCGCGGCGGCTCGAGGTGCCGCTGGCCGCCGCGCACGAGCGCCGTGACCGCGATCCCCTCCAGGGGCAGCTCCCCGAGCGCCTTGCCCCGCATCGGGCTCTCGGCGGGTACCACCACGGGGCGCAGGCGGTCGGATTCCGCTTCCTGCGGCGCCTCCGCGACGGGCTCGCCGCGGAAGAACTCGCGCAGCAACTGGTAGCGGCCGTCGCGCCTTCCGCGCAGGCGCCGGGCGACGCGCGACAGCGGCACGTCGAGCAGCACGAGGGCGTGGGCGGCGATCATGAGGCTCGCCTCGAGCGTCTCCGGGACGACCTCCGTCGCCCCCGCCGCGCGCAGCTCGTCGACGTGCCGCTCGTCGCGCGTGCGCACCATCACCGGCAGGTCCGGCCGGAGCGTGCGCGCGTGCTGCAATACCTTGAGCGCCGCGGGAATGTCCTCGTGGCTCACGACCAGCAGGCGGGCCTCGCCGATCCCGACGGCCTCGAGGATGTCGCGCTGCGAGGAGTCGCCGTAGAACACGCGCTCGCCGGCGGTGTGAGCGGCCCGCACGCGCTCCGGGTCGAGGTCGAGGGCCACGAAGGCGATCCCCTCCTCCTCCAGCACGTGCGCGACCGCCTGGCCGATGCGCCCGTAGCCGCAGACGATCACGTGGCCGCGCAGCCCCCCGAGCGCGCCCGCCTTCACCTGCGGCACCGGCTCGCCGCGCTTCTCCGGCACGCCGCGGGCCAGCAGGCGCGCGAGCGGCGCGTGGTAGCGGATCACGAAGGGCGCGGCGATCATGGAGAAGAGCACGGCCGTGAGCGCGACCTGGCCCGTGCGCTCGTCGATGGCGCCCATGCCGAGCGCGATCGCGAGCAGCGCGAAGCCGAACTCCCCGCCCACCGACAGGATCCAGCCCACGCGCCACGCGGTGAACGAGTCGATCCCGGACAGGCGCGCGATGGCCGAGACGATGATCGCCTTCACGCCGAGGAGGACCGCCGCGCCCGCCAGCGCCAGGTGCCAGACCTGCGGGATCGCGGCCGGATCGAGGAGCATGCCGATGCCCACGAAGAAGAGGCCCAGCAGCACGTCGCGGAACGGGCGGATGGTCGATTCCACCTGGTGGCGGAACTCCGTCTCGCCCAGCACCATGCCCGCGAGGAACGCGCCGAACGCCGTCGACATCCCCAGCCCCTGCGTGACCCACGCGGCCAGCAGCGACACGAAGAGCACGGTGAGCGTGAACACCTCGGCGGAGCGCTGCAGGGCGACCAGCCGGAAGAGCGGCAGCAGCACGCGCCGCCCCACGACGAACACCACGACGAAGGCGAGCGCCGCCTTGGCGAGCGCCACGCCCAGGGCGCCGGCCATCGACCACGCGCCGGCCGCGGCCGACCCCAGCACCGGGATCACGATGAGGATCGGCACCGCCGTCACGTCCTGGAAGACGGACATGGCGATCCCCATGCGGCCGTGGCGGCTGTGCTCCTCGCCCTGCTCGGCGAGCGCGCGGCTGATGATCGTGGTGGACGACTGCGCGAACACGGCCCCGACGACGAACGCCGCCGCGACGGGCAGGCCGAGGAACCAGGCGATCGCGCCCACGACCACGGTGGTGAGGGCCACCTGGGCCGTGCCCAGCCCCAGCACGACGCCCCGCAGGGCGTGGATCTGCGGCAGGGAGAAGTTCAGGCCGATGGTGAAGAGCAGGAAGACGATCCCGAACTCGGCCAGCAGCTGGACGGGCTGCGAGGCGATGACCGGCCCGGGCGTGTAGGAACCGAGCAGCACCCCCACGAGGATGTAGCCGAGGCTCGAGGGGATCTTCAGGTGGTGGAAGGCGACCACCACGAAGATGGCGGTGCCGAGAAGAAGGAGCGTCTGGGCAAGCAGCGATTCCATGCTCCCGCATGATCGCATGGGCAACGCACCCGATGGGTAGCCCCCGGGCGGGCTCTCGCCTAAACTCGCGGGCAAGGAACCCCCGCCGACCATGCCCGCAAGACCCGTCCACGGTGAAACGACCCGCGAGGTGCGAGACGCGCTCGCGGAGGCGTTTTCCGTGTCCGTCACCAGCGAGCTCGCCGCCGTGACCGAGCTCCTCGAGCACCAGCTCCAGGCGACCGAGGACCGCGACAAGTGGCGCCCGCTCAGGCAGGCGATCGACGCGGTGCGCGATCTCGGGCACACCCTGCGCGGGCGGCTGGACGCGCACGTGAGGGAACGCATCGATGCCAAGCTCTCCCCCGGCAAGGACGCGTTCTCGCAAACGGCGAGGTTCTCGCTCGAGTCGCTCACCCTCGTCTCGGAGGACGAGGTGCAGGAGGAGATCGCCATCGGCAATGCGGCGCGCCGCCTGCGCGAGGCGACGACGGACGCCTTTTTCACGCTGAACGCGCGGCTCGCCGCGGCCGTCGGCGCGGAGCGCTTCCCGGAAGACAAGAGCCCGGTGCACCCGCGGGCGTTCGCGCGCGCGCTGCTGGATGCGATCGGGGAAGCCACCGAGGACCGCGCCGTGCGGCTCGCCGCCTTCGCGGCCTTCGACCCGGCGATGCTGCACGCGCTGCCGAAGGCCTTCAAGGCGGGCAACGAACTGCTCGTCCACCGCGGCGTGCTCCCGGAACTGCGCCGCAGCTACGGAGCGCCGCAGCAAGTGCCCGGCGCGCGGGCCTCCATGCACGGCATGGAAACGGCCGGGGGCGCCCCGGTGGACGCTCCCCGCGCGCAGCCGGCCGCGCCCGCCACGCCGCGGGCCCTCTTCGACCGCCTGCTCGCGGCTGCGGCGGCGCCGGCACCCGCGCCTGCGCCGGAGCCCGCCCCCACCAGCGCCGGCCTCGTGACGCTGCAGGTGCGGCCAGAACTGGTGGAAGCGCTGCGGAGCCTGGAAGCCCGGTTGGCAACGACCGAGCCCGCCGCGATGGCCACGCCCTCCCCGCCCTCGCCCGATATCGTGCGCCGCGCGCGCGACGACATGGGCGACGCGCTTACGCCCGCCGACGGCGTCGTGGCCGACCTGGTCGCGGCCATGTTCGGCCGGCTCTTCGACGACCCCGAGGTCTCGGACGCCGCGAAGGTGCAGCTCGGGCGCATCCAGCTGCCGGTATTCAAGGCGGTGATGGCCGACCGGCGCTTCTTCACCGACCCGCACCACCCCATCCGCGGCCTCATCGATCGCATTGCGGAGCTGGGCGCCGCGGGCAACGGCACGCCCGTGGACGGCCGCCACACGCACGAGTGGCTGGCGCAGGAGACAGAGGCCCTCCTCGCGGGCAACGCCTTCGACGAGGGATCCTTCGCCGCCGCGCGCGACCGCCTGGCGCAGGTGGCGCAGCGCCACCACGAGGCCGCGGACGAGGCCGACGACGTCGTGCAATCGGTGCGCAAGGAGGACGCGAAGGCCACCGCGCTGCAGGAGGCGGCCCTCGAGGTGGCCCACCGCATCGACGCCGCCAAGTGCCCGCCCGTGACGGCCGCCTTCGCCTACCGGGCCTGGCGCCCGGTGCTGGAGCACGACCACCGCACGGCCGGCGCCGGGTCGCCGCAGTGGAACGCCGACATCGAGACGCTGGAAGACCTGCTGTGGACCCTCACGCCGCGCGCCACGGCGGCAGAGCGCGAGAAGCTCAAGGCCCTCATGCCCACGGTTCGCTACCGCATGTGGCAGGGGCTGATCCGGGCCCAGCTCCCCACCGGGACGATCGAGGGCCTGCTGGACGAGCTGGACGGCATCCACGGCGTGATGCAGCGCGCCCCGCTTGCCGCCGCGCAGCACGAGCTGGCCACCACGGTCGCCTTCTCGCGCCCGGCGCGCGACGATTTCACGGCGACGCTGCACGTGAACTCCGAGGAGATCCGCGACGAGGGCCTCACCCGCGGCGCCTGGTACGAGTTCACCGAGGACGACGGCACGGTGCGGCGCGCGCGCCTGGCCTGGGTGAGCCCGGTGCAGGGCGCCTGCGTTTTCAAGGACATCGCGCGCAACCGCTCCTTCGCCATCTCGCTCGCGGACCTGCGGGCGAAGCGCGAGGCGGGACGGGCGAGGCCCGTGGACGGGCCCGGCGTGGCGCGATCCTCCATCGAGGGCGCGCTCGAGGACGTGGCCCGCGAGCGGGGCGCCGTGGCCTCCGGTTGATTCAGGTCAAAAGAATTTCCGGGCGGGGACCTACCCTTTACGCAGTCGCGCAGCTCACCGCGCGGAAGGGCTTCCCCGCCGTTCCCCCAGGTACGGCGATTTTCTCCGGCAAGGCCGCAAGGTCATTGCCGGTTTTCTTTTCCGGGCCACGCTGCCCTACTTGCGCACCAGCTCCACCCGCCTGTTCTTCGCCCTGCCCTCCTCGCTGCGGTTGTCGGCCACGGGGCGCTCCTGCCCGAAGCCCGCGGCGGAAAGGCGCTTCGCGTCGATGCCGCCGGCCACGATGGCGGCCATGACGCTCTGCGCCCGCTTCTCGGAGAGCGACTTGTTGGCGGCCGCCTGGCCCACGTTGTCGGTGTGGCCCTCGATCGCGACCTTGAGGGCCGGGGCGGACTTGAGCGCCGCCACGATCTCGCGCACGGTGGCCTGCCCGTCGGACTTCAGGTCCCACTTTCCCGTGTCGAAGTTGATGTAAAGGGCGATGAAGCCGTTGCGGTTCAGCTCGTCGAGCAGCTTGTTCGCGCTGACCACCTGCTGCATCGCGGCCACCTCCACGACCTGCAGCCGGTAGCTCTGGGCGGGGGCGCTGAAGATCTCCGGCTCCACGCGCACCCACACCTCCTTGCCGCCCGTCGCCACCCTGAGCGTCGTCTCGCCGCCGTCGCCCTCGCGCGGCAGGCGCTCGTAGACGACCTCGCCCCCGATTGCCTTGACGGCATTCTGGTAGTTGCGAAGCAGCTGCAGCGGGCTGGGCTGCTTCTGCGGGTCGCCGTGGAAGTAGCGGATCACCGTCGCATCGCCCTCCACCGCCTTGCGCTGCGGCTCGCCGCCCTGCTGCCCCACCGCGAACTCGACGGCGTTGTAGTTCTTCTCGTACTCGGCGATGTGGGAGCCGGGGTAGCGCGTGAGGAGCGGGTGGTCCTTCGACTTCGGCACGTCCGGGGCGGGGAACACCGCGCAGGGCAGGGCCAGCGCGGCCATGAGGACCAGGCGTTGGAACGGCTTCAAGGGGGTCATTCCGGGGCTCCTCGCGGGAAGAGGCAGCCAAGTTAGCGCACGGCGGCGCGGTCGTCCAACGGCGGCGCGTGCGCGGGCCGGCTTACGGGTCGATCGCCGCGAGCGCCGCGCCGATGGCGCCCGCATCGCCGGGCCGCACGAGTCGCGACGCCTCGCGGCCATCGGCCAGGAACACCAGCGTCGGCCAGAGCTTCACGCCGAAGGAACGCCCCAGCGGCCGGCCCCGCCCGTCGGCGACCTTCAGGTGGCGCACGCGCGGGTGGGCGGCCAGCGCCTCCGCGACGAGCGGCTGCGCCGCGCGGCACCAGCCGCAGGTGGGGCTGCCGAACTCGAGCAGCGTCGGCCCGGGCAGCGCATCGACCTGCGCGCGCGCGGGCTCGGTGTCGGCGTAGGCCTCGGCCATCACGGCAGGAGCCCCACCTTGCCCGCCACGATCCACGCGAGGCCGGCGGCCGCGAAGAGCGCCACCAGGCCCGCGGCGAGCATCCCGAGGGGCAGGAACCACACGCCGCCTCGCGCGTCGACCAGCGGCTCGACCTTGCCGAGCGGGTCCACGAGGAGCCGCGCCGTTTCGCCCACCGCGTGCGCCCCCGCCTGGTCCGCGCCCAGCGGGGAACGCACGCGGCCCCGGCTGCCATTGGGCAAGGCGAACTCGTAGACGGGAAAGAAGAAATCCTGCGGGCCCTGCAGCGTCGGCCGCGAAGGCATGTTGCCGGCCGTGTACTGCGCGGTCCGCGGAGCGAAGCGCGTCTCCTTGACGACCTCCACCACCCTGCCCTCGACGCGCACCCATCGCCCGAGGGCCCGCAGGCGGGTCGCGAGCCCGGTGCCGCCCAGCCACAGGAGCAGCAGCCCCATGGCGAGGAAGCCCAGCGCGAAGGCGGAGACGATGATCGTCATGGCCCGCGCATTCTCGGCGCGCGGGCGGCCGCGGGTCAACCGGGCGCGCCGGCGCGGTGCGAGGCGAGGTAGTACGGCGTCCTCGCCTTGGGCAGCTTGTGCACGAAGTGGTAGCGCGCCACGTGGTAGCTGGGGTCGAAGCCGTAGAAGTTGAGCTTCATGCGCTCGAGCTCCTCCTCCCGGTACTTGTCCAGCGGCTTGGCGGTCTCGTCCACGAGCCGCTGGCGGCGCTTGGCGAAGAGCGTGTCGGCGTAGCGCGGGTCTTCCGCCATGGCCTGCGCGCGCTTGACGGCTGCCGCGAGGAAGGCGTGCGGGTCGTGGCCGAAGCGCGCGTCGGCCAGCCCGAGCTGCACGGCCTCGTGCGAGCCCATGGGCAGGCGGCGCGCCGTGATCTCCCGCGCGCGCTTCTCCCCCACGCGGCGCGGCAGCAGGTAGGTCCAGTACTCCGAGCCGTAGAGGTTGCCCATGCCCTTGTAGTGCGGGTTGAGCACGACGCCGCGGTTGAGCCACACGCGGTCGGCGGCGAGCGCGAGGAAGACGCCGCCCGCGCCGGCGTTGCCCGCGAGCGCCGAGACGGTGAGGCGATCCGTCATGGTGATGACCTCGCGCGCCACGTCGTCGATGGCGTTGATGCTCTCCCAGGAGGCGTCCGCCGGGCGCCCCGTCGCCTCGATGGCGTTGAGGTGGATGCCGTTTGACCAGAAGTCCTCGCCGCCGGCCAGCACCAGCACCTTCGTCGGGCGGCATTTCGCCACCTGCAGCGCGGCCAGCAGGCGGCGGCACTGCGAGGGCGACATGGCGCCGTTGTGGAAGGCGAAGTGCAGCACGCCCACGTCGCCGTGCTCCTCGTAGCGCAGTTCCCGCCAGGTGTCGCCGTGCGGCGGCGCGTCCACCGCGTAGGCGATCTCGGCCACGCCCGCGAGGGCGTCGCCCAGCACCTCGGTGGCCGGGAGCTTGAGCGTGGGGTCCCCGCTTTCGGGCGCGATCGCCTGCAGGTGCGAGATCCACACCGCGCCGTCGCGCGTGGCGCGCAGTATCCCGCCGTGGCGCGTGGCGATGACCCCGCCGGGCACGGGGCCGCGAAGCGTTCCCTCCGCGTGCGCGCCGAAGAGCCGCACCGGGCGCCCGAGGATCTCGTCGCGCAGGCCCGGGAAGCCGTCGGCGGAGTGGATCTTGCGCAGCACGGTGAGCGTGTCGTCCGCCGCCCAGTCGATGGCGCGGTCGGCCTGGCGCACGAGGGGCCGTGCGCGGCCGCGGGCCTCGGCTCCCAGGTCCGCAACCTGCACCGGCTTCTCGCCGCGCGCGAAGGCCTTCACGGCCTCCGTCACCGCCGTGACGGCTGCCTCCGTCACCTCGCGCCGGTAGAGGCTCGACTTGGGGGCGAGCCGCATGGGAAACGCGCGGTGCGCCCACACCGGCCCGGCGTCCATCTCGCCCACGGCCTGGAGCACCGTCACGCCCCACTCGCGCTCGCCCTCGAGGATGGCCCAGTCGAGCGCCGAGGGGCCGCGGTCGCCCGGCACGCCCGGGTGGACGACGAGGCAAGGCACTGCCGACCACACGGCCTCGGGAATCGCGCGCTTGAGGAAGGGCGCGATCACGAGGTCCGGTTTCGCGAGCGCCAGCGCCTGCGCCGTGAGCGCGTCGTTCACGTCCAGCTCGATGGCCACCTCGTGCCCGAGCTCGCGCAGCTCGATGAAGAGGCGCTGCGCGAGGCCGTTGAAGGCGTGGGTGAGGAAGAGGATCTTCATGCGGGCTTCAGCAGATGCGCGGCAGCTGCTCCCCGGCCAGCCAGTCGACCATGCGGCTGCCGCCGAAGCCGGTGCGCATCTGCACGAAATGGTGCGCGTCCTCGACGACCTCGCCGATGATCGCGGCATCCCGGCCCTGCGGGTGGGCCCGCATGGCCGCGAGCAGCCGCGGCGCGTCGTCGGCGGAGCAGATGGCCACGAGCTTGCCCTCGTTGGCGACGTAGAGCGGGTCGAGCCCGAGGAACTCGCAGGCGGCCGCCACCTCCGCGCGCACGGGGATGGCGGCCTCCTCCAGCCGCATGCCGACGCCGGACTGGCGCGCGATCTCGTTCAGCGTCGTCGCGAGCCCGCCGCGCGTGGGGTCGCGAAGGCAGTGCAGCGTCGGCACCGCCTCCACCATCGCCGCCACCAGGCGGTGCAGCGACTGCGTGTCGGAGGCGATCGTGGTCTCGAAGGTGAGGTTCTCGCGCAGCGACATGATGGCCACGCCGTGGTCGCCCATCGTGCCGGAGACGAGGATCGCATCCCCGGGGCGCGCGCGGTTGCCGGAGACCTCGATGCCCTCGGGCACCACGCCCACGCCGGTGGTGTTGATGAAGACGCCGTCGCCCTTGCCCTTCTCCACCACCTTCGTGTCGCCGGTGATGATGGGCACGCCCGCCTCCATCGCCGCCTTCGCCATCGATTCGACGATGCGCTTCAGGTCCGCGAGCGGGTAGCCCTCCTCGAGGATGAAGCCGGAGGTGAGGTAGAGCGGCTTCGCCCCGGCCATCGCGACGTCGTTCACGGTGCCGTGCACCGACAGGCACCCGATGTCGCCGCCGGGGAAGAAAAGCGGCGTGATCACGTGGCTGTCGGTGGCGACCACGAGGCGCCCGCGCGGCATCGGCACGCGCGCCTGGTCGTTCATCTCGCGCAGCCACTCGTTGTCGAAGGCGGCGAGGAAGAGCTCGTCGATGAGCTGCGCCATGGCGCGCCCGCCGCTGCCGTGGCTCATGTCCACGACGCCGCGCTTGAAGTCGATGGGGCGGATGTAGTCCTTGCGTGCGCTGTTCATGGCGTCAGGAGGCCGGACGGTAGCGGCCGTAGGTGTAGTGGGCGGCGCAGGCGCCCTCGGAGGAGACCATGCAGCTGCCCATGGGCGTCTCGGGGGTGCAGGCGGTGCCGAAGACCTTGCAGTCGGTGGGCCGCTTCACGCCGCGCAGGATGGCGCCGCATTCGCAGGCCTTGTTGTCGGGCACCGTGCGGTCGCGCAGGCCGAAGCGCTTCTCCGCGTCGAAGGCGGCCCACTTCTCCTTGAGGCGCAGCGCGCTGTAGGGCACGCGCCCCAGGCCCCGCCACTCGAAGGCCTGGCGCAGCTCGAAGACGTCGGCCACGAGCGACTTCGCCTTGGCGTTGCCCTCGGGGGTGACCGCGCGAGAGAACTCGTTCTCGACCTCGGCGCGGCCGTCGTTCACCTGCCGCACCAGCATCTCGATCGCCTGCATCACGTCCAGCGGCTCGAAGCCGGCGATGACCACGGGCTTGCGGTACTCCTCGGCGAAGTAGTCGTAGGGCTGGCTGCCGATCACCGTGGAGACGTGCGCCGGGCCCACGAAGCCGTCTATCTTCACGGTGCCGAGTTCCCGCACCTCGGGGGATTCGAGGATGTGCGCGATGGCCGACGGCGTGAGCACGTGGTTCACGAAGACGGTGAAGTTCGCGAGGCCCAGCTCTCGCGCCTGCCGCACCACCAGCGCCGTGGGCGGCGTGGTCGTCTCGAAGCCGATGGCGAGGAAGACCACCTGCCGCTCCGGCTCCTCCTGCGCGATGCGCAGCGCGTCGGCCGCCGAGTAGACCATGCGGATGTCGGCGCCGCGGGCCTTCGCCTTCATGAGCGAGAGCCCGTTGGAGGCCGGCACGCGCATCACGTCGGCGTAGGTGCACAGCGTCACGTTCTCCCCTCGCCCGCTTGCGGGAGAGGGGTCGGGGGCGAGGGGGCCGAGAGCGAGCTCGATCGCCATGTCGATCCGGCCGATGGGCAGCACGCACACGGGGCAGCCGGGCCCGTGGACCATCACCACGTTCGCCGGCAGCAGGTCCTTCACGCCGTAGCGCGAGATCGCGTGCGTGTGCCCGCCGCAGAACTCCATGAAGTGGTAGGTGCGGCCGGGGTCGGCGGCCTCGCCGATGCGCGCCGCGATGGCGCGCGCCAGCTCGCCGTCGCGGAACTCGTCCACGTACTTCACGCGGCCTCCGGCTCTGCGGCGGCCAGGCCGGCGAAGAGCTCGAGGGTCTTCCTCGCCTCCTCGGGGTCGAGCTTCTGCAGCGCGTAGCCCACGTGCACGATCACGTAGTCGCCGGGCCAGACGTCGTCCACGAGCGCGAGCGAGATTTCCTTCCGCACGCCGGCCAGGTCGATCACGGCCTGGTCGTTGTCGCGCAGCTCCACCACCTTCGCGGGAATGGCAAGGCACATGTCATTCGTCTCCCGGTTCGTTCCTCGACGACGCGAGCTCCTGCAGCGCGGCCCACGCCTGCCCCAGCGCGATGCCGCCGTCGTTGGCCGGGGCCGCGCGGGCCTCCAGCACGGTGAGGCCGCCCGCGCCCAGCGCGCGCCGCAGCCCCTCGGAAAGGATGGCGTTCACGAAGCAGCCGCCGCCGAGGGCCACGGCCGCGAGCCCCTCGCGCGCCGCCGCCTCGCGCGCCCATGCGGCGAGCGCCTGCACGAGCGTCGCGTGGAAGAGCGCCGCGCCGTAGGCCGCGTCCGTCGTGGCCGCGAGCCGCTCGGCCAGGGGCAGCAGGTCCAGCGTCGCCTCGGGGGTGATGCGCCAAAGCGACCGCTCCGCCGCGACCGGCCCATGGGCGGCCGCGAGCGCCTCGAGCTGCATCGCCGCCTGGCCTTCGAAGGCCGACACCTCGCGCACGCCGAGCAGCGCCGCCGCGGCGTCGAACCAGCGGCCGGCGGAGGTGGTCAGCGGCGCATTGGTGCCGCGATCGAGCATCTCGGCCACGATGGCCGCGCCCGGGCGCGAGTAGCGCTGCGCGACCTCCGCGCCGCGGCCCAGCGCGTGCAGCGCCGCGGCCCCCATGCGCCACGGCTCGCGCGCGGCACGGTCGCCGCCGGGAAGGCGAAGCGTCCCCAGGTGGCCCAGCCGGCGGAAGCGCGCGCCGTCGACGCGCAGCAGCTCCCCGCCCCAGGCCGTGCCGTCGGTGCCCATTCCGACGCCGTCCATCGCGAGCCCCAGGACGGGCCCCGCGATGCCGTGCTCCGCGCACACCGCGGCGATGTGCGCGTGGTGGTGCTGGATGGCGAAGGCGGGAATGCCGCGCTCGGCCGCCAGGCGCGCGGCCAGCCGGCTCGAGTAGAAGTCGGGGTGCAGGTCGTGGGCGCACGCCGCCGGCTCGACCTCGAGGATCGCGAGCAGGTGCGCGACGGCCTCATCCAGCGACTCGCAGGTGGGCGCGTTGTCGAGGTCGCCCACGTGCGGCGTGAGGAAGGCCTCCGCACCGCGCGTGACGCACGCGGTGTTCTTGAGCCAGGCGCCAGTGGCGAGCACCGGCGGGCCGTGCCGCGGCAGCGCGATGGCGCGCGGCGTCCACCCGCGGGCGCGGCGCACGAAGGCCGGGCCCTCGGGGGTCGCGCGCACGAGGCTGTCGTCGCAGCGCGCGGCGATGTCGCGGTCGTGCACGACGAAGGCGTCGGCGATGCCCGCGAGGCGCCGCACGGCCTCGTCGTTGCCGGTCACCAGCGGCTCGCCGCCGGGGTTGGCGCTCGTCATGACGAGGACGAGATCCTGCGGGGCCTCGAGCCAGGCGGTGCCGGCCTTCGCGCCGCTCGCCTCGAAGAAGAGCAGCCACTGCAGCGGCGTGCACGGAAGCATCGCGCCCAGCGCGGAGACGCCGCCCGCGATGCCGGCGAGGCGCTCGTCGCACGCCGGGCGCTTGGGGCACAGGACGATGGGCCGCTCGCGCGACTCGAGCAGCGCGCGCGAGTCGGCGTCGATCACGGCGAAGGGTTCGAGCGAGGCGGCGTTGGCCGCCATCACGGCGAAGGGCTTCTCCTCGCGCTGCTTGGCGGCGCGCAGCCTCGCCACGGCGCGGACGTTGGCCGCGTCGCAAACGAGGTGGAACCCGCCCAGGCCCTTCAGGGCGACCACCTTGCCGTCGCGGATCTTCGCCAGCGCCGCGGCGATCACGTCGGGGCGCGCGACCGGCTCGCCGTGCTCGCCCAGCAGCGCGATGCGCGGCCCGCACACGGGGCAGGCGTCGGGCTGGGCGTGGAAGCGGCGGTCGGCCGGATCGCCGTACTCGCGCGCGCAGGCCGGGCACATGGCGAACGGCGCCATCGTGGTGCGCGGGCGGTCGTAGGGCACGCCCTTCGTGATGGTGAAGCGCGGCCCGCAGTGCGTGCAGTTGATGAACGGGTAGCGGTAGCGGCGGTCGGCCGGGTCGAAGAGCTCGGAAAGGCAATCCGGGCAGGTGGCCGCGTCCGGCGTGACGGGCGTGGTCGCCGTGCCGCCGCGACTGGCCGCGATGGCGAACCCCGCCCCGGGCTCGGCCGCCACGGCCTGCGCCTCGACGGCCGTGACGCGAGAGAGCGGCGGCGCGTCGGCGGCCACGCGGCGCAGGAAATCCTCGAGCGCCGCGCGCGGGCCCTGGACTTCCGCGAGCACCCCTTCGGCATCGTTCAGCACCCAGCCGTCCAGGGACAGCTCATGGGCGAGGCGCCACACGAACGGCCGGAAGCCCACGCCCTGCACCGTGCCGCGCACGCGCACGCGGCGGCGCTCGGTGGCGGCTGGGGCGAGGACGGGGGTGTCCATTGCGGGCGGAATCCTCAGGGCTTCCCGGACTCGGCGCAGGTGCACACGGCGCCGCAACCGACGCCCACCGTGCCGCGGATGCGCCGGCCCCGCGCCTCGCGCGCGCCGCCGCGGACCCAGTCGATCCACTTGTCGAGCCCCTCGCCCGTCGTGGCCGAGACGCGCAGCACCTCGATCGCCGGGTTCACGCGCCGCGCGTTGGCCTCGCACAGGGCCGCGTCGAAGGCGAGGTGCGGCAGCAGGTCGCACTTGTTGAGGAGCATGAGGTCGGCGGCGGCGAACATGTCCGGGTACTTGAGCGGCTTGTCCTCGCCTTCGGTGACCGAGAGCACGACGACCTTGTGCGCCTCGCCCAGGTCGAAGGCCGAGGGGCAGACGAGGTTGCCCACGTTCTCGATCATGACGATCGAGTCCTCGCGCGGGGCGAGCGCCTCGAGCGCGTGGCCGACCATGTGCGCGTCGAGGTGGCAGCCCTTGCCGGTGTTCACCTGCACGGCCCTGGCGCCGGTCGCGCGGATGCGGTCGGCGTCGTTCGAGGTCTGCTGGTCGCCCTCGATCACCGTGATGGGGAGGTCGCCGGCGAGGCGCTTGATCGTCTCGACAAGCAGCGTGGTCTTTCCCGAGCCGGGGCTGGAGACGAGGTTCAGCGCGAAGATGCCCTTGGCGGTGAAGAGGCGCCGGTTGGCGTTGGCCTCGGCGTCGTTCTTCGCGAGGATGGCCTGCTCCACCGCGACCGCGCGGTCCGCCGGGGTGCTCGCCGCGTGCGAGTGCGACGGGCCTTCGCCGTGATGATGGTGATGGTGGCCATGGTCGTGGCCGTGGCCGTGGTCGTGGTCATGGTGATGATGGTGCCCGTGGCCGTCGATCGTCACCTGGTCCGTCCCGCATCCGCATGTCGTGCACATCGCATTCTCCGTTTCAGGTTCCCAGAAGGTCCTTCACCCGCATTTCCGTGCCGCCGTTCACCTGCAGCCGCGCGCCGCCGCAGGCGGGGCACAGGTCGCCGCGCGCCTCGACGGGCACCGACCGCGAGCAGCCGAAGCACCACGCGGTGCCGGGCGTCTCGTCGATCGCGAGCGCGGCGCCCTCGGCGAGGCTGCCGCGCACCACGGCGTCGAAGCAGAAGCGCAGCGCCTCGATCTCGACCGCGGCGAGGCGCCCGATCTCGAGGCGCACCTCCTTCACGCGCGTGAAGCCCTCGCGGCGCGCCGTCTCCTCGACGATCCCGAGCACGCTCTCGGCGATCGACATCTCATGCATGGCCGGCCTCGTAGCGCACGGCGACGCAGGGGTCCAGCGACGAGACGAGCCAGCGCACGCCGCGCTCGAGCGCCGCCGCGTCGGCCGCCGCCATCCCCACCGCCCCCCGCGCGAAGGCGCCGTCGGGGTGGAAGTTCCATTCCGTGGGCGCGACGATGCGGTAGGCGCCGATCCGCCCGCCCTCGAGCGTCACGCGGTGCACCAGCAGGCCGCGCGCCGTCTCCACCCAGGCGATGGCCGAGCCCTCGCCCAGCGCGATGGCGCCGTGGCGCCCGCCGGCCGCCTCCAGCGCGGCCGCGAGGTCCACGAGCCGAGCCACGACGCGCGCGCCCGCGCCGCGACCCCAGCGCGCGATCGCGTCGGCCACGAGCGGGTGCCCGCCCGTGCGCGCGAGGGCGCCCGTCTCGCGCGGCCGGCCCTGCCACTGCGGCGCCGCGTCGAATTGCGCATCCGCGTCGATGGCCGGCGCCAGCGCCCGGGCCACCCAGCGGTCGTCGCCGTAGGGGAGCAGCTCGACGTCGCTCGCGCCCAGCGAGGGGTCGGCGGCGAGCAGGCGCGCGACCAGCGTCGCGACCGGCGTCTCCTCCCGCGCGAGCCAGCCCTGCAGCGCCTCGACCGAGTCGATGCGCAGGAAATCCGCCGGCGCCATGCCGAGGATCGCCTCCCTCGCCCACGCGGACGCCTCGCGGCGCGGCGCGGCGTCGGCCGTGTCCTCGCCGGCGTCGAGCAGCGGCGCCAGCGCCTTGCGGCCGCCGGCGAGCGCCTCGACCTGCGGGGCCAGGCCGGCAAGCCGAGGCCAGTCCACGAGCAGGCGCCAGGCGTGCTCCTGCACGGTCCGGCGGGCGATGCGCGTCGCGCGTGGCCACCCGGTCACTGCGGCCGCGCCGCCCCCAGCCGCCTGACGGCCGCGTGAGCGATGGGCCTGCGAGCGGCCGCAGATCGCGAAGAGCGTGCCGGCCAGCACCGGCGCCTCGTCGGCCGCGCGCCCGGCGAAGAGCCGGTTCGCCACGCGCGGGCGATCGGCCTGGGCCGAAGCCCGGCTCACGCGTCCCGAGGCGGTCTCGATGCGCACGACCAGCTCACCCTCGATCGACATGGCCCGGTCCGGAGAAGCGGCCGCGGATGAAGTCGCGCTTGCTCACCGGCGCGGGCGGCGGCGCCTCGGCCGCGCGCGCCTTGGCGTCGTTGCCTGCGTCAAAGAGCGCTTCCAGCGACGCGGCCGCGACGGCCCGCGCGGTCTCGTGGTCCTCGAAGCCCTGCGCGGGCGAGAAGAGCGAGCACGCGTGGTATTCGCCGATCTGCGCGTCGTGGCCAGAGACGAAGCGGAAGCCGCCGGCCGGCAGCGTCACGATGCGCTCGCCGCCCGCGCCCAGCGCCGCCCACTCGCCCTCGCCGGGCGTGAGGACCAGGTTCACGAACCAGGGCGTGACGAGCGCCCCCAGCCACTGGCCTTCCCACGCGCGGAAGCCCACGGCCTCGACGCGCAGCCGCTCGTTCAGGAACGGCAGCCCCGCCATGCGCGTCTTCCAGATGCGCGTGAACGCGCTTTCCAGGCGGCCAGTGGGGTCGTCGCGCAGGAGCTCAGCCATCGTCGATCGCCAGGAACTTGTCCTGCTCGGCCGAGCAGTTGGGGCAGCTCCAGTGAGGCGGAAGCCGCTCGAAGGGCGTGCCGGGCTCCACCTGCCAGACGGGGTCGCCCTGCGCGGGGTCGTAGACGTACCAGCAGATGCGGCACTCGCGCCGGCCGCCCTCCCGCGCCTCGCGCACGGCGCTCATCGCCCCTAGCCCTCCTGCAGCCAGCGCAGGAGGTCGCCCAGGCGCTCGACGCTGTCGTCGTAGTCCTCGGCGCCGGCGCGGGCCGACTCCGGAAAATCCACCACCTCGATGGTGTCGAGGATCATGGTGTTCATCGAGTTGAAGTAGCGCACGCGCCAGACGCCGCGGGCGCGCGTGGCGGTGATGCGGCAGTTGCCGAAGCCGCGCGAGAGGATCGCCACGGGCCCCTCGCCCAGCACGGCGGCGAGTCCGTCGTGGTCGGCGGGCGCGAGCGGGAGCAGCGAGAGGTTCACCACGTGCGCCGGCGTGCCGGGCTTGAAGCGCTGCGCGTGGTGGCGGATCTCGCTCACGATGGCCGGGGCGTTCATGACGCCGGCCGGCAGGAGGGAGGCGTCCAGCCGCGCGCCGTTGGCCTTGGCGGCCGCGTCCTTCACCACCGCGGGCATGTCGCCGGCCTCGAGGATGTCCTCGATCGTCGCGCCGCGCTCGTCCTCGAGCCGCACGCGCCAGACGCCGGCGAAGGCCGTCTCCTGCGCGCGCCACGCGGGCGCGCCGTTGGCGCCGTTCACCACCGCGCTCACCTCGCCCTGCCCCAGCGAGTCGTTGAGGGCCGCGAGCGCGCCGGGCGCCATGGCCTTCACGGAGAAGCGCGGCGAATCGCCCGCGCCGGGGCGGTGGCGCTTCATCGCCTCCAGCAGCTGCTCGACGACCGCCGCGGCCGCCGCGAGGTCCGTGGGCGCCGCGTTCTCGGGCGGGATGGGCGTCCTGAGCGGCTCCGCGCCGGGCATGGGCAGGTAGTGGAACTCCTCGTCCTCGACCGGTTGGGAGCCGGCGCCGAAGGGAACGACGGGAATCGGGAAGTCTTTCATGGCGGGTCCTTCGCTCGGGTGCGGGACGGGATCAGTGGCAGGACGGGGCGCCTGCGGCGGCCACGGGAATGACGCGGGCCGGCAATGGGCGCGCCTCGCCCGTCACCAGCTCGTTGACGGCCGCGAGGTACTCGGCCCAGTCGCGAAGGCCCTCGATGTTGCCCAGCCATTCGCCCTGGCGCACGAACACCAGCGCGGGCCAGCGGCGCACGCCGTAGGTGGCGGCCTTGGCGTTGGCGAACGGCGGCGGCAGCACGGCCATGCGGAAGGGCCGCGCGGCGGCCGCGGCGAGCTCCGGGAGGATCACCGCGACGTCGGTCACCTCGCGGAAGCGCACGGGGTCCTCGGTGAAGAAGAGCGCCGCCTCGCCGGGGGCGCTCACGAAGGCGTCGAAGGTGGCCTCGTCGAGCCGTGCGGCGCCGTGGGCGTCGACCAGCCGGGTGACGAGGGGCGGCTCGGCGGGGGCCGGGCGCGTGGCGACGGTCATCTCAGGTCTCCTTGTGGCGCAGGTGCTCGGGAAGCTGGGGCTCGCGGCCGACGAGGTCGGCGAAGGCGGCGTCGATCGCGGCGCCGTCGCCCTGCAGCACCGCGGCGAGGGCATCCAGCGCGGCATCGACCCGCGCGGCCGATTCGGGCGTCATGACCTCGCGGGCGGCGCCCACGAAGGTGAGGAGCCAGGTGCCGGGGGCCTGCGCGCCCACGAGCGCCATGTCGATGAGCGCGCGGCCGTCGCGGCCCACGCACCAGGCGGCGCCCTCGCCGTGGGGCTCGATCACCTGCATCGGGATGCCGAGGCACATGGCTAGCGCTCGAGCGAGGCGCGCAGCGCGAGCAGCCGCGCGTCACCGACACGGCAGGCTTCCTGCTCGCTGGGGCGGCCGGATTCGTAGGCGTCGATGGCGAGGCTCGCGTCGAAGAGCGGCGCGGCATCCCCGGGGGCGCGCGGCACGCCGGGAACGCCCCAGGCGGCGAGCGCGTCCAGGCCCGCCTCCAGCGCGCGCGGCAGCCTCTCGCGGACGACGTCGGTGAGGCTGCCGCCGAAGTCCTTCAGGTGCTTCGGCTGCACGCCCACCAGCACCGCGCGCTCGGGCGAGTGGCCGGAGAGCTGGGCGAGCGAGAGCACCTCCTGGAAGCTCGACTGGTGCAGGCTCATCTTGCCCACGCCGATGTAGTGCGGGATCTCGTCGTCGCGCACGATCTGCAGCGTCCCGGGCTCGAGGCCGTAGTCGATCGCGTCGAAGACGAGGATGCGGCGCGCGGCCTGCACGTGGGGCAGCAGGTAGAGCCCCTGGGTGCCGCCGTCCATGAGGGTGACCGACTCGGGGAAGCGCCAGCCCTCGTTCAGCGCCGCCACCGCCCGCACCCCGAAGCCCTCGTCGGCCCAGAGCACGTTCCCGATCCCCAGCACCAGCGTGTCCATCGCGTCTCGACCCCGGTTGTTACGACGGCGGTTACAGTTCCGCCATCTTCCCGCAGGGGGGAAACGCGCTGTTGATGCCGGTCAAGTAACGAGGGGGGTGGCAGCGGTGGAAGTCGGGGACTGTCCCCGATTCCGGGGACTGTCCCCGACTTCCACCGCTAGCCGCGGGCGGCGGCCTTGATGCCCTTCATCGCCTGGTGGACGTCCCAGGCGATCTGCAGCTGCATCCAGAACTCCGGTTCGGTGCGGAAGTACGCCGCGAGGCGCACCGCGGTGTCGGGCGTGACGCCCCGCTTGCCGCGGATGAGCTCGTTCACCCGCCGCCGGGAGATGCCGAGGGCGTCGGCCAGCGCGAGCTGCGTGAGCTTGAGGGGCTTGAGGTAGCGGGTGTCGAGGAAGTAGCCGGGGTGGACCGGCTCCCTCCTTGCCCGCGGCCGCCCGGCCCCGGCTATGCGGGGCTTGACCGGGCGGGCCGCGTTGCCTCCCTTTCCCATGACGGGGGTGAGCATCGGGTGGTCAGTTCTTGATGTCGCGCCACCCGCTGATCATGCTGGAGACGACCGTGAGGCCGGAGGTGATGTCCTCGCGGATCACGAAGTACAGGTGCACCATCGTGAACCAGATGAGGTACCACATCCCGAAGTGGTGCCACGTGTGGACGTCCTGGCTCTGCCCGAAGAGCGGGATCACCCACGACGAGAACCAGCTGTATTGCCAGGTCCCCATCCCGGTGCCCTCGCCGTAGAGCGCGAAGCCGGTGACCACCATGAAGAGGCTGCCCAGCAGGTACATCCCGAACATCGCCGCCATGGCGAGCTGGTTGTGCCCGTAGTGCCAGTCGTTATCCCGCCGGATGAAGAGGTAGTGCCCCAGCACCCGGAAGAAGCTGCGCCACCAGGAGGGCCGGAACACGAACACCGGCACCAGGAACATCTCGCGGGAGAACGGGTTGCCCACGATCGCCCAGTAGGCGCGCATGAGCAGCACGACCGCGAAGACGTACCCGGCGGCGAAGTGCGCGAAGCGCATGTAGCCCATCAGGTAGTTGTCGATGGCCTCGCCCGGGGCCGAGGGCAGCGGGGTTCCGATGAAGTACCCCGTCACGCACAGCACCACCATCGCGAGCGCCATCACCCAGTGCCAGATGCGCACCGGCGCCTCCCACACGTACTTGGGAAACTTGAGGTCCCTTCCGTCGATCGACATGTGGGTCTCCTAGCGGACCTGCACCCTGGCGAGCTCCTGGCCGTCCGGCGAGATCACGTGGCTCGCGCAGGCGAGGCACGGGTCGAAGCTGTGGATGGTGCGCAGGATCTCGAGCGGGTGCTCGGGCTTCGCCATGGGCGTGTTCATGAGGCTCGCTTCATACGCGCCGATCTGGTTCTTCGCGTCGCGCGGGCCCGCGTTCCACGTGGTCGGCACGATGCACTGGTAGTTGTCGATCTTCGTGTCCTTGATCTTGATCCAGTGACCGAGCGCGCCGCGCGGGGCCTCGCAGTAGCCCGCCCCCTTGGCCTCCTTCGGCCAGGTGGAGGGCTCCCACTTCTCGACGTTGGCGGTGTCGAGCTTGCCGGCCTTGATGTTGGCCATGAGCTTGCCGTAGAAGTGCTTCATCTTGTGGGCGGCCCAGGAGGCCTCCAGCCCGCGCGCGGCGGTGCGGCCGAGCGTCGAGAAGAGCGCCGGGAGGGGCACGTCGAGCTTCTTGAGGACCATGTCCACGGGCTCCTTGAACTCCGGGTTGCCCATGGCGTAGCCGACGATGTAGCGGGCGAGCGGGCCGACTTCCACCGGCTGGCCCTTGTAGCGCGGGCTCTTCACCCACGAGTACTTGGCGCTCTCGTCGATCTCCTGGATGTCGGTCTTCGAGCCCTTCGTGCCCTTGCCGAGCACGAAGTTGGGCTCGGTGACGCCGTCGAAGGGATGCAGGCCCTTCGACTCGTCGGCGTACTTGTACCAGGAGTGGGTCACGAACTCCTGGATCATCGCCGGGTCCTTGAGGTCGACCGCGTGGATGTTCTTCAGGTCGCCGCCCAGGATCGCGCCGCGCGGCATCAGCAGCGACTTGTTCGACTGGTCGTTGGCGATCTCCGGGAACTCCCCGTACGACATCACGTTGGTCGAGGCGAGCCCGTTGCCGATGGCGCCCCAGTGCTTGTAGAACGAGGCGATCGCCAGCAGGTCGGGGATGTAGACCTTGTCGATGAAGTCGATCGTGTCGTCGATGATCTTGCCGACCATGTTGAGGCGTTCCATGTTGATCGCGCCCACCGCGCCCGCGCGGTCGACGTTGATCGAGCACGGAACCCCGCCCACCAGCCAGTTCGGGTGCGGGTTCTTGCCGCCGAAGATCGTCTGGATCTTCACGATCTCCTTCTGGAAGTCCAGCGCCTCGAGGTAGTGGCCCACCGCCATGAGGTTCGCCTCCGGCGGCAGCTTGTAGTCGGGGTGGCCCCAGTAGCCGTTGCGGAAGGGCCCCAGCTGGCCGGATTCGACGAACTTCGTCAGGCGCGCCGCGAGGTCGCGGTAGTAGCCCGGCGACGAGTTCGGCCAGGAGGAGATCGACTGCGCCAGCTCGCTCGTCTTCCTGGGGTCGGCCTTGAGGGCCGAGACCACGTCCACCCAGTCCAGCGCGTGCAGGTGGTAGAAGTGCACCAGGTGGTCCTGGGCGTAGAGCGTCGAGTGCATCAGGTTGCGGATGATGTTGGCGGTGTCCGGGATCGGGATGTTCAGCGCATCCTCGACGCAGCGCACCGAGGCGAGCGCGTGAACGCCCGTGCACACGCCGCAGATCCGCTCCACGAACGCCCACGCGTCGCGCGGGTCGCGGCCCTTGAGGATCACCTCCAGCCCGCGCCACATCGTGCCCGTGGAGACGGCGTTCTGGATCACGCCCTTCTTGTCGACGTTGCACTCGATGCGCAGGTGGCCCTCGATGCGGCAGATCGGATCGACGACGATCCGCTTGCCGCTGTTGTCCAGCTTGAATCCTTGGGTCTCGAGAACGGCCATGGCTATTTCCCCTCGGGTTTCGTGGAACCGGGTTTCTCGGAGGCTTTCCTGATCGCGGTCACCGCGGCGTGCGCCACGACCGCGGCGCCGACCACGCCGGCCGCGACGGCGCCGACCTTGTCGGCGTTCGCCTCGATCCCGAAGGCCGGGATGTTCGTGAGCCGGTCGTAGAAGGAGCCCTTGTCCCAGAAGCCGTCCTCGGAGCAGCCGATGCAGCCGTGGCCCGACTGGATCGGGAAGGACACGCCCTCGTTCCAGCGCGTGGTCGAGCACGCGTTGTAGGTGGTCGGGCCCTTGCAGCCGACCTTGTAGAGGCAGTAGCCCATGCGGGCGGCCTCGTCGTCCCACTTCTCGACGAACTGGCCGGCGTCGAAGTGCGGGCGGCGGTAGCACTTGTCGTGGATGCGCTGGCTGTAGAACATCTTCGGGCGGCCCTGGCGGTCCAGCTCGGGGATGCGGTCGAAGGTGAGCACGTAGGTGACGATGGCCGTCATCACCTCGGCGATGGGCGGGCAGCCCGGCACCTTGATGATCGGCTTGTCGGTGATGACCTTGTCGATCGGCACCGCGTTGGTGGGGTTGGGCTTGGCGGCCTGCACGCAGCCCCAGGAGGCGCAGGAGCCCCAGGCGATCACGGCCTTGGCGTCCTTCGCGTACTTCTTGAGGGTCTCCACGAAGGGCTTGCCGTAGTAGATGCAGTACATCCCGTCCTCGTTGAGCGGCGGGTTGCCCTCCACGGCGAGGATGTAGTTGCCCTTGTGCTTCTCGATCGTCTCGTGGGCGTTGGCGCGCAGCTGCTCGCCGGCGGCCGCCGAGAGGGTCATGTGGTAGTCGAGCGACAGGAGCGAGAGCACCGCGTCCTTGGCCAGCGGGTGCGCCGAGCGGATGAAGGACTCGGAGCAGCAGGTGCACTCCAGGCCCTCGATCCAGATGACCGGGGTGCGCGGCTTGTTCTCCAGCGCGTGCGCGATCTGGGGCGCGACCGTGGGCGAGAGCCCCAGCGAGGCCGTCGTCAGGCTGCAGAACTTGAGGAAGCTGCGCCGCGAGATGCCCTGCCGGCGGAGCACGTCGTAGAAGGTCTCAGTCATGGTCCTTGTCCCCTTTCCGGCCGGAGAGCAGCACGCCCGCGATCACGGCGAGGATCCCGCCCAGCGCGAGGAGGTCGACGAAGTGGTGGGCCTCGCCCACGGCGCCGTGCCCGGGGTGGCCCCAGGCGGCGGTCGCGGCGGCGGCGAGGACGAGGGTGGTGACAGCGGCGGTGAGCTTCATGAGGCCTCCTCGGAGATCCGGAACCCGGACATGAACCGGACTTTCTGCCCATGAAGGGGCCCCGCTCTTGACCTGAATCAACGGGAGTGGCGGGGGCGGCGGGTGCGTAACGGTGCCCGTAACATCGTCACACCGCGCGGATACCCCCCGAAGCATCGTGCACCCGCCCCGGGGCTGTCCGTGGAGGGCGTCCCGGACCCTGCGCCGGTCATCGACGGCGCCGCCGGGATGTGCCTACACTTGGGCCATCCGGCGGTCCGAGCGCCTGCCGGCCCACAAAACCGAACGAGGAGATGCTCATGAACACCCGCACCCTGCTGGGCGCGCTTTGCGCGTGCCTGTTCACCACCGCCGCCGCCGTCGCCCAGACCGAGATCAAGTTCGGCCACGTGGGCGAGCCCGGCAGCCTCTTCGCCCAGTCGGCGGAGGAGTTCGCCCGCCGCGCCAACGCCAAGCTCGGCGACAAGGCCAAGGTCGTCGTCTACGGCTCCAGCCAGCTGGGCGGCGACAAGGAGCTGGTCCAGAAGCTCAAGCTCGGCACCGTGGACATCGCCCTGCCCTCCACCGTCATGACCTCGGAGGCCGACATCTTCGGCGTCTTCGAGATGCCCTACCTGGTGAAGGACAGGAAGCACATGGCGCGCATCGAGAAGGAGGTCTTCTGGCCCTCGATCGCCCCGGCGGCCGAGAAGAAGGGCCTCAAGGTGATCGCGGTCTGGGAGAACGGCTACCGGCACATCACCAACAGCAAGCGGCCCATCAACACGCCCGACGACCTCAAGGGCATCAAGCTGCGCGTGCCGGAGGGCAAGTGGCGCGTGAAGATGTTCCAGGCCTACGGCGCCAACCCCGCGCCGATGAAGTTCTCGGAGGTCTTCACCGCCCTGCAGACGGGCGTCATGGACGGCCAGGAGAACCCCTTCACGCAGATCACCAGCGCCAAGTTCCAGGAAGTGCAGAAGTTCATCTCCCTCACCGGCCACGTCTACACCCCGGCCTACGCCACCGTCGGCGCGAAGAAGTGGGCCACGCTCCCGGCCGACGTGAGGAAGATCCTCGAGGACACGGCGAAGGAGACGCAGGCCTTCGTCTACGAGCTGGCCGAGAAGGGCGACAAGGACCTCCTGGGCGTGATCACCGCGGCGGGCGTGAAGTCCAACGTCCCCAACAAGGACGCCTTCGTGGCCGCCTCCAAGCCGGTCTACGAGGAGTTCGCCAAGGAGGTCGCCGGATCGAGGGAAGTCATCGACCGCGCCATCGCGCTCGGCAAGTAGCCGATGACGCTGCAGTCGTTCCGCCGGGGATACGAGCGCTTCCTCGAGAGGATCTGCATCGCGCTCATGGCCGCGCTCGCCCTGGAAGTCACGGCGGGCGTGGCCTTCCGCTACTCCGGCCACTCCCTCGTCTGGTACGACGAGGTCGCCACGATCCTCTTGGCGTGGGTCACCTTCTACGGCTCGGCCCTCGCCGTCCTCAAGCACGCGCACATGGGCGTTCCCGAGGTCGTGCGGATGCTGCCCGCGGGCCCGCGGGTGGCCGCCGCCGTCGTGGCGCAGCTGTGCACGATGGCGTTCTTCGTGCTTCTCGCCTGGGTGGGCTACACGATCCTCGAGATCCTCGCCTCGGACCGGCTCGTCTCCCTGCCGGAGGTGAGCGTCGCGTACGCGAACTCGGTGATCCCGATCAGCGCCGTGCTGTTCATCGTGGGCCAGCTGCTGGTGTTCCCCGAGGTGCTGCGCAGCGCGCGCGGCGGGGCCGCGGCCGGGGGGCACGCATGACCGGGTTCCTGGTGCTGGCGTGCGTCGTGGTGCTGGTCCTGATCAACGTCCCGATCGCCGTGGCGTTGTGCATCGCTTCCGTCGTGGCGATGGTGACGACGCAGGGCCTGGCGAGCCTGCCGAACGTGCCGCTCGCGCTCTACCAGGGCGCGACCAGCTTCCCGCTCATCGCGATCCCGCTGTTCATCCTCTCGGCGGCGATCATGAACACGTCGGGTATCTCGCACCGGCTCATCGATTTCTGCCAGGCGCTCGTCGGCTGGATGCGGGGGGCGCTCGCGCAGGTGAACGTGCTGAGCCACATGTTCTTCGCCGAGATCTCGGGTTCCGCGGTCGCGGGCGTGGCCGCGACCGCCTCCATCATCATGCCGGCCATGAAGGAGCGCGGGTACCCCGGCCCCTTCACCGCGGCGGTGACCTCCTCGACGGCCACGCTCGCGATCATCCTGCCGCCGTCGATCCCCATGATCCTCTACGCGGTCATGGCGGGCGCCTCGGTGGTGCAGATGTTCGTCGCGGGCATCGTCCCGGGCCTGCTCACGGGCTTCGGCTTCATGGCCCTGTGCTACTGGTACGCGCTGCGCTTCAACTGGCCGGTGGAGGAGATCTTCCAGTGGGGCAAGCTCTGGCGCGCCTTCAAGCACGCGTTCTGGGCGCTCACGCTGCCCGTCATCATCCTGGGCGGGATCTTCGGGGGCATCGTCACCGCGACCGAGGGCGCCGCGCTCGCGGTCGTGGCTTCCCTCCTGGTGGGCGGCCTCGTCTACCGCGAGCTCGACTGGCCGCGGCTGCGCGAGGCGGTCGTCGACGGCGCCGTGCAGACCGGCTCGGTGATGCTGCTGGTGGCCGCCTCGGCCCTGCTCGGGCTCTACCTCACCGAGGTGCAGCTTCCGCAGCAGATCGCCAGGGCGATGCTCTCGGTCACCAACGAGAAGTGGGCCATCCTCGCGATCCTGAACGTCTTCTTCCTCGTCATCGGCATGTTCCTGCATTCGGCCGCGGCCATCATCCTGGTGGTCCCGATCGTGATGCCGGTGGTGACCGCCGCGGGGATCGACCCGATCCACTTCGGCGTGATCGTGACGCTCAACCTCGCCATCGGCCAGCAGACGCCGCCCGTGGCGAGCGTGCTGCTGCTCACCTGCTCCATTGCCAAGGAAAGCGTCTGGGACGTGACCAAGGCCAACATCCCGTTCATCGGGGTGCTGCTCTTCACGCTGATCATGGTGACCTACGTGCCGTTCGTGACGCTGGGCCTCGTCAACTTCCTCTACAGGTAAGCGCATGACCGACACGATCCTCGTCCGCCGCGAAGGCGACATCGCCACCGTCGTCCTCAACCGCCCGGAGAAGCTCAACGCCCTCACGAAGGGCATGTGGCGGCAGCTGGGCGACGCCTTCCTCGAGCTCGGCGCCGACGACTCGGTGCGCTGCATCCTGCTGCGCGGCGCCGGGGAGCGCGCCTTCGCCCCCGGCAACGACATCGGCGAGTTCGAGAACGAGCGCTCCAACGTCGGGCAGGCGCGCGCCTACGGCGAGGTGATGACGCGCACCATCGAGGCCATCGGCGGCTGCCGCCACCCGGTGGTCGCCCAGATCCACGGCATCTGCGTGGGCGGGGGGCTGGAGATCGCCGGTCTCGCCGACATCCGCATCTGCGGGGAGTCCAGCCGCTTCGGCGTGCCCATCAACAAGCTCGGGCTCGTCATGGCCTACTCCGAGATCGGGGCGCTCATCCGGCTGGCGGGCGAGGCCGTGGCGCTCGAGATCCTCCTCGAGGGCCGCGTCTTCGACGCGCGCGAGGCGAAGGAGAAGGGCCTCGTGACCCGCG
Organism: Burkholderiales bacterium; assembly: GCA_019634955.1. GTDB lineage: Bacteria > Pseudomonadota > Gammaproteobacteria > Burkholderiales > Usitatibacteraceae > FEB-7. The sequence goes on from JAHCAK010000004.1 coordinate 47,116, forward strand.
TGGTCCCGGATGCCGAGGTCGAGGCCGAGTCGAAGGCCACCGCGCGGCGCATCGCCGACGGCGCGCCGCTGGTGGCGCGGTGGCACAAGAAGTTCGCGCGCCGCTTCCGCGATCCCCGACCGCTCGCCGCCGCGGAGCTGGAGGAGGGATATGCGTGCTATGGCACCGAGGACTTCCAGATCGGGAGGAAGGCCTTCCTCGCGAAGGAGAAGCCTTCGTTCAAGGGGCGATGAAAGGCATGGAAACGCCGATTGCCGCCGATGCCCCGCCGATTGCCGCAGATGAGTTCGGTCGTGCATTCAAGGTCGCCGTCGATCCTGCAGTCATGCCCCTGCTCACTTAAGTCATCCAGTCCTTGCCTTATCGGCGGCAATCGGCGGGGCATCGGCGGCAATCGGCGTTTTCAAAGCCTCACGCGTGGATGACTCGATGACCGGGCCACTTGCGGGAATCCGCGTCGTCGAGCTGGCCCAGATCATGGCCGGCCCCACCTGCGGCATGCTGCTCGCCGACATGGGCGCCGACGTGATCAAGGTCGAGAAGCTCCCTGGCGGCGACGACACGCGCTCCTACTCGCGCCCGTCGGTGAACGGCGAGTCGGCCGCGTTCATGATGCTCAACCGCAACAAGCGCGGCATCGCGGTGAACCTGAAGACCCCCGAGGGCCTCGAGGTCGTGAAGAAGCTGCTGCTCACCGCCGACGTGGTCACCGAGAACTACCGCAAGGGCACGCTCGAGAAGCTGGGCCTGGGCTGGGACGTGCTGCACGCGCTCAACCCGCGCCTCGTCTATTGCGTGGTCTCCGGCTACGGGCGCACCGGGCCCTACGCCGACAAGGGCGGCTTCGACCTGATCGCGCAGGGCTTCGCGGGGCTCATGTCGATCACCGGGGAGCCGGGCGGCGCGCCCGTGAAGTCCGGCTCGCCCATCGCCGACATCAACGCCGGGATCTTCGCCGCGCTGGGCGTCGTCTCGGCGCTGCACGCGCGCAACGCTTCCGGACGCGGGCAGATGGTGGACACCTCCCTCATGGAGGCGGCCATCCAGCAGACCTACTGGCAGAGCGCCATCTACCTCGCCACCGGCGAGAACCCGGGCCCCTCGGGCTCGGCGCACATCCTCACCGCGCCCTACCAGGCGTTTCCCACCGCCGACGGCTGGATCAACGTGGGCGGCGCCAACCAGTCCAACTGGGAGCGGATCGCCAAGGCCATCGGCCGCGAGGACCTCATCGCCGACCCGCGCTTCGTCACCAACGGCGAGCGCATGCGGCACCTGGCGGAACTGACGCCGCTCATCGCCGAGCGCATGAAGTCGCGCACCTCGGCCGAGTGGATCGCGGAGTTCGAGGCGGCCGGGGTCCCGGTGGGGCCCATCAACCGCATCGGCGACATGCTGGCCGACCCGCAGGTGGCCGCGCGCGAGATGGTGGTCGAGGTGGAGCACCCCAAGGCCGGGCGCACGAAGGCGATCGGCATGCCGGTCAAGTTCTCGGAGACGCCCTGCGCCGTCACGCGCCCTTCCCCGCTCCTCGGGCAGCACACGCGCGAGATCCTCGGCTCGCTGGGCTACGACGGGCCGGCCATCGACCGGCTGGCGGCCGCGGGCGCCGTTCTTTGTGACGATTCGTGACGGCTTAGGGTTTTCTTAGGGAACCCGGAAGGAAGTCTTAGGAACGGGCCCGGCGGCGCCCGCCTACAGTGGCGGCATTCCCTCACCGCACTGGAGACCCGCCATGCCCGCCTTCATCCGCCGCGCCGCGCCGCTCGCCGCCGCCGTGGCCCTGCTCACCGCCGCCACCGCCGCCCTGCATGTCGAGGCCGGCAGCACCGCCAAGCCCGCCGCCGCCCCCGCCGCCGACGCGAAGTCGATCGAGCGCGGCCGCTACCTCGCCCGCATCGCCGGCTGCAACGACTGCCATACGCCCGGCTACGCCCAGACCGGCGGCAAGGTCGACGAGAAGCTCTGGCTCACGGGCGACTCGCTCGGCTGGCAGGGCGCGTGGGGCACGACCTACCCCTCGAACCTGCGCCTGGCGCTCGCGAAGATGACGGAGCAGGAATGGGTGCGCGTGGCGAAGAGCGCCCAGTTCCGCGCGCCGATGCCGTGGTTCGCGCTGCACGACATGTCGGAGGCAGATTTGCGCGCCATCTACCGTTATGTGCGCCACCTCGGCCCCGCCGGCGAGCCCGCGCCCGCGTACCTCCCGCCCGGGCAGGCCGCGAAGGGCCCGGTGATCGCCTTCCCGGGCCAGGCCCACTGACCCGGTCGGCGACATGACCGCCCCCCGCAAGATCATCGCCGTCGTGGGCGCCACCGGCGCCCAGGGCGGCGGCCTCGCCCGCGCCATCCTCGAGGACCCCGCCGGGGGATTCGCCGTGCGCGCCCTCGTCCGCAACCCGGAAACGGACGCCGCCCGGGCGCTGGCCCGCGCCGGCGCCGAGGTGGTGGCCGCCGACGTGGACGACGAGGCGAGCCTCGCGCGCGCCTTCGCGGGCGCGCACGGCGCGTACTGCGTCACCTTCTACTGGGCGCATTTCTCGCCGGACAAGGAGCTGGCGCAGGCGGGCAACCTCGCCCGCGCCGCCCGCGCGGCGGGCGTGCGCCACGCCCTCTGGTCCACGCTCGAGGACACGCGGCGATTCGTGCCGCTGGAGAGCCAGCGCATGCCCACGCTCATGGGCCGGTACAAGGTGCCGCACTTCGACGCCAAGGGGGAAGCCGACGAGCTCTTCCGGCAGGCGGGCGTGCCCACCACGCTCCTCCTCACGAGTTTCTACTGGGACAACCTCGTGCACTTCGGCATGGGCCCGAAGCCCGGGCCCGACGGCACGCTCGCCATCACCATGCCCATGGGAAACGCCCGGCTTCCGGGCATCGCCGCGGAGGACATCGGGCGCTGCGCGTACGGCGTGTTCAAGGCCGGGCCGGCCTTAGTCGGCCGGACGGTGGGCATCGCCGGCGAGCACCTCACGGGCGCGCAGATGGCCGAGGCGCTCGGCCGCGCCCTCGGCCGGCCCGTGCGCTACCAGGACGTGCCGCCGGAGGTGTATCGCGGCTTCGGCTTCCCGGGCGCCGACGACCTCGGCAACATGTTCCAGTTCAAGCGCGATTTCGAGGCGGACTTCTGCCGCGCGCGCGACGTGGCGCACTCGCGGTCGCTCAACCCGCGGCTGCAGGACTTCGCCGCGTGGCTGGGTGCGAATGCGGGGAGAATTCCGGTGGCGTAGTCGTCGGTTGACGGGGACAGTCCCCAAAAGCGGGGACAGTCCCCGTCAACCGACTTCGACCAACTCCAGCACCCGCGAGACGGCGAGCCGGAAGCGCCCGCGGCCCGATTTCTCGATGCGCACGCCGGCGTCGCGCTCGTCGAGGCGCCGCGCGAGGAGGATCAGCCGCGCCTCGAGGTTGTCGCCGATGTCCGGGAGCTTCACGCGCGGGTCCAGGCGCAGCTCCTTGTTGCTGAACTCGGTGCGCCCGGTGGCGAGGAAGTCGGTGACGAGCGCGTGGAAGATGCTGCCGGCGACCCCCTTGATGAGGTAGTCGCCGCCGAGGAACACGGAGTCGTTCTCGGCGAAGTGCCGCACCTGCAGCGCCGGGCCCGCGACGGGTGAAGCCCCGGGCGCGGCCGCCGCGGGCGCGTCCTCGCCTTCGGCGGCCTGCAGCACGTGGATCGCCGCACCCAGCTGCCCGGCGACCGCCACCAGCGCGTCCTCGTCGTCGTAGCCGAAGCGCTGGTCCTCGGCCGCCTCCACGAAGAGCACGCCCAGCAGCCGCCCGAAGGCCTCGATGGGCACCGCGAGCTGGCTGCTCGACTCCGCGAGCCCCGGCAGGGGAATCTCCGTCTCGAGCACGATGCCGTCGCGCAAGGCCGCCTCGCGGATGGCGCGGCCGTAGGCGTACTCCGCCTGCGCGTAGCCGATGCGGATGGGCGTGCGCTCGCGCGCCGCCACCCCGATCACGCCCTGCCCCAGCGGGATCTCGGATCCCACGCCGGAATCCGCGTAGCCGCGGCTCGCCACCGTGTAGAGCCGCCCGCCGCCGGCGTCGCGCAGCATCACGAGGGCGTGCTCCACCGCGAACTTCTCCGCGATGCATTCGAGGGCCGTGTCGAGCAGCGACTCCAGGTCGGCGATGGCGCCGATCCGGCGCGCGCAGTCGCGCACGGCCGCGAGCAGGTTCCTGTCCTCCGGCGGCGCGGGCAGCACCGGCCCCGGCACGCGCTCGATGGCCTCCACGCGGTACACGTCGGAGCCCTGCAGGCGGAAGACGCCGGTCATCCCCGTGTGCGAGGCGATGCCCGCGAGCTTCGCCTTCATGCGCTCGAAGAGCGGCCCCGCCGTCTCCGTGCGCAGGTAGCGGATCACGAGCCGGTAGCGCGCGATGGTGCGCGAATCCACCACCAGCAGGCGCGCTACCGGGTTGGCCAGCACGTTCTGCCGCGTCTTGTTGAAGAACTGCCACGAGAGCGCCACGTGCGCCGGGTCCACGTACTCCACCTGCGAGAGGTAGGCGCAATTGGGCGTGCCGTCGGGCGCGCAAGTGGCGATGAGGGCCGGGATGCTGCCGTCCAGCGCCCGGCGGATGGCGTCCAGCGTGAGCGGGCTCACCGGGCGCCCGCCCCGAGCGGCGTCCCCGCGCCCGGCCCCGGCGTCTGCACGAAGGCAGCCGTCGGCGTGAAGGTGATGGCCACCGCCTCGGCCCAGTCGCCGCCGAGGAGCGCGCGCGGCATCTCCGGCGGGTAGCCGACGCCCACGAGGTCCTCGACCAGCGCCGCCCGCTCGCGCGCCACCAGCGCCTCGTCGCCGGGCAAGGGCGGGCCGGCCTTGGCGTCCGTGCCCTTCAACTGCACGGTGCGGTGCGTGCTGGGCAGCGTCGCCACGAACGAGATGGCGCCGTTCATCGCCAGCTCCGCGAGCAGCGCTCCGCACTGCGAGGCGAGCACGAACGCCGTCACCTGGCGCCGGTCCGCCGACACGCGGCAGCCGATGCCGCGGACGAGGTTGGGGATGTTCGTGGGGCCGCGCGAGGAGACGTGCACCGACACGCCGCGTTGCAGGAACGCGGCCAGCTCGGGGTCGATGAGGGCGGCTTCGGGCATGCAGTCGCGGATGATACTCTTTCACGATGCCCACGCTCTCCGTCCTCGCCACCCTCGCCGTCGCCGCCCTCGTCACCTCCTTCATCTCCGGCATCCTCGGGATGGCCGGCGGCATGATCCTCATGGGCGTGCTGCTCGCGCTCCTCACGGTGCCGCAGGCGATGGTGCTGCACGGGGTGACGCAACTCGCCGCCAACGGCTGGCGGGCCGTCCTGTGGCGGCGCGAGATCGACTGGCGCGTCTTCCGCGGCAACGCCTGGGGCGCGTTCGCCGCGCTCGCCGCCTTCGCGCTGGTGCAGCTGGTGGCGAGCAAGCCCGTGGCGCTGCTGGTGCTGGGCATCACGCCCTTCATCGGGCTGGCGCTCCCCGAGAAGCTGGTGCTGGACGTGAAGAAGCGCGGGCACCCGTTCCTGTGCGGCGTGGTCTGCACGGGCCTGCAGCTCATCGCCGGCGTCTCCGGCCCGATCCTGGACGTCTTCTTCGTGCGCTCGAAGATGGACCGGCGCGCCGTCGTGGCCACCAAGGCCTCGATCCAGAGCCTCGGGCACGTCATCAAGATCGCCTACTTCGGCGGTCTCGTGGCCGCGGCGCAACGCGGCACCGTGGACCTGCGCCTGGCCCTGCTCATGGTGGCGCTCGCCATCGCCGGCACGACGCTCTCGCGCCGCGTCCTCGAGCGGCTCACCGACGCCTCCTTCCGGCAGTGGACGCGGTGGGCGGTGATGACGATGGGAATCGCCTACCTCGCCACCGGCGCGTGGATGCTCGCGCGGTAGGGGTATCTCAGGCGCCGGCGCGCCGCGCCACCGGCCAGTAGAGGTCCATCACCTCCAGGCGAACCGCCTGCAGCCGCTCCACAGCCGAAGCGAGGAGCTTCCTCATCAGGTCGTAGCCGAAGGCGCGGTCCGATTCGCACAGCGCGCGCAGCCGCGCCGCGTCGAAGGCGAGCACGCGCGTGTCCTGCAGCGTGCGCGCCTGCAGCACGCGGTCGTGGCCGCCCAGCACCGCCGTCCAGCCGAACTCGTCGCCCGCCTCCACGGTGTCGAAGGGGAACGCCCCGCTGGGCGGCGTGATCTCCAGCACCACGCGGCCGGAGACGACGAGGTAGAAGTCCTGGCACTCCTCGCCCTCGCGGTAGATGACCTCGTCCTTCGCGAAGCGGACTTCGCGGGCGAGCGCGGCGAGCTGGTCGGCATCCTGGGGGTCGAGCCCGGCGAAGAACGGCTGCTCGCGGGCCAGCGCCATCGGCGATTGCGCATTCATGGGTATCCCTCCTGTCGCTTGTCGGTCTTGTGCCGCAGGCCGGCGGGCGCGAGGCCCGTTGCGGCCTGCAAGACCAACATACGCCCCGGAGGGGCCGCGTCAAGGGGGCAAGGGACTACATCGAGATCGAGCCCTCGCGGAACTCGGTCTTGTCCAGCCACACGTTCACGAGCACGGGCTTCCCGGCGCGCGCGAGCCGGCGCGCCTCCGCCAGCCCGTGGTCGACCTCCGCGTCCGTGCGGATCTCCACGCCAGCCGCGCCGAAGCCCTTCGCCACCTCGTGGTAGGCGGTGCGGGCGAGCACGGTGCCCACGTCGTCGCCCAGCATCTTCACCTGCTCGCGCGCGATCTGCGTCCAGCCGGCGTCGTTGCCCACGACGGCGATGACGGGAATGCCGTGGCGCACGAAAGTGTCGAACTCCGCGAGGCCGTAGCCGCTGGCGCCGTCGCCCCAGACGATCCACACCTCGGCGCCCGGCCGCGCCACCGCCGCGCCGATGGCGAAACCCGCGCCCACGCCCAGCGTGCCGAAGGCGCCGGGGTCCAGCCAGGCGAGCGGCCCGCGCGGGCGCAGGATGTAGGAGGCGGTCGCGACGAAGTCGCCGCCGTCGGCCACGAAGACGGCGTCCTGCGCGGCAGCCGCCTCCATCTTGCGGAAGAACGACACGGGGTTCACGTGCGGGCCGTGCTTCGCGGCCTGCCCGTCGATCCCCGCCTCGCGCTCCGCGTCGCGCGCCTGCAGCGTGGCGACCCAGTCAGGCCGCTTCTTGCCGTGCGCCTTGTGGGCGAGCGCCACGAGGAAGCGGCCCGCGTCGCCGATGGCCTCGATGTCGGCCGTGCGGTTGAGCCGCGCGTCCTTCGTGCTGCGGTTGGCGGCGATGAGGGTCGCCGAGCGGCGCACGTGCTTGCCGTAGTCGAGCCGGAAGTCGCAGGGCACGCCCGCGAGGAGCACGCAATCGGCTTCCCGCAGCGCCTTGCGCCGCGCGTGGCGCATCTGCAGCGGGGAATCCCGTCCCAGCAGACCGCGCGCCATCCCCGAAAGGTAGACGGGAATGCCCAGCCGCTCGACGGCGTGGGCCACCTTCGCGGCCGCCCCGGCCTCCACGAGCGCCTGGCTTCCCAGCACCATGAGCGGCCGCTCGGCCTTGGCGAGCGCGTTGGCCGCGAGCGTGAGCGGGGTATCGCCGGCCAGCGGCGCCGGCACCGCCCGCGGCTTCGGCGAGTAAGGCTCACCCGCGCCCTCGAACATCCTGTCGGCGTGGCGGTTCAGGTACCAGCGCAGGAAGCGGTCGCCGATCGAGGTGCCCGTGCCGGCGGCATCCGTGTACCAGCCGCGGATGAGGGTCTCGTCGTAGAGCAGGTCGACGGGGCACTCGACGAAGGTCGGGCCCGGCACGCCGGCCATCGCCTCCGCGAGCGCCTCCTCCACCGCCGGGCCGAGGTCGGCCACGCGCCGCACCTGCCGCACGAGCTTCACGTGCGGCTCCACCAGCGGCGCCTGCTCGATGTCCTGCAACGCGCCGCGCCCCTGCAACGCCGTGGGCGCGCCGCCGCCCAGCAGCAGCACGGGCGACTGCGCGAGCTGCGCGTTCTTGAGCGCGGTGATGGTGTTGGTGATGCCGGGGCCGGCGGTGACGGCGGCGACCCCCGGCGTGCCGGTGAGGCGCGCGGCCGCGTCCGCGGCGAAGACGGCCGTCACTTCGTCGCGCGTGTCGACGATCGCGATGCCGCGCCGCTTCGCCGCCACGAGGATGGGCGAGATGTGCCCGCCGCACAGCGTGAAGATCCACTTGACGCCCCAGGCCTCGAGCGCGGCGGCCACCCGCTCGCCGCCGTGCGCCGGCGCGTCCCCGTGCCCCGCCTTGCCCTTCTTCCTTGCGACCATCGCCTCAGCCTTTCGCCTGTTGCGCCGCTCGCGCCTCGTGCCGGCGCGCGAGCTCGCGGTAATCGACCTTGCCCACCTTGGTGAGCGGGAGCGTGTCGACGAACTCGACCTCCCGCGGGCAGGACCACTTGATGAGGTGCTCGCGGCAGTGGGCGATGATCGACTCCTCGATCGCCGCCCCGGCCTGCGCGCGGTCGCGCAGCACCACGCAGGCCTTCACGCGTTCGACCTGCGCCGGGTCGGGCACGCCGATCACGCAGGCCTCCGCCACCGCCGGGTGCCTGAGGATCACCGCCTCGACCTGCGCCGGGTACACGTTGAAGCCCGAGGACTTGATCATGCGCTTGAGCCGCACGGAGAAGTAGGCGAAGCCGTCGGCGTCCATCTTCCCGAGGTCGCCCGTGTGCAGCCAGGTGCGGCCGTCGGCGTGCGCGCGCAGCGCCTGCGCCGTGGCCTCCGGGTCGTCGAGGTAGCCCAGCATCACCGCCGGGCCGGCGATGCAGATCTCGCCCTCCTCGCCCACGGGCGCCGCCTCGGTCGTGCCGGGCTTCACCACCTTGGCCAGCATGTCGGGGAACGGGATGCCGATGGAGCCCTCGCGGTACTCCGCGAGCGGCGTGGCCATGATGCCGGTCACCGCCTCGGTGAGCCCGTAGCCCTCGAGGAGCTTCACCTTGCCGCCGCCCTTGGCAACCATCGCCTCGAAGCGCTCCTTCACCGCGCGCGGCAGCGTGTCCGCGCCACAGAAGCACGCGGTGAGGCAGGAGAGGTCCGCGTGCGCGAGCGAGGGGTCCTTGGTGAGCGCGTCGAAGAGCGTGGGCACGCCCACCAGCACGTTCGGGCGGTCGCGGCGCAGCACCTTCGAGACGACCTCGGCGCTGAACTGCGGCACGAGGATGGACTTGCCGCCGGCCATGAAGGCGGCGTTCACGCACACGCCCAGCCCGAAGCCGTGGAAGATGGGCAGGATCGCGAGGATGGCGTCCTTCTCGCCCATGCCGCACCACGAGGCCGCCTGCATCCCCTCGGCGATGAAATTGCGGTGCGAGAGCACGATGCCCTTCGGCAGCCCCGTCGTCCCGCCGGAGAAGAGGATCGCGGCGGGGTCGTCGGTGGCGCCCACCGGCGGGTCGGTCGCGGGCCGTGCCGCGGCGAGGAGCGGCGCCCACCGGCGCACGCGCGCGTCGGCCGGCACGGGCGGGATCTTGCGCCCCTTGGTGACCCGGAAGCCCAGCCGCTTGAGGGGCGAGAGGTACTCGGGGATCGCGGCGACGAGGATCCTCTCGAGCGGCGCCTTCGGCGTTGCCGCCGCGAGCGTGCCGTAGAAGGCGTCCAGCACCAGCGCCATGCGCGCCCCCGTGGCGTCGAGGAAGTGCGTGATCTCCGGCGCGGTCGAGAGCGGGTGGATGAGCGCCGGCAGCGCCCCCAGCCGGTTGGCGGCGTAGAAGGCGATCACGCCCTGCGGCGTGGTGGGCATCGAGATGAGGAAGCGGTCGCCCGCGCGAAGCCCCTCTGCGGCCAGCGCCGCGGCGCAGCGGTCCACGGCTTCGAGGAACGCCGCGTAGGTGGCCTTCGTGCCGAGGAAGTCCCACGCGATCGATCCGGGCACGCGCCGCGCCGTGGCCGCGAGCGCCCCGTAGAGGGTCACGCGCGGGTAGTCGATCGTGTGCGGCACGCTCCCGTAGAAGCGCAGCCAGGGGCGCTCGCCGATCATTTCGGCAGGCGCCGGTAGTTCACCACCAGCGTCTCCTGCCAGGCCTCGCCCTCGCGGTGCTCGCGCGCGACGCGGAAACCGTCCGCCCCCTGCCGCGTCCAGCTCGTGCGCGATTCCGGCCGGCCCTCGACCTTCGGCGGGAGGTAGCGGATGGCCCCGCCCTCCACCACCGCCTCGGAGAGGCTCACCGAGCCGTTGCTCGCCCAGAGGACGATGGCGATGCGCCCGGTCTTCGGCTCGCGGTGGAAGAGGCTGTCGCCGCGGAAGCCCGGCGGCTTGTTGTCGATGGCGCCGATCTCGATGGTGCCGCGCAGGAACCGGCCGTACTGCACCTCGTAGCACTGCCGGTCGGTGACGCGCCCCTGGGCATCCTTGCCTTCCCAGCAGGCGCCGGCGAGATCCTTCATCCAGCCGAGGAAGGCGAGCGGGTCGGCCGCGGGCGCCTGGGCTGGCGACAGCGCGGGCAGGAAGGCCAGCGCGGCGATGGCGAGCGTCTTCTTCATCGGACTCCCACGAGGGCGATCTCGGCGCCGCGCCGCTCCAGGTCGACAAGAACCGGCTCGCCGGCCCGCTTGTCCGCCCGGACGGTGGCGGGGACCACCACGAAATTGAGATGGTAGGTGGTGTACCACAAGCCGTGCCCCGCGCACTTGACCGTGATCGAACCCTTGCGCGGGTCGGCCGCGCGCCCGGCCCCGATCTCGAGCCGCCAGGCGCCGTCGCAGCCCTCGGGCCAGCGGCTGGGCTCGTGAATCACGGTGGCGCGCCCATCCGGGGAAGCCGCGGCCGCCTTGGCGCCCGCCTCGACGTCGTAGGCCACGCGGGTCGCCGCGTCCGTGCAGCCGGCCGCGAGCGCCCCGGCGACGATGGCGGCGGCCGCCCGGCCCATGGCCCGCGTGCTACTCCGGCAGCGCCTGGATCTCGAAGGCCGTCCTCATCGTCGCGCCGAGCGGCGCGCCGAGCGGGTCGAACCACTTCGCGTAGATCTTCTCGATCTCGCCCGTGCGCATGAGGTTCGAGAGCGTGCGGTTCACGACCAGCTTGAAGTCGGCGTCGTTGCGCCGGAGCATGAGGCCGAAGGGCTCGTAGGAGAGGAGCCGCCCCGTCACCACGTAGTCGTTGGGGTTCCTCGCCTTCGAGCGCAGGCCCATGAGCTGGATGTCGTCGCTCACGTTGGCGTCCACGCGCCCGCTCTCGAGCACGAGGAAGCCCTCGCCGTGGTCCTTCACGTTGAGGATCCTGATGCCGAGGTTGAGCTTGTCCGAGAGGTTCTTGATGACACGCTCGTTCGTGGTGCCCTGCGAGACCGAGATCGTCCTGCCCCTGAGGTCCTCGACCTCCTTGATGCCGGACTTCGCCTTTACCAGCAGGCGCGTGCCGCCGATGAAGGTGACGTGCGAGAAGTCGGCCTGCTTCTGCCGCGTGAGCGTGTTGGTGGTCGAGCCGCACTCGAGGTCCACCGTGCCGTTGGCCACGAGCGGGATGCGAGTCTGCGACACCACCGGGATCCTGCGCACCTTGAGGTCCGGCATCTTCAGCTCGGCCTTCACCGCCTCGACCACCTTGTCGCACAGGTCGATGGAATAGCCGATGGCGTTCTGCTTCTCGTCGAGGTAGGAGAAGGGGACGGAGGTCTCGCGGATGCCGAGCGTGATCGTGCCCGTCTCCTTCACCTTCTTCAGCGTCCCGGCGAGTTCCTGCGCCGCGGCGGTCCCGGAGGCGAGCAACAGCAGTACGATGGCGATGCGCTTCATGGCGGATGGGCCTCCCTGGCCTTTTCGTCGGACTGCCGATTCTATAGGAACCCCCGCATGCCCCCTCGCAAGACCTGCGCCGTCGTCGGCGGCGGCACCATGGGCGCCGACATCGCCCTCACGCTGGCCCGCGCCGGCTGCCCCACCCACCTGGTCGAGACCTTCGCCGCCGTGCGCGAGGCGCTTCCCGCGCGGCTGGCCGCGGGGCTCGCCGCCCTCGGCTGCCCCGACCGGCTGGATTTCCTCGAGGTGCACGCGAGCCTGGACGACCTCGACTGGCCCGCCGTCGACCTCGTGATCGAGGCGGTGCCGGAGAAGCTGGAACCCAAGCGCGCCCTCTTCGCCGACCTCGCGCGCCGCGCGCGGCCCGACGCCTGGCTCGCGAGCAACAGCTCGAGCTTTCCCATCAGCGCCATCGCCGACGGGCTGCCCGGGCAGGGGCGGTTTGCCGGCCTGCACTACTTCATGCCGGCGCACCTGGTGCCGCTGGTCGAGGTGGTGTGCGGCGCCGGCACGGACCCGGCCGTCGCCCGTGCCCTCGCGGATTTCATGCGCGCGACCGGCAAGGTGCCCGTGATCGTGCGCAAGGACCTGCCCGGCTTCCTCGCCAACCGCCTGCAGCACGCGCTGGCCCGCGAGGCCTACGCGCTCATCGACGCGGGCGTGGCCACGGCCGAGGACGTCGACGCCGCCGTGCGCTTCGGTTTCGGGTTCCGCTACCTCGCCGCCGGGCCCATCCTGCAGAAGGACCACGCCGGCATCGACGTGCACGCCGCCGCCGCCGCCACCATGTACCCGGACCTCGCGGCCAACACCGTGCCCGCGAAGTGCCTCACCGACCGCGTGGCGGCCGGGCGGCTGGGCATGAAGACGGGAGGCGGCTTCTACGACTGGACGCCGGAGACGATCGCCGCCGAGAAGGCGCGCTACGAGGCCGTCCTGCGCGGGGCGCTCGCGCTGCTGGCGGACGAGTTGCCGAAGGTGGAGTGAGGGTCAGGACGCCTTGCCGCGCTTGTAGACGATGACCTTGGCGCCGCCGTCGCAGGTGCCCACGACGCGCCGGTCGCCCTCCTCGCCCTTCTTCACGGCTTCGAGCGTGTAGGCCTTCACGCCCTTCTTCTCGATCTTGGCCGCGATCTCGGCCTTGAGCTCCTCGCAGTCCTTGCGCGCAAGGGCCGGGGTGGAGGCGATGGCGAGGGCGACGGCGAGCATCAGGATCTTCATGGAGTCCTCCCGGGGTCTGACGCGCGAAGCATAGCCGCCCGCGCCGGCCGTGGCGAGGGGAGGCGTAGAATCCCCCGCGACCCCGAGGAGCCCGCCATGCGCTACCGCCACGACCCGGAAGGCCTGCGCCTGCCGGTGAAGATCGACGCCACGAGCAACGGCGAGTTCGCCCCCATCCCGCTCGCGCCGGAGCACCACCACGCGCACCGCCTGGCCCACGAGGCGGCCACGGCCAACGCGAGGCGCACGGGACTCGACCGGCGCTCGTTCCTCGTCTCCGCGGCCGGGGTCGCCTCGACGCTGCTCGCCTTCAACGATGCCTACGCGGCCGCAGGGCGGCGCGGGGGCTGGTTCGACCTGCCGCGGGAGGCGGCGCTGGACGGGCCGCTCGCGCGCTCGGCGCTGGACGGGCGCGAGTTCATCTTCGACGTGCAGGGACACTTCGTGAATCCCACGGGCGCGTGGACGAAGCGCCTGCCCGGGGGCGCGCGTCCCCTGCAGATGCCCAGGACGCAGGCCTGCGGGCCGTCGAAGGGGCCCGGGACGCTCGACTATCTCCAGTGCATCGGCCCCGACGAGTTCGTGAAGGACGTCTTCCACGATTCCGACACCGACCTCATGGTGCTCTCCTTCGTGCCCTCCACGCGCGAGGGCGAGCCGCTCACCATCGAGGAGGCCGCGGCCACGGCGCGGGTCGTGGAAAAGCTCGAGGGCACGCACCGCCTCTACATCCACGGCCGCGTGAACCCCAACCAGCCCGGCGACCTCGAGGGCATGGACGAGCTGGCCTCGCGCCACCGCATCAGCGCGTGGAAGACCTACACGCAGTGGGGCCCGGACGGCAAGGGCTTCTGGCTGGACGACGACGCGGGGCTCGCCTTCATCGAGAAGGCCCGCAAGCTGGGCGTGAGGAACATCGCCATCCACAAGGGCCTGCCCTTCGGGCGGCGCTCCTACGAGCACTCCACCTGTGCCGACGTGGGGCGAGTGGCGAAGCGCTTTCCGGACGTGAACTTCCTCATCTACCACGCCGGTTTCGTGGCCGGCAGCCCCGAAGGGCCCTACGACCCGGCGCGCACCGACGGCATCGACGCGCTGGTCACGAGCCTCGCCCAGGCGGGCCTGAAGCCGGGGGCGAACGTCTACGCGGAGCTCGGCTCCACCTGGCGCTTCCTCATGCGCGACCCCGACTCGGCCGCCCACGCGCTGGGCAAGCTCTTCAAGGCCGTTGGGGAATCGAACGTGCTGTGGGGGACGGACTCGATCTGGTACGGCTCGCCGCAGGACCAGATCCAGGCCTTCCGCGCCTTCCAGGTCGCGCCGGCGCTGCGCGAGAAGCACGGCTACCCGGAGATGACCCCCGCGCTGCGCGCCAAGGTGTTCGGCCTGAACGCCCTGCCCCTCTACCCCGTGCCGAAGGAGGTGCTGGACAAGCACCTCGCGAAGGACCGCGTCGCCCGCGACCGCGAGGAAGCGCGCGAGCGGCCCGACCCCACCTTCCTCACCCACGGGCCGAAGACGCGGCGCGAGTTCATGAACCTGCTGGCCTGGTCGGGCGCATGATCGCGGCGCCCGCCACCTTCTCGCCCCTCGCCGCCCCCCGCCCCGACCCCGCGCCCCTCACCTTCGTCTTCGAGGGCGACGCGATCCTCGTGGCCCGGGGCGGCCTCGGTTTGCCCGATGTCGCGGCGTGCGATGCGCTCGGGATCGACCCCGCGGCGACGGTGCCGGTGGGCCTCTGGGGCGCCCGTTACTGCCGCGCGGCGTGGGTTCCGCGCGGCACGGCGCCACCGGCCGGCCACGCCTTCCGGCGGTTGCGCTCGCTTTTCGGCGTGGCGGACGAGGGCTGGCTCGCCATCGCGGGGCGCGCGCGCCAGCTCGCCGAATGGGACCGGACGCACCGCTTCTGCGGCGCCTGCGGGGAAGCCACCCGGCGCCTGGCCGCCGAGCACTCGAGGCTCTGCGACGCCTGCGGGCAATCGGCCTGGCCGCGCGTCTCCCCGGCCATGATGGTCCTCGTGCGGCGCGGCGACGCGATCCTGCTCGCGAGGCACGCACGCGGCACGGGGCGCTGGTCGGCGCTCGCCGGCTTCGTCGAGGCGGGGGAATCCCTCGAGGACACGGTCCACCGCGAGGTGCGCGAGGAAGTGGGCCTGGCGGTGGCGGGCGTTCGCTACTTCGCGAGCCAGTCGTGGCCGTTCCCGCACTCGCTCATGGTGGCCTTCACGGCGGAGCACGCGGGCGGCGAGCTCGCGCCCGACGGGGACGAAATCGCGGAGGCGCGCTGGTTCGGGCCCGGCGACGCCCTGCCCGAGCTCGCGGCCGCGCAGTCGATCGCCCGCGCCCTGATCGACGCCCACCTGCCGGCGGGCGCCGCCGCGGCTACTCCGTGACGGCCGGCGGCGGGACCCGCCGCGACAACGGGAAGATCCCGAAATTGCGGATGAGGCCGCCCACGGCCACGATCGCGAGCGCCGCCGCGCCCCCGGCCATGATGGCGAGGTACATGGCCATCCCGCCCTCGTGGGGGCGGCGCGCGATCGCGTCGGCGTGCAGCCACCCGCCCACGACGATGGCCACGGGCACCGAAAGCACGAGCGTCGCCACGTTGAAGACCAGGACGGGGCGGCCGTCGGCCATGCGCGGGCTCGTCTGGAAGAAGGCCACGACGGCGACGACGAGGATCACGGCCAGGGTGAGGAACATGAAGGGCATGGCGGGTCTCCCGGGGGCCGGCGCCGGCGGGCGCGCAACCCAATACCTGTAGATGATGTGCAACTTTACCGCATCCGGCACGGGGCGGGTACACTCCTTGCTGATGCCGTCGCATCGCCCGCCCCGCCGCCCCGCCTGACCGCCCTGCCTTGGACACCCCCGCCCCGCACGCCGAACCGCCCGCCCGGGATGACGCGCCGCCGCCCGTGACCCCCGCGCAGTTCCGCGACGCCATCGTCGCGAAGCTCGTCTATTCCGTGGGCAAGGACCGCCGCCACGCGCTGGACCACGACTGGCTCATCGCCACGGCGCTCGCCGCGCGCGACCAGATCGTCGAGCGCTGGATGCGGGCCACGACCCGCACCTACCGCGACGGCAGGAAGCGCGTCTACTACTTCTCCCTCGAGTTCCTCATCGGCCGGCTGCTGCTGGACGCGCTCTCGAACCTCGGGCTCGTGGGCACCGCGCGCGAGGCGCTCGCGGACCTCGGCGTGGATTTCGACCGCCTGCGCGGCCTGGAGCCCGACGCGGCGCTGGGCAACGGCGGCCTCGGCCGGCTCGCGGCGTGCTTCATGGACTCGCTCGCGACGCTGGGCATCCCGGCCCACGGCTACGGCATCCGCTACGACCACGGCATCTTCCGCCAGGCGATGAAGGACGGCTGGCAGATCGAGCTGCCCGAGGACTGGCTCTCCTCCGGCAACCCGTGGGAGTTCGAGCGCCCCGAGGTCACCTACACGATCGGCTTCGGCGGCACGGTGGACGCCGTTCCCAACGCCGACGGCACGACCCGCTCCGTGTGGCGCCCGGCCGACAGCGTGAACGCGGTCGCGTTCGACACGCCCGTGGTCGGCTGGCGGGGCCGTCACGTGAACACGCTCAGGCTGTGGTCGGCGCGGGCCGGCCACCCCATCGTGCTCGAGGACTTCAACCGCGGCGACCACGTGGGCGCGCTCGCCGACCGCGTGCGCCTGGAAGCCATCTCGCGCGTGCTCTACCCCAGCGACGACACGCCCGCCGGCCACGAGCTGCGCCTGCGCCAGGAGATCTTCTTCGCCTCGGCGTCGCTGCAGGACCTGCTGCGGCGCCACAAGTCGCAGCACGGCGAGCTCTCTTCGCTGCCGGACCACGTCGCCATCCAGCTGAACGACACGCACCCGGCCATCGCCATCCCGGAACTCATGCGCCTGCTCGTGGACGAGCACGGCATGCCCTGGGACTACGCCTGGCGCATCACCACCGCCGTCTTCAACTACACGAACCACACGCTGCTGCCCGAGGCGCTGGAGAAATGGAGCGTGCCGCTGCTGGAAGGCCTCCTCCCGCGGCACATGCAGATCATCTACCTCATCAACGCGCACCACCTCGACGCGCTGCGCAAGGCGGGGGCCACCGACCCGAAGCTCGTCGCCTCGCTCTCCCTCATCGAGGAGAACCACACGCGCCAGGTGCGCATGGGCAACCTCGCCTTCCTCGGGTCGCGGCGCGTGAACGGCGTCTCGGCGCTGCACACCGAGCTCATGCGGCAGACCGTCTTCCACGACTTCAACGCCGCCTTCCCCGGGCGCGTCGTCAACCAGACCAACGGCATCACCTTCCGCCGCTGGCTCTTCCAGGCCAACCCCGGGCTCACGCACCTCGTCACCGAGGCGATCGGGCCGGGGTTCCAGGACGACCCCGCCCGCATCGCCGGGCTCGCCCCCCTCGCCGACGACGCGGGCTTCCGCGAGCGCTTCGCCGCCACGCGCCGCGCCAACAAGGTGCTGCTGGCGCGCACCATCGCGGAGCGCACCGGCACCAGCGTGGACCCCGAGGCGCTCTTCGACGCGCAGATCAAGCGCATCCACGAGTACAAGCGCCAGCTCCTCAACCTGCTGGAGACGATCGCCCTCTACCACGAGGTGCGCGCCCGGCCGGCGCACGACTGGGTGCCGCGCGTGAAGATCTTCGCGGGCAAGGCGGCGGCGGGCTACCACCAGGCCAAGCTCGTCATCAAGCTCGCGAGCGACGTGGCGCGCGTGGTGAACGCGGACCCGGCGCTGCGCGGGCTGCTGAAGGTCGTGTTCCTCCCCAACTACAACGTGAGCCTCGCCGAGGCGATCATCCCGGCCTCCGACCTGTCGGAGCAGATCTCCACGGCCGGGATGGAGGCCTCCGGCACGGGCAACATGAAGCTCGCGCTCAACGGGGCGCTCACCATCGGCACGCTCGACGGCGCCAACATCGAGATCCGCGAGCGCGTCGGCGCGGAGAACGTCTTCATCTTCGGCCTGAAGGCGGCCGAGGTCGCCGCGCGACGCGCCGCGGGCCTGGACGCCACGGCCGGCATCGCCGCCTCGCCGGCGCTGGCCGAGGCGCTGGCGACCCTCGAGGCGGGCTTCTTCTCGCCAGACGACAAGTCGCGCTACAAGGGCCTCGTCGACACGCTGCGCCACCGCGACTGGTTCATGGTCTGCGCCGACTTCGAGGCCTACCGCGCCGCGCAGCGCGAGGTGGCCGGGCTGTGGCGCGACCGCCACGGCTGGTGGCGGCGCGCCGTCCTCAACACCGCCGGCATGGGCTGGTTCTCGTCCGACCGCACCATCCGCGACTACGCGCGCGAGATCTGGGGCGCCCTGCCCGCGGACTCGCCGGGCAGCTCCTGAGGAAGGACGGATGACCCCGACCATCCCCTCCGGCGTCATCGAGGCGATCGTCGCGGGCCGGCACGACGACCCCTTCTCGGTGCTGGGCCCCCATGAGGCCGGCGGGCGGCGCGTGGTGCGCGCCTTCGTCCCCGGCGCCGAGTCCGTGGACGCCGTGACGCGCGAAGGCGCCCTGCTCGCGCCGCTGGCGCGGCTGCACGCGGCCGGCTTCTTCGAAGGCCCCGTCGCGACGGGCGGTCCCTACCGCCTGCGCGCGAGCCGCGCCGCCGACACCTGGCTGGTCGACGACCCGTACGCGTTCGGCCCCGTGCTGGGCCCCATGGACGACTGGCTCCTCGTCGAGGGCACGCACGCGCGCCTCTTCGACCGGCTCGGCGCCCACGCCATCGTGCACGAGGGGCTCGCGGGCGCGCACTTCGCCGTCTGGGCCCCCAACGCGCGGCGCGTGTCCGTCGTGGGCGACTTCAACGGCTGGGACGGGCGCCGCCACGTGATGCGCCGGCGCGTCGACAACGGCGTGTGGGAGATCTTCGTCCCCGGGCTCGGCGAGGGCACGCTCTACAAGTACGAGGTGATCGGCGCCTCGGGGGAGCTGCTTCCGCTCAAGGCCGACCCCGTGGGATTCGGCGCGGAGCTGCGGCCGTCGACCGCCTCCGTCGTGCGCGACACCACGCGCTTCGCGTGGACGGACGCGGCGTGGATGGCCGGCCGCGCCGCGCGCGATGCGCGCCGCGCGCCCATGGCGATCTACGAGCTGCATGCCGGCTCGTGGCGCCGCGGCGAGGGCGGCCGCTTCCTCTCCTGGGACGAGATCGCCGACCGCCTGCTGCCCTACGTGGCCGACCTCGGTTTCACCCACGTCGAGCTGATGCCGGTGACCGAGCACCCGCTGGACGCCTCCTGGGGCTACCAGCCCGTCGGCCTCTTCGCGCCCACGGCGCGCCACGGCGAGCCGGCGGCCTTCGCGCGCTTCGTGGACCGCTGCCACGCGAGCGGCGTGGGCGTGATCGTGGACTGGGTGCCGGCGCACTTCCCCACCGACCCGCACGGGCTCGCGCGCTTCGACGGCACGGCGCTCTACGAGCACCTCGACCCGCGCCAGGGCTTCCACCCGGACTGGAACACCGCCATCTTCAACTTCGGCCGCCGCGAGGTGTCGAACTACCTCGTCGCGAGCGCGCTCTACTGGCTGGAGCGCTTCCACGTGGACGGCCTGCGCGTGGACGCGGTGGCCTCGATGCTCTACCTCGACTACTCGCGCAAGGCCGGCGAGTGGGTGCCCAACCCGGGCGGCGGCAACGAGAACCTCGAGGCGATCGCGTTCCTTCGGCGCCTCAACGAGACCGTGTACGGGCTGCATCCGGGCATCGTCATGATCGCGGAGGAATCCACCGCGTGGCCCGGCGTATCGCGGCCCACCTCCGCGGGCGGGCTGGGCTTCGGGTTCAAGTGGAACATGGGCTGGATGAACGACACGCTCGCCTATGTCCGCGAGGATCCGGTGCACCGCCGCTGGCACCACGACCGCATGACCTTCGGCCTCATCTACGCCTTCACCGAGAACTTCGTCCTGCCGCTCTCCCACGACGAGGTGGTGCACGGCAAGGGATCGCTGCTGGCGCGCATGCCGGGCGACGCCTGGCGGAAATTCGCCGGGCTGCGGGCCTATTACGCCTTCATGTGGGCCCACCCCGGCAAGAAGCTCCTCTTCATGGGGCAGGAGTTCGCGCAGGGCCGCGAGTGGAGCCACGACGGCGAGCTCGACTGGGGGCAGGCCGGCGTCGACTGGCACCGCGGCGTGCAGGCGCTGGTGCGCGACCTGAACCGCCTGCACCGCGGCGAGCGCGCGCTGCACGAGCGCGACTGCGAGCCGGAGGGGTTCGCCTGGATCGAGGTCTCGGACCGCGCGAGCTCCGTCTTCGCGTGGTCGCGCCACGGCGGCGAGGGCGCGCCCCCCGTCGTGGCCGTCGCCAACTTCACGCCGGTGCCGCGCGAGGGCTACCGGCTGGGCTTGCCTCGCGCCGGCCGGTGGCGCGAGATCCTCAACACCGACGCCGCGGCCTACGGCGGATCGAACGCCGGCAACGCGGGCGGGGTCGAAGCCTGCGGACCCCCCAGCCACGGCCTGCCGCAATCCGCCGGGCTCCGGCTGCCGCCGCTCGCGACGCTCTGGCTCGTGCACGACGGGCCCTGAGAACGGAAGAACGCCCGAGGAGACGCCATGGAATCGACGCTGCACCCCGACCACCCGGACCACCCGGACCGCCGCAAGGTGACTTACGCCACGCCGCTCGCGCGCTCGGCCATGGCCTACGTGCTGGCCGGTGGCCGCGGCACGCGCCTCATGGAGCTCACCGACCGGCGCGCCAAGCCCGCCGTCTACTTCGGCGGCAAGTCGCGCATCATCGACTTCGCGCTCTCCAACGCGCTCAACTCCGGCATCCGCCGCCTCGCCGTGGCCACGCAGTACAAGGCCCACAGCCTCATCCGCCACCTGCAACGCGGCTGGAACTTCCTGCAGCCGGTGCGAAACGAGAGCTTCGACATCCTGCCCGCGAGCCAGCGCCTCGGCGGCAACGAGTGGTACGCGGGCACCGCCGACGCCGTCTACCAGAACATCGACATCATCGACGGGTACGCGCCCGAGTACCTCGTGATCCTCGCCGGCGACCACATCTACAAGATGGACTACGAGCGCATGCTGGTTCAGCACGTGAACTCCGGCGCCGACGTGACGGTCGCGTGCCTCGAGGTCCCCGTGGCCGAGGCGAGCGCATTCGGCGTGATGCACGTGGACGAGGCCGACCGCATCGTCTCCTTCGTCGAGAAGCCGGCGCAGCCGCCCGAGATGCCCGACCGCCCCGGCTGGGCGCTCGCGAGCATGGGCATCTACGTCTTCCGGCGCGATCTCCTCAACGACCAGCTGCGCCGCGACGCGGCCGACCCCGACTCGAGCCGCGACTTCGGCAAGGACGTGATCCCCTGGCTCGTGGCCAACGGCAAGGCGGTGGCGCACCGCTTCACCTCGTCGTGCGTGCGCTCGCGCGCGGAGTCCGAGGCCTACTGGCGCGACGTGGGCACGATCGACGCCTACTGGGAGGCCAACATCGACCTGACGGACGTCGTCCCCGAGCTGGACCTCTTCGACCGCAACTGGCCCATCTGGACCTACGCGGAGATCAACCCGCCGGCCAAGTTCGTGCACGACGCCGACGGCCGCCGCGGCTCGGGCGTGGCCTCCCTCGTTTCGGGCGGCTGCATCGTCTCCGGCGCCGCGGTGCGCCGCTCGCTGCTCTTCACCGGGGTGCACGTGCACTCGTACGCGAGCGTGACCAACTCGGTCGTGCTGCCCTACGTCGACGTCGCCCGCAACTGCCGGCTCTCCAATGTGGTGATCGACGCGGGCGTGCGCATCCCGGACGGCCTCGTCGTGGGCGAGGATCCCGAGCTGGACGCGCGCCGCTTCCGCCGCACCGAGCGCGGCGTGTGCCTCATCACGCAGCCGATGATCGACCGGCTCGCGGCATGAAGGGTCCCGTCGTCCTGTCGGTCGCCTCCGAGGTCTTCCCGCTCGCGAAGACGGGCGGGCTGGCCGACGTGGCGGGGGCGCTGCCGCCGGCGCTCGCCGCCGAGGGCGTGGCGGTGCGCACGCTCCTGCCGGGCTACCCGGTCGTGCTGGCCGCCCTGCCCACGGCCGACGCCGTGCACGCCTGGCCCGCGCTGCACGGCGGGCCGGCGCGGCTCCTCGCGGCGCGCGCCGGGGAACTGGACCTTTTCGTGCTGGACGCGCCGCACCTCTTCGACCGCTCGGGCAACCCGTACACCGGCCCCGACGGCAAGGAGTGGCCGGACAACGGGCTGCGCTTCGGGGCGCTCGCGCGCGTGGCGGCGGAGGTGGGGCGCGGTCTCGTGCCCGCCTTCGCGCCCGACATCGTCCACGCGCACGACTGGCAGGCCGGGCTCGCGCCGGCCTACCTGCACTACGGCCCGGGCCCGCGGCCGCGCACCGTGATGACGGTGCACAACCTCGCCTTCCAGGGGCAGTTCCCGGCGGCGCTCCTCGCGCCGCTGGGGCTCCCCGCGCACGCCTTCACGATGGAGGGCGTCGAATACTACGGCACCATCGGCTTCCTCAAGGCGGGGCTCGCGCTGGCCGACCGCATCACCACGGTCTCGCCGCGCTACGCGATGGAGATCCGCACGCCGGACTTCGGCATGGGCCTCGACGGGCTGCTGCGCGCGCGCGCAGGCGCGCTCTCCGGCATCCTCAACGGCATCGACACGGCCTACTGGGACCCGGCCACCGACCGCCACCTCGCCGCGACCTACGACGCGCGCAGCGTCGACCGGCGCGCGGCCAACAAGGCGGCGCTGCGCCAGCGGTTCGGCCTCGACGGGAAGGCCGATGCCCCCGTCTTCGGCGTGGTGAGCCGCCTCACCTGGCAGAAGGGAATCGACGTGCTGGTGGAGGCGATCCCCGACCTCCTCGCGCAGGGCGCGCAGCTCGCGCTCGTGGGCACCGGCGAGGCGCCGATCGAGGCGGGCCTGCGCGCGGCGGCGGCGGCCCACCCGGGGCGCGTCGGCGTCCTCGTCGGCTTCGACGAGGGCGCGGCGCACCTCGTGCAGGGCGGCGCGGACGCGCTCCTCGTGCCCTCGCGCTTCGAGCCCTGCGGCCTCACGCAGCTCTGCGCGCTGCGCTACGGCACGGTGCCCGTGGTGGCGCGCGTGGGCGGGCTCGCCGACACCGTGATCGACGCCAACGAGATGGCGCTGGTGGCGAGCGCCGGCAACGGCCTGCAGTTCGCGCCCGTGACGCGCGAGGCGCTCGCGCTCACCCTCGAGCGCGCCGTGGCCCTGTGGCGCGATCGCCCCACCTGGGCGCGGCTGCAGCAGCACGGCATGGCCGCCGACGTCGGCTGGCGCCGCCCGGCGCGCCAGTACGCCGCGCTCTTCCGCGCGCTCGCGGCCGAAGCGGGCGCGTAGCGGCATGCGCCGCCCCGGCCCCGGAAGCCCCGAGCCGCTCGGGGTGAGCCTCGCCGCCGGCGGCGCGAACGTCGCCGTCCACTCGGCGCACGCCACCGCCATCGAGCTGTGCCTCTTCGACGCGGCGGGCGAGCGCGAGACGGAGCGCATCGCGCTGCCGGAGCGCACGGGCGACGTCTTCCACGGGTTCGTGCCGGGAGTCACCGCCGGGGCGCGCTACGGCCTGCGTGCGCACGGGCCGTGGGCGCCGGCCGAGGGGCACCGCTTCAACGCCGCCAAGCTCCTCGTCGACCCCTACGCCACCGCGCTCGACCGCCGCTTCGCGCTGCACCCGTCGGTGTTCGGCGCCCTTCCCGACGGCGTGACGCGGGACGAGGTCGACAGCGCCCCGGTCGTGCCGCGGGCGATCGTCTCGCCGCATGCCGCGCCCGCTCCCGCCGGCGCGCGCGTGCCATGGGGCGAGACGGTGATCTACGAGCTGCACGCGCGCGGGTTCACGCAATCGCACCCGGGCGTGCCGGCGGCGATCCGCGGCACGCTCGCGGGCCTCGCGCACCCCGCGGCGCTCGAGCACCTGGCGCGGCTGGGCGTCACCACGGTGGAGCTGATGCCGCTCGCGGCGTGGGTGGACGAGCGTCACCTGCCGCCGCTGGGGCTCGCGAACTACTGGGGCTACAACCCCGTCGCGCTCCTCGCGCCGGACCCCGCCCTTGCGCCCGGCGGCATGGCCGAGCTCGCGGCCTGCGTCGAGGCGCTGCACGCCGCGGGGCTCGAGGTGCTGCTGGACGTGGTCCTCAACCACACCGGCGAAGGCGACGAGCACGGGCCGACGCTCTCGCTGCGCGGGCTGGACAACGCCACCTATTACCGGCTCGCGCCGGGCAACCCGGCGCATTACGCGAACGACGCGGGTTGCGGCAACACGCTCGCGCTCGAGCGCGCCCCCGTCGCCCGCCTCGCCCTCGACGCGCTTCGCCACTGGGCCACGGCCGGCGTCGACGGCTTCCGCTTCGACCTCGCGACGACGCTGGCCCGCACGACCGGCGGGTTCGACCCGCAGGCGCCCTTCCTGCAGGCCATCGCGCAGGACCCCGTGCTGCGCGGCCTCAAGCTCGTGGCCGAACCCTGGGACGTGGGCCCCGGCGGGCATCGCCTCGGCGCCTTTCCCGCGGCCTGGGGCGAGTGGAACGACCGCTACCGCGACGCCGTGCGCCGCTTCTGGCGCGGCGACGCGGGCCTGCGCGGGGAGCTCGCGACGCGGCTCGCCGGATCGGCCGACGTCTTCGCCGCTTCACGCCGGCCACCGTCGCGCTCGGTCAACTTCGTCACGGCCCACGACGGCTTCACGCTCGCCGACCTCGTGGCCCACGGCGCCAAGCACAACGAGGCCAACGGCGAGGCCAACCGCGACGGCACCGACGCCAACTGCTCCTGGAACCACGGCACCGAGGGCGCGACGGGAGACCCGCGCGTCGTCGCCGCCCGCCGCGCGGATGCGCGCGCCCTCCTCGCCACGCTCCTCGCCTCGCGTGGCACGCCGATGCTCTCGATGGGCGACGAGCTGGGCCGCACGCAGCGCGGCAACAACAACGCCTACGCGCAGGACAACGCCCTCTCGTGGGTCGACTGGGCGGGCGCGGACGGCGAGCTCACGGACTTCGTGGCGCGGCTCGTTCGCCTGCGCCGCCGCCACCGCGCGCTGCGCCTCGACCGCTGGCTCGCCGGCGAGCCGCGGGACGCGACCGGCATCCCGGACGTCGAGTGGCGCCGCCCGGACGGGAGGCCGATGGCCCGCGAGGACTGGGAAGACCCGCACGGGCGCGCCCTCGTCGCCGCCCTGCACGCGCCAGCCGAGGGCGACGAGCCGGGCGACCGCGTGGCCGTGGCCTTCAACGCCGGTGACGCCGCCATCGCGGTCGCGTGGCCGCACGCGCGCGACGGCTGGCGCTGGCGGCGCGCGGTGGACACCGCCACCGCCTCGGGCGAGCCGGATCTTGGCGTCGACGACAAGATCGTGTCCGCTCGCTCCGTGGCGATCCTGGTCGAGGAGCGCGACGCGTCCGCGCGGCCGGCGGGCGTCGAGCCCGCCGTCCTCGAGCGCCTCGCCACCGCCAGCGGGATCGCCCCGCGCTGGCACGACGTGACGGGCGTCCTGCACGAGGTGGGCGAGGACACGCGCCACGCGCTGCTCGCGGCGATGGGGCGCGACGCGCGCACCACGGCGCAGGCGCGCGAGCGCCTCGCGCTGCTGGCCGCCGCGCGCGAGGCACGCCGCATACCTGTCGCCACCGTGTGCCGCGAGGGCGCCCCCCTGCGCCTTGCGCTCGCACCCTGCGCCACGCGCCACGGCCGCGGCTGGCTTCGCCTCGTCGACGAGGCCGGCCGCGAGCGGCGGGTCGCTTTCGACGAGAGCGACTGCGACATCGCGCCCGTCGTCGCGGCCGATGGCCGCACGGTCGCGCGCCGCCTCGTGGCCCTTCCCGCGCTCCCCGTCGGCGCCTGGCGCGTGCGCGTGGAGGACGAGGATGCCGAGGGCACGCTCCTCGTGGCCCCGCGCGCTTGCCACCTGCCCGCCGCGCTGCCCGGCGGCGCTCGCCGCTTCGGCCTCGCCGCGCACCTCTATGCGCTGCGCCGGCCCGGGGACCAGGGCATCGGCGACTTCACCGCGCTCGCGCAGGCCGCCCGCGCGACGGCGGCCGCAGGCGGCGCGCTGGTCGGCGTGAACCCGCTGCACGCGCTTTTCGGCCTCGAGCGCGAGCGGGCGAGCCCCTACCACCCCAGCGACCGGCGCTTCCTCGACCCCGCCTATGTCGACGTGGCGGCCCTGCCCGGGTTCGCGGCAGCGCCCGCGGCGCGTTCGGCGATCGCCGCCCTCCCCGATGGCCCTGCCATCGACTACCCGGCGGCGTGGGCCGCGAAGTCCGCGGCGCTGGACGCGTGCTTCGAAGCCTTCTCGCGCCTGCCGAGCGACGACGCGCGCGCGCTCGCCTTCCATCGCTTCGTGGCGCAAGGCGGCGAGCGGCTGCGCCGCTTCGCGGCATTCGAGGCCATTGCCGCGACGCGCCCGGGCGTGCCGTGGCAACGCTGGCCGGCGGAGTTGCGCAACCCCGACGACCCGGCCGTGGCGCGATTCGCCTCCCGCCACGCGCGCGAAGTCGACCTCGCCCTCTGGATGCAGTGGGTGGCCGACGAGCAGCTGGGTGCGGCCGCGCGCGGCGCGGGGCTCGAGATCGGTCTCTACCGGGACCTCGCCGTCGGCGCCGCGCCCGACGGGGCCGAGGCCTGGGACGGGCAGGCGGCGCTCGCGCGCGGCGTCTCCGTGGGCGCGCCGCCCGATCCGTTCTGCGCCGAAGGCCAGGTCTGGAACCTGCCGCCGCCACTGCCCGACGCGATGGCGGAGGCGGGCTACGCCGCCTTTCGCACACTGGTCGCCGCGAACGCGCGGCACGCGGGGGCGCTGCGCATCGACCACGTGCTCGGCCTCGCGCGCCAGTTCTGGGTGCCCGATGGCGCAACCGCGCTCGAGGGAAGCTACGTCCGCTTCCCGTTCGACGACCTGCTGGGCGCGCTCGCGCTGGAGAGCGCCCGCGCGCGGTGCCTCATCGTCGGCGAGGACCTCGGCACCGTGCCCGAGGGCCTGCGCGAACGGCTCGCGCAAGAGTCAATCCTCTCCTACCGCGTCCTGTGGTTCGAGCGCGACGGCGCCGACTTCCGCGCGCCTTCCCGCTACCCCGCGCTCGCCGCCGCCTGCGTCTCCACGCACGACCTGCCCACGATCCGCGGCTGGTGGGCCGGCGCCGACCTCGACGAGCGCCGCGCGCTCGGGCTCGCGACGGACGAGGAGACCGCCGCCGCCCGCGCCGCGCGCCTCGACGACCGCGCCCGCCTGCAGCGCGCGGTGGAAGACGCCGGCGCCACCGGCCCCGCGCCCGAGTCCGGCGACGAGGCCGACCGTTTCGCGGCCGCCCTGCACCGCTTCATCGCCGCCACGCCTTGCGCGCTTGCCCTCGTGCAGGCCGACGACCTCGCCGGCGAGACGACGGCCGTCAACCTCCCCGGCACCGACCGCGAGCGCCCCAACTGGCGCCGCCGCCTCGCCGTCCCCGCCGCCGACCTCTGGCGCACGCCCCTCGGCCAGCGCGCCAGCGCCGACTTCGCCGACCGCCGCGCGCCAACGCCCGACAGGGAGTGAGGCCAGCGGCGAAAACCGGAAGGACCGGGGGAAAGGTGAAGGGGGTGAACTCCTTCGGCCCGCAAGCGTGACCACCGGACGGGTGCCCAAAAAGTCGGGGGCGCTCAACACACGAGCACCCCCGACTTTTTACCCGTCGAGAGATGGGGCCGCTTCGCTGCCCCATCCCGGTGGTCGCGGGCCCAAGGAGTTCACCCCCTTCACCTTTCCCCCGGTCCCTGCGGTGGGCGCCGTGGCGCTTCCACCGGTGCGGCGATGGCGCGCGCGCGGGCGGCTCCACGAAGTGCGGCCGCGTGGTCGCGGCGAGCGTCGAGCGGATTCCTTGGCAGGCGACCACCGCGGTCGAGGCAGCGCCAGCGGCCTCGACTGTAGACGGGTCGAAACTCGAGGGTGCTCGTGTGTTGAGCGCCCTCGAGTTTCGGGGCACCCGTCCGGTGGTCACGCTTGCCTGCCCAGGAATCCGCTCGACGCTCGCCGCGACCACGCGCGCCATGCACACCATGAGGAGTCGCTACGCGCCGCGCTCCTCGAGCCACGCCGTGGCCACGGCCCCCGGCATCGGCCTGCCGATGACCCATTCCTGCCCCTCGTCGCACCCCTGCGCCCGCAGCGCCCCGCGCGTGGCCTCGTCCTCGATGCCCTCGGCCACGACGGCGAGGCCCAGGTCGTGGGCGAGGTGGATGGTCGACTCCACGATGGCGCGGTCGGCGGGGCTCGCGAGCATCTGGCGCACGAAGGAGACGTCGATCTTGAGCGCCGTGAGCGGCAGGCGCTTCAGGTGCGAGAGCGAGGAGAAGCCCGTGCCGAAGTCGTCGACCGCGATGCGCACGCCCAGCGCGCGCAGGCGCTCGAGCGTGGCGCCGGCGCGCTCCGGGTCGGCGATGATGGCGCTCTCGGTGATCTCGAGTTCCAGCCCGGCGGGGTCGGCGCCCGTGGTGGCGAGGAGCTCGGCGATGCGCGTCGCGCAGCTCTCGTCCATGAGCAGCCGCGCCGAGAGGTTCACGGCGATCGACACCGCGTGCCCGCGCCCGCGCCACTCGCGCTGCTGGCGCAGGGCCTCCTCCAGCACCCACATCGTGAGCGGGCGCACCACGTCGGAGAGCTCGGCCAGCGGCACGAACCGCGCCGGCGGCAGCAGCCCCAGCCGCGGGTGCTGCCAGCGCACGAGCGCCTCGAAGCCGCGCACCTCGCCGTCGGCGAGCCTCACGCGCGGCTGGTAGTGCACGCGCAGCTCGCCGCCGCGCACGGCGGAGACGAGGTCCGAGAGCAGCGCCAGGCGCTCGGTGGAGTACGGGTCCTGCGAGGCGTCGTAGGCAGCGTAGCTGGAGCCGGTGCGCTTGGCCGCGTACATCGCCACGTCGGCGCAGCGCAGCAGGCCGCTCGAATCCGTGGCGTGCGCGGGCGAGAGCGCGATGCCCACGCTCGCGCCGACCTGCAGCCGGTAGCCCTCGACGTCCGCCGGGGCGGTGAGGATCGAGAGCACCCGCGAGGCGACCGCCGCCGCCGCGACGGGCGACGAAGCGCCGGGAATCCAGACGCAGAACTCGTCGCCGCCGAGGCGGGCCACGCAGCTGCCGGGGTAGCGCGCGAGGCCGTCGCGAAGCGCGGCCGCGACGCGCTGCAGCAGGACGTCGCCCACGGCGTGGCCCAGCGTGTCGTTGATCTCCTTGAAGCGGTCGAGGTCCACGAGCAGGAGCGCCCCGCTCGCCGAGGCGGCGAGGCCCGCGTCGACGCACTGCTTCACGCGCACGCGGTTGGGCAGCCCGGTGAGCGGGTCGTGGTGCGCGAGGTGCTCGAGGGCGCCGAGGTGGCGGACGCGCTCGAGCTCCGCGGCCGCGCGCGCGGCGAAGATGCGCAGCAGGTTCTCCACGAAATCGGGATGCTCGAGGGGCTCGCGGAACAGCACGGCCAGCAGGCCCGCCGCCTCCCCTTGCGAGTCGCCGAGCGGCGCGCCCACGTAGGCGCGGATGCCGCGCCGGGCGAGGGCCGTGTCGCGCGGGAAGAGATCCGCGACGTGGTCCGGGTAGGCGCACACGCCCCCGCCGATGGTCGCCTGGCAGGGCGAGCCGTCGAGCTCGTACTCGAAGTCCGCCACCGGCCCCTGGGCGGAGCTCGCGGCGATCGTGCGCACGCGCCCGCCGCCCGCGGGAAGCAGCTCGCCCACGAAGGCGAGGTCGGCGCCGAGCACGTCGGCGAGCTGGGCCACGAGCGTGCGGAAGAAGGACTCGCCCGTCTGCGCCACCACGCCCTGGGCGATGCGCGAGACGAGGGTCTCCTGGCGCTTGCGGTCCGTCACGTCGCGCGCGACCAGCACGACGCAGGGCGCGCCGCCGATCTCCAGCCGCTCGCCCGAGAGGTGGAAGGCGCGGCGCCGCCCGCCCTTCACGACGAAGGTCACCTCGTAGTCGCGCACGCTCCCGGTCTCGCGAATGCCCCGCACCCAGCCCTCGCGCTGCGCGGGGTAGGCCCAGAAGCCCAGCTCGATGGGGGTGCGCCCGACGACCTCGGCCTCCTCGTAGCCCGAGGCCTGCTGGAAACTCGCGTTCACGAGGAGGATCCGGTTGTCGGTGAGGCGCACGACCGCCACCGGGTCCGGGCTCGCGCGGATGGCGCCCTCGAAGAGCTCCTGCGTCTCCTGCAGCCTCGCGCGAGCGGCGCGCAGCGCCTCGTGCACGAGCACGGTGGCCGCGATGTCGGCCAGCGAGGCCGCGAACTGCTGCTCGTCGGCCGTCCACTCGCGGCGCTCGCCGACCGACTCCAGGCACACCACGCCCCTCGCCTCGCCCTCCTGCCAGATGCCGGCGTCCAGCATCGAGACGATGTTGTGGGCGCCGAGGTAGTCGGCGGCGTATTCGCGCGTGCGCGGGTCGGCGGCGGCGTCGGGCGCCACGATGGCGCGCGTCCAGCGCAGCGCCTGGAAGTAGGCCGGGTAGCGGGTGGCCTCGAGCGTCTCGGCCGCGCCGTGGCGCCCGGCGGCCAGGTCGAAGAGATCGACCGGGACGAGCCGCTCGTGGTCGTCCGACAGCAGCCAGATGGAGGCGCGCGCGACGTCGAGCGTGCGCGCGGCGGCCTCGGTGAGGGCCGGCCAGGCCACCTCCCCGCCGGCCGTGGGCACGCCGCTCTTCAGCAACGCGAAGAGCGCGGCCTGCTGCGCCTGCGCGCGGAACCCGGCTGCCTCGCGGCTTCGGTCCATGCGGTCGTGCCTCTCAACCCACGTTAACCGGAATAGCGAATGCCGTCAACGCTCGCTCTGCGGCCTCGGCACCACGGCCAGCGTGCAGCGCGACGCGCACACCAGCCGCCCTTCCTCGTCCGCGATGCGCACGTCCCACACCTGCGTGCGCCGGCCCACGTGCAGGGGCGTGGCGGTGGCCGTCACCACGCCGTCGCGCTTGGCGCGCAGGTGGTTGGCGTTGATCTCGATGCCCACCACGATCTCGGCGGCCTGGTCCACGTTCATCCAAGCGGCGGTCGAGGCGACCGTCTCGGCGAGCGCCACCGACGCCCCGCCGTGGAGCAGGCCGAAGGGCTGGTGCACGCGCGGGCCGACGGGCATCGTGGCGACGACCCGCTCGCGGGACGCCTCCGTGATCTCGATGCCGAGGGTCGCGAGGAGCGTTTCCTGCTGCAGGGCGGCGAAGGGGCTCAAGTCGGGCTCTCGAAGCGGGGACGGCCCATCTTACCGTCACCAGCCGATGCCGTAGTCCTCGCCGTGGTTGCTGGAGGCGCCCCAGAAGGTGCCGTGGCGGTGGTCGAGGAGGATCGCGTTCACGGGCCCCGAGGTGCGGTCGCGGAACACGGCGTCGTAGCCCATGGCCTTCAGCTCCTTCCTCACCCAGGGCGGCGTCGCGTCGTTCAGCAGGATCCGCCCCGGGCGCGACTCGTGCGTCTCGAAGGAAGCGCGCATCTGGAAGCTGTTGAACCCGGGCGCCTCGGCCGCCTCCTGCGGCGTCATGCCGAACTCGGCGATGTTGAGGAAATACTGCAGCAGGTCCTGGTCCTGGCCGTCGCCGCCCTGCACGGCGAAGGCGAGCCACGGGCGCCCGTCCTTCAGGGCGATGCTGGGCGTGAGCGTCACGCGCGGCTGGCGGCCCGGCCCCACCACGTTGAAGGGATTCTCGGCCGGGTCGGTGACGAAGCTCTGCATGCGCTGCGAGAGGCCGATGCCGGTGTCACCCGCGATCACCGCCGGCACCCAGCCGCCGCTCGGGGTGACGGAGACGACCCACCCCTCCTTGTCCGCCGCGATCACCGAGGTGGTCCCGGCGTAGAAGGCGGCCTCGAAGGCGGCGTCGTTCGCGGCCATGGGCGTGCCGCCCGTGGACGGCCCCTTGCGGCGCGGCTCGTGCCAGCGCTTGAGCAGGTCGAGGTACGGGTTCGCGCCGCCCTGGAACCGGTAGGGGTCCCCGGGCGCGGCCTTGGCGTCGTTTCGCCGCGGGTCGACGAGCTTGGCTCGCTCCCGGGCATAGTCCTTGGAGAGGAGCCCCGCGACGGGCTCCTCGGGCGGCGCGTGCACGTCGCCGTAGTAGAAGTCGCGGTCGGCGTAGGCGAGGTTCATCGCCTGGTAGACGGTGTGGATGTAGCGGGCGCTGTTGTAGCCCATCGCCTTCAGGTCGAAGTTCTCGAGGATGTTGAGCGCCTGCAGCATCACCGGGCCCTGCGTCCAAGCCGTGAGCTTGAACACCTCGTGGCCCCGGTACGAGGTGGAAACGGGCTCCTCGAGGCGCACCCGCCAGTTCGCGAGGTCGGCCTCGGTGAAGAGCCCGCCCTGCGCGCGCACGCTCGCCACGAGCGCGCGAGCGATGTCGCCGCGGTAGAAGCGGTCCTGCGCGGCGAGGATCGCCTCCTTGCGCGATTTCCCGGCCGCGAGCGCCGCCTTCTCCGCCTCGACCAGCTTGCGCAGCGTCGCCGCGAGCTCGGGCTGGCGGAAGATCTCGCCCGCCTCGGGGGCGTGGTGGCCCTCGCGCGGCAGCATGATCCGCTTCGAGTCGGGCCACTGCAGGAGCCTGTCGCGCTGGCGCTCGATGTAGCTCGCCGTCTGCGCCTCGATGGGGTACCCGTCCGCGAGGCGGATGGCGGGCTCGAGCACCTCGGCGAGCGGGAGCCGGCCCCACTCGGCCAGCATCGTCATGATCCCGCCCGGCGTGCCGGGCGTCACCGCCGCGAGCGGCCCGTAGGGCGGCGGGTGGTCCATGCCCTTCGATCGGAAGAACTCCGCAGTGGCCCCGGCGGGCGCCACGCCGAGCGCGTTCACGCCCGTCACCTTGCGCGCGTGCGGGTTCCACACCAGCGCCTGCGTCTCGCCGCCCCAGTGCAGCACGTCCCACATCGTGGCGGTCGCCGCGATCATGGCGCAGGCCGCGTCGACCGCGTTGCCGCCCTTGAGGAACACCTTCGCCCCCGCCGCCGCCCCGAGCGGCTTGCCCGTCACCGCCATCCACTCCTGCCCGTGCAGCGGCGGCTTCTGCGTGCGCTGCGCCCACGCGCCGGCCGGCAGCGCCGCCAGCAGCAAGACCACGATCCACCTGGCCATCACCCTTTGTCCTTCTCGCGGGCGATCCACTCGTCGATGCGCGCCTCGAGCACGTTGAGCGGCAGCGCCCCGTCGTCGAGGATCGCGTTGTGGAAGCGGCGCAGGTCGAAGCGCTCGCCCAGCGCCTTCGCGGCCTTCGCGCGCATCGCCTTGATGCGCAGCTCGCCGATCTTGTAGCCCAGCGCCTGGCCGGGGTTGAGGATGTAGCGGTCGGTCTCGGCGATCGCCGTGGCCTCGTGAAGGCCGGCGTTGTCCGCGAGGTAGCGGATGGCCTGGTCGCGAGTCCAGCCGAAGGCGTGCAGGCCGGTATCGACCACGAGCCGGCAGGCGCGCCACATTTCCGCGGAGAGGCGCCCGAACTTCGCGTACGGGTCCTGGTAGAGCCCCATTTCCTCGCCGAGGCTCTCGGCATAGAGCGCCCAGCCCTCGCTGTAGGCCACGAACCCGGCCGCGCGGCGGAAGGCGGGCAGGCCCTTCAGTTCCTGCGCGCGCGCGATCTGCAGGTGGTGGCCCGGCACGGCCTCGTGCAGCAGCACGGCCTCCATGTCGTACTTCGGGCGCCGCCGCAGGTTGTTGGCGTTGGCCTCGAAGAAGCCGGCGCGGCTTCCGTCGAGCGCGCCCGCCGTGTAGTGCTCGGCGTTGTCCCCCAGGTAGGCGGGCATGGCGCGGATGCCGTAGGGAAGCCGCGGCAGCTCGGCGAAGAGCCGTGGCAGCTCCGCGTCGGCGCGCTTGGCGATGTCGCGGTAGTGGCCGAGCATCTCGTCGGCGCTCGCGTGGTAGAAGCGCGGGTCCGTGCGCAGGAACGCCACGAACGCGTCGAAGCCGCCCTGGAAGCCGGTGGAGGCGATGACGCGCTCCATCTCGGCGCGGATGCGAGCGACTTCCCGCTTGCCGATCTCGTGGATGGCGGCCGCATCGAGGTCCGTCGTGGTCATGGCCGCGACCAGCATGCGGTAGTAGGCCGCGCCGCCCGGCAGCTTCGAGGCGGCGAGGTCCTCCCGGCACGCCGGCAGGTACTTCTCCTCCAGGAAGCGCCTGAGCGAGGCGAAGGCCGGGTGGACATGGCGCGAGAGCGCCTCGCGGCCGGCCATCTCGAGGCGCACCTTCTCCGCCTCGGCCATGCCGGCGGGGAAGCGGCGGAACGGCGCGTAGAGCGCGGTGGCGGCCGGGTCGTCGCCGGCGAAGGCCCCCACCTGCGCCGGCACGCGCAGCATGGCCGCCCGTGGCGGCACCCACCCCGCGCGCATCGCCGCCTCCATCACCGCGATGGACTCGGCCACCACCCGCGGCACGGCCTCCAGCCGCTTCAGGTAATGCTCGTAGTCGCGCGCGTCGCGGAAGGGCGTGGCCCGCGCGACCATCGCCAGGAAATTGTGCGGCCCGAAGGAAGGCGAGACCTGCAGCCACCCGTCGCCCGGGCCGTCACCGAACGGCAGCCCCTCGAAGAGCGCGTTCATCGCGTCGCGGCGGCGCAGGTCGTCGCGCATCATCGCGTGCGACACGCGGTCCTGGCCGGAGAGCCGCGCCGGGTCGAAGGCCTCCAGCTCGCGCAGCACCACCTTCACGCGCGCCTTGCGCCGCGCGATGGCCGCGGGGGACTTGTCGTGGAGGCGATCGTTGAACGCGTGGTTGCCCTGCAGGGTGGCGACCTCGGGAAACTCCTCCTGGGCGCGCCGGAACTCGCGATCGAAGAGCGCGTGAAGGGCCGGGTCGGGGCCGCGGGCGGGGTCGGCCGCGGGCGCGGAGGCGGCCGCGAACGCGCAAAGGCCGACCAGGGCCACGGAAAGCAGTCGCAAGGACATCGGGAGAGGCTCCGGGCGAAAGGGCGTCAGGTTACCCGAAACGCCTGCAGCTCAAGCCCCGAGATGGAAAAGGTGAGCGGCTCGAGGCGCACGCCGGGCTCGGCGCCCAGCCGGCGCGCCGCTTCCGCGGTGACGAGGATCTCGCCGGCGCGGGCCAGGTCCTCCCCCAGCTTGTGGGCGACGTTCACCGCGTCGCCGAAGGCGTCGCGCCCGGGAATCAGCAGGAAGCGGCCGAAGTCGATGCCGATGCCGGCCTTGAGAGGCGAGTCGTCCTCGGCATCGGCCGGCGCGGCGGCGATGGCCTCCCGGATCGCCACGGCGGCGGCCACCGCGTCGCGCGGCTGCGGGAACACCGCGAGCACGTTGTCGGCCTCGCACTTGACCAGGTCCCCCCCGGCCGCGGCGACGAGGGGCGCGGCCAGGCGCTGCACGCGGCGGATGCGGCAGAGGTGGGGCAGGATGCCGCTTCGCCGCACGGAAAGGGAGAAATCCGCCATGTCGAGCGCGAGGACGGCACGCTCGACCTCGAAGCGCCCGAGCAGCCGCAGCCTGGCGGCATCGCGTCCGGGCGGCGGCAGCTGCATCAACTCGTCGATGAGGGCGTAGAAGGATTCCAAGGCGCGGGCCGCGGGCGAGGCGCCATTCTCGGCCCCGGCGCGACGGCGGGTCAACGCGCGGGCTTCAGGGCGTCGCGGACTTCCACATCCCCATCACGCGGCCGTCGGGGTCGGCGAAGAGCGAGAACGACCCCATGCCCGGCACCTCCTGCTCCTCCACGACGATGCGTCCGCCGGCCTCCACGACGCGGCGGCGGAACGCGGCGAGGTCGTCCACGGCGATGTAGAGCGCCATGTTGCCCGGCCAGGGCCCCTCGTCGGGCTTCATGATCCCGCCGTCGATGCCGCCCTCGCCGCCCGTCCTCACGAAGCGGTAGTCCATCGCCGGCATGGCCTGGACCTCCCAGGCGAAGACGCGCGCGTAGAAATCGGCGGCGCGCTGCGGGTCCTTCGACCAAAGCTCCCAGTGGACGACGGGCATGCCCATGGCGGACTCCTTCCGGATCGGGTCGGGAAAGCGCCGATTGTGGGCGGCGCCGGCTGCCCGCGCTTGACGATGTGTTACCGGCCCGCGCCCCGGCATGAAAACTATTTTTAGTTACCCTATTGACATTATTAGATTAACAAGTGTATTAGTAGCGCCGGGAGCGCCGCACCGGCTCCCGGCCCAACCACCCATAACGAAAGGAATCCAGATGGACACCATCAGGATCGCTGTCGCGCACACGTTCGAGACCACCGACCAACCCGCCATCGCGCCCGCGGACGCGCAAAGCCCCGAGCGGGGCCTGCGCAGCCTCGCGGACTGGGAGCTTCTCCTGGTCGGTGGCGGGGACTTCGAGCCCGAGTGGCCCTAGGCGGGCCCGGGCGAAATCCCCGGAGGAACCGCGGCGGCCTTGCGCCGCCGCGGGAATCGCCCGGCCGCTAGGCCTGGGCTGCTGCGGTACGGCGCGCCGCCTTCCGGGCGGTGCGCCCCGCCGGGGCGCGCCCGACCGGCGTGGTGGGCGAAGGCAGGGTGGCGTCCCGGTAGAGCGGGCGCTCCCCCATCGCGTGCAGCTGCTGGCGAACCGATTCCGCCTCGGCGAGGATCGCGTTGGCGGTCATGCACGCGCGGTCGCGGTCCTTGGCGCCGCGGTAGGCCCAGTAGAGCGCGACCATCGCGGCATGCCGCGGGACGGGCTTGGACGCGCTTTCCGAGGCCAGCCGATGCAGCGCCGCGAGGCCGGCATCGGGGCGGGCATCCGTCGCCTCGCGCACGGCGGCGAGCAGCGCGACGTCCTTCGCCGTCAGCCCGGGGCGGCCCTTGCGCCGCCGCACGACCTGGCCGGTGACGCGGTCGGCCGCGCGCGTGAACCCGCCCAGGCGCAGCATGCAGGCGAGCAGCACGCAATCCGGCGGCGATTCCACGAGCACCCGGGCGACCTGGTCCTCGTCGTAGAGCCGCTTCGCGTAGGCGAAGTCGCCGCGCAGCATCGCCTCCCACAGCAGCCGCGATTGGGCGCGTCGGCGCCCGGCCTTCGGGTCGGCCTCCTCGCCCTTGAGACGGTTGGCCACCTCCCATACCCGGCCATACGCGCCCAGGAAGATGCTCATCGCGCCCAGCGCGGCCTGAAGGTCCTGGCGCAACGCGATGTCCCCGAAGGTCTCCTCCGGCGGCGGGCCCTCGGCCGCCTCCGCGCCGCCCCCGCCCAGCGCGACTGTCCGCGCGCCCTCCTCCTTCAGCCGGTCGAAGTACCAGATCACGGCGCTGGTCTTGTTGCCCACGCCGAGCTTCTTGTAGAGCCCGTGCAGGTAGACGCGCATGGTGCCCTCGCGATACCCGAGCCTCTCGGCGATCGTGCGGTTGGAGGAGCCCTGCGCCAGGAGTTCGAGCATCTGGCGGTCGCGGTCGTTGATTTCGGTGGTTTTCATCAGATGAAGCCCCTGTCGTCGTGAAGTGAAGTGACCAGTTCCTGGAAGCTCTCCAGCCCGGCGATGGTGGCGGTGTCCAGCCCCAGGTCCGCCGTCTCGTCGCGGATCATCGACGCGAAGGCGTCGACGAGCTCCGGGTCGAAGTGGTTGCCCGCGCCGCGGCGAAGCTCGCCCAGCGCCTCGTCCATCGTCATCGCCGGGCCCGCGTCGAGGCCGCAGACCATCGAGTCGTAGGCGTCGGCCACCGCGCAGATCCGCGCCGGCAGCGGGATGAAGCGGCCGCCGACGCGCTCCGGGTAGCCTGCGCCGTCCCAGCGCGCATGGTGGTACCGGGCGATGTCGCGCGCGAGCAGGATGCGCGGGTGGCCGTCGTCGCGCAGGATCTCCGCCCCGGCCTCGGTGTGGCGCTCCACGAGCGCGCGCTCGGCGTCGGTGAACCCGCCCTTCTTCGCGAGGATCGCCTCGGGCACCGAGGCGAGGCCGATGTCGTGAAGCTCGGCGGCAAGCCCGACCTCGAGGGCCTGCAGCGGAGGCAGGCCGCGCGCGAGCGCCAGCGCCTTGGAAAGCGCGCCCACGCGAATGCCGTGCCAGCCGGTGCTGTCCATGCGCAACACCGCGGCGACCCCCAGCCGCTGGTAGGTCTTCCAGTCTTCCGGCTCCCCCGGGGGGCGCAACCGCGGCGCGAGCCGGGCTCGGGCCTGCTCCTGGATGGGGTCCAGCCCCGACGCGGCCGCATCGAACAGGCCCATGAGCTCCACGTGGCCGCGGGCGCGGTCGATCGCGTCCCGGTAGACGTGGTCGGAGAGCTCCTGCAGCCTCAGCATGGCGCGCTCGGGGTAGCCGGCGGCCTCCTCGGCCCGCGCGATGCAGGCGAGCGCGTCGCGAAGCGACCCGGGAACGGTGCGCGCCCGGGCCAGCGCGTCTTCCAGCCGCGTGAGGGCGATGTCGGCCTGGCCCTGCGCGATCTCGAAGCTCGCCGTGGCCATCGCCGCGGCAACTTGCGTGCGGGTGGCGGGCGTCGAGCGGGCCAGGGCCGCGATCGCCTCGACGTGGGGCCGTGCCTCCTCCACCCGACCAAGGGCGATGAGCAGCCAGACGAGGTTTCGGCGCAGGAGCACGGCCGCGTGGGGGGCCTCCTCGGCCCACGCCGGGACGGCTTCCCGCAACGCGGCCTCCGCGTGGCGCAGGCCCGCCTCCGGGTCGCCCAGGTGGTAGTGGGCGTTGGCGAGGTTCAGGCACGCGGTGAACCGGACATGGACCGGGGGCGGCTCTTCCGCCACGACGGCCAGCGCCCGGCGGAAGCCCCGCGCCGCGAGGCCGTAGTTGCCGGTCACCGAGAGCGCGTGGCCGATGTTGTTCCACACGCCCGCGAGCCCCGTGACGCTGCCCTCGGCCTGCGCCAGCCGGAGCGCGCGCAGGTGGTACTCGAGCCCCCCGACGACATCCACGGAATCGGCGGCGAGCAGGCCGCAGACACCGGCCGCGCGCCGTTCCAGCACGGGGTCGCGCGCCTCGACGGCGTGATCGAGCAAGGCTTGCCCGAGGGCCAGCGCCTCGGTCGACCTGCCGCTGCCGTACAGGCGGCGGCAGAAGGCCATCACGGCCTCGGCGAGGACCAGCCGCTCGGCGGCGGGAAGGGGGTGGCGCAGCGAGGCCGCCAGGGGCGCCAGCGCCCGGACGAGGCCCGGCCGGTCGAGCTGCATGGCGACGGGGCCGAGCGCTTCCAGCACGTCCAGCGGCTTGGGGCGGATTCCGGTTCCCGGGTCGGATGTCAAGGCAAGGACTTGCTGCGCGTTAACTGGCTTGGGGACCCATTCTACGCATGTAGGAAACCGGCGGGAAGCACCCTTACGCCCCCTGTGCCGGGGGGTCCGGGGCGCTCAGTGCCCGCCCTTGCGCCTGGCGAGGGCGACCAGGCCCGTGGCCAACGCGCCTGCGGCCACGCCGAGCGCGGCATGGGCCGCCAAGGGCAGGATCCACTCCCCCGCCACGCCGGCCCCGGCCGCGAGGCGCGCGATGAGCGCCTCGGCCCCAGGGATGCCATGGGCGAGGATGCCGCCGCCCACGAGGAACATCGCCGCGGTGCCGACGACCGAGAGGGCCTTCATGAGCCAGGGCGCCGCCGTGAGGATGGCCCGCCCGGCGGCCCGGCGGGTTACCGCGAGGCCTCCCTCGCCCGCTGTGGCCGCAAGGCTCAGGCCGGCGTCGTCGAGCTTGACGATGGCGGCCACGAGGCCGTAGACGCCCACCGTCATGAGGATGGCGATGCCGGCGAGGACGACGACCTGCTTGCCGAAGGCGGCGCCGGCCACCGTGCCCAGGGAGATGACGATGATCTCGGCCGAGAGGATGAAGTCCGTCCGGACCGCGCCGCGGATCTTCCCCTTCTCGAAGTCGACGATGTCGACCGCCGGGTCGGACAGCGCCCCGGCAAGCGCCGCATGGCGGGTTTCGTCCTGCTCCCGCCCTTGCAGGAGCTTGTGGGCCACCTTCTCGAAGCCCTCGTAGCAGAGGAAGGCGCCGCCCACCATCAGCAGCGGCAGGATGGCCCAGGGCGCCAGCGCGCTGATGGCGAGCGCCGCCGGGACGAGGATGAGCTTGTTCAGGAACGAGCCCTTGGCCACCGCCCAGACCACCGGCAGCTCCCGGTCCGCCTTCACCCCGGTGACCTGCTGGGCATTGAGCGCGAGGTCGTCGCCCAGCACGCCCGCGGTCTTCTTCGCGGCCACCTTGGTCATGACGGCCACGTCGTCCAGGATCGTGGCGATGTCGTCCAGCAGGGCGAGCAGGCTCGAGGCCATCAGAGGTCCTTCGGCACGGTGTCGGGCGGGGCGAGCTTCGGCGCGATCTCCTCGGCGCGGCGGCGGATCGGGTCCGGCGAGGCGCTTGCCTTGGCGGCATCGGCAGGCGGAGGGGGCTCCACCGGCGCGGGCGCGGCCGCGGGAGCCGGCTCGTCGGCCCACGCCGGCGGGATGACGACGTGGCGGGCATCCCCGCCGGGCTGCACCGCCATCGCGGCGGCGACGACCCGGCCCATCGCGTCGAGCAGCGGCCGGCCGCCGATGCCCTCCCCGGCGGGCACGGTCGCCTCCACGAAGCGGCGCGCGCCCTCGCCCGTGACCCGGCGGACGGTGCCTTCGGAAAGTCTCACTTCACCGCCCGCGGTCACCTCCGCCGCGTAGGCCTTGTCGCCCGCCCGTGGCGCCGGTCCCCCCGTGGGCAGGGGCCAGCTGCCGCCGCCGTCGACCGCGAGCCGGCACAGGCCCAGCGCCTCGTCGACGCGCGAGACGCGTGCCGGCGCCTCCCGGGTGCCGATCGTCACCACCAGCTGCGAGCCTGGCGCGAGCCCCTCGCACGCCGTGGCCATCTCGCCCGCCGCCACCGTGAAGGCCACGCCGCTGGCGATCGTGCGCCCCGCCATGTCGAAGGCGCGAACCCGGCCGACCGAGCGCGAGACTTCGGCCGCGATCTCGGCCACGGGGCGGCCGGCAGGGACCGCGGGCGGCGCGGGAGAAAGCAGGAAGTACAGCCCGGCGGCCACCGCGATCGCCGCGGCGGCACCGGCCGCGAGGACCGGGCGGCGGCTGGCAGGCGCCGGCCCGGCGGCGAGGGAGCGGTCGTATGCGGCGCGGGCATCCGGATCGGAGAGCACCACGAAGGCCTCGTGGACCAGCGCTTCGCGGCGCGGGTCGGGCGGCGTGGTGTCGAGCTTGAACTCGGCGACGATCCGGTCGTGCGCGCGGACGATCTCGCCCGCGCGTGCGCTGCGGGAGATGCCCAGCACGTCGTAGTGGGTCCGGGGAGCAGTCGCCATGGGCTTGTTCTTGTCTTCGTCGCTTGCCGACGACGGCATTCTGCCATCGGCGGCCCCGCGCCGCGCCATCACCGGGGGGTGTAACAGTTTGTAAGCCTGTCCTCCGCTGCCCGGCCGGGCGCGTTGAGGGAATCGGGCGCCTGGGAAGGGCGCCCACCGACCCCCAAACCGGCCATGTAAGGAGAAGACGATGTTCAGGAAACCGCTTGCGATCGCCGCCATTGCCGTCGCCGCCTCGGGCGCGATGGCCTCCACCGAAGCCGCCGCGGGCGACGCCGGCGTGGGCGCGCTGCTGGGCGCCGCGATCGGCGCGGCCATCGGCCACAACGTCGACGGGCGCCACGGCGCCGTCGTGGGCGGCATGCTGGGCGCCGTGACCGGGGCGAGCATCGCCGCCAATTCGCGGGGCTACCACGAGCCCGACTACTACACGGCGCCTCCCGCCTATTACCCGCCCGCGCCCGTGCGCTACGCGCCGCCGCCGGTGGTCGTGCGCCCGGCGCCCGTCTACTACGCGCCCCCTGCCGTGGTGGTGCAGCCGCGCCCGGTCGTCGTGCACCGCCCCGTGCACGTGCGGCCCGTCTACGCGCCGGTGGTCGTCGACCGCCACCCGGGCTGGCGCCACGAGCGCCGGGATGACTGGCGGGACGGCCGGCAGGAGCGGCGCGAGAGCCGCTGGCGCTGAGCGCGCCTAGCTCGCGCGCCGGGCGCGAACCGGGCCGGGACCGCAGACGGCCCCGAGCCCGTTCTCCTCGAAGTGCCTGATGGCCTCGGGGTCCCGGCGCGTGGCGCTCACGACGTGCTCGCCGAAGGCGCCACCGCCACAGGCATAGGTTCCCACCGCACCGCCCCCGAGGGCCGTCCAGCCGACCGCGCCGCCGCCCACGGCGACCGTGCCGATGGCGAGACCGCCGACGGCGACCAGCGCGCCGAGGGAGGTCCCCCCGAAGGTCACCACGCCCACGGCGACGCCGCCCAGCGCCACGAGGCCGCGGGCCACGCCGCCGATCGCCAGCACGCCCGTCGCGACGTCGCCGATGGCGACGATGCCTCGCGCGTGCCCGCGCCGCTCTCCCTTCGCGGGGTCCGGGCCGGTGGCGATCGCAAGAAGCGGAAGGCCGCCGAACTCGGCGGCCGAGCGGTGCCGGACGGTGCGGTAGCCGCCACCGGCGCGCAGCCGCGCGACCTCGGCCTCGAGGTCGCGGATCCGGCGTTCCAAGTCCTCGCGGCCCTGCATCGCCCCTCCCGTTTCGTTGGCGGCGCTTCCATGCTACAACACCGCTGTCGCCGCTCGTGCCGCGCCCCACAGGGAGGTTGCCATGCACCGCTTGCGCACCGCCGTCGCCGCCTTTCTGCTCGTTCTCGCCTTCCCGGCACCCGGCCAGTCCCTCTGCGAGCCCGACGGCCTGCAGGCAAGCGGCTCGATCTACCGCATCTGCATGCCGCCGGCCGACAAGTACAACGGCAACCTCATCATCTGGGCCCACGGGTTCCAGGACGCCGGCACGCCGGTGTCGATCCCGGAGGAACAGCTCTGCATCGGGGGCATGTGCCTCAACGAGATCGCCAACAACCTCGGCAACGGCTTCATCACGAACAGCTACAGCAAGACGGGGCTCGCCATCGAGCAGGGGGCGGCCGACATCCTCGACCTCGTGAGCATCTACACCGCGAGGAAGGGCAAGCCGAACAAGGTCTTCCTGGTCGGCGCCTCCGAGGGCGGCATCATCACCGCGCTCAACGTCGAGCGGCATCCGGAGGTCTTCAGCGCCGGCATGGCGGTGTGCGGGCCGATCGGGAACTTCCCGATGCAGATCAACTATTTCGGCGATGCGCGCGCGACGTTCGAGTACTTCTACCCCGGCATCATCCCGGGCGACCCGTTCAGCCCGGAGCCCTGGCTGGTCGCCAACTGGAGCGACTTCTACAGCCTGTTCGTGAGGCCGATCGTCATGGCGCCGCAGACGCGCCCGGTGCTGGAGCAGTGGGTCCGGGTCGCGGGATTGCCCTACGACCCCGCCAACTTCGACTCCACCGTGGAGCAATCGGTGCGCGACGTGCTGCGCTACAGCGTCGTGAACCTGGCCGACGCCGCCGCGACCCTCGGCGGGTTCCCCTACGACAACACGGCGAAGTGGTACAGCGGCTCGAACGACGACTACGCGCTCAACATGAACGTGCGCCGCGTGAGCGCGGACGCCGCGGCGCTGCACGCCATGGCGACCCGCTACGAGACGACGGGGAACCTGAGCCGGCCGCTCATCACGATGCACACCTCGAACGACCAGCAGGTGCCCGCACTGCACCAGCTCTTCTACATGGTGAAGACGTCGAACGCGGGAAACCTGCTGTCCAGGCACCTGCCCGTGCTCGTCGACCGCTACGGCCACTGCAACTTCACGTCCGACGAGCTCATCCAGGCGTTCACCATCATGATCCTCTACCAGGGGCTGTTCCCCTAGGCGGCCTTCCTCGCCTTCGCCGACCTGGCGAAGGTGAACCCCTCCTTGCCCCAGTCGGCGACGATCGCGTCCTTCGCGGCAAAGCGGCCTTCGAGGATCTGCTTCGCCAGCGGGTTCTCGATCGACTGCTGGATGGCCCGCTTGAGGGGCCGCGCGCCGTAGACCGGGTCGAAGCCCGCCGTGGCGAGGTGCGCGAGCGCCGCCTCCGTGACCTCCAGGCCCATCTCGAGCTTCGCCAGGCGCTCCGTGAGGAAGCGCAGCTGGATGCGCGCGATGTCCTTGATGTGCTCCTCGCCGAGCGCGTGGAAGACCACGATCTCGTCGATGCGGTTGACGAACTCCGGCCGGAACTGCGTCTTCACTTCCGCCATGACCGCCGTCTTGACGAGCCCGGGGTCGCTGCCGGCCATCGACTGGATCATCTGGCTGCCGAGGTTGGAGGTCATCACCACCACGGTGTTCTTGAAGTCCACGGTGCGGCCCTGCCCGTCGGTCATGCGCCCGTCGTCGAGCACCTGCAGCAGCACGTTGAAGACGTCCGGGTGCGCCTTCTCGACCTCGTCCAGCAGGATCACCGAGTAGGGCTTCCTGCGCACGGCCTCCGTGAGGTGCCCGCCCTCCTCGTAGCCGACGTAGCCCGGGGGCGCGCCGATGAGCCGCGCGACCGAGTGCTTCTCCATGA
Source organism: Burkholderiales bacterium (assembly GCA_019634955.1). Classification (GTDB taxonomy): domain Bacteria; phylum Pseudomonadota; class Gammaproteobacteria; order Burkholderiales; family Usitatibacteraceae; genus FEB-7. The sequence goes on from JAHCAK010000004.1 coordinate 91,353, forward strand.
ACTCGCTCATGTCGACGCGGATGAGGTGCTCCTCGGAATCGAAGAGGAACGCGGCGAGCGCCTTGCACAGCTCCGTCTTGCCCACGCCCGTGGGACCCAGGAAGAGGAACGAGCCGTACGGCCGGTTGGGGTCGGAGAGCCCGGCGCGCGAGCGGCGGATGGCGTCGGCTACGAGGCGCACGGCCTCGTCCTGGCCCACGACGCGCTCGTGCAGCTTCTCCTCCATGTGGACGAGCTTGTCGCGCTCGCCCTGCATCATCTTCGAGACCGGGATGCCGGTGGCGCGCGAGACCACCTCGGCGATCTCCTCGGCGCCCACCTCGGTGCGCAGGAGCTTCGGCTTCGCGGCGGCGCCACCGGCCTTGTCCGCCTTCTTCAGCTGCGCCTCGAGCTGCGGCAGCTTGCCGTACTGCAGCTCGCTCATGCGCGCCCAGTCGCCCTTGCGGCGGGCTTCCTCCATGGCGAGCTTCACCTTCTCGACCTCCTCCTTGATGGAGGCCGAGCCCTGCACGGCGTGCTTCTCCGCGCTCCAGACCTCCTCGAGGTCCGCGTATTCCTTCTCCAGCCTCGAGATCTCGGCCTCGAGGAGGTCGAGGCGCTTGCGGGAGGCCTCGTCCTTCTCCTTCTTCACCGCCTCGCGCTCGATCTTGAGCTGGATCAGGCGGCGGTCGAGCCGGTCCATGGCCTCGGGCTTCGAGTCGATCTCCATCTTGATGCGCGCGGCCGCCTCGTCGATGAGGTCGATCGCCTTGTCCGGCAGGAACCGGTCGGTGATGTAGCGGTGCGAGAGCTCGGCCGCGGCGACGATCGCGGGGTCGGTGATGTCCACGCCGTGGTGGACCTCGTACCTCTCCTGCAGGCCGCGCAGGATGGCGATGGTCGACTCCACGCTCGGCTCGTCGACCAGCACCTTCTGGAAGCGGCGCTCGAGGGCGGCGTCCTTCTCGATGTACTTGCGGTATTCGTCGAGCGTGGTCGCGCCCACGCAGTGCATCTCGCCGCGCGCGAGCGCGGGCTTCAGCATGTTGCCGGCATCGATGGCGCCCTCGGCCTTGCCGGCGCCGACCATCGTGTGCAGCTCGTCGATGAAGACGATGATGCGGCCCTCGTCCTGCGCGATCTCCTTGAGCACGGCCTTGAGGCGCTCCTCGAACTCGCCGCGGTACTTGGCGCCGGCCAGCAGCGCCGCCATGTCGAGCGAGAGCACGCGCTTGTCCTTGAGGGTCTCGGGCACCTCCCCGTTCACGATGCGCTGCGCCAGGCCCTCGACGATGGCGGTCTTGCCCACGCCGGGCTCGCCGATGAGCACCGGGTTGTTCTTGGTGCGCCGCTGCAGGATCTGGATGGTGCGGCGGATCTCGTCGTCGCGGCCGATGACGGGGTCGAGCTTGCCCTGCCTCGCGCGCTCCGTGAGGTCGAGCGTGTACTTCTTCAGCGCCTCGCGGCTCGCCTCGGCCTCGGGGTTCTCCACGGCCTGCCCGCCGCGCACGGCCTTGATGGCGTTGTCGAGGGCCGCGGCGCTCGCGCCCGCCTGCTTGAGCAGGCGCCCGCAATCGCCCTTGTCCTGGGCGGCCGCGAGCCAGAAGAGCTCGGAGGCGATGTACTGGTCGCCGCGCTTCGTGGCCTCCTTGTCGGTGAGGTTGAGGAGCGCGTTCAGCTCGCGCGAGACGTTGATCTCGCCGCCCTGCCCCTCCACCTTGGGCAGCCGCGCGACCGCCTCGTCCAGCGCCTTGCGCAGCGCCGCCACGTTCACGCCGGCGCGTTGCAGGAGGGAAGCGCTGCCGCCGTCATCCTGTGCCAGGAGCGCCGCCATGAGGTGCTGCGGCTCGATGAAGCCCGCGTCGTTCGCGAGCGCGAGGCTCTGGGCGTCGGCGAGGGCCTGCTGGAACTTCGTCGTCAGCTTGTCGATGCGCATCGGTGGTATCCTTTTCCAACGGTTTTCCTCGGGAATTTCCCGGGAAACGCCGGCTCAAAGCCCGAAATGGGGCGTTTTGCCCCCGTTTCAAGCCGTTTTCCTCCGTTTTCGCCCCCCGATGCCCGATTCCCTGCACACCCTCGAAGAAGCCATCACCGCCGACGTCCGCCGCGCCCTCGACGAGGACGTGGGCACCGGCGACCTCACCGCCGCCCTGCTGCCGGAGGGCAAGGTCGTCCGCGCGCGGCTCATCACCCGCCAGGACGCCGTGCTCTGCGGCACGGAGTGGTTCAACCGCACGCTGGAAGCCCTCGACCCCGACGCCGAGGTGTTCTGGCACCACGCGGACGGCGACGACGTCGTGGCCGGCACCTCGATCTGCGAGATGGAGGCCGACGTGCGCGCGCTCCTCACGGCCGAGCGCACCGCCATCAACTTCGTGCAGCTGCTCTCCGCCGTGGCCACCCGCACGCGCACCTTCGTGAAGCTCGTGGCGGGCACGCGGGCGAAGATCCTCGACACGCGCAAGACGATCCCCGGCCTGCGCCTCGCGCAGAAGTACGCCGTCAAGGTGGGCGGCGGCGTGAACCACCGCGTGGGCCTGTACGACGGCATCCTCCTCAAGGAGAACCACATCGCCGCGGCCGGCGGCGTGCGCCCGGCGGTGAGGGCGGCCCTGCGCGCGGCCACGCCCGGGACGATGGTGCAGGTGGAGGTGGAGACGCTCGCGCAACTGCAGGAGGCGCTCGAGGCCGGCGCGAAGCTCATCCTGCTGGACAACTTCACGCTGCCGCGGCTGCGCGAGGCCGTGGAAGCGACGGGCGACCGCGCGGAGCTGGAAGCCTCCGGCGGCATCGAGTTCGCCAGCGTGCGCGAGGTGGCGGAGACCGGCGTGCACCGCATCTCGGTGGGCTCGATCACCAAGGACATCAAGGCCGTGGACCTGTCGCTTCGGCTCATGCACGGGAGCGCCGCATGAAGGCGCTGCTCGCCATCGCGCTCCTCGCGATCGCCTCCGGGTGCGCGAGCACCGGCGCGCCCCCGCAGAAGGACCCGTGGGAGCGCTTCAACCGCGGCACCCACGAGTTCAACGACGGGTTGGACCGCCTCGTGCTCAAGCCCGCCGCGCAGGCCTACGTGGAGGGCGTCCCGGGCTTCGCGCAGGAGGGCGTCACGAACTTCTTCGCCAACGTCTCGGACGTGGGCACGGGACTCAACAACCTGCTGCAGGGCAAGATCGCCGACGGCGCCTCCGACCTCGCGCGCTTCGCCGTGAACACGGTGGTCGGCATCGGCGGGCTCTGGGACGTGGCCACGCCCATGGGGCTGGAGAAGCACGACGAGGACTTCGGCCAGACGCTCGGCCGGTGGGGCGTGCCGGCGGGGCCCTACCTCGTGCTGCCCGTATTCGGCCCCTCGACCCTGCGCGACGCGCCCGCGCGCTTCGTGGACCCGTCCCTCTACTACAACGGCGAGATCGCCGACACCGCGGTGCGCGGCGGGGTCGCGGTGGTGAACCTGCTCAACGTGCGCGCCGGGCTCCTCAAGGCCGAGCGCATCCTCGACGAGGCGGCGCTCGACCGCTACACCTTCACGCGCGATGCCTGGCTGCAGCGGCGCCGCCACCATGTATACGACGGGCGCCCGCCGCGCGACCCCGAGGACGAATGACGCTCGGCTGGAAGCTCTTCGCCGTCTTCCTCGCCTTCCTCACGGTCCTCGCGACGGTGATCGTGGTCGCGTTCCGCGAGCGGCGGCGCGCGCGCGCGATCCCGCAGGACGACCTCGCCGCGCAGCAGGCGGCCGACGGGCGCGTCCTCGCCATCGTCTTCGGCGCCATCTTCGGCGGCATGATGCTCACGCTGCTGGTGGCCTGGCTCGTCTTCTTCTGAACGCGGCGATGGCCTACGAGGAACCCTTCCAGGTCTCCTGGGCGCATCTCGACGGCAACGGCCACATGGCCAACACGTCGTACATGCTCATCGCCATCGACTGCCGCTTCCATTACTTCGCCACGCGCGGCGTGACGCCGGCGGAGTTCGCGAAGTGGCGCATCGGCCCCGTGGTGCGGCGCGACGAGGTCGACTACTACCGCGAGCTGCAGCTGCTGCAGCCGGCGCGGGTGCGCCTTCTCGTCGGCGGGCTCTCCGAGGACGCCTCGCGCTTCCGCATCGTGAACGAGATCCACCGCGAGGACGGCGATCTCGCGGCGCGCATCACCTCGCTGGGTGGGTGGCTGGACCTCGCGGCGAGGAAGCTCGTGGCACCTCCCGCGCCTCTCGCCGACGCGCTGCGCGCGCTCGAGCACACGGCGGATTTCGAGGTGCTGCCCTCCAGCGTGCGCGACTGACGCACGACTGCCACGCGTCAGGTACGGGCGGCGATATAGGCCTTGAGGGCCTCGGCGTCGGGCTTCATCACATCGCAGCGCTGCGGCAGGCTCTCGATCCCCTCGTAGCCGGGGGGGCGCGGCGCCGGCTCGCCGAGGGCCTCGACGATGGTCGCCTCGAACTTGGCGGGCAGTGCCGTCTCCACGCACACCATCGGCGTGCCGCGGTCGCGGATGCGCAGCGCGATCTTCACGCCGTCGGCCGTGTGCGGGTCGATCACCACGCCGTAGTCCTTCTTCACCTGCCGGATGGTGGCGATGCGGTCGGCGTGGAGGCTGCGGCCCGAGACGAAGCCCGACTCGTCCTCGATCCGCTCCCAGGCGCGGTCGCCGGAGAGGTCGAAGCCGCCCTTCTCCTCCACCTGCTTCCACAGCCAGGCGACCTTCTCGCCGTCCTGGTCGACCATGTCCCAGATGAAGCGCTCGAAGTTGGAGGCCTTCGAGATGTCCATCGAGGGGCTGGAGGTCGCGTGCGTCTCGGCGGTCCCGCGCGGGCGGTAGCGGCCGGTGCGGAAGAACTCGTCCAGCACGTCGTTCTCGTTGGTGGCGAGCACGAGGCGCTTGATGGGCAGGCCCATGCGCTTCGCCACGTGCGCGGCGAAGATGTTGCCGAAGTTGCCGGACGGCACGGCGAAGGACACCGGTTCGTCGTTGGAGCGGGTCGCCGCGAAGTAGCCCTTGAAGTAGTACACCACCTGGGCCACGATCCGCGCCCAGTTGATCGAGTTCACGGCGCCGATGGCGTGGCGCTCCTTGAAGGCGGCGTCGGCGTTCACCGCCTTCACCATGTCCTGGCAGTCGTCGAAGACGCCCTCGACGGCGATGTTGAAGATGTTGGCGTCTTGCAGCGCGTACATCTGCGCGCGCTGGAACGGGCTCATGCGGCCGTGCGGCGAGAGCATGAACACGCGCACGCGCGCCTTGCCCCTGAGCGCGTGCTCGGCGGCCGACCCCGTATCGCCGCTGGTGGCGCCCAGCACGTTCAGGGTGCGGTCCTGCCGCTCGAGCACGAACTCGAAGAGGTGCCCGATCAGCTGCATCGCGATGTCCTTGAAGGCGAGCGTCGGGCCGTTGGAGCAGGCGAGCAGGTGCAGGTTGGGCGCGAGCGACCTGAGCGGCGTGATCTCCGGCGCGCCGAAGGCCTCCCTCGTGTACGCCTTCTCGCAGGCGGCCTTGAGGGCCGCGCCCGGGAAGTCGTCGGCGAAGAAGCGCAGGACCTCGAAGGCGAGCTGCGGGTAGGCGAGGTCGCGCATCGCGTCGAGCTTCGGGCGCATGATGCGCGGCCACTGCTCGGGCACGGCGAGCCCGCCGTCGGGCGCCAGGCCCTCGAGGAGGATGTCGGTGAACGACTGGCCGGCCGCGTGGCCGCGCGTGGAGACGTACTTCACAGGAGCTCTTCGAGGCGGATGCGCACCACCGGCACGGGGATCGTCGACAGCGCCTCGATCGCGGCGATGGCGGCGTTCACGTCGCGCTCCCTCGCCACGTGGGTGAGGATCACGACGTCCACCTGGTCCTCGCCCTCGCCCGCCTCCTTCTGGAAGATGGCGTCGATGGAGATGGCGCGGTCGGCGCAGATGCGCGTGACGTCCGCGAGCACCCCCGGGCGGTCCAGCGCGCGAAGCCGCAGGTAGTAGGCCGTCTCGACCTCCGCCATCGGCAGGATGGGCACGTCGGAGAGCCGGTCGGGCTGGAAGGCGAGGTGCGGCACGCGGTGCTCGGGATCGGCGGTGGCCATGCGCGTGACGTCCACGAGGTCGGCCACGACGGCGCTCGCGGTCGCCTCGGCGCCTGCGCCGCGGCCGTAGAAGAGCGTGTGGCCCACGGCGTCGCCCTTCACCAGCACGGCGTTCATCACGCCCTCGACGTTGGCCAGGATCCGGCGCGCCGGCACCAGCGTCGGATGCACGCGCAGCTCGATGCCCGCGGGCGCGCGGCGCGAGATGCCCAGCAGCTTGATGCGGTAGCCCAGCCCCTCGGCGTACTTGATGTCGGCCGCGGTGAGCCGGCCGATGCCCTCGGTGTACGCCTTGTCGAACTGCATCGGGATGCCGAAGGCGATGGCCGAGAGGATGGTGAGCTTGTGCGCGGCGTCGATGCCGTCGATGTCGAAGGCGGGGTCGGCCTCGGCATAGCCCAGGCGCTGCGCCTCGGCGAGCACCACGTCGAAGGGCAGCGCCTTGTCGCGCATCTCCGACAGGATGTAGTTGCAGGTGCCGTTGATGATCCCCATCAGGTACTCGATGCGGTTGGCCGAGAGCCCCTCGCGGATCGCCTTGATGATGGGGATGCCGCCGGCCACCGCCGCCTCGAAGGCCACCATCACGCCCTTGGCGTGGGCGGCGGCGAAGATCTCGTTGCCGTGCTTGGCGAGCAGCGCCTTGTTGGCCGTGACCACGTGCTTGCCGTTGGCGATGGCCGCGAGCACGAGCTCCTTGGCGCGCGTCTCGCCGCCGATCAGCTCGACCACGATGTCGATGCCGGGGTCCGCGACGATGCGCGCCGCATCCGCCACCAGCTCGATGCCGGCGAGGTCGACCGGCCGCGGCTTGGCGAGGTCGCGCGCGCTCGCCATGGCCACCACGATCTCGCGCCCGGCGCGGCGCGCGATCTCCTCGCGGTTGCGGCGCAGCACCTCGACGGTGCCGCCGCCGACGGTTCCCAGCCCCAGCAGGCCCACGCGGATCGGCTTCATTTGAGCTTCTTCGAGAAGTGGAAGGACGAGACCACGAGCCCCTCGCGGAAGTAGAACTTGTGCGCCTGCTGGCGCTGGGTGCCGGAGTCGAGCGCCAGCACGTCGCAGCCGCGCTCGCGGGCCACGCCCTCCATGAAGGCGACCATGGCGTGGCCGGCCCCGCGCGAGCGCTGCGCCTCGTCGGTCACGAGGTCGTCGCAGTAGAGCTCGCGGCCGGTGAAGGTCTTCTCGATCACGCGGAAGACGGTCACGCCGGCCACGCGCTCGCCGTCGAGGGCCACCGCCATCTCGGCGCCGCTCGCGAACACCTCGCGCATGCGCGCGGCGTAGCCCGCCGGCAGGTGCGGGCGGAGTTGCCGGTGCACCGCCTCGGCGGCGGCGAGGAGATCCGGGGCGACGACGGTCCCGGCCGCGTCGGTGACGGCGACCACCTTCATGCGATGCCGTCCTTGCGCAGCATCTCCTTGATGCCGCGCACGGCCTGGCGCGTGCGCGCCTCGTTCTCGATCAGCGCGATGCGGATGTGGTCGTCGCCGTAGTCGCCGAAGCCGATGCCGGGGGAGACCGCGACCTTCGCCTCGCGCAGCAGCTTCTTGGCGAACTCGATGGAGCCCATCTTCGCGTAGGGCTCCGGGATCCGCGCCCACACGTACATCGAGGCCCGCGGGTTCTCCACCATCCAGCCGGCCTCGTGCAGGCCCTTCACCATCACGTCGCGGCGGCTCTGGTACTTGCGGCGGATCTCCTCCACGCAGTCCTGCGGGCCCTCGAGCGCGGCGATGGCCGCCACCTGGATGGGCGTGAAGGTGCCGTAGTCGTGGTAGCTCTTGATGCGCGCGAGCGCGTTCACCAGCTCCTTGTTGCCCACCATGAAGCCGATGCGCCAGCCGGCCATGTTGTAGCTCTTGGACATGGTGAAGAACTCGACCGCGACCTCGCGCGCGCCCGGCACCTGCATGATCGAGGGCGCCTTCCAGCCGTCGAAGGTGATGTCGGCGTAGGCGAGGTCGTGCACCACGAGGATGCCGTGCTGGCGCGCGAGCGCGATCACCTTCTCGAAGAAGTCGAGCTCCACGCACTGCGCCGTGGGATTCGAGGGGAAGCCGATGATGAGCATCTTGGGCTTCGGGAAGAGCTCGCCGATGGCGCGCTCCAGCTCGGCGAAGAAGTCCACGCCCGGCGCCATGCGCACCGAGCGGATGTCGGCCCCGGCGATGATGGCCCCGTAGATGTGGATGGGGTAGCTGGGGTTCGGCACCAGCACCGTGTCGCCGCGGTCGAGGGTCGCGAGCATCAGGTGCGCGAGGCCCTCCTTCGACCCGATGGTGACGATGGCCTCGCTCTCGGGGTCGAAGTCCACGTCCCAGCGCCGCTTGTACCACTGGCAGATGGCGCGGCGCAGGCGCGGGATGCCCTTGGAGACGGAGTAGCCGTGGGTGTCCTCGCGCTGGGCCACCTCGACCAGCTTGTCGACGATGTGCCGGGGGGTGGGCCCGTCGGGGTTGCCCATCGACAGGTCGATGATGTCCTCCCCCGCCCGGCGGGCGGCCATCTTCAGCTCGTTGGTGATGTTGAAGACGTAGGGCGGCAGGCGGGTGATACGGGGGAACTCCGGGTGCATGGGGGCTTTCCGAGCGTGGGGTGCGCGCGACTTTCGTTTGTTGCGCTGCAAAATGTATGATTCTAGCGGCCCGGGGCCACCCCGGGCAATCGAGGCCAAGCCCTTGAAATTCGAAAGAGAAACGACCGCCGGGCAGAACACCTTCACCGGTTACGGCGACGGCTGGGTGGAAGTCTCCGGCCGGCGCGTCGCCGCGGGGCTCGTCGTGTCCGCCGACCGCGTCCTCGAGGGCTGGGGAGCAGGGGGCATCGGGCAGCTCACCGCCGCCGGCATGGCGGCCCTTCTCGACTGGAAGCCGGAAATCGTCCTGCTGGGCACCGGCGCCACCTTCCGCTTCCCCGACCCGGCCGCGCTCGCCCCCCTCTACGCCGCGGGCGTCGGCGTCGAGGTGATGGACACGAAGGCCGCCTGCCGCACCTACAACATCCTGCTGGCCGAGGGCCGGCGCGTCGTCGCCGCGCTCGTGGCGTAGGCATTCTCCCGCGCCCCGGCCTTGCGGGGGTATGAACTGCGGTGCATATAATCGGCCCGTCCACTCACCGGAGGAGGGGCCGTGCAGAAATCACTACACATCGACCCGGCGAAATGCACCGGGTGCCTGCAGTGCGAGATGGCCTGCTCGTACGAGAATCACCAGGTCTTCAACCCGGCCAAGTCGCGCATCAAGGTCTTCGATTTCCACCACAGCGGCCGCAAGGTCCCCTACACCTGCACCCAGTGCGACGAGGCGTGGTGCCTGCACGCCTGCCCGGTGGAGGCCATCAAGCTCGACGCCGCCACGGGCGCCAAGGTCGTGCTCGACAGCGTGTGCGTGGGCTGCAAGGTCTGCACGATCGCCTGCCCCTTCGGCACCGTGAACTACGTGCAGGACACGGGCAAGGTGCAGAAGTGCGACCTGTGCGGCGGCCAGCCCGCCTGCGCGGAGGCCTGCCCCACGGGCGCCATCACCTACGTCGACGCCGACTGGACGGGGCTCGAGCGCATGCGGCAGTGGGCGCAGAAGCTCGACAACCAGCCGGCCGCCGGCCACGCGGACTGAGGAGGAGACCACCATGTCCTGGGCACGCAAGATCCTGCGAGTCGACCTCACGAAGGGCACCTGCACCGCCGAGCCGCTCAACATGGCGTGGGCCATGGCCTACCTCGGCCAGCGCGGGCTCGCCACGAAGTACTTCACCGAGGAGGTCGACCCGAAGGTCGACCCCCTCTCGCCGGCCAACAAGCTGATCTACGCCACCGGGCCGCTCACCGGCACCATGGCCTCCACCGGCGGGCGCTACTCGGTCATCACCAAGGGCCCGCTCACGGGCGCCATCGCCTGCTCGAACTCCGGCGGCTACTTCGGCGCCGAGCTCAAGTTCGCCGGCTGGGACATGATCATCCTCGAGGGGAAGAGCCCGAAGCCGGTGTTCCTGCACATCGAGAACGACAAGGCGGAACTCCTGGATGCCGCCGACCTCTGGGGCAAGTCGACCTGGGACACCGAGGCGTACCTCAAGAACCGCTTCCAGGACCCGCAGGTGCGCGTCTCGGGCATCGGGCCCGCGGGCGAGACCGGCTGCCTCTACGCGGCGGTGGTGAACGACCTGCACCGCGCGGCCGGCCGCTCGGGCGTGGGCACCGTGATGGGCTCGAAGAACCTCAAGGCCATCGCCGTGCGCGGCACGAAGGGCGTGGGCAACGTGAAGGACCCCGCCGCCTTCATGAAGGCGACCGTCGCGGCGAAGAAGGTGCTCGCCGACAACGCCGTCACCGGGCAGGGCCTGCCCAAGTTCGGCACGCAGGTGCTCATGAACGTGATCAACGAGATCGGGGCGCTGCCCACGCGCAACCACAGGGACGTCCAGTTCGACGGCGCCAAGGACATCTCGGCCGAGGCCATGCACGCCCCGCGCAAGACCGACGGCAAGCCCAACCTGGTGACGAACCAGGCCTGCTTCGGCTGCACCATCGCCTGCGGGCGCATCTCGAAGATCGACGAGACGCACTTCACCGTGGTGAACAAGCCGCAGTACTGGGGCGCCTCCGGGGGCCTGGAGTACGAGGCGGCCTGGGCGCTCGGCGCCGCCAACGGCGTGAACGACCTCGAAGCCCTCACCTACGCCAACTTCCGCGCCAACGAAGACGGGTGGGACCCGATCTCCTTCGGCGCGACCGTCGGCGCCGTGATGGAGCTCTACGAGATGGGCGTGCTCAAGAAGGAGCAGCTCGGCATCGAGGCGCCCTTCGGCTCGGCGCAGGCGCTCGCCTTCTTCGCCGACCAGGTCGGCCGCGGCGAGGGCTTCGGCAAGGAGATCGCGCTGGGCTCGAAGCGCCTCACGGCGAAGTACGGCCACCCGGAGCTCTCCATGACGGTCAAGGGGCAGGAGTTCCCGGCCTACGACTCGCGCGGCATCCAGGGCATGGGGCTCGCCTACGCCACCTCCAACCGCGGCGCCTGCCACCTGCGCGGCTACACGGTCGCGAGCGAGGTGCTGGGCATCCCGGTGAAGACGGACCCGCTCGTGACCGACGGCAAGGCCGGGCTCGTGAAGGCCTTCCAGGACGCCACCGCCGTGTTCGATTCCTCGGGGCTGTGCCTCTTCACCTCGTTCGCCTGGACGCTGCAGGACATCGCGCCGCAACTGCAGGCGGCGTGCGAGGGCGACTGGTCGCTCGACAACCTCAACGTCGTGGGCGAGCGCGTCTGGAACATGGAGAAGGAGTTCAACCTCGCCGCCGGCCTCACGAAGAAGGACGACGACCTGCCGCCGCGCCTCAAGAAGGAGGCGGCCAGGACCGGCCCCGCCAAGGGCCTCGTCAACGGCCTGGACAAGATGCTGCCCGAGTACTACCAGCTGCGCGGCTGGAACGCGGACGGCGTCCCCACGGCGGACACGCGCAAGCGTCTCGGCACCACGGCGCTCAAGTAGGCGCGCCATGAGGCACGTGATCCTCGGCAACGGCCCCGCGGGGGTCGTTGCCGCCGAGGCGCTTCGCAAGCTGTCGCCCCCGGACACGGTAACGCTCGTCGGCGACGAGCCGGGGCCGCCCTACTCGCGCATGGCGATCCCCTACCTGCTCATGGGCGACATCGACGAGCAGGGCACCTGGCTGCGCAAGGAGCCCGGGCACTTCGAGCGGATGGGCATCGCGCTCAAGGAGGGCCGCGCCGCGGCCGTGGACGCATCGAAGCGCGAGGTTCGGCTCGAATCCGGCGAGGTGCTCGCGTGGGACCGGCTCCTCGTGGCCACGGGCTCGCGTCCCAACCGACCGCCGATCCCGGGCATCGACCTGCCGGGCGTGCACCCCTGCTGGACGCTGGCCGACGCGCGCGCGATCGCCGCGCGGGTGCGCAAGGGCAGCCGCGTCGTGCAGATGGGCGCGGGCTTCATCGGCTGCATCATCCTGGAAGCGCTCGCCTCCCGCGGCGTGGAGCTGGTCGTCGTCGAGATGGGCGACCGCATGGTCCCTCGGATGATGCCGCCGCGCGCGAGCGAGATGATCCGCGCCTGGTGCGAGCGCGAAGGCGTGCACGTGGTCACCGGCGCGCGCGTGGCCGCGATCGAGCAGGCGGGATCGGCGCTCTCGGTGAAGCTCACCGACGGGCAGGCCTGGGCCGCGGACCTCGTGATCTCCGCCACCGGCGTCACGCCCAACACCGCGTTCCTCGAAGGCAGCGGCGTCGCCTGCAACGGCGGCGTCCTCGTGGACGAGCGGATGGAGTCCAGCGTGAAGGGCATCTTCGCCGCCGGCGACGTCTCGCGCGCGCCCGAGTTCGACACCGACCGCAAGATCGCCTACGCCATCCAGCCCACGGCCGTCGAGCAGGCGCGCGTGGCGGCGCTCAACATGGCGGGGCGGGAGGCAACTTCCCCCGGCGCGCTGGCGATGAACGTGCTCGACACGCTCGGGCTCGTCTCCGTCTCCTTCGGGCAATGGCACGGCGTGCCGCACGCGCAGGGCGGCTCCTGGGTGGAGGAGATGGACCGCGACCGCTTCCGCTACCTGCGCCTCGAGTTCCGGGACGACCGCCTCATCGGCGCGACGAGCCTCGGCCACACCGAGCACGCGGGCGTGATCCGCGGCCTCATCCAGGGGCGAGTGCGGCTGGGCGGGTGGCGCGAGAGGCTGCTGGCGAACCCCTCGCGGCTCATGGAGGCCTACCTCGCCCGCGCGCAGGCGGCTTCCTGACCGGGCGATGCGCATAACGCTCAAGCTCTACGCGACCCTCACCGACTACCTGCCCGCGGAAGCGCGCCGCGACAACGTCGTCGCGCTCGAGGTGGACGAGGCGGCCACGATCGCCTCCGTGATCGCGCCGTTCCAGATCCCGCCGAAGCTCGTTCACCTCGTCCTCGTGAACGGGCTCTTCGTGCCCCCGGCCGAGCGCGCCGCGCGCCCTTTCCGCGACGGCGACGTGCTCGCCATCTGGCCGCCCATCGCGGGTGGCTGACCCGACGAAAAGGAAGCCTGGGGAATTTTCCGGCTCCGCGGAAAATTCCCCAGGCCTCCTTTTCTACGAGATGGCGCTTACGCGAGCGGAGCTCCTGCGGCTGCTGCCCGTGGCCGTGGGCGGCGCGCCCTTTCGCATTGACGGCGACGGGATCGTCTCCGAAGGCGGTACGCCCGCCTGGCGCATCCGGCTCGAGGAACGCCCTCCCCGCGCCTTCGGGCCCGTGGGAATTCCGGTGCTGGCCGTGACGCTGGAAGTCGACGCGGACGGCGCCGCGCGGGACGCGTTCGTCGCGAGGTTCCTGCTGGGCTACCAGCGCGCGGGCGGCTGAGCGCCGCGGCCCGTCACGGGCCGAAGCGGTAGACCTGCACCGTGCCGGTGTTCACCGCCGTGGCCGCCACGCGAGAGCCGCCGATCAGATGGAAGGCGTTGCCGTGGATGGCGCCGCCCACGCCGTGCACCGCGACGGGCGGGGCCGGGATCGGCGTCCATGCGGCATCCCCCGCCGCGATGGCCTCGGCCGCGTTGACGACGGCCGGCGTGGCCCCGAGGCGCTCGCCGCCCACCACGAAGAGATGCGTGGCCGAGGCGGCCGCCGCGAAGCCCGAGCGCCGCACGGGCATCGGTGGCCCGGCCCGCCAGGTTTCCGAGGCCGGGTCGAATATCGAGACTTCCGCGAAGGTGGAGCCCACGGCCGTGCGCCCGCCGATGAGCCACAGCTCGCCCTGGAAGGCCACGAGCTGCGAGTGGTCGCGCGCCACGGCGCGGTCGCCGCGGACCACGCGCGAGCGCATCGTCGCCGGTTGCAGCTGCACGAGGTCGCCGCCGCGATCGGCGAACCACGCGAACCCGTCGAGGACCGCGGCGCTGCTGGCGGTCGCGTCGGGAAGGCCCGCCACCGGCTCCCAGCCGCCGCCGGCGAACCGGTAGCGCCAGCCGTTCACCGCATCCTCGGGCGAGCCGCGGTAGCCTCCCGTCACGAGGAGCTCGTCCGCGAAGGCGACTGCCGCGGCATGGTCGCGGCCCGCCGGCAACGGCGGCAGCGTGGTCCACGACGAGGTCGCCGCATCGAGGCATTGCACGTCGCGCTGCGCCATGTAGCCGCCGGCCACGCAGGTGCGCGAGCCGTGCGTCGCCGTGGCCACCTCCGACTGCGCGACCGGCATGGCCGGGCCATTGGCCCAGGTGCCCGCCGCGGGCACGGCGGGCTTCGCGTCGAGGCAGGCGGCTCCCGCCAGCCGCGACAGTCGCACGGGCGCGAGCGTGCCGCTGCCGAAGGCGGGCTGCGTCGAGGTCCATGAAACGCTCCCGCGCTCGCAGCCGGCGAAGTCGAACTGCACGCGCCCCCACTCCTCCAGCCGCACCGCCGCCGGGTCGAAGGCCGCGCCGAAACGCGCGCCCACGGGCCGGAGGTTGCGCTCGATCTCGAAGCGGCTGCCCCCGGTTCCCGCGACGCCGATCGTCCACGCCTGCTCGCCGCGCTCGTCGTAGGTGAACCAGTAGACCTGCGTGCGGCCGTCCGGCAGCTCCTCGACCTGCCAGCCCTCGCCGTTGTGCGCCGGGTCGAACCACGAGCCGCTGCGGCTGCGCAGCCCCTCGATCGCGCGCGCGCCGGTCGCCGTGAGGCGGCGCTTGGCGCCGCATTCCAGTTCCGAGAGCGCCGTGAGCCGCACGATCTCGCGCGTGCCCGAGCCCCAGCCCGGCGGGCCCGAATAAGTCACCTCGCCGCGGTTGCAGTCGAGGAAGCGGAACTCGATCGTCCCCCAGGGGAGCACCTGCAGCGCCGCCGGGTCGAACCCGGCGCCGAAGCGCGGCCCGCGCGTGGTGAAGGCGCCCTCGAAGCGGATGCGTTCGCCGTCGATGCGGCCGTCCTGCGCGAGGATCCACGCCTGCTGCGCGGCGCTTCCCGCCGGCGGGTAGGTGAACCAGGTGACGAGCGCCGTGCCGCGGTCCAGCACCTGCAGCGTGAAGCCCTCGCCGTTGCGCGAAAGCGTGTACCACGACCCCGAGAACGCCGGCCCCACCCACAACGGCTCGATCGCCTTGCCCTTCGCGGCTGCGGGGATTTCCGCGTCACGCGGCGGGTGCGACTCCCGGCAGGCCGCGCCCTCGAAGGCGAGGCAGCAGGCGAGCAGGCCGGCGGCGGCGATGGGCGGGCGGAGCATCGCGCGAGCGTAGCACCGCTTTCCTCACGCGAGCGCGACGGCGGCCTGCCATTCGCCGGCCATCACGACCAGCGCCGCGCCGAACCAAGCGAAGACCGCGATCGTGACCAGGGCCTCCACCCAGCGGACGCGCATCGGGGACAAATTCGACAATATCGCTTTCATGTTCATAACCTCCTGATCGTGCATCGATGGGCGCAGTCTATTGGCGCTGATGGCACGGGACAATCGAATTATTTTCGTGCAATATGTCAATATTATTGACATGAGGATGCCATGGCCATCCGCCTTCCCCCGATGCAGGCCCTGCGGGCATTCGAGGCAACGGCCCGCCTCGGCAGCCTGACCAAGGCCGCCGAGGCGCTCCACCTCACGCACGGCGCGATCAGCCACCAGCTCAAGTCGCTCGAGGCCGATCTCGGCGCGCGGCTCGTGGAGCGCGCCGGTCGGGGCATCCGCCTGACCGAGGACGGCCAGCGCTTCGCGGCGCGCGTGCGCACGGCGTTCGCGGAACTCGCGACGGGGGTGCAGGAAGTCACCGCCCGCGCCAACCCGCGGCAGCTTCGCGTGAGCATCGCCCCCTCCCTCGCGGCCCGCTGGCTGCTGCCCCGCACGGGCCGCTTCCAGGCGCAGCACCCTGACATCGACCTCGTCGTGAGCTCGAGCATGGCGCTCGTCGACTTCCAGCGCGACGAGGCCGACGTGGCGATCCGTTACGGCTTCGGCGAGTGGCCGGGCGTGCGCGTGGAGCACCTGGCGGACGACGCCTTCTTCCCGGTGTGCAGCCCGCGGATCCCGGGCGGCGTGCCGAAGCGCCCGGCCGACCTTTCGCGCTACACGCTGCTGCGCACGAACGACGAGTTCTGGAAGCCGTGGTTCGAGACGGCCGGGCTCGACTGGCCCGAGCCCGACCGGGGCCCGCTCTACAGCGACTCGGCGCTGCTGATGCAGGCCGCGGCCGAGGGCCAGGGCATCGCCCTCGGCCGCCGCAGCCTGCTCGCCAACGACGAGCGCAACGGGGTGCTGGTGCGGCCCTTCGCGATCGAGACGCCCGGCGAGCGCCGGATCTACCTCGTCTACCCGCCGCGCAACGCCGATTCGCCCAAGGTCGCCGCGTTCCGCGCGTGGATCAAGGCGGAGATCGCCGCCGACGCGCGCGGCTAGGCGCGCCCGCCCCGGCGCACCGCCATCGCGAACGCCACCCACGAGATGACGCCGACCGCGGCGAGCGAGAGCGTCACCGCGCGGTAGCCGCCGGCCAGCGCGAGGATGCCGGCCGCGGCGAAGGGCCCGGCCGCGCGGGCGAGGAGGACGGGGGTGGCCATGAGCCCGGCCAGCCCGCCGTAGCCCTCGCGCCCCCAGATCTCCGCGGGGACGGTGCCGCGCACGATGGTCATCACGCCATTGCTCGCGCCGTAGATCACGGCGAAGGCGACGACCGCCGCCGTGCTGCCGCCGGCGAAGGCGAGGACGAGGAGCGAGATGGGGAAGGCGAAAAGCGCGATCTCGCCCACGCGCGATGCGCTCGCGCGGTGGGCGAAGGCGAACTCGACGATGCGGCCGGCCACCTGCATGGGGCCCACGAGCGCCGCGAGCCAGGCGGCGCGCGCCGGCGTGAAGCCCTGCTCCTGCAGCATCGCGAGCAGGTGCAGCCCCATCGCGGCGAAGGCGAGCATGTTGCCGGTGAAGGCGAAGGCGAGCCAGCGAAAGCGCGTGTCGCGAAGCAGCCGCGAGCGCCCCGCCGCGTCGTCTGCCGCGCCCGCGGGGGCGCCCGTCGGCCGCCCGCGCGCCGGCAGGAAGAGCGCGTGCAGCGGCACGCACACCGCGAGGTTGATTGCCGCGAGCACCAGCACGGCGTCGCGCCACCCGAGCGAGCTCGCGAGCCACTGCGTGAGCGGCCAGAAGACCGTGCTCGCGAAACCGCCGGCGAGGGTGAGCACGGTGATGGCCTTCCTCAGGTCCGCGCGGAAGACGAGCGCGAGGCTCGCGAAGGCGGGCTCGTAGAGCGTGAGCCCCATCGCGAATCCCAGGCCCGCCCAGACGAGGTAGAGCCCGGCGGGGCCCGTCACCTGCGAGAACGCCGCCAGGAGGAGCGCGGCGGCGACCGAGCCCGCGGTCATGGCGTTGCGCGCGCCGCGCCGGTCGATGTGCCGTCCCACGGGCGCGGCCACCAGCCCCGAGACGAGCAGCGCCACGCAATAGGCGCCGACCGTCACCGGGGGGGACGCGGCGAGCTCGCGGCCCACCGCTTCCATCACCACCGCGAAGCCGTAGTAGAGGCTCCCCCAGGAGACGATCTGGGTGACGCCGAGCGCGGCGACGGCGCGCCAGCGCCCGCCGTCCTCGAGGTCCTCGCCCGCCTCAGGCAAGGCTGCGCAGCTCCCGCAACAGCACCGACAGCACCGCGAGGTCGATGGAACCCGCCCGCTTCAGCTCCTCGCGCATGGCGGCGAGCCGCGCGATGGCCGGTGCCTGCCGCTCCTTCCACGCGGCGATGAGGGCCGCCGGCTCGTCGCCGCCCTGGCCGGGGCGGGCCACCGCCGTCGCGAGCGCGCGCTGCTGGCTCGCGAGGTCGTCGCGGAGCGCGTTCCTCGCCAGCGCCTGCCACGGCGTGTCGGTGGGGAGCGCGGTGATGCGCTCGCCGAGCCAGCGCAGCTCCAGGTCGCCGGCAAGCGCGAAGTAGACCTGCGCCACGGCTTCCAGCGGGCGGCCCGTCTCGCGCGCCACCTCGGTCGCGTCCAGCACGGCATAGAGCGCGTCGAGCGAAGCCATTTCGCGCGCAAGCGCCGCGGGCACGCCCTTCGCCTCGAGGCCGGCGGCCGTCGCGGCGAAGGTCTCGCGGTCCGCGGCCGAGAGCATCGCCGGAAGCTGCCGGCGGAAGGCCTCGAGCCCGGGCTGGAAGAGCGAGAGCACCTCGGCGATGGGCAGCTTCTCGCGCCGCCGGCGCAGGAACCAGAGCGTCGCGCGCACCACGAGGCGCCCGGCGTCGATGAGCATCTCCGACTGCAGCGCCGCCGGCACGCGGTTGTCCAGCGCGTCGATGCCGGCCCAGAGCCGCTCGAAGCCGTAGATGTCGCGCACGAGGATGAAGGCGCGCGTCACCTCGTCGGGGGTGGCGCCCGTCTCCTCCTGCATGCGGTGCACGAACACCGAGCCGGTGCGGTTGATCATCGCGTTGGCGACCACGGTGGCGACGATCTCGCGCCTGAGCGGGTGGCGCGGCATGACGGCCGCGTAGCGGCGCGCGAGCTCGGCCGGGAAATACCCCGGCAGGGCGCGGGCCACGTACTCGTCGTCGATGAGGTCGCCCTTCACGAGGTCGTCGAAGAGCACCATCTTCGAGTAGGCGAGGAGCACCGCGCGCTCGGGGGCGGCGAGCCCCTCGCGCGCCGCGCGCCGCTCGGCGATCTCGTCCTCCGACGGCAGGAACTCGACCGCGCGGTTCAGGCGCCCGGCCTTCTCCAGCGCCCGCATGAGGGAGGCCTGGGCGTCGAGAAGCTTCTCGCCGCGCATGCCGGAGACGGCGAGCGACTGCGTCTGGAAGTAGTTGTCCGCGAGCACGAGCCGCCCGACCTCGTCGGTCATGCTCGCGAGCAGCTCGTTTCGCTGCTTGAGCGTGAGCTCGCCCTCGGCCACCACCAGCCCCAGCAGGATCTTGATGTTCACCTCGTGGTCGGAGCAGTCGACGCCGGCCGAGTTGTCGATGGCGTCCGTGCACAGGCGCCCGCCGGCGCGCGCGTACTCCACGCGCCCGAGCTGGGTGAAGCCGAGGTTGCCGCCCTCGCCCACCACCTTGCAGCGCAGCTCCGCGCCGTTCACGCGGATGGCGTCGTTGGCGCGGTCGCCCACGTCGGCGTGGGTCTGGTGCGAGGCCTTCACGTAGGTGCCGATGCCGCCGTTGTAGAGGAGGTCCACCGGCGCGCGCAGGATCGCCTTGAGGAGCTCGGCCGGCGTGAGCTCGCCCGGCTGGATGCCGAGCACGGCGGCCGCCTCCGGCGAGACGGGGATCGCCTTGGCCGAGCGCGGCCACACGCCGCCGCCCTTCGAGACGAGCGACTTGTCGTAGTCGTCCCACGAGGAGCGCGGCAGGGCGAACATCCGCTCGCGCTCCCGGAAGCTCCTCCCGGCGTCGGGCGCCGGATCGAGGAAGACGTGGCGGTGGTCGAAGGCGGCCACCAGCCGGATGTGGGGCGACAGGAGCATTCCGTTGCCGAACACGTCGCCCGACATGTCGCCGATGCCGGCCACCGTGAAGGGCTGCGATTGCGTGTCCACGCCCATCTCGCGGAAGTGGCGCTTCACGCTCTCCCATGCGCCGCGCGCGGTGATGCCCATCTTCTTGTGGTCGTAGCCGGCGCTGCCGCCCGAGGCGAAGGCATCGCCCAGCCAGTGACCGTACTCCGCGCTCACGGCGTTGGCGTAGTCGGAGAACGCGGCCGTGCCCTTGTCGGCGGCGACCACGAGGTAGGGATCGTCCGGGTCGTGCCGCACGACGTCCTTCGGCGGCACCACGGCGCCGCCCTTCAGGTTGTCGGTGACGTCGAGAAGCCCGCGCAGGAAGTCCTGGTAGCAGGCGATGCCCTCCTTCAGGTACGCCTCGCGGTCCGAGGCCGGGGGGGCCGCCTTGAGCACGAAGCCGCCCTTGGAACCCACGGGCACGATGACCGCGTTCTTCACCATCTGCGCCTTCATGAGGCCCAGGATCTCGGTGCGGAAGTCCTCCGGGCGGTCCGACCAGCGCAGCCCCCCGCGCGCGACCTTGCCGCCGCGCAGGTGGATCGCCTCGAAGCGCGGCGAGTAGACGAAGATCTCGAAGAGCGGCCGGGGCTCGGGCAGCTCCGGCACCTTGGCGCTGTCGAGCTTGAGCGCGAGGTAGTCCTTGCGCCCGCCGCCCGCGCCGCGCACCCAGTGGTTGGTGCGCAGCGTCGCGCGGATCGTGTAGAGGAAGCGGCGCAGGATGCGGTCCTCGTCGAGGTTCGCCACGGCGTTGAGCGCGGCCTTCACCTCGTCGTGCAGCTTCTGCTGGATCGCGTCGCGGTCGCCCTTGGCCGCCGGGTCGAAGCGCGCGTGGAAGATCGCGACCAGCTTCGCCACGATGGCCGGGTGGGCCGCGAGCGTCTGCGCGATGTAGGCCTGGCTGAAGGTGAAGCCCGCCTGCCGGAGGTATTTCGCGTAGGCGCGCAGCACCACCACGTCGTCGGGAGCGATGGCCGCGGCCGGGGTGAGGCGGTTGAAGGCGTCGTTCTCGATCGCGCCGCGCACGACCTTCAGCAGCGCCTCCTCGGTGATCGCCTTCACGGCCTCGACGCGCTCGATGTCGCGCGCGCTCCTCAGCCCGAAGTCGTGGATGAAGACGGGCGGCGCGCCCTCGCGCTCGACTTCCCAGCCGTCCTCGTCGAGGGCCTCCAGCCCCATGTTGTCGAGGATGGGCAGGCTCGCCGACAGCGGGAGCTTGCCGCCGAGGCGGTAGACGCGCAGGCGCAGCGTCCGGGCGTCGGCTTCCACGGGGCGGTAGAGGCTCGCGGCGAACGGGTTCGCGGCGTCGAGCGACTCGATCACGCCGATGTCGCGAACGGCCGCGCGCGGGGCCACGGCGTCGCGGTAGGCCACGGGGAAAGCCGGCGCGTAGCGGCGCAGCAGCGGGTTGGCGCGCTCCTCGCCGTGTTCCTCGGCGAGCGCGATCTTGAGATCGTCCTCCCAGCGACGCGTGGCCCGCGCGACCTCCTCCTCGAGGGCGGCGGCGTCCACCACCGGTTCGTCGCGCGGGTGCGTGCGCACCAGCATGTGGATGCGCGCGAGCACCGCGTCGGTGAGCTGCACCGTGTACTCGACGCTGGTGCCGGAAAGGCGCCGGCGCAGGATCTCCTGGATGCGCAGCCGCACGTCCGTGTTGAAGCTCTCGCGCGGCAGGAAGACGAGGCAGGAGAAGAAGCGCCCGTAGAGGTCGCGGCGCAGGAAGAGGCGCGTGCGCCGCCGGTCGCCCAGGCGCAGCACGCCCATCGCCGTCTCGAAGAGCGTGGCCTCGTCGACCTGGAAGAGCTCGTCGCGCGGATAGGCGTGCAGGAGCGCCCGCAAGTTCTTGTAGCCGTGGCTCGCCGCCGGGAAGCCGGCGCGGTCGAGGATGCGCGCGACCTTGCGGCGGATGAGCGGGATCTCGCCCGGGTCGGCGTGGTAGGCGGCGCTGGTGTACAGGCCCACGAAGCGCCGCTCCCCGGTCACGCGGCCGGCGGCGTCGAAGCGCTTCACGCCCACGTAGTCGAGGTAGCCCGGGCGGTGCACCGTCGCGCGCGAGTTGGCCTTGGTGAGCACGAGGAGCCGCGGCTCGCGGGCGAGCGCCCGGATGGCGGGCGGAAGCTCGCGGAAGCTCGCGGATTCGCCCCCGAGGCGCGGCTCGCGCAGCACCCCGAGGCCGGAGCCCGGCACGATGCGAAGCCGGTCCTCGCCGCCCTCGGCCGCGAGCTCGTACTCGCGGAAGCCGATGAAGGTGAAGTTCTCGTCGGCGGCCCAGGCGAGGAAGGCCCTCGCCTCCTCGACCTCGGCGGCGTCCAGGCCCTTGGGCGGCTTCGCCAGCTCGGCCACGATGGCGTCCATCGCCCCGCGCATGGGCTGCCAGTCCGCGACCGCCGCGCGCACGTCGGCCAGCACCGCGAGCAGGCCCTGCGCCAGCGCCTCGAGCCGCGCCGGGTCGCTCTCGCGGTCGACCTCCACGTGGATCAGCGACTCGCGCGCGCCGTCGCGGCCGGCCGGCGCGAACGAGGAGAGATCCCCGGCCGCATCCCGCACCGTCTTGGCCAGCGGGTGCACGAGCAGGTGCAGCGTGTGCCCCTGTCGATTCAGCTCCATCGTCACGGAGTCGACGAGGAAGGGCATGTCGTCGTTGACGATCTCGACCACGGTGTGCGGGCTCGCCCAGCCGTGCTCGTCCACGCGGGGGTTGTAGACGCGGATCTTGGGCGTGCCGGTGGCGAAGCGCCGGGCGAAGGCGAGGTGCGCCATCGCCGCGCCGTAGAGATCCTCGGACGCGCGCGCCGCGAGGTCGTCGGCGTCGACCTGGTCGTAGTAGAGGGCGAGGAACTCGCGGGCCTGGCGGGCGGCGTCGCCGGAAAGGCGCTGCGCGGCCAGGCGCTGGACGGGTTCGAGGATGGCTTGCTTGGGGTCGTGAGCGGCGGACATGGAGACCTCGTTGTTGTCGTGGCGGGCGCGGCGCCGGGGTGCGCCCCTCGTGGAGGCGCGCCGGCGGGCGGCGGCAGGCGCCATTCTCGCCCAAGACGCCCCGCGGCGTTTTACGATGGCGCAATGGACGCAAAGACAACCCCGCCGCGCCGCATCGGCATCCTCGGCGGCATGGGGCCGGCCGCCGCCATCGACCTGCAGGCCAAGGTCCTCGCCGCGACCCCCGCCACCACCGACCGCGAGCACCTGCCCGTGGTCGTGTGGAACGTGCCGCAGGTGCCCGATCGCGTGGCCGCCGTGCTGGGCCGCGGCCCCTCCCCCGTGCCGGAGATGCTCGCCGGCGCCCGCGCGCTGGAGGCGGCGGGGTGCGAGGCCTTCGCGGTCGCCTGCAACACGGCGCACCACTGGGCGGACGAGCTGGCCGCGGGCGTCGGAATCCCGCTCCTGCACATCGCCGACGCCGCGGTGGCCGCGCTCGCGCGGCTGCCCATCCGGCCGATGCGCGTGGGGCTCCTCGCCACGCGCGGCACGCTTGCCTCCGGCTTCTTCGCCGAGCGCCTGGCGCGGCAGGGCTTCGAATGGCTCGTCCCCACGGAGGAGGAGCAGGACCGCTTCGTGGCCGAGGCGATCGCCCGCGTGAAGGCCGGGGACGCGGCCGGCGCCCGCGCGCCCTTCGAGGCGGCGGCGCGCGCGCTCGCCGCGCGGGGCGCCGAGGCGATCCTGCTCGGGTGCACGGAACTGCCCATCGCCGCCGAGGGCGCGCGGCTCCCCGTGCCGGTCCTCGACGCGAGCCGGGCGCTCGCCGAGGCGCTGGTCGATTTCTCGTTGCGCCGCTGAGCGCCCCGGAAGTATCCTCACCGCTTCGTCGCCGGGAGCCTCCCGGCCACGGCGCACCGAAAACCACAGAGGAGGCACCACCATGATCCGCAAGTCGCTCGCCGCCGTCGCGGCCCTCGCCCTGCTCGCCACCCCGGCGATCGCGCAGGAGCTCACCGGCACGCTCAAGAAGATCAAGGACACCGGCACGATCACCATCGGCCACCGCGAGACCTCGATCCCGTTCTCCTACCTCGACGAGAAGCAGCAGCCCATCGGCTACTCGATGGACATCTGCGCGGCGATCGTGGAGGAGGTGAAGAAGGAGCTGGGCGTGGCGCAGCTCACGGTGAAGTACAACCCCGTGACGCCGCAGACGCGCATCCCGCTCATGGCCAACGGCACGATCGACCTCGAGTGCGGCTCCACCACCAACACCCTCACGCGCCAGAAGCAGGTCGGCTTCGGCCCGACGACCTACATCACGGGCACCAAGCTCCTGGTGAAGAAGTCCTCCAAGATCAAGAGCTACAAGGACCTGCGCAACAAGACGGTCGTGGTGACCCAGGGCACGACGAACGAGCGCATCATCAAGGCGCTCTCCGACAAGGAGAACCTCAACATCAAGTTCCTCAACGCCAAGGACCACGGGGAATCCTTCCTCACCGTGGAATCCGGCCGCGCGGTGGCCTTCTCGATGGACGACATCCTCCTCTACGGCCTCATCGCCAAGGCGAAGGCGCCGAAGGACTACGAGGTGGTGGGCGACTTCCTCTCCTACGACCCGTACGGCCAGATGTACCGCAAGGGCGACGAGGACTTCGGCGTGGTCATCCGCCGCGCCATCGGCCGGCTCATGGGCTCGGGCGATCTCGCCAAGCTCTACGACAAGTGGTTCATCCAGAAGCTGCCCTCGGGCGAGACGATGGGCGTGCCGATGAGCCCGCTGCTCAAGGCCGCGATCCAGCTGCAGGCCCTGCCGGAGTAAGGCGGGCGTCCGCGACGGGGGGCGGCCACCCGCCCCCCTTTTCGTTTGCGCGGCCGGCGGCGCGATGGACTGGAAGATCTTCCTCGAGCAGGCCCCCTCCGGGGGCATGACCTACCTCGGCTGGCTGTGGTCGGGCCTTTTCTGGACGCTCGCCGTCTCGGCCTGCGCCTGGGTGCTCGCCTTCACGGTGGGCTCCGTCGTGGGCATCGCGCGCACCACGCCGCTCGCCTGGGCGCGCGCCCTGGGCACCGCCTACGTGGAGCTCTTCCGCAACATCCCGCTGCTGGTGCAGATGTTCCTCTGGTACTTCGTGATGCCGGAGGTGATCCCGAAGGCCTGGGGCGACTGGCTCAAGCAGGACATGCCGAACCTGCTCACGCTGCCCTTCGCGGCGCAGTTCAGCCTCTGGGAGTTCACGGCCGCGGTGCTGTGCCTGGGCCTGTACACGGCGTCCCGCGTGGCGGAGCAGGTGCGCTCGGGGATCCAGTCGCTGCCGCGCGGGCAGGTGGCCGCCGGGCTCGCGATGGGGCTCACGCTGCCGCAGGTCTACCGGCACGTGACGCTGCCCATGGCCTACCGCATCGTCATCCCGCCGATGACCTCGGAGTTCCTCACCATCTTCAAGAACTCCTCCACGGCGCTCACCATCGGCGTCCTCGAGCTCACGGCGCAGAGCCGCCAGATCTCCGAGTACACCTTCAAGACCTTCGAGGCCTTCACGGCCGCGACCCTCATCTACATCGTGATCACCATGACGGTGATCCTGCTCATGCGCACGCTCGAGCGGCGCGTGGCCGTGCCGGGCTACATCGCCCAGGGCGGGGGCCACTGATGGGCGGGGAGTTCGACTGGACGGTCATCTGGAAGTACCGCGAGGCACTGTGGGACGGAATGCTCACCTCCCTCAAGCTCTTCGCCATCGCGCTCGCCGGCGGGATCTTCTTCGGCACCCTCCTCGCGCTGGCGCGGCTTTCCTCGTGGAAGGCGCTTTCCCTCCCGGCGGCCGGGTTCGTGAACCTGATCCGCGCCATTCCCTTCATCATGGCCATCTTCTGGTTCTACTTCCTCACGCCCATGATCGTGTCGAAGTTCACCGGCCAGCAGGGCGAGGCCGTGGGCCCGTTCACCTCGGCGGTGGTCGCCTTCATCATGGTGGAGTCGGCCTACTACTCGGAGATCATCCGCGCCGGCATCCAGTCGATCCCGCGCGGGCAGCCGGCCGCCGCCTACGCGCTGGGAATGACCTACTGGCAGTCGATGGGCCACATCGTGCTGCCGCAGGCCTTCCGCAACATGCTGCCGGTGATGCTCACGCAGGCCGTGATCCTCTTCCAGGACACCTCCCTCGTCTACGTCGTGGCGCTCAAGGACTTCCTCGGGGCGGCCTCCAAGGCGGGGCAGCTCACCGGGCGCATCGTCGAGCTCTACCTGTTCGTCGCCGTCGTCTTCTTCATCCTCTGCTTCGCGGCCTCCTGGGGCGTGAAGCGACTGCAGGCGCGGCTCGCCGTCGCGCGCTAGGGAAGCCCCCCATGGCCATGATCGAGATCCGCAACGTGAGCAAGTGGTACGGCGCCTTCCAGGTGCTCAAGGACTGCACCTCCCGCGTGGAGAAGGGCGAGGTCGTGGTGGTCTGCGGGCCCTCGGGCTCCGGGAAGTCCACCCTCATCAAGACCGTGAACGGGCTGGAACCCTTCCAGCAGGGCGAGATCGTGGTGAACGGCACCTCGGTGGGCGCGGCGAAGACGAACCTGCCCAAGGTTCGCGCCCAGATCGGCATGGTCTTCCAGAACTTCGAGCTGTTCCCGCACATGAGCATCACCGACAACCTCACGCTCGCGCAGGTGAAGGTGCTCGGGCGCACGCGCGAGGCGGCTGTCGAAAAGGGGCACAAGCTGCTCGAACGCGTCGGCCTGCTCAACCAGAAGGACAAGTACCCCGGCCAGCTCTCGGGCGGCCAGCAGCAGCGCGTGGCCATCGCGCGGGCGCTCTCCATGGACCCCATCGCCATGCTCTTCGACGAGCCCACCTCCGCGCTCGATCCGGAGATGATCAACGAGGTGCTCGACGTGATGGTCGAGCTCGCCCGCGAGGGCATGACCATGATGGTCGTCACGCACGAGATGGGCTTCGCCCGCAAGGTGGCCCACCGGGTGGTCTTCATGGACCACGGCCAGATCGTCGAGGACTGCACCAAGGACGAGTTCTTCGGCACGCCCCGCTCGGAGCGGGCGCAGGCGTTCCTGTCCAAGATCCTCCACCACTGACCCCCTGTTCCGGGCCAATCCGGGCACGGATCGTGCGTCTCGGGGCAGGATGAGCTTTCCCACGGAAATCATTGACGAAATTCCGCTTTCGGCCGAAACTTGACCCCCATGAATCGCCTCACCGCCATCGGCCTGGCCTCCCTCGTCGCCTACGGGGTGCTGCTGGTCTCGAAATGGGACGCCGGCGAGGCCTCCCGCGAGGCGCCTGCGACCGACATGGCTGCCGGGGCACAGTCCCCCGCGCCGACCCCCGCCGATTCCCGCATCGAGATCGCCCGCGCCACCCCGGCCGTCTCCCGCGTGCACGCCATGCCGGTGCCGGTGGTGAACCCCGTGGCGCCCAAGTCTTCCTCGATCGCCTCGGATTTCCGCTCCACCCGCGACCTGAAGGCCTTCGCCGACGCCCTCCTCGCGCGCAAGGGCAGCCTCACCGCCGACGAGCGCTACCACCTCGCGAAGGCGATGGAGACCTGCCTCTTCGCGACTTCGGTGAACGAGGACCTCGCCTCCTACAGCGCCAAGCAGCGGCGGCAGTTCCTCGCCACGCTCCCGGCGACCGATCCCGCGTCCGCCCAGCGCGTGGCCGCCTACGACAACGTGGACGACGCGACGCGCTGCCTGCGCTTCCGCGGCACCAAGCTCTCCCCGGCGGACATCGACGCGCTCTACGTCGAGGCGGCCCGGCTCGGCGACGCCCGCGCGCAGGCGCGGCTGCTCGCCGCCGAGATCCAGCGCGCCGTCCAGAACCAGCCCCGCGACGAGTCCGGCAACCCGCCGCGCATCTCGCCGGACGACCTCGCGCGCATCGTGAACATCCTCGAGACCGGCGACCCCGAGGCGATGCTCGTGGTGGGCGGCCTGTTGTCGCAGTCCCCGCTCAAGGAGCAGCTGCGGGTCGGCCCCAACGACGAGATGCCGGAGCCCTCCGCCTTCCTCGGCGCGTGGAACCTGGTCGCCTGCGACATGGGCCTCGACTGCGGCAGCCAGCACCGCGACCTGCAGCAGGCCTGCGCCTTCGCGGCCTACTGCGGCGCCGGGCACTTCGAGCAGCACTACCAGACCTTCGTCGCCTCGCCCTTCGTCTACCAGCAGGCGCAGCGCTACCGCGCGCTGATCCATTCCGCCCTGCAGACGCACAACTGGGCGCAGATCGGCCTGGGTCCCAAGCTCACCTACGCGCCGTCGAAGTCCGCCCGGTAACGGGCCGCCGCGTCACCTCCCCATGACCGACTGGTTCCGCCGCGACGCGGACGGCAGCGTCACGATCGCCGTTCACGCGCAGCCCGGCGCCAAGCGCACGGAGGTCGCGGGGCTGCACGGCGAGGCCGTGCGCATCCGGCTGGCCGCCCCGGCGCTGGAGGACCGGGCCAACGAGGCCCTCGTGGAATTCCTCGCCGGAAAGTTCGGCGTGCCCCGCCGGTCCGTCACGCTGGAGGCGGGCGCCAAGTCCCGCCAGAAGCGCGTGCGCGTCCGCGGCAGCGCCGTGGACCCTGCCGAGGCCCTGGGAATCTAGCCCGGTCAGGCGCCCAGCATGCGCACGTGCTGCAGCGCCGAGCGGGCCAGCGACGCCGTGTTGTAGCCCCCCTCCAGCGTCGAGACGATGCGGCCGCCGGCGTGGCGCTCGGCCACCTCGACGATGCGCCGCGTCACCCACGCGTAGTCCTCGTCCTCCAGCTGCAGGTAGGCGAG
Source organism: Burkholderiales bacterium (assembly GCA_019634955.1). Taxonomy (GTDB): domain Bacteria; phylum Pseudomonadota; class Gammaproteobacteria; order Burkholderiales; family Usitatibacteraceae; genus FEB-7. Next base: position 119,503 of record JAHCAK010000004.1, read on the forward strand.
CGGGTCCTCGCGATGGGCGTCGAAGCCGGCCGAGATGAAGACGAGCTGCGGCTCGAAGCGCTCCAGCGCCGGCATCCAGTGGCGCTCGACGGCCGCGCGGAAACCCTCGCTGCCGGTCATCGCCGGCAGCGGCACGTTGATCACGTGGTCGTTGCCCGAGTCCGCCCCGCAGTAGGGGTAGTACGGGTGCTGGAAGGTCGAGCAGAAGAGCACGCGCGGGTCGTCGTGGAACATGTCCTCGGTGCCGTTGCCGTGGTGGACGTCGAAGTCGAGGATGGCGACGCGCTCGAGGCCGTGGCGCTCCAGCGCCTGGGCCGCCCCCACCGCCACGTTGTTGAAGACGCAGAAGCCCATGGCCCGCGAGGGCGTGGCATGGTGGCCCGGCGGGCGCACGGCGCAGAACGCGCGCGTGTGGCTCCCCTCCATCACGATGTCGGCCGCCCGGGCCACGGCGCCCGCCGCCCGCAGCGACGCGGAGAGCGATTTCGGGTTGAGCGAGGTGTCGGGGTCCAGGAACGCGTAGTCCCGCTCCGGGGCCGACTCGTGGACGAAGTCGATGTGGACGTCGTGGTGCACGCGCGCGAGCTGCTCGACGCTCGCCCGGGGAGCCTCCTCCTCGCGCAGGTGCCCCAGCACGTGGCCGTCGTCCAGGGCCGCCATCACCGCGTGCAGGCGCGCCGGGGATTCCGGGTGGTGCGCACCCATTTCGTGGAGGGCGCAGTCGGGGTGGGTGAGGATGACGCAGGCCATGCACTTTCTCCTCGAATCGTTGTCAATCCGGGGCTCTGGCGGCCCCGCAGGGGAAACTATAGCCCATGCTATTCTCGAATCCCGGCAGCCGCGAGCGCCCCGCCCTCCGTCCACCACCCCGACGCAACCCATGCTCATCGACTCCCGCGCCCGCCTCGCCCCCAACCCCGTGGAGGAGGTCGTCGGCCGCGCCTCCCGCGTGATCCTCGGCAAGGAGCGGCAGATCCGGCTCGCCATGGCCTGCATCCTCGCGCGCGGGCACCTGCTCATCGAGGACGTCCCGGGCGTGGGCAAGACCACCCTCTCGCAGGCGCTCGCGCGGCTGCTGGGCCTCGAGCACCGCCGCATCCAGTTCACCTCCGACCTGCTGCCCGCCGACGTGATCGGCGTGTCCATCTTCGACCGCGAAAACTCCACCTTCCGCTTCCACCCCGGCCCGATCTTCTCGCAGATCATCCTCGCCGACGAGATCAACCGCGCGAGCCCCAAGGCGCAGAGCGCGCTGCTGGAGGCGATGGAGGAGCACCAGGTCACCGCCGAGGGCGAGACGCGCGCGCTGCCGGAGCCCTTCTTCGTGATCGCGACCCAGAACCCGCTGCACCAGGTCGGCACCTTCCCGTTGCCGGAGTCCCAGCTCGACCGCTTCCTCATGCGCCTCAGGCTGGGCTATCCCGATGCCAAGGCCGAGCGCGAGCTCCTCAAGGGCGAGGAGCGGCGCGACCTCATCTCGCACCTGGAGCCGGCCATGACCGCGGCCCAGCTCCTCGAGCTGCAGCGCTCCGTCACCGCGACGCAGGTGTCGGAGGCGCTCCTCGACTACGTGCAGGCGCTGGTCGCGCACACGCGCGTGTCGCCCAGGTACGCACAGGGGCTCTCGCCGCGCGCCGGCCTCGCGGTGCTGCGCGCCTCGCAGGCGTGGGCGCTGATGCAGGGGCGCCGCCAGGTGCTGCCCGAGGACGTGCAGGCCGTCCTCCCCGCCGTGGTGGGCCACCGGCTGCACGGCACGGGGGAATCGCAGAAGGGCGGCTTCGACGCGGCCGCCGACCTCCTCACGGCGGTGGCCATCCCCTAGCCCCGCGCCGGCGATGTTCGCCCAGGCCAGGCAGTCGATCGCCGACTGGATCTTCCGCGCCAAGGCGCCGGAGGCGCCGCCCGTCACGCTCGTCCAGCGGCGCATCTTCATCCTGCCCACCAGGCAGGGCTACCTGTTCGCGGGCGTCCTGCTGGTGCTCCTGCTCGCGAGCATCAACTACGCGCTCTCGCTGGGCTTCCTCCTCACCTTCCTGCTGGCGGCGATGGGCGGGGTGGCGATGCTGCACACCTGGCGAAACCTCGCCCACCTGAAGCTGCGGCCGGGCCGCGTCGAGCCCGTCTTCGCCGGCGACACCGTGCACTTCCGCATCGTGCTGGAGGCCCCCTCCCGCGAGCGCTTCGCGGTGGCCCTGCGCCGGCGTGACGCCGATCCCGTATTCGTCGACGTGGGCACGGCCGAGCCCGCCATCGCCGCGCTGCCGGTGCCGGCGCCGAGGCGCGGGCGGCTGCGCTGCGAACGGCTGGAGATCTTCACGCGCTACCCCGTGGGCCTCTTCCACGCCTGGTCCTACGTGGACTTCGGGCTCTCCGCCATCGTCTACCCGAAGCCCGACCTCGCGGCGGGCCTGCCGCCGCAGCAGTCCACCTCCGGCAGCGACGAGGGCATTCCCGTCCCCGGCGACGAGGAGTTCGGGATGCTGCGCGCCTACCACCCCGGGGACGCGCCCAAGCTCATCGCGTGGAAGGCGCTGGCCCGCGGCGACGACCTGCTCACCAAGGAATTCCAGGCCACGGCATCCGCGGAGACCTGGCTGGACTGGCTGGACGCGCGCGCGCCCGACCCGGAAGCGCGGCTGCGGGTGCTTGCGCACTGGGTGATCGAGACGGAACGGCTGGGGCAGGCCTACGGCCTGCGGCTTCCCGGCGTGGCCATTCCCCCGAACCGCGGCGAGGCGCACCAGGCGCGCTGCCTCGAGGCGCTGGCGCTGCACGGCGAGGGCGCCCCGGCATGAGCGCGACGCTGCCCAACGCCGCGCTCGACGTCCGCAACGTCGCGTGGCTGCTGGCCTCCATGGCCTTCGTGCTGGCGCCGCAGGCGCTGGGCCTGCCGGACTG